>JAFAYQ010000062.1 GCA_019240215.1 Actinomycetota bacterium | reverse complement strand
TCCGGTACAGGTGCCGGGGCAGCCGCGGGGCGGCGATCCACGGCCGCTTGGCCGTCGCGACGATGATCTGGCCCAGCTGCAGGGTGGAGGACCGCTTCATCGCGTTCAGCTGCTGCTCGGTGGTGGCCAGCTGCCGGTGGGTGTCGCGCAGCGCCCGGGCCAGCCGGTCCCGCTCGGCCGCCAGCGCGATCGCGCTCGCGGTGCTGGCCGGATCGGCCGCCGTGCTGGCCGGGCCGGCCTCGCCGTCCTCTGCTGGCTCCTCCGGATCGGGGGCGTACACGGTCAGGGCCAGATCGGCCTTGTCGTTCTCGGTCATGGTTGGGGAAGGTCTCCTCAGCCGTCGCGGGCCAGCCAGTCGGTGATGATCCGCCCGATGCGCGGTCCGGCCTGGCCATCCCACAGGGGCGGCAGCTCGCCGGTGTAGGGCCCGTCGTCACACGCCTTCAGCACGGCCGAAGCCAGTTCGGCGGACGTGATGAGCCTATTGCTGCCGTGGGTGATCGTGATGGGCCGTTCGGTATTCGGGCGCACGGTCAGGCACGGTACCCGCAGCAGGGTGGTCTCTTCCTGCACCCCGCCGGAGTCGGTGGCGACCGCCGCCGCCCCGCGCACCAGGCCCATGAACTCCAGGTAGCCGAGCGGCGGGACCGCGTGGATGCCTTTGTGGGCCGACAGCCCGGCCGCCTCCAGCACCGCCCGGCCCCGCGGGTGCACCGGGATGACCACGTCGATCACCGCGGCGATCTCGTGCAGCGCCTGGACCAGCCCGGACGCGATCTCCGGGTCGTCCACGTTGGCGGGCCGGTGCAAGGTGGCGACCACGTAGCGCTCGGGCAGGCCCAGCTCGGCCCGCACCGCCGCGGTGTCGAACCGGTCCAGGTTGGCCATCAGCGTGTCGATCATCGGGTTGCCGACCAGGTGGATGCCGTCCACCGGCCGGCCCTCCTTGGCCAGGTAGCCGATCGCCTCCGGCGAGGTCGCGAACATCAGGGCCGACAGCTGGTCGGTGACCCGCCGGTTGATCTCCTCCGGCATCGTCTCGTCGAAGCTGCGCAGGCCGGCCTCGACGTGCGCCATCGGGATGTGCAGCTTGGCCGCCACCAGGCCGGCCGCCACCGTCGAGTTCACGTCCCCGTACACCACCACCAGGCCGGGCGGGTGCTCGGTGAAGTCCTGCTCGAGACCGGTCATGGCGGCCGCCGTCTGCTGGGCGTGGCTACCCGAGCCGACCCCCAGGTTGACGTCCGGCTCGGGCAGGCCGAGCTGGACGAAGAACACGTCCGACAGCCGCTCGTCGTAGTGCTGGCCGGTGTGGACGACCCGCTGCCGGTTCCCCAGCGCCGCCAGCGCCCGGATCACCGGGGCGGCCTTGACGAAGTTCGGCCGTGCTCCGAGAACATGAGTGATGGGTGCCAGCATCGCCTGGTGTTCCGTCCTCTACCTGGTTCGGGCAAGTATTGTTTGCCGTCGTGACGTCGCGATCCTCTCACCGCGCCCAGCCGGCCGGTCGCGCATCTGCGCTCCGCGTGTCGCCACGCGTCCTGACCCTGGCGCTGTCGGTCATGTGGCGGCACGTGACCGAAGACCCGGTCCGCGCGCTGCTGCTCGGCTGGCGCGTGCTACCAGGCAGGGTACGCCCGTGGCTGCGGTGGGCGGGCCCCTACGGGCCGGCCACGGTGGCCTGGGGCTCCGGCCGCCGCAAGGAAGCGCTCGCGGTGCTGGACACCGAGCCGCGCCGCCTGGCCGCGTTCGCGCTGGCGGTCGACCGGCCCGAGACCGCCCGGGCGGCGCTGGACCGGATGCCGGCCAACGACCCGGCCCGGGCGCTGCTGCTGGCCCGGCTGGCCGGCCGCGAAGGCCGGCTGCGGGCCGCGGTGGCTGCTCTCGACGGCGTCCCCGGGCGCAAGCAGGCCAAGGTCCGCGGCACCCTCGGCGGCGAGCTGTACGTGCTGGAACAGGGCATACCGCGGCCGGACCGGCTGCCCCGGCGGCGCGGGTCCTACCAGCCCGAGCCGGGCCGGGTGCTGCACCTGGTCACCGACGCGCTGCCCACCACCAACGCCGGCTACACGGTCCGCACCCAGCAGATCGGGGTGGCCCAGCGCCAGGCCGGGCTGGACCCGCACGTGGTGACCAAGGCCGGGTTCCCGGTCGCCCAGGGCCACCTGGACGGCCGCCGGGTGGCGGTGGTCGACGGCCTGCCCTACCACCGGTTGCTGCCCTACCGGCTGCCGCCGCGGCCCGACGCCGCCGCCAGCCTCGGCTACGACCTGGCCGTGCGGCTGGTCGGGCGGCTGCGCCCGGCCGTCCTGCACGCGGCCAGCAACCACCTGAACGGCCAGCTCGCGCTGGCGTTGCGGGAGGAGTTCGGGCTGCCGGTGATCTATGAGGCCCGCGGCTTCTGGGAAGAGACCTGGCTGTCGCGGCACGGCGGCGATCCCGGCGATCCGGCCGGGCAGTACGCCGGGAGCCCCGCCCGGTCCGTCCCCTTTAAAAATTCTGAAAAGGGTTCCGGGGATGCGGCCGGTAGCGCGGGTACGGCGGTCACCGGCCTGGCCACCGAAGCCGCGCGCGACGGGGTGGTGCCGCTGCCGTTGCCCGGGCCCGACCTCGCCCGCAGCGACTTCTACCTGCTCAGCCGGGAAGCCGAGACCCGCTGCATGAAGGAAGCGGACCTGGTGGTGACGCTCGGCGAGGTGATGCGGGCGGAGATCGTGGCCCGTGGCGTCGCCCCCGACAAGGTGCTGGTGGTGCCGAACGCGGTGTCGGAGGAGTTCCTGCAGCCGCTGCCGGATGCGTCCCGGCTGCGCACCGAACTCGGCCTGCGGCCGGGCGAGCAGGTCGCCGGGGTGGTCTCCAACCTGGTCGGTTACGAGGGCATCGACACCCTGCTGGCCGCCATCGCCGAGCTGCGCAGCCGCGGTCTGGCGGTCCGGCCGCTGATCGTCGGCGACGGCCCCGAGCGGGCCGCCCTGGAGCGGCAGGCCGGGCAGCTGGGGCTGACCGGGACCGCGATCTTCACCGGCCGGGTGCCGATGGCCGACGTGCGCAAGTACCACGCGCTGCTCGACCTGTTCGTGATCCCGCGCACCAACGACCGGGTCTGCCAGCTGGTCACCCCGCTCAAGCCGATCGAGGCGATGGCCAGCGGGCTGACCGTGGTCGCGAGCGACGTCGGGGCGCTCCGAGAGATCATCCGGCCCGAGGTCACGGGCGCTCTGGCGACTTCCGGGGATCCCGGCTCCTTTGCCGATATCATGGAGCCCCTGCTCTATAGTTCGGACATTCGGCGCAAACTCGGGGCGAACGCGCGTGAATGGGTGGCCCGGGATCGGACCTGGGCTTACAACGCGGCGATCTACCGGGCGGCCTACCAGCGTCTCGGCGCCGCTCAATAAAGGTCGCACGGATCATATTTTCTGGCGAAGGGACGCCATCAATGCAGGTCGATCTGCTGGTTATCGGGCTTGGCTACGTAGGCCTGCCGCTGGTGCGAGAGGCGACGAACGTCGGTCTGAGCGTGGTCGGGTACGACATCGGCCAGGGCGTCGTCGACCTCTTGAACAGCGGCCACTCGCACGTTGACGACATCTCCGACGCCGACGTGCAGCGGATGGTGGCGGCCGGTTTCCGGGCCACCACCTCCGAGGCCGAGATCGGCGAGCCGGACACCATCGTGATCTGCGTGCCGACCCCGCTGTCGGAGGCCGACGGCCCCGACCTGACCGCGGTCCGGGCCGCGTCCGAGAGCGCCGGGCGGCTGCTGCGCCCGGGCATGCTGGTGGTGCTGGAGTCCACCACCTACCCGGGCACCACCGACGAGCTGGTCCGGCCGATCCTGGAGAAGGCGTCCGGGCTGAACGCCGAGGTCGACTTCCATCTGGCCTTCTCGCCCGAGCGGATCGACCCCGGCAACCCGGTCTACGGGCTGCGCAACACGCCCAAGGTGGTCGGCGGGCTCACCCCCGACGCCACCGCGGCCGCCGCCCGGTTCTACGGCAAGGTCTGCGACCAGGTGGTCGAGGCCCGCGGGCCGCGCGAGGCGGAGATGGCCAAGCTGCTGGAGAACACCTACCGGCACGTCAATATCGCGCTGGTCAACGAGATGGCGGTGTTCTGCCACGAGCTCGGCGTGGACCTGTGGGACGCGATCCGGTGCGCCTCGACCAAGCCGTTCGGGTTCCAGCCGTTCTACCCGGGTCCCGGCGTCGGCGGGCACTGCATCCCGATCGACCCGAACTACCTGTCCTACAAGGTCCGCACGCTCGGCTACCCGTTCCGGTTCGTGGAGCTGGCCCAGGAGATCAACAGCCGGATGCCCGGCTACGTGGTCGACCGCACCGCCGAGCTGCTGAACCGGCACGCCAAGCCGCTCAACGGGGCCAACGTGCTGCTGCTGGGCGTCACCTACAAGCACGATATCGCCGACCAGCGCGAGTCGCCCGCCCGGCCGATCGCCCGGCGGCTGCTGGCCCGCGGCGCGGTGCTGTCCTACCACGACCCGTACGTGCCGGACTGGGCCATCGACGACCGGCCGGTCCGCCGGGTCACCGACCTGGACACCGACATCGTCACCGCCGACGTGGTGATCCTGCTCCAGGACCACAGCGAGTACGACCTGCCGGCGCTGGCCGCCTCGGCCAAGCTGTTCCTGGACACCCGGGGCAAGCTGGACGCGCTCGGGGCCACCGGCCCGAACACCGAGACCCTGTAGCGCCGATGCGGGTCGTCGTCTGCACGGTGGTGCACCATCCGGCCGACGCCCGGATCCTGCACCGGGAGATCCGGGCGCTGCTCGACGCCGGGCACGATGTGCTGTACATCGCGCCGTTCCGCGCCTGCGACGTCACCCCGTGGCCCGAGGTCAGAGGGGTCGACGTGCCGCGGGCGGTCGGACGCCGGCGGCTGGCGGCGCTACGCGCGGCCCGCCACCAGCTGGCCCGGTACGCGCCCGCGGCCGACCTGCTGCTGGTGCACGACCCCGAGCTGCTGCTGGTGCTGCCGACGATCCCGCACCTGCCGCCGACCGTCTGGGACGTGCACGAGGACACCGCCGCCGCCCTCGACACCAAGGCCTGGCTGCCGCCCGCGCTGCGGCGGTTCGCGGCGTCCGGGGTGCTGCGGGCCGAGGGCCTGGCCGAGCGCCACCTGCACCTGCTGGTCGCCGAGACCAGCTACAACGAGCGGTTCGCGCAGGTCCACCCGGTCGTGCCCAACACCACCTACGTGCCCGACCAGGCCGCCCCCTACGACGGCCGGGCCCGGGTGGTCTACGTCGGCCACATCTCACCCGACCGGGGTGCGGCCGAGATGGTGGCGCTGGCCGAGCTGGTGCACCCGCAGGGGATCACCCTCGAGCTCGTCGGCTCGGCCGACGACCAGGCCCGGGCGCTGATCGAGCCCGCCCGCGATCGCGGCATCCTCCGCTGGCACGGGTACACCCCCAACGACGAGGCCATGCTGATCACCGACGGCGCCCTGGCCGGGCTGTCGCTGCTGCAGGACGACCCGAACCTGCGGCACTCGATGCCGACCAAGGTGGCCGAGTACATGGCGCGCGGGGTCCCGGTCATCACCACCCCGCTGCCGCTGGCGGCGGGGCTGGTCGAGCGCAGCCAGTGCGGGTTCATCGTGCCGTTCAGCGACGCCACGGCGGCGTCCGAGGCCGTGCTGACGCTGCGCTCGGACCGGGCGCTGCGGGACGCGATGGGGGAGCGCGGTCACGCCGACGCCGCCCAGTTCCTGCGCTGGCCCGACGACGCCCGCGCGTTCGTGGCCCAGCTGGAACGCTGGGCGGGGGCGAGCTCGTTGCCTGATGGGCAGGCGCCGCCGTCGGCCACGCCTGCCCCCGTCTCTTCGCCAGTTTCCGCCGCGGACGACCGATAGGATCACGCCTGTGCAGAACGAGGTGCCTGAAGCCTCTGCCGCGGCGCCCGCGCGGGCGCCGCGGCTGGCCCGGCTGCGTGGCCTGATCCGGGTCAACTGGCTGTTCTCGATCTTCCTGGCCGCCGGGGCGGTCATCCGGCTGATCGTGGTGCTCGGCTACCCGGGCGCGCTCTGGTTCCAGGGCGACACCTACGTCTACATCGGCGCTGCCCTGCGGCTGCAGCCCAACCTGAGCAAGACGACCGGCTACTCGCTGTACCTGAAGGCGCTGGAGCCGTTCCACAGCTTCACCCTGGTCACCATCACCCAGCACCTGATGGGCCTGGCCATGGCGGTGATGCTGTACGCGCTGCTGCGCCGGGCCCGCGTCCGGCGCTGGATCGCCGCCCTGGCCACCGCCCCGATCCTGTTCAACGCGTTCGAGATCCAGCTCGAGCACATGATCATGGCCGACCTGCTGTTCGAGTTCTGCGCGCTGGCGGCGGCCACCCTGCTGTTGTGGAACCGCAAGCCGTCCTGGCGCAACGTGCTCATCGCCGGGCTGATCACCGGCTACGCCTGCACGATCTGGAGCGGCGGGCTGCTGCTGCCGGTGATCTTCGTCCTGTTCGTGCTCTGGCGGCGGATGGGCTGGCGTCCGCTGGCCGCGATCGTGGCCGGCTGCGCGATCCCGCTGGTCGCCTACGCGAGCTGGTTCGGCTCGGTGCAGGGCAACTTCGCGATGACGAACTCCGAGGGCTTCTACCTGTACGCCCGGACGACCTCGTTCTCCGACTGCAGCAAGTTCACCCCGCCCCAGGGCCTCAGCTACCTGTGCGTCCCCATCCCGCTGGACAAGCGCACCCCGCCTGGCGCCCTGGTCTGGCACCTGAAGCAGGTGCATGAGGTGCCGGGCGGCCCGGTCAGCGTCCAGGGCGACAAGGACCTGCGCGAGTTCGCGCTGGCGGCCATCGAGGGTCAGCCGCTCAGCTACGCGCACGCGATCGTCAAGGGCTTGGTGCTGTCGGTCGACTGGAAGCGCTACGACTACCCGAGCTACGGCACGGTCTATGAGTACTACTTCCACACCAAGCCGATCCGGGTGCCGCCGGACCACACCTGGATCAAGGGCGGCACCGCCACCGAGGACATTCGCGCCTACGGCCACCAGGGCATCGGCCGTACGGTCAAGCCGTTCGATCAGCTGATGTCGGGTTACTCGCGGATCATCTACCTGTACGGCCCGCTGTTCGGCATCATCTTGTTCCTCGGCCTGGGCTCGCTGGTCCGCGTCTACCGCCGCGACGGCCATCTGCGCATAGGCCGCTGGCGGGACAGCGTCTCGATGATGCCGTTCGTCTGCGCGGTCGCGCTGTTGCTGTTCCCGATCATGGTGTCCGACTTCGACTACCGCTACCTGCTCCCGGTCGTGCCGTTCGCCTGCCTGGCCGCGGGCCTGGCGTTCTCGTCGCCGACGTCCCGCGGGGGTCCCGAGGCGGACCCGTCCCCGGAGGGCGCCGCCGCCGACGTCCCCGGCCGCACCGAGGTCACCACCTCCTAGGCCCGCTGACGTCACGGGCTCCCGGCTCCTTGGCTCGCCTGACGTCCCGGGCTCCCGCGCCCGTGCGAAGCCCAAGCTGCTGAGCGCCCACTCGTCACAAGCGTCCCGCGTGCCTCATCAGCCCCTCGTGCCACGAGCCCCGTCTCACTGGAGCGTTTCCGGTGACTATCGCCGGAAACGCTCCACCAAAACCCTAACGGCTGGGGCGCCGGTGAGCGTGCCGACTCCGCACGTCACACCAGCCTCCTGAGCCCTGAGGCGAGTTACCTCGCGCGGCAACAACCACCCCCAGGAGTCCCGAGCCCGGCTTCACTGGAGCAGTTGCAGGGATTATCCCTGCAGGCGCTCCAGCGAGAGCGTCGGCGCTGTTCGGGCCTGGGAATGGAGCGGGCAGGAATATGCTTGGGGCGGCGAGTGAGTCGGCCGGGCGGCCGCGCTGCAGGTTGTCTCCGCGACAGCGTGTGGCGAGGAAGGTCCGGGCTCCACAGGGCAGGGTGGTCGGTAACGCCGACCCGGGGTGACCCGCGGGACAGTGCCACAGAAAACAAACCGCCACCCCGGCCTGGCCGGGGCGGTAAGGGTGAAACGGTGGTGTAAGAGACCACCAGCGCCCAAGGTGACTTGGGCGGCTCGGTAAACCCCACCCGGAGCAAGGCCAAAAGGGAAGCATCCGAGAGACGCTTCCTGCGCGAGCGTTCGAGGGCGGCCCGCCCGATGCTCGCGGGTAGGCCGCACGAGGCTGCCGGCAACGGCAGTCCCAGATGGATGGCCGTCGGCCCGCGCGAGCGGGTGCACAGAACCCGGCCTACAGGCCGACTCACTCGCTACTCCGGTCAGATCATGATGATCAGCAGGAACGCCATGGCGACGCTGAGCGCCACCCGCCGCCCGGGGCGCTGGTCCAGGTCGCGGACCGTGAACGCGATCAGCAGCAGCGCGAGGACGAACGCCAACGTCGGCGCGGGCAGGGTCGGCAGCGCCCCCGACGCCCCGCCTGCCATCCCTGGCATACCCGCCATTCCGGCTGCCTTCGTCGACGGGGCGGCCGCCAGGGCGGTGAAGACGTAGAGCATCGTCGCGCTGTACAGCAGGTGGGGCAGGTACGGTCCGCCAACCGCGGCCGCGGTGCCTTTCGCCCGGCTCTGCCGCCACAGCCGCCAGTCGAACCAGCCCGTCAAGACCGCGAACACGACCGCCCAGGCCGCGTCCGGCAGCACACGCAGCCCCGCCACCAGCACCCCCGCCACCGCGATCCCCATCACCACCTGGCCCCCAGCGATGTCGGCATCGCCCGCCCCGGGGCGACGCCAGACCCACGTCACCAGCTGCCCGGCACTCAGCGCCGCGACCACCAGCGCCACCCCGGCGACCACATCCAGCAGCCAGCCGGGGGTGCTCATCCCGGGCGCCCTACTTGGTCAGGTTCAGGATCTCGACGGTGCCGTCGCCCTGGTCGGCGACGTAGGCCTGCTTCCCGTTGGGGAGGACCGCGATGCTGGTCGGCGCCTTGCCGGTCGGGATGGTGGCGGTAACGCGGTTGTCGGCGGTGTCGATCACCGAGACCGAGTCGCTCTGATTGTTGACGACGTAGAGGTGGCGGCCGTCGGCTGAATAGGCGGCGGCCTGCGGGTTCGTCCCGACCGGGATCGTCGCGGTTTGCCGGTCGGTCTTGGTGCTGACCAGGAACACCTCGCTGCCGCTCCAGCTGGTGACGGCCAGCTGGCGGCCGGTGGGTGAGATGGCTTCGCCGTGCGGGGTTTCCCCGACCGAGATTTCCCTGACGACCTTGTTGGTCTGGGCGTTCACCACTGTGACCTGGTCCATCATGTGGCCTGAGGTGTAAAAATAGTTTGCGCCCGCGCCCTTACCGAAAACGATCCCGTGCGGGTTCATCGCAACCGGGATCGCGCCGACCAGGCGGTGACTGGCGGTATCGATCACGTCGACGTCGTTCTGGTGCGGGACACCCGTCGTCATGTTGTGGGTGGACACGTACAGGTACTGGCCGCCCGGGCCGGTCAGCGTGGGCCCCGGCTTTTGGTTGTTGACCTGCACGCTGGCCGTCACCTGGCCGGTAGCGGTGTCGACGAAGTCGACCAGGTGCACCTTGTCGCTGTCGGCGTCGTAACCGCCGTTGTTGTAGATGCTGACGTAGGCGGTCCCGCCGTCCGGCGAGAACGAGATGAACTGCGGCGCGCCCTGGGGGATGGCGATGGTCTTGACGGGCTTGCCGGTAGCGGTGCTGAGCACGGCGAGCTGGTTCTCGTCCTGATCGGCGACGTAGGCATACTTGCCGTCCGGCGTGATCGTGACGGAATTGGCGGCCTTCCCGATCGTCGTCTTCCCCGCGAACTTGGGCGTGGCCAGGCTGGCGTCGGCCGGTGGCGCGGCCGGACCAGGCTTCGTGCTGCCCCCCGGCTTCCGGCCGGTGAAGACCACTACGAGCGCGATCACGACGCCGACCGCCACCAGGCCGGCCAGGACCTGCAGGCCCCGGCGGCGCCAGGCCGGCTCGCGGCCCGGCTCGCCGGTTGGTGCACCAGGAGGCGGGCCCGCCTCTGACGCGGGACTCGCGCTCGGCGGCGGGTTCTCGGACCGGGGGAGGGGACCGCTCACGGTGGGACGGTCACCCGGCGCCAGTGACTGCTGGCCTGCGGACTTCGCCGCCGGTCGCTCACTCTCGGGCTTCGCTTCGGCGGGCCGGTCCACCACCGCGGCCCCCGCCTGCGCTTGCGACGCCGGAGCCGGAGCCGACGCCGGCGCTGCCACCTCAGCCAGCGAAGCGTCCCCACCCACCTCCGCCGCCGGAGCTTCCCGGGGAGCTGGTGCCGGCGCGAGCACCACCGCCGATGCAGCCGCCGCCGGCGCGAGCACCACGGCCGGCGCCGCCCCTGCCGCGGCCGACGCCGCCGCGCCCGCCAGCGCCTCCTGGGCCGCCGCCACCAGCTCTCCCGCCGTCGCGAACCGGTCCGCCGGCTCCTTGGCCATGCCCCGGGCGACCACGTCGTCCAACCCGGCCGGTACACCCTCGATGATCGTGCTGGCTCGCGGCGGATCGGAGTTGAGGTGGGCGTACATGAGCGACGGCAGGTCTCGGCCCGCGAACGGCGGGGTGGCGGTGAGGCACTCGTGCAGCACGCACGCCAGCGAGTAGATGTCGGCCCGGCCGTCAACCTCGCGGCCGATGAACCGTTCCGGGGCCATGTAGTCCAGCGTCCCGATCGTGGCGCCGGTGATCGTCAGCGATGTCTGCTGACCGTTCATCGACCGGGCGATGCCGAAATCGACCACGTAGACGAAATCGGACGCCGTCACCAGGATGTTCGATGGCTTGATGTCGCGGTGGACGAGGCCGTCGGCGTGCGCGGCATCCACCGCCTGGGCGACCTGGCTGAGGAGGCTGACCGTCCGCTGGGGCCCGATCGGGCCGTTGCTGTCGAGCAGCGTGCGGATGTCGGCGCCGTCCACCAGGCGCATGTCGATGAAAAGGCGGCCGTCGACCTCGCCGAAGTCGTGAATCGGGATCACGTGCGGTTCCCGCAGCCGGGCGGCCACGTGCGACTCGCGCTGGAACCGCTTCACGTACTCCTGATCACCCGAGAACGTCTGCAGCAGGAGCTTGAGGGCGACCTGCCGGTCACGGTGCGAGTCGTACGCCTCGTAGACCTCACCCATGCCGCCGACACCCAGCTCACGGCCAAGGTAGTAAACACCTACCTGCTGCCCTACGCTCACGAGAACGTACCCCCCCGGGTAACGTCGCTACATCGGATCCTGCATCGCAGACGTTAAAGCCTTTCTGGGCCAGCCGTCACGGCCGTTGGGCGCCGAAAATCGTAACGATTTCAAATTTGAAGGCATCCGCGCCGCTTTGGGTAGGTTTGTGGCGATAGGCGATAGGCGATAGGCGATTCGGCGACTTTGGCGGTGGCATGACCGGCGGCCAGCTGTACGACACGATCGGAGCCACCTACACGGCGACGCGGCGGACCGAGCCGCGGATCGCCGCCCAGATCTGGGCGGCGCTCGGTGACGCGCGGACGGTGCTGAACGTCGGGGCGGGCACCGGGTCCTACGAGCCGCCCGACCGTGACGTCACCGCGGTGGAGCCGTCGGCGCTGATGCGGGCCCAGCGCCCGGCCGGGGCGGCCTGGTGCCTGGCCGCCACCGCCGACCGGCTGCCGTTCGCGGACCAGTCGTTCGCGGCGGCGATGGCCATCGCCACCATCCATCACTGGCCCGACCCCATCGCCGGGCTGCGGGAGCTGCAGCGGGTAGCGGGCCGGGTGGTGGTGTTCACCCACGACGACACCGCCGCCGGCTGGCTGGACCGGTTCTGGCTCACCCGCGACTACCTGCCCGAGGTGGCCGGTCTGGTCGCCGGACGGCCGTCGCTGACCGAGCTGGCCCAGGCCATCGGCGCCCGGATCGAGCCGGTCCCGGTGCCCTGGGACTGCGCCGACGGATTCTTCGAGGCCTACTGGCGCCGGCCCGAGGCCTACCTGGACGATCAGGTCCGCCGCGACATCTCGGTGTGGGGCGCGGTCGGCCCGGCCGCCGAGCAGCGGGCCGTCCGTGCGCTCGGCCACGACCTGGCGTCCGGCCACTGGGCCGAGCGCAACCGCGACCTGCTCGCGCTCGAGACCGCCGACCTCGGCCTCCGCCTGCTCACCGCCCCGTGAGCTGAGCCGTCCCGTGACCTGAGCCCCGTGACCTGAGCCGCCCCGTGAGGTGACCCTCAGGACCGCGCGGCCGCCTCCTGATCGGCCCCCGAGTCGGCCCCCGGGGCGCTCTGGAAGAACTCGATCAGCCCGTACGGCGCGCGGTCGCCCAGGCAGAGGTCGACGATCTCGTGCGCGTCGGCCGCTTCCGCCTCACTGCGGGGGAACATGACCTGCTCGTAGGCGGCCAGGGCGGCCTCGATGTCGTCCGGGTGGGCGGCGATCGCCTGCCCCAGCTCGGCGCCGTCGAGCATGGCCAGGTTGGCGCCCTCGCCCGACGGCGGCATCAGGTGCGCGGCGTCCCCCAGCAAGGTCACCCCGGGGACCCGGTCCCACCGGTGCCCGTCCGGAAGCGCGTAGATCATGCGCGCCACCGGCGCGGTCTCCCCGTCGGTGATCAGCGCGGTGAGCTCGGGCGCCCACCCGCTGAACTCGGCCGCGATCCGGGCGGTGGCGCCGGGCTCGCTGAAGTCGATGGCGGCGAACCACTCGGCCGGGTGGTTGAGCTGAACGTAGGTGTGCAGGATGTCGCCGGCCTCCCGGTGCGCGACGATTCCCTTGCCCGGCGTGAGCGCGCACATCGCGCCGTCGCCGACCGCGGCGGCCGCCGGAGCGTGCCGCTCGTCGGCGTCGCGCAGGTAGGTCTCCACGAACGTGGTGCCGGTGTAGGCGGGCTTGGCGTCCGACAGCAGCGGCCGGACCCGCGACCAGGCGCCATCCGCGCCGACCAGCAGGCTGGTGGTCACCGACGTCCCGTCCGCGAAGCTCAGCTGGTGGCGGCCGTCGCCGAGGGCGGCGACGCCGGTGAGCTTCCTGCCCCACTGGACCGTACCCGCGGGCAGCGCGTCGAGCAGGATCCGCCGCAGGTCGCCGCGCAGCACCTCGGGCCGCCCGTGGGTGCCGTCGTCGGACTCTTCGAACAGCACCTCGCCGTGCGGGTCGAGCATCCGGGTCGCCTCGGCCCCCTCGTGGATGATGGCGTGGAACTCGGCCGTGAGGTTGGCCGCGGCCAGTGCGACCTGCCCGTTGTGCTCGTGCATGTCGAGCTGGCCCCCCTGGGTGCGGGCCTCGGCCGAGGCCTCGCCCTCGTAGACCGTCGCGGGGACGCCGTGAACCTGGAGGACGCGGGCGAGCGTGAGACCGCCGAGGCCCGCGCCGATGATGGTCACTGAGGTCGTCATGGTCGTGCTCCTTCCCAGCTTTATTTCCTGAACCTTTTGGAACGTTGTTCCAACATCATCTTGGAACATCGTTCCAACTATGTCAAGATGGTGGTCATGGTGACCAAGACAAAGCGGGCCGAACGGCGTACCGACGCGCTGTCCAAGGAGCGGATCGTCGAGGCCGCGATCGAGATCCTCGACACGGACGGCGAGAGCGCGCTGACCTTCCGGGCCCTGGCCGCCCGCCTGGCCACCGGCAGCGGCGCGCTCTATCACCACGTCGCCAGCAAGAACGACCTGCTCACGGCGGCCACCGAAGAGGTCATCACCGGGGTCATGACCGGCCTGGCCCCGGGCGACGAGCCGCGGGCGGCGATCCAGGCCATCGCGCTCGGCGTGTTCGACGCGATCGACGCGCACCCCTGGGTCGGCACCCAGCTCGCCCAGGAGCCGTGGCAGTTCGCGGTGCTGCCGGTCCTCGAGGGCTTCGGCCAGCAGCTGCAGGCGCTGGGCGTTCTGGGGCCGGCCCAGTTCGACTGCGCGTCCGCCCTGCTGAACTACATCCTCGGCCTGGCCGGGCAGTACGCGGCCGGCGTCCGCCTGCTCGCGGGCGTCACCGACCGGACCGCGTTCCTGGCCACAGTGGCCGACCGCTGGGCGGACCTCGACCCGGCCCGGTTCCCGTTCCTGCGTCAGGCGGCCCCCCAGCTGCCCGCGCACGACGACCGCGAGCAGTTCCTGGCCGGCATCGACCTGATCCTGGCCGGGATCACCGCGACTAGCGGTAGCCGGCGATCATCAGCCCGATGAACACCGCCATCGCCCCGGCCAGCAGGACCAGGAGGGTGCCGGTGACGTAGAGCAGCAGCCGTTCCCGGCGCAGGATCCGCCGCCGCTGGGCCAGCGGAACGTGGGGCCGGGTCGGGTGGTAACCCGGCGGGGGATCGTGCAGATAGATCCCCCGGCCAAAGATTCGCCTGCGTCCGCGCGGCCCACCGAGATACACCATGACGCCTCCCGGCTCTCTACCGTCACCCTAGTCCTGGGCGCCCATGATCAAGCCCCGGCCGGCCCGAGCCGGAGCCGGTACAGGTTGCGCAGCTCGCCGTCCACCGGCGCCTGCTTCCAGAACGCGAACCCGAGCTTGCCGCTCACGTTCTGGGACGCCCGGTTGTCCGGGTGGATGATCGCCAGCACTTCGCCCCGCGTGGCTCCGCCGCGCCCGGGCCAGCAGCGCCAGGCTGGCCTCGGTGGCGTACCCGCGGCCGCGGGTCTCCGGGGTCAGCCGGTAACCCCATTCCAGCCAGGTCACCCTTTCAAAATCGATGTAATCGACCCCCGTATAGCCGACGATGAGCCCCGACGACCGCTCCACGATCGGCTGCTTGCCGAACGGCACCCGCGCGCAGATCGCGACCATGTGCTCGAACCGCTCGTGGGCCTTCGCCTCGGTCAGCGCCTCCGGGTAATACACCATGAACTCCGGATCGCAGAACAGCCCGGCCAGCCGCGCCCGGTCCTCCTCCCGCGGCGCCCGGCCCAGCACGATCCGATCAGGCTGGCCAAGCAGGTGGCCACGATCGATCACCTCTCCCAGGGCCGCTTGGCGTTCGGGGTGGCGGCCGACTGGCTGATCGAGGAGATCCGCAACCACGGCACCGACCCGGCTCAGCGGTGGGCGGTGATGCGGGATCGCGCCATCCGCCGGTACTGGTCGGCGGGGACGGCCCGCGCAGTCTCGCGGCCGCGGCCGAGTGCGGCGACGGCTGGATGCCCACGCTGACCGATCTGGACCAAGTCGCGGGAAAACTCGCCATTCTGCAGCGGCTGAGCCGGGAAAGCGGCCGGCCAGGTCCAACGGTGACCGGCCTGACGTTCAAGCTGGACGAGCGTCTGCTCGGCCGCTGCGCGGAGCTCGGTTTCCAGCGCTGTGTGGTGCTGGCGCCGGCCGATGACCTGGCCACCCTGCGCCCATTCCTTGACCGGTGCGCTGCGGCCGCCAGCCGCGTCGGGTCCTGACCCGCCCTCACGGGGGCGTGAGCCTCAGGCCAGCATTTTGCCCAGCAGCTGGGTCAGGCGCCGCTGTTCGGCGCCGGTCAGGGTGCCGATCAGCGGGCCGATGAGCCCGGCCACCTCGGCTCTGACCTGTCCGGCGAGCCGGTGACCGTCGTCGGTCAGGCTGACCTGAACGGCCCGGCCGTCCGACCGGCTGGCGGTCCGCCGCACCAGCCCGCGCCGGGCCACCCGGTCGATCAGGCCGCTGACCGAGGACCGCTCCAGGCCCAGGAAGCCGGCCAGCTCGGCCATGGTCGGCGTGCGGTCCCGCAGGATAGCCAGCATCCGGAACTGGGTCAGCGACATGTCGTGCTCGGCCGCGGTCCGGCTGAGCAGCGCGATCACCGTGAACGAGGTCATCGCCAGGTTGTCCAGCAGCTCGGCCGGGACCGCCTCGGCGCCGGTGCCTGACGTCGTGCCGGTATCAGTGCCCATGACCTCATCCTAGCTTGATTTAATTCGTAATACCATCTAAGTTAGTTCGTGTTACCACCTAAATCAGAGGAGCAGTCATGCACGCAGCGGTCGTTACCGCGTTCGACTCGCCGCCCGTCTACCGCGAGTTCCCGGTCCCGGCCCCCGGCCCCGGGCAGGTGCTGACCGACGTGCTGGCGGCCGGTCTCCACCCGCGGGTGCGGTCGCAGGCCAACGGGTCGCACTACACCAGCTCGGGTGACCTGCCGCTGGTCCCGGGGGTGGACGGGGTGGGCCGGACCCCGGACGGGGCCACCCGCTACTTCATCCTCGAGGACACCACGATGGGGGCGATGGCCGAGCAGACCGCCATCGACCCGCGCCGCAGCGTCGTGCTGGCCGACGGCAGCGACCCGGTGGCGATCGCGGCCGCCATGAACCCGGCCATGTCCTCGTGGGTCGCGCTCCGGCGGCGGATCAGCTTCCAGCCCGGCCAGCGGGTGCTGATCCTGGGCGCGACCGGCAACGCCGGGCGGCTGGCGATCCAGGTGGCCAAGTACCTCGGCGCCGGCCAGGTGATCGGGGCCGGCCGCCAGCCGGACAAGCTGGCCGAACTGGCCGGGCTGGGGGCCGACCTGACCGTGACCCTGGACCGCGCGGAGCTCGGTAAGGCCGCCGCCGACGTCGACGTCGTGCTCGACTACGTCTGGGGTGAGCCCACGGCCGCCGCCATGGCCGCCATCGTCACCGCCCGGGCCGACCGTAGCCAGCCGCTGAGCTGGGTCGAGATCGGCTCGCTGGCCGGGATCACCGCCGCCATCCCGTCGGCCGCGCTGCGGGCCGCCCGTCTGCAACTGGTCGGCAGCGGCCAGGGCTCGGTGCCGACCAGCGACATCGTGGCCGAGCTGTCCGACCTGGCCGCCGTCATCACCAGCGGCGCCTTCCAGCTCAACGTCAAGGCCGTGCCGCTGGCTGGCGTGACCGCCGCCTGGTCCGCCCCCGGCAGCCACCAGCGCCTGGTCATCGTGCCCTGAAGTGGACGATGGCGGCGTCGTCGTGCTGCTTGGCGCGCGGCCAGCGGGCGCCGTCGGGATCATCGGTCTCGGCCGCCCGGATCCGGTCGAACACGTCGTTGATCCCCTTGGTGCCGAGCAGCGCCAGGAGCGCCGGCCAGCCGCCCAGCCCGAACTCCACGAACCGGGTCGCCCCGTCCGACAGCAGCGTGACCGAGCGCAGTTCGCCGGCCGGCTCGACCCCGGTGAACGCCTGCTCGGCGGCGGCCGGGTCGGCGCTGGTGATCCAGTAGCCGCCGGGCCGGTTGCGCAGCTCACGCTGGCGGCCGACGTACCGGACCCGGGCCTCGAAGTGCTCGGGGGTGCCGGTCGGCAGCGCGTTCATGGCCGCCTGCTCGGCCACCGCGACCTCCTCGATGCGCTGATCGGTGATGATCAGCGGCTCCTGGCTCTGGCGGTCGATGAGCAGGGTCGAGTCGCCCAGCACCAGGTACTCGATCCCGTCCGGGTGCAGCCGGGCCATCACCACCGTGGTCGACGGGGTGCCGGGCGCGCTCAGATCACAGCGGCCGGCGTGCAGCCCGTTCACCTCGGCGATTCCGGCCGCCAGCATCGCCGTCAGCGACTGCTCCGGCCGCCCGCCCATCCACGCCAGCAGCCGCACGCCCAGCTGGCGCACGTACCAGTCGGTGCCGTGCCGGCAGCCGGTCGGCATCTCGGCCGGGCCGCCCGCCCCGTCCAGCAGCACCGCACAGTCGGCCAGCGCGGCCGGGAAATCCTCGTTGGGCCGGTCGTCACGCCCGGCGATGGTAGCGAGCTGAACCAGCATGACCAGGGCTCCTCAGGCGGGCAACGGGCGGTCCTGGACGATGCGCTTCATGACCAGCGTGGACGTCATCCGCTGGACCCCCGGCAGCGAGGTTAGCTGCTCGTCCTGCAGACGCTGGTAGGCGGCCAGGTCGGCGGTGACGATGCGCAGCAGGTAGTCGGGATCGCCGAACAGCCGCTGCGCCTGCATCACGTTCGGAATCGCGGCCACCGCCTCCTCGAACGCCACCAGCGTCTCCCGGTCCTCGCGGCCCATGGTCACGAACACCAGCGCCTCGAACGACAGCCCGAGCACGTCGGCGTCGACCACCGCCCGGTAGCCGCGGATCGCGCCGCGGCGCTCGAGTTCGCGCAGCCGCCGGTGGCACGGCGACACGCTCAGCCCGACCCGGCCGGCCAGCTCGGTGACCGTGAGCCGCCCGTCCTCCTGGAGGGCAGCAAGAATCTTCCTGTCGATGACGTCCACGCAGTTAATTATTCCTATATAGATGCGCTCACGAGAAATACTTGGCAGCACTTTCCGAGGCATTATCGATATTTTTTAAAGGGAGACAGCCTCCTGGTGGAGACGGTGACATGGCTCTGGATTCGGTGCTGGCGTTCTGGGGCGTGTGCGCGCTGCTGATCGCGGTACCCGGGGCGGACTGGGCGTTCGTGATCGGCGCGGGCCTGCGCGGGCCGTCGGTGATCCCGGCCGTGGCCGGCCTGGTCCTCGGCTACACCGGCCTGACCGTGGTGGTCGCGGCCGGGGTGGGTGCCCTGGTCGCGCGCACACCGGCCGCGCTCACGGTGCTGACCGTGGTGGGCGGGGCTTACCTGATCTGGCGAGGCGTCGCCAGCCTGGCCCGCCATCCCGACCCCGTCACTCCGGCCGCCACTCCCGCCCCTCCCGCCCCCACGGCAACGTTGGTGCAGGGTCTCGGGGTCAGCGGCCTCAACCCCAAGGGCCTGCTGCTGTTCCTGGCTCTGCTGCCGCAGTTCGCCAGCCGCCACGGAAGCTGGCCGCTGCCCGCCCAGCTGGCCCTGCTCGGCTTGGTGTTCACGGTCACCTGCGGCGCGTTCTACCTGGGACTGGGCTCGGTCGTGCGGACGACGCTGGTCTCCCGGCCGTGGGCCACCCGGGCCCTGACCCGGATCTCGGGGGCCGCCATGATCGTCATCGGCGCGCTCCTGCTCGCCGACCGGTTCCTGCCCTGGAAGTGAGGCCGGTCAGGCGCGGGGTGCGGCGGCCAGCAGCTCGCTGGCCGTGACCAGCTGGTAGCCGTCGTCCTTGAGGCTGCCGACCAGCCGGTCGAGCTGCTTCATGAGGTTCGCGTTGGGCTCCGGCCCGCCGTCGTGAGCCAGCACGATGCTGCCGGGGGAGACCTCGCTCAGCACCTTGGTGGTGTCGTAGGTGGCGTTGCTGCCGGTGATGTGGTTCGACCACAGCAGCACGTCGTACTGCAGCGCGGTGCAGCAGGCCAGCCCGACGCTGTCGATGCGCCCGTAGGGCGGCCGGCACAGGGTCGGTGCCTTGCCGGTCAGCTTGATCAGCAGCTCGTGGGTCTGCTCGAGGCTCTCCTGGTCGTAGGCCTGGGCGTGCTGGGTCAGGTCCTTGTGGTCCCAGGTGTGGTTGGCCAGCTCGTGGCCGGCGTCGACCGCCGCCGCGATCGCGCCCGCGTCGGCCTGCGCCCGCTTGCCGACCACGAAGAACGTGGCCTTGGCGTGGTGCCGGGCCAGCAGCCGGTGGACCTGCGGCGTCCACTCCCGGGTCGGCCCGTCGTCAATGGTCAGCGCCATGATCTTGCCGGCGGGCGCGGTCCGGAACGTCACCGTGGCCGCGTGCGCCGCTGTCCCCGTGGGAGTCGCCGTCCGTGCCGTCGGGCCCTCGGTCGCGATGGCCGGTTCGGCTTCGAACCCGACCCCTGCGCCCGCCGCGCCCCCGATGGCGAGCAGGCCGAACCCCGTCATGAATCTGCGGCGATCCATGAGGCAACTCTCAGGCACCACTGAGCGGAAAGCAAGTTAATTAGCACCAAGCCGGAGCAAAAGTGTCCAACCTCACCCGCCCGGCCCCTGAGCCGGTGAATGCCCACGTCAGGGTGGGGGTGGGACGCCGTGGTCGGCTGCTCCGGCTAACGTGCTGCTGTGACCGTTTCGTTTACCACCACCGACTACTCCGCGGTGGTGACCGCGCTCCGCACGGCGGGCTGCGTCTTCGCCGAGGATGAGGCCCAGCTGCTGGTCTCGTCGGCCGCCACCGACGATGAGCTGACCGCGATGGTGGGCCAGCGGGTGGCCGGGCTGCCGCTGGAGCAGATCCTGGGCTGGGCCGAATTCTGCGGGCTGCGGATTGCGGTCGAGCCCGGGGTGTTCGTGCCCCGGCGGCGGACCGAGTTCCTGGTCCGGCAGGCGATCGCGCTCGGCTGGCAGTCGGCCCAGCCGGACACGCCGGTGGTGGTGCTCGACCTGTGCTGCGGGACCGGGGCGCTGGCGCTGGCGGTGGCCCGCGGCCTCAGCCACGGCCAGGGCCACCGCGCCCACACCACCGGCGGTGGTCACCCCGACACCCCCTCCCACGCCGAGGTGCACGCGGCCGACATCGAGCCGGCCGCGGTCCGCTGCGCCCAGCGCAACCTGGCCCCGGTCGGCGGCCGGGTGTACGAGGGTGACCTGTTCGCCCCGCTGCCGGCCACCCTGCGCGGGCGGGTCGACATCCTGACCGCCAACGTCCCCTACATCCCGTCCGCCGAGATCGCGCTGCTGCCGCCCGAGGCCCGGCTGTACGAGCCGCAGTCCGCCCTCGACGGCGGCGGTGATGGCCTGGACCTGCTGCGCCGGGTGGCGGCGGCCGCCCCCGGCTGGCTGGCCCCCGGCGGCAGCCTGCTCAGCGAGGTCAGCGAGCCCCAGGCCCAGACCGCCCGCGAGATCCTCCGCGCCGCCGGCCTCGGCACCCGCGTCAAGACCAGTGAAGAAATGAACTCCACCGTCGTCATCGCCACCCGCTACGGCTCCCACCCGTCCTGAGCAGGGGCAGGCCGAGTGTCAGCGCCGCCCGGCTCCCTCCGAGATCGGCTTGTGGCAATGTGTAGCCCTGAATAGCATTTCAAGCGACGAGTTCGAACGGCTGGAAGCGCTGCAGCACGAGGTGCAGGCCGAGCTGCGCCAGTTCCGCGCGGCTGACCGGCTCGACCGCGACGACGCACATGATCGCGTAGTCACTGCGCCGTCGCCATCCGAGTGGTCCGGCCAGCCGCCCTTCCCCAAAACCCTCGCACCCGCCGAGTCACACGTACCCCGAGAGTCCCACCCCTAGGCGTGGCATCCCGATGCGGGAAGACTTTTGGGCAGCATGTGCAAAAGTCTTCCCGAACCCGCCACCGTCGCACGTCAGGTCCCACGAAGCACTCGAGTCGCAGGGGGCGGCCCACGCGACCTGCGGCTTAGCCAATGGTCTCGGCAGCCACGTGACCGATGACTCACTGGCGGTGGCGCTGCTCCCGGTTAGGTTGGAGGCATGCCCCAGCCATCCAGAAGCTGGCGCCGGGTGGCGCTGGCGATGTTCGCGGTCGGATGGGGAGCCAACCAGTTTTCGCCGCTGCTGATCGAGTACCGGCACGCGCTCAGCCTCGGCGCCGGGGTGCTGGCCGGGTTGTTCGCGATCTACGCGGCCACCCTGATTCCGGGGCTGCTCATCGGGGGACCGGTGTCGGACCGGATCGGGCGGCGGCCGGTGGTGCTGCCGTTCGTGGTCGCCTCGCCGGTGGCCTCGCTGCTGCTGATGCTCGGGCCGCGCTCGCTGCCGGTGATCGCGGCCGGCCGGGCGCTGGCCGGGTTGTGCTCGGGGGTGGTGTTCGGGTCGGCCACCGCCTGGGTGCAGGAGCTGTCGGATGACCCGGCCGCCAGCGCCCGCCGGTCCGCGGTGGCATTGTCGGCCGGGTTCGCGGTCGGCCCGGCGGTGGCGGCCACGCTGGCCGAATGGGCCCCGCACCCGCTGGTGCTGCCGTACCTGCCGCACGTGATCATCGGCCTGCTGGCCGCGCTGTTCCTCTGGCCCGCCCCGGAGACCGCCGGCCGAGCCCACCGGGCCGCCCCCGCCCTCGCAACCCCCGCCCCCGCGACCGCCGCCGAGCCGGACCGGGCCGCTCAGTCCCGCCGCTGGCCGCCCCGGGCCGTGCGGACGGCCCGGTTCTGGCTGGCGATCGCGCCCGCGGCCCCGTGGGTGTTCGCGATCGCCTCCCTGGCCTTCGTGGTGCTGCCGGAAGAAGTCACCAAGGCCGGCCACCTGTCGGTCGGATTCGCCGGGCTGATGACCGCGATCGCGGTGGCCAGCGGGATCGCGATCCAGCCGGTCGCCCGGCGGCTGGAGACCCGGCGGCGACTGGCCGGCAACCTGTCCGGCCTGATCTGCGCCACGGCCGGCCTGGCGCTGGCGGCGGTGGTGGTGGCCGTCTCCAGCCGCCCGGGCGCGGTCGTCTGCGCCGTGCTGTGCGGGCTCGCCTACGGGCAGTGCCTGGTGTCCGGCCTGCGCGAATGCGAACGGCTGGCCGGCCGCCGCGAGCACGGGGCGGTGGTCGCCTGCTACTACGCCCTCACCTACGTCGGCTTCGGCGCCCCCTATCTGGTCGACGGGCTGAACGGCCCGCTCGGCCGCAGCGGCACGTTCGCCGCCCTCGCCGTCCTGGCCGCGCTGTGCGCCGCCTGGACCGCCTGGTACACCCGGACGGCGCCGAGCCGGCCCGCGCGTGGAGGGATCGCGCGGGCCGGCTCCAGCCAGTCGCTGACTCAGGGGTAACTGGTCACGTCGACCGGCGTCGTGTTGGACGGGGTGGCCCCGCCCGTTTCGTTGATGACGTGCTCGATCACGCCGACCCCACCCAGCGAGACGGTGAGGATGTCGTGGAACTGCACGCCGGAGGTGTCCGGGGCCTCGAACGCATGGTCCGCGACCACCGCCGGGTTGACGTTGAAGTAGCAGTAACTGCCCAGCCCGTAGGCCTGATGGCTGGTGACGCTGGGCGCTACCTCATACGCCGGGTACCCGTCGCTCGACCCGTCCATCCAGGCGGCCTGGTTCGGCGGGTCGTAGGGCATCTCGTCCTGGAAGAAGATCGTCTCGCCGCCGTTGCCGTTCCACACCACCTGCTGTTGCTGGTAGTGCTCGACGAACAGCCCCGTCGCGAGCACGTTGCTGCCGTTGACGACCAGGCCGTGGGCGGCGGTGTTGGTGGTCCAGCCGACCGTTCCGGAGTTGCCGTGGTCGGCCCGCCAGGCCCAGATGTCGTTGAGCAGGGTGTTGCTGGCGTTGACGACCAGGCTGTTGGTGGCCTGGCCGGCGATGTCCCCGCCGATCCGGAAGAACGTGTCCTGGACCGAGTCCGGGTCGCTGGCGTGGCTGGTCGTCGACCCGGACGTGCCCATCGTCAGCAGCGCGTTGGAATTGGTGGTGCCCCCGTCGAACAGCAGGCCGTCGATGCGGACGCCGTTCACGTCGGCCACCTGCATGGTGTTGACGCCGTTCTGCGGGATCAGGGTCGGGAAGCCGACCCCCAGCACCACCGTGTCGGGGTTGGTGACGTTGATCGTCTGGTTGATGTTGTAGACGCCGGGGGTGAAGAACAGGTTGCAGCCTTCGGCCAGCGCCGCGTTGATCTGGGCGGCGGTGTCGGAGGGGGTGGCCACGTAGAACTGGCTCATCGGCAGCGAGGTGCCCGGGGTCGAGCCGTTGGCCCAGCTCGCGCCAGCGGCGTTGGTCCGCAGCGACGGCACGAACACGTGGTAGTTGCCGGATGAGTCGACGTACAGGTAGGGCACGTCGCGCGACGTCGGGGTGGTGGCCAGCGTGGTCATCGGCGGGCTGGGGAAGCTCTGGGCGGGCGCCCCGGTGACCCCGGAGAACACCATGTTCCAGACCGAGCCGCTCCAGCTGCCGAAGTTGCTGTCCTGGGAGTACCACTGCTGCTGCGACACCGAGGAGACCTGGCCGGAGACCTTGGTGTCGGCGATGTAGCCGCCGCTGGCGTAGCCGTAGCTGGCCGGGTACAGCTCCAGGCCACCGTGCACGTCCATCCGGCGGAACGGCCCGGCCTGGGCCACCGCCCAGCGGTCGGAGCCGCTGGACGGGTTGATCGCCATGTTCTCGGCCGACCGCCAGAAGTTCTGGGTCGCGTTGCCGGTGCCGTCGAAGGCGTCGACGGTGACGTCACCGTTGATCGTCACGTCGTCCGGGTTCTGGCCGAGGCCCTGGATCGAGGTGTAGTAGCCGATGTTGGCCTCGGCGCTGTAGGTGCCCGGCTTGAACAGCAGGGCGTAGCGCTGGGTGCCGAACTGGTTCAGCTTCTGGGTGTTGAACACCGAGTCCAGCGTGGACTGGATGCTCGAGCTGGACATGCTCGGGTCGAACACGTAGACGTTGGGCCCGAAGTTCGGGGTGTTGGACTGGCCGGTGCAGCCGGTCGGGCTGGTCCCGCCGCCCCCGCTGCTGCCGCTGCTGAACACCTGGAATTCCCACAGCGAGTAGCCGTAACCGGTGGCCCGGGCGGTGCCGTACATGCGGATGTAGCGGCCGGTGCCGGTGACGCTCAGGTTCTGCGTCCCGCCGGTCCCGGACGTGGTCGAGTAGATCGTGGTCCAGTTGGTGTTGTCGGCCGAGGTCTGGATCTGGAACGCCGTCGCGTAGGCCGCCTCCCAGTTCAGGGTCACGCCGCAGACGGACTGGGACGATCCGAGGTCGACCTCCAGCCACTGCGGGTCGGAGAACGCGCTCGACCAGCGAGTGCCGGTGTTGCCGTCGACCGCGTCGCTGGCCGGGTAGGCGGCGCTCTCGGTCGAGGAGGCGGTGGCGGGCTGGTTCAGCGCCACGTTGGTCGTCCCGCAGCTGGCGCCGGTGCCGCCCCCGCTGCTGGTGCCGTACACCCCGAACTCCCACAGCGAGTAGCCGTAGCCGGTGGCGCGGGCGGTGCCGTACATGCGGATGTAGCGGCCGGTCCCGGTCACGCTCAGCGTCTGGGTGCCGCCGGTCCCGGTGGTGGTCGAGTAGATCGTGGTCCAGTTGGTGTTGTCGGCCGAGGTCTGGATCTGGAACGCCGTCGCGTAGGCCGCCTCCCAGTTCAGCGTGACCTGGCAGATCGACTGGCTCGAGCCGAGGTCCACCTCCAGCCACTGCGGATCGGACCACGCGCTCGACCAGCGAGTGCCGGTGTTGCCGTCGACCGCGTCGCTGGCCGGGTAGGCCGAGCTCTCGGTCGAGGAGGCGGTGGCCGGCTGGTTCAGCGCCAGGTCGGTGGTCCCGCAGCTGGCGGCGGCCGCCTTGGCCGAAGCCCCGGGGGTGGCGCCGGTGCGCGCCGCGGCCGGCAGCACCAGCGCGGCCAGCAGCGCGGCCGCGGCCAGCACCACGGTCGACCGGATCAGGCGTTTGAACAGGCGTGGATGCGGTGGGGAATGGCGGGATGGGCGCATGGCGCGACTCCAGAGGGGTGGCGGCGGTGCCGGGGACAGACGTGCACCTGGACGTGCGGAAGCCGGAGCCCAGGCCAGACAGAGGGACAGGGTGAACCGTTAAGGCAGTTGCTACAAGGCTTATTTAATGACGTAATTTAACGAGACAGTAAACAGTCGTCAAGGGTTCCGCTGTTTGGGTATGTGCGGATTAAAGGGGTGCTGCCGGTTCATGCAGCAGGGCCGGGGGAGCCCCAGCTCCGCCCGGCCCTGGCCACGAACTGCCCGGTTGACTCAGTCGGCCTGGCCCTCCGGAGCCGAACCAGCCGGCGCCTCCGCGACGGCGGTCGCGGCCGGGTGCCCGGCCGCCGGAGCCGCGGGCTCGCTGCCCGCCCTCGCCAGCGGCGGGGCGACGGTGGCGGCGTCGTCGATCCGCTCCGGCGGCTTGAGGCCGAGCAGCTCGTACACGGTCTCGCCCGACACCGTCTCCTGGTCCAGCAGCAGCCCCGCGAGCTGGTCGAGCTGCGCCTCGTGGCTCTTCAGCAGGCTGACCGCCTGCTGCTCGGCCTCCCGCAGCAGCCGGGACACCTCCCGGTCGATCTCGGCCTGAGTGGACTCCGCGAACGGGCGGCTGGACACCGCGCCGCCATCGCCCAGGTACATCGAGCCGCCGGTCGGATACCCGACCGGGCCGAGGGCGGGGGACAGGCCGAACTCGCGCACCATCCGGACGGCCAGCTCGGTGGCCGAGGCCAGGTCGTTGGACGCCCCGGTCGAGCCCTGATTGAACTTGACCAGCTCGGCCGACCGGCCCCCGAGCCGCACCGCCAGCGACTGGTACAGGTAGTCCTCGCTGTACAGGTGCCGTTCGACCAGCGGCAGCTGCTCGGTGACGCCCAGCGCCTGCCCGGCCGGCAGGATCGTCACCTTGGCCACCGGGTCGGCCTTGGGGGACAGGGCCGCCACCATCGCGTGCCCGGCCTCGTGGAACGCCACCGACCGCTTCTCCTCCGGCAGCAGCACGTTGGAGTCTTCCCGGCGTCCGAGCAGCACCCGGTCCCGGGCCGCGTCGAAGTCGGCCGCGGTAATGACCTGGCGCCCGGCCCGGACCGCGAAGATCGCCGCCTCGTTGGCCAGGTTGGCCAGGTCGGCGCCGGAGAAGCCGGGAGTGCCGCGGGCCACCGCGTTCAGGTCGACGTCGGGGGCGACCTGCTTACCGCGGCAGTGCACGGCCAGGATCGCGGCCCGCTCGCTGACGTTCGGCAGCGGGATCGTGACCTGCCGGTCGAACCGGCCCGGGCGCAGCAGGGCGGGGTCCAGCACCTCGGGCCGGTTGGTCGCGGCCAGCACGACGATGCCGGTGACCGGGTCGAAGCCGTCCATCTCGGCCAGCAGCTGGTTGAGGGTCTGCTCGCGCTCGTCGTTGGAGGCGTACACCTGGCCGCCGGACCGGCGCTGGCCGATGGCGTCGATCTCGTCCACGAAGATGATGCAGGGAGCCCGCTTGCGCGCCTCGCTGAACAGGTCACGGACCCGGGCGGCGCCGACCCCGACGAACAGCTCGACGAAGCTGGAGCCGGCCACCGAGAAGAACGGCACGTCGGCCTCACCCGCCACCGCCCGCGCGATCAGCGTCTTGCCGGTACCAGGCGGCCCGACCATGAGCACGCCGCGCGGCGGCACCGCCCCGACCGCCTTGTAGCGGTCGGGCTCCTTGAGGAAGTCGACGACCTCGCTGATCTCCCGCTTGGCGCCGTCGTAGCCGGCCACGTCGGCGAACCGGGTGCTGGGCTTCTCGGCGTCGAAGACCTTGGCCCGGGACCGGCCGACGCCCATCAGGCCCTGCAGGCCGCCGCCGCCCGCCGCGTTACGGGACAGCCGGAACCACAGATAGCCGAACAGCAGCAGCGGCAGCAGGATGATGGCCCAGGACAGCACCTCGGAGCCGAACGAGGCGCCGGTCTCGGTGGCGGTGATCTGGACGTTGGCGCTCTGCAGCTCGCTCAGCAGCGACGAACCGGCCTGCGCCGGCACCACCGTGGTGAAGTTCTTGTTGTCGGTGAGCACGCCGGTGCTGGTCTGGCCGCTCTGCGCCAGGTCGATCGATTTGACCTGGTGGGCGCTGACCTTGGACTGGAACTGTGAGTAGGTCAGCGAGACCTGCGGCGTCGAGTGGGCCGCGGGCAGCGCGATCCACAACGCCAGCGCCACGAAGATCGCCGCCGGCCACAGCCAGTGCCGCCAGGACGGCGGCGGCGGCGGGGCCGACGGGGACGGCTTGTCGCCGGGGGGCGGGGGTGACGCCTGCTTGGTCATGGCATGTCCAAGGTCATGGATTCAGTCTGCCCTACACCGAATTGATCTTTGTCCGTGCCGTCCACCAAATTCGCTGACCGCGTAACCGGCGGCCGGCCGCCGCCGGGGCCGGGCTCAGCTGCCGCCCGGCCAGGGTCAGCGCGGCCCCACGCCCGCGCCCGACGGCAGCTGCCGGCGTCCCAGATTCGCCCAACCTATGTTCATGCTCTGCCCCCATTGGGAAATCACTCGGAAGCAAAGGGTTACATCAGTCGGGCTGGCAGGATGGGCACCAGTAGGTGACCCGGTCGCCGAGTTCGGCCTTATGGATCCGGGTGCCGCACCGCCGGCAGGGCTGTCCCTCGCGGCCGTAGACCCAGACCTGCTGGCCCCGGCGCGGCACGCCGGTGGTGACCCGCTCGACCCGGTCCTTGTTGGCGTCGAGCATCCGGTGGGCGAGGTCCGCCAGCCCGTCCACGTCCCTGATCTTGCCGACCGGCCGCCACGGCCGGATTCCGCGCAGGAACAAGATCTCCGACTTGTACACGTTGCCGATCCCGGCCAGGTTCCGCTGGTCCAGCAGCGCCTCGCCGGCGGGCCGGTCCGGGTCCTCGCGCAGCCGCCGGGCCGCCTCGGCCGCGTCCCAGTCCGGCCCCAGCAGGTCCGGCCCGAGGTGCCCGGTGACCTCGTCCTCGCGGTCGGTGCGGAGGATCTCGGTGATGCCGAGGTCGTAGCCGACCGCCTGCCAGTCCTGGTTGGCCAGCACCAGCCGGATCCGGTAGCTCTCCCGCAGCCGCTCGGCCGCGGGCCGCACCCGCCAGCGGCCCTCCATCTTCAGGTGCGTGTGCACGCTGAGGCCGGCATCGGTCCGGACCAGCAGATGCTTACCGCGGGGGACGACCTCGGTCACGGTCTGCCCGGACAGGTCGGCGGTCGCGTAGCGCGGCACCCGGAAGTCGCTGCGCGTCAGCGGCTGGCCGGCCAGCGCTGCCCGCAGATCGGCCGCCGCCCGGAAGACCGTATCTCCCTCTGGCATGTAGCCAGCATGCCTGGTGGGTCACCGGGCCGTGTCCGCCGGCCCGGGCCCACCAGGATCAGTAGCCGCGGCGATAGGTGTCGTCGTAGCCGTCGTCGGGGCGCCGGTGCCCGTTGTCCCGGTTGGTCCTGCGGCGGCCGCGGGCGTGCTCACCGGTACCGCCAGGCCCGTTCTGGCCGGGCGGCAGCGGCGGACGGCCGCCTTGGTCGTCGGGGTAACCGCCGTCCGGGTAGGACGGATCGGGCGGGTAGCCGGGGCCGCCGGCCGGGCCGCCCTGAAGACCACTCGGCGGGCCGCTCGGCGGGCCACCGTGACGGCCGCCGCGCGGCGCACCGCCCGCGGGCGTCCCCGGGTAGCCGCCGCCACCGTAGGGACCGTAGCCCGGGCGCCGGTCACCGCCGGCCGGGCCGCCGGGCCCAGCCGCGCCGTTCGGGCTCGGGGTCCAGCCACCGGTACCGCCCCCGGCCGGGCCGGAGCCCTGGCCGGGCGCCGGCAGCGCGGGCCGCGCCCGCCGTCCGCCGCCGGGCGCCCCACCCGGGGCGGGCGGGCGGCCGTTGGCGGGATAGCCGGCTCCGGGGGGTGGGCCGCCCGGGCCGGGCGGCAGCGGTCCGCTCGGGCCGGACCGGGGTCCGGCCGCCCCGGGCGGGACCGGCGGGCGGCCGCCGCGGCCGGGCGGTGGGTAGGCCGCGGTGCGCTCGGGGTAGCCGCCCGGGCCGTTGCCGTTGCCGTTGCGGTAGCCGTTGTCGGGCCCGCGGTACCCGTTGCTGGGAGCGCCGGGACCGGGGCCGCTGCCGTTGCGGTACCCGGCGTAGGGGTCCTGGCGGCCGGCCGGCGGCCGCCCCGGGCCGGGTCCGGCCGGTGGCCGGCCGGAGGGTGGGCCGCCTGGGTAGCCGCCGCCGGGCGGGTAACCCCCGCCGGGGCCGCCCGGATAGCCGCCGCCCGGGCCACCGGGGGCGCTGGGGCCGCCGGGGTAGTTGCCGGCCGGCGGTCGCGGCGCCAGGGGGCTCGGGCCGGTCAGCGGGTCCGAGCCGTAGCCACGCGGGTCCGGGCGCATCGACTGGTTGTCGGCGCTGGCCGAGTCCGGCCGCCCGGCCGCCGGCGGCCGGTTCTGGTCGGCCGCCGGCCGCGAACCCCGGTAGGACCGGCTGTCGGTCGCCTCGCGCGCGTGCCGGGAGAACGATTCACTGGTCAGCGGGTCCTCGGCCGGCCGCGCGGGCTGCGGCACCCCGTGCCGTCCGCCGCCGCTGCCTGCGCCCGGGTCGGGCTGGGCCGCCGGCCGCGGCTCGGTCCCCTCGTCGAGCGCGTCGGCGGCCCGACGGCGGCCCCGGCGGCCGCGGCCCTGCGGGGCGGCGTCCGGCTCGGCCTGCGGCGGGGCCTCGGCGCCCGGGCTGGGCCAGCCCGGGTCGGCGTCGGAGGCCGCGTGGGCGGTCCGGGCGGTGGTCGACAGCGGCCGGTCGGAGTACATGTCGGCCCAGTACTTCTCGTCCGGGATCGCGCCTTCGTCCTCATCGTAGGACGGCCATGGGTCTTCATCGAAGTCGGACTTGTCGCGGCGCAGCCGCGGGCGCTGGATCCGGCCGCTGAGCCGCCGCCGCCCGCCGCCGCGCTCGATATCGTCCTCGTCCTCGTCGGCGCCCCGCCCCGGGCGGTCGGCGCCGGGGCCGGTGTCCCGGCCGGGGTCGGCGAAGTTGGCGGTGGCGGTGCTGTCGTCAGGGTCGAAGCCGTAGCCGGCCGCGGCCGGCCGCGCACCCCGGTCACCTGGGCCGAAACCCGGCTCCGGCGGTCCGAAATCGTCCGGGCCCGCGGGGTGATGGCCATCCGGCCTGCGGCCGCGCCCCGCCGGGCCCGCCCCCGCGCGCCCGGGCCGCGACCGGGGCCGCCCGGGCGGGTCCTGGGCGGGGTAGCCACCCGAGCCGAACACCTCGGTGCCGGGCTCGGCGCTCAGCGGGCCGGTCGGCCCGGTGTCGTAGCCGTCGTAGCCGCCGCCGTCGCGCCCGAACCCGGGCCCGGCGTCCTCGAACCCGTCGGCCGGGCGCCCGCGCCCGGCCGACCGGGGGGCTCCGCTGGCGACCAGACCGCTGCGGTTCGGCCCGGTAGCGGGCCCGCGCGGCGGACGGCCGTAGTCGTCGTAGTCGTCGCGGCTGCGCCCGGCAACGCGGCGACCTGGGGATTCATCGTCTTTGCGGCGGCTCGCCATCGACCTGGCGCGGTCGGCCAGCGACGGTGATCTGTCCGACCTGCTCCCGCCTCTGCCTGGCCGGTCGCCGGCGGCGGACGCACCGTCCCGGTTCCGTCCCGACCTCAAGCTGAGGAACAGGGCCACGAGAATCGTGACGACAACCACGATCCCGAGGACCACGAGCAGAGTCATTTCACCACCCAACAAACCATGGCCACCTGGGCGGCGCTAGCGAGGCACACGCGGCCATTGACGCGGACCTGCCCTCGTTGTCGCTAGCACCCGGGACCGTCAAACGCCTGGTCGCCCCGAAGTTCGATTCTCGCGGACCAGCTTGGACGGTGTCAGAACTTTGGGAAAGTTTCGGCTTGGTTCGGGCATCTGCCCTAAACGCGCCCGGGTCAGGGGTTCGCCTTGACCGGCACCCGGCCGCGGGCGACGGCCGCGTTGGCGATGGCCTGCCAGGCCTTGAGCGTAGGGGCCCCTTGCGGCAGGTTGAGGGTCGAGTTCAGCGCGTAGACGGTGAACCGGTAGCTGTGGCCCGGCTGGTCCGGGCAGGGCGGATCGTAGCTGGCCTTGCCCAGGCTGTTGTCGGCCACTTCGGCCCCCGGCGGCAGCTGGGCCGCCTGCAGATCGGTGGTGGCCTGGGGGATGTTGAACACGATCCAGTAGATGTAGGGCGTGATCGGGGCGGCCGCGTCGTCGACCACGATCGCGTAGCTCTTGGTGCTGGACGGGCCGCCGGACCAGTCCAGCGGCGGGCTGGCGCCGGCCCCGTGACAGGTGAAGTGCTGCGGCAATACCCCGCCGGTGAACGCGGCGCTGGTGACGGTCATGGCGTTCGGCGCGTCCGGGGTCAGCCCGGTGTCGTTGGCGACCCCGCAGCCGCTGAGCACCAGCATCAGCCCGGCCGCCGCGCCCGCTCCGGCCCGGGTGCGGTGACCCGTCCGGGGAAACCGGCTCACCTGCCCGTCACCTCTGCCTTTCGCCGTCGGCGGCCCGGGCGCGCCCGGCGGGCGTCGCGCCCGTATCGCCGGAAGCCGTGCGGCTTCCGGTGCCCGATCCTATGTCCGTCCGGCCCGGCCGGCAGCCCGACTAGTCGGGCTGCCGCGAATTGCCCAGCATGATCTCGTCCCAGGACGGGACCGAGGCCCGGCGGCCGCGCTGGCCGGCCTTCTTGCCCCGGCCACGGGCCGGTGGCTCGGCCGGGTGCTGCTCGGCCGCGGCCGGCTGGCTCTGAGGCTGGTTGGGCGGCTGGGGCTGGTCCTGCGGCTCGCTGACGGCCGGGCGGGCCTCGGCGGCGGGCTCGGGCGCGGGCTTGGCCGGTGCGGCCGGACGGGCGCTGGCCGCCGGCCGGCCGGGAGCCGGACGCGGGGTGGCCGGCGGCGCCGGAGCGCTGGCCGCCGGCGCCGACGCGGCCGGAGCCTGCTTGACCGGGGTCTGCGCGGCCGGAGCCGGCGGAGCGGACGCGGCGGGCGGCTCGCTGGCGGCTGGTGGCCGGGCGGCCGGGGGAGCAGGCGGGGTCCGGGGCGGTATCGGGGCGGTCGGCGCGGGCGCGCCCCGGGACGCGGCCTGGGCGGCCACCCGGACCGGTTCGGGCACGCTTTCCTCGGCCGGCTCGCTGGGCGGCTCCGGCTGCGAACCGGGGGCCGGGCTGGCCGGGCCCGAGCGCTGGGGCGCGAAGCCGGGCCGGTCCGGGCGGGGCCGGATCGGGGTCACGGTCGCGGCGGTCAGCGACCCGCTGGCGGGCGGCGGCAGCTCGGCGTCCGGCAGCGACAGCCGGGCCGCGTTGTCGTCGGCCGGGGCCACGTGCCGGCGGCGCGGGTCGAACAGCCACTCGGCGATGTGCAGGCGGCCGCCGGCCCGGAACGCCAGCTGGACCTGCCAGCTGCCGTCACCGTGCTTGCGTGAATCCCACTGGGCGTCCTCGGGGTCCGCGCCCAGCTCGATGAGGCGCTCGCCGACGATGTCCCCGAGCCGGGGCCCGGGGGTGGAGTCACCCTGCCGCCGCACCGACGCGTTCTGCGCCTGCTCGGCCAGGTAGCCGCGTTCGGCCAGCACCGGCCCTTCGAACCAGCGGACTCTCTCGACCGGGATCCCAGCCGCGTCAGCGATCTCCTCGACCGTCTCCCCGGCGCGGATACGGGCCTGGATCTCCTTGGGTCGCAAGGGATTCTCCACTTCGATCTCGTACTGGGCGAGCCGGGAGAACTGCCCCTTGGCGACCGCCCTCAGCCGGTCGTCGATGGGCAGCATGAAACGCCCGCTCCGCCCCGGGATGGCGAGAACGGCGTAGCTGCCGTCTTCGCTTACCGCGACGAAGCGCAGTTCCTGCATGGACGTCCCTTTCCGTTCTCGCGCGTGTCCGGGGGGCCTCCGCCGAACCCTAGTCCGGTACCGGGCTCCCGGCACGAGTCTGCCGGTCAAGGGGGTATCTGGCCAGCACCTTGCCCGGCATGTCCCGAGTTCAGCTCGGGATTCGTTCCTCGGGGTCGGCCGTGGCCGGCTGGTCAGCGGGCTGATCGGCCGGCTGCCGGGACAGCCGGGCCGGCCACCAGTTCCAGCGCCCGAGCAGGACCACGGTGGACGGGACGAGCACGGTGCGGACCACGAACGTGTCCATCAGCACGCCCAGCGCCAGGCCGACGCCGACGTCACGGATCTGGCTGCCACCCGAGCCGCGCCCGCCGACCACCGCGAACACCGCGAACGTGCCCGCCAGCACCATACCGGCCGAGGTGACGGTGCTGCCGGTGGCGCCGACCGCCCGGCTCACCGCCTCCCGCAGCGGCAGATGGTGTGCCTCTTCCCTGATTCTGGACATGACCAGGATGTTGTAGTCCTCGCCGAGTGCGAGCAGGAACACGAACATCAGGAACGGCAGGATGAAGGTCAGGCCGCCGTCCCCGGCCAGCTTGATGAAGATCAGCACCGACAGGCCCAGCGCGGCCAGATAGGACAGGCCGACCGAGGCGATCAGGTACAGCGGCGCCACCAGGCTGCGCATGACCAGCGCCAGCAGCACCCCGATGACCAGGATCGCGATCGGGATCACGTGGAGCAGGTCGCTGTCGGAGATCTGGCTGATGTCGTAGAAGGCCGGCGCCTCGCCGCCCACACCGTAATCCGCGGCGCCCATCGCGGACGCCGCCTGCGCCGCGGTGTGCCGCAGCGCCGGGACCGCGTTCATGGCGGCCGTGCTGGATGGGTCGCCCGCCTTGAGATTGGCCTCGAACTGGAAGGTCAGGCCGTCCGCGCTCACGTACGGGGCGGTCGCCCGGTACAGCTGGTACGCCGATGGCGGCACCGTCAGGTTCGCGGGCGGGGTGGCGGGCAGGCTGGCGGCCGGCCCGAGCTTGGCCAGCTCAGCGTGCAGCGCGGTGAACTGGGCGGGGGTGAGCGTTACCCCGCCGACCGGGTCCAGCGGCCCGGTGATCGCGGTGAACTGCCCGCTCTGGGTGATCACCTTCTGGCCGGTGGTCACGACCTGGGGGTCGTCCCAGACCGGCTGCTTGAGCTTGTAGATGAGGTTGGTCGGGTTGGCGCTGCTGGACGGGAAGTGCTTGGACAGCAGGGCTTGCCCGGCGGCGGAGTCGGTGCCGCCGGGAGCGCTCAGGGTGCCGCCGAAGCCGGCCGGGTTGTACGCCGTGACCGCGACGGCCAGCGCCCCGAACACGACCACGCCGGTGATGAGCGCGGCGGCCGGGCGCTTCACGATCCGGGTCGCGAGCCGCCCCCACACCCCCACCTTCCCGGTTCCGGCGCGGGTCCGGGTGGGCCAGAACGCGGCCCGGCCGAAGATGGCCAGCAGCGCGGGCAGCAGGGTCAGCCCGGCCAGCAGCATCACGCCGATGCCGATGGCCAGCGGGATGCCGAGCTGAGAGTAGATCTGGAACGTGGCCGCCAGCAAGGACAGCAGCGCGGCCACCACGGTCAGGGCCGAGAACGAGATCGACTCGCCCACCCGGATCAGGGCCTGCTGCACCGCTTCCTTGGGCGCCAGCCCGGTCCGCAACAGTTCCCGCACCCTGAACACCAGGAACAGCCCGTAGTCGGTGCCCGCCCCGAGCACCAGCACGATGAGCATGAGCTGTGCGATCTGCGAAACCTTCAGCCCCGCGTGCGCCGCCTCGCCGACCAGGGGGCCGGAGATCGCCACTGCTATGAACGCGGGGAACAGGGTGATCAGCGGGGCCAGCAGCGACCGGAAAATCAGCAGCAGCAGGATGAGGATGAAGACAACCGAGATGCCTTCCTCCTCATTGCCGGTGGACCCCGATTTCTTCTGCTGGTCGACCTGGATCGCGACCGCCCCCGCCAGGTGGACCTGCACGCCGGACGGGGGGCTGGCCTTGGCGATCGTGCTGCGCAGGTTGTCCACCAGCGTGGTCAGCCCGTTCGCGTCGCCCTGGCCTACGCTCGACAGCACCTGCAACTGCTCGGCCTGGCCGTCGGCGGACTGACCCAGGTCGCTCACCTTGACCACGGTGGGCGTGCCCTTGAGGTCCTTCTCCAGCGTGCTCAGCCAGGTGACGTCGGCCGCGGTCAGCTTGCCGTCGCTGACCGCCGCGATCACCGGCACCGGCGTGAGGGTGCCCAGCCCGAACGGCTTGGCCAGGTCGGTGGCGTGCTGGCTCGGCGCGCTGGCCGGCAGGAAGTTGGCGTTGTTTCCCTGGGTCACGCTGGCCAGCGACGGCAGGAAGTGCGGCACCGCGCCGGCCGCGACTATCCACGCGACCAGGATGAACCAGCGGAATTTGACCGCGAAGGAACCTATCGTCCCGAAAATTCCGTCGATTGACACGCGCTGAATCCTACTGGTGGGTCACTGAGATCGGGCTGAGCCCGTAGCCTCAGAAGCGACGAAGGGAATGAGACATGCGGCACTTTTCTGGGATCGTGCTCGCCATCGTCGCTGCCCTGGCGATCTTCTTCGGTGGCGGCTGGGGATACCTGCGCCTGCTCCGGGTGCCCACCGCGAACGCGCCGCTGGGCAGCCTGCCCGGCGGCGGCGGTTCGCTCCTGCACGACCACCATGTCCTGTTCGCAATGGCCGCGCTGGCCGGGGTCGGGCTGCTGATCGGCCTGCTGATGGCGGTGCGCTGGGTGTCACCGCTGGCGGCGGGCCTGCCCGGCCTGGCTCTGCTCGCGCTGACCGGCCTCTACCTGACCAACGTGCACCGCGCGGTGCAGCTGATCCCGCTCAAGACCCGTGCCTACGGGGTCGGCTTCGAGGGTCTGCTGTTCAACGGGCTGCTGGCGCTGCTCGGGCTGGTCATGATCATTCCGCTGTTCGTGCCGTCGCGCTGGCGGCGCCGGGCCATGGTGCCCGTCAGCGGTGCTCCCGACCCCCAGTCCGGGCTGCTGACCTCGGATGACACCGCGGTGACGCAGCAGGGTGCGTTCTTCGGGACGCAGGAGTTCCCGGCCGCCGACCAGACCGCCCAGCAGGACCCGTTCCCGCCGGTCAACCACCCCTACCCGCCCACCCAGGACCAGCAGAACCCGTACCTGCGGTAGCCGGGCCGGGAGCCGGGAAGCGGGCGGTGACCGCGAGGCCGCCGCCCGGGCCGGGGCCGGCGGTGATCTGCGCGCCGTGGGCGGTGGCGATGGCCGCGACGATCGACAGCCCCAGCCCGTGGCCCGGGTCCGCCGCCGGGTCTGGCCCGGTGTGGTCAGCGCCGAGGCGGCGGAACGGCTCGAACAGCTCCCCGATCCGGTCGGCGGGGACGTCAGGGCCGGTGTTGGTGACGCTGACGATCGCCTGCCCGGACTCGGTTCCGGTGACGATCTCGACCTGGCCGCCGGGGGTGTTGTAGCGCAGGGCGTTGTCGGCCAGGTTGGCGATCAGCCGCTCGGCCAGGGCCGGATCGCCCGCGGCGGGCGCGGACGCGAGGGTGGCGGCGACGTGCAGCCCGGCCCGGGCGGCCTGGTCGTGCCGATCGGCCAGGACGTGCTCGCCGAGCTCGGCCAGGTCGAGCGGCTCGCGGTGGTCCAGGCCCCGCTCGCTGACGGCCAGCGTCAGCAGCGCCTCGATCAGCCGCTCCTGGCCGGTGTTGACGGCGATCAGCCGGCGGCAGGTCCCGCGCAGCTCGGCCGCGGTGGCGGTGGGGCGGGCCAGGGCCGCCTCCAGCAGGGCCCGTTCCAGCGTGAGCGGGGTCCGCAGCTCGTGCGAGGCGTGGGCGACGAACTGCCGCTGGGAGGCGAACGACCGTTCCAGCCGGCCCAGCAGCTCGTCGAAGGTGTCGCCGAGCTCCTTGAGCTCGTCGTCCGGGCCGCCCAGCGCCAGCCGCCGGTCGAGGGTGGCGGAGGACAGGTCGCGCGCGGTCGCGGTGATCGTGCGCAGCGGCCGCAGCACCCGTCCGGCCACCATCCAGCCCAGGCCGATCGAGACGACGAGCATGATCGTCAAGGCCAGGCCGGACACCACCAGCAGCTGGTGCAGGTCGGCGTCGCGCTGCCGGTCGGCCTGGGCCCGCAGCGAGGCCAGGCTGGGCAGCGGCGCCGGTGAGCGGCCCGCCGGGGCGTGCAGGTAGCTGCGGGTGGAGGCGGCCGGGAAGGTGAAGCGCACCAGCAGGTACACCACCACCAGCAGCGCCGCCCCGCTGAGCAGGAACAGCGCCCCGTAGACGAGGGTCAGGCGGAAGCGGATCGACATGGCCGGCCCCTCAGATCCGGTAGCCGCCCTGCGGCACCGTCTCGATCAGCGGCGGGTCGCCGAGCTTGGCGCGCAGCCGCCGGATGGTGGTCTTCACCGTGGTGGTGAACGGGTCAGCGGCCTCGTCCCACACGTGCTCGAGCAGTTCCTCGGCCGGCACCACCCGGCCCCGGGCGGCCAGCAGGTACTCCAGCACCGCCAGCTCTTTCGGCCGCAGCGCCAGCCGCTGCCCGGCCCGGCTGGCGACCCGCTGGGCCGGGTCCACGCGCAGATCACCGGCCGTCAGCGTGGGCGGCAGCGGCGTGCTGGCGCGGCGCCACAGGGCCCGGATCCGGGCGATCAGCTCGGCCATCGCGAACGGCTTGGTCAGGTAGTCGTCGGCCCCCAGGCCGAGCCCGTCCACCCGGTCCTGGATCGTGCCCGACGCGGTCAGCATCAAGATCCGGCCGGGAAAGCCGCCGCTGACCAGCGCGCGGCACACGTCGTCCCCGTGCACCCCAGGCAGGTCCCGGTCCAGGACCAGGACGTCGTAGTCGTTCAGCTGGGCCCGGTCCAGCGCCGGGCGCCCGTCCGGCGCGACGTCGACCGCCATGCCCTCGCCGCGCAGCACCCCGGCCACCGTCTCGGCCAGCTCCGCGTGATCCTCGACCAGCAGCACCCTCACCCGGCCAGCATGCCCCAGCCGCGGTGTCACCGCGGTGACACGGCCGGACACCGCCGGGTCACCGCCGATTTCGTACAACTCCTCCATGACTCCACCCACCAAGGCCCGCCGATCGTTCCGCCGCGGCGCGATCGTGCTCACCACGCTCGCCGCGGCGCTGGCCGGTTGCGGCGCCAGCGGGCACGCCCCGCACACCGCGTCGGCCGCGGGCCCCGCCGCCCGGACCGCCGCCACCCGCCCGGTGACCGCGGCCACCTGGCACGCCTTTTATCAATGGCTGAAAGACCGGTCGGCGGCGGGCCGGTTTTCGGGCGCGGCTCTGGTCGCGCGCGGCGACCAGGTGCTGCTGAACGCCGGCTTCGGCGCCGCCGACCGGGCGACCGGGACCGCCAACACGGCCGGCACGGCCTTTTGCGTCGCGTCGATCGGCAAGCTGTTCACCGCGGTCGCGATCGCCCAGCTCGTCCAGGATCACCGGCTGTCCTTCGGCGACACCGTCGGCCGCTACCTGACCGGGTTCGCGCCCGCCGTCGCCGATCACGTCACCGTCGCCGACCTGCTCGACATGACCGCCGGGCTCGGCGACGCCGCCCTCGCCGGTCCCCACCCGCCGGCCACGCTCGCCGGCCAGCTGCAGCTGATCGAGAAGGAACGGCCATCGTCCAGGCCCGGTTCGTCGTTCCTGTACAGCAACGACGACTACATCGTCCTGGGCGCGATCATCGAGCGCGTCGCCAGGCAGTCGTACAACGTCTACGTGCAGCGGCACGTGCTCGATCCGGCCGGGATGACCCGTACCCGGCTGGTCCCCTACACGCCCGCGGCGGTGCCCGGGATGGCCCACGGCTACGCCGCCACCGGCACCGGCCTGGCCGACATCAGCGGCCAGCTCCAGCTCGCCAATCCCTCCGGCGGGGCCGCCTCCACCACCGGCGACCTGCTCCGGTTCGCCCGCGCCGTGCTCGGCCACCGGCTGCTGGATGCGGCCATGACCGCCGCCGTGCTCACCCCGCGGGTCAGCGCGCCGCAACCCGGCGGCCCGCCGGTCGACGAGTACACCTACGGGTTCGCCTACCAGGCCATCAACGACGTCACGTTCGTCGGCCACAACGGCGGCACCCCCGGCTACGAAGGCCAGCTCGACATCTACCCGGCGACCGGTTACGTCGTCGCCATCCTCACCAACACCGACCAGACCCTGGTGCCCGCCATCCAGCGCTCCGAAGCCATCCTCACCCGATAGCAGAACCCGCACCCGCGGTAGCCGGTTCGGGGTTCCGGCTCCGCGGGTGCGGGTCCTGGTCGGGGGCGACCCGAGATCAGCTCACGCCTTGTTGAACTGCTCGCTCTCGGTCGAGCCGGCCAGCGCCTGGGTGGAGGAGTCCGGCGTGATGGCCGAGGCGACCAGGTCGAAGTAGCCGGTGCCGACCTCGCGCTGGTGCCGGGTGGCGGTGTAGCCGCTGGACTCGGCCGCGAACTCCGACTCCTGCAGCTCCACGTAGGCGGGCATGCCTTCGGCGGCGTAGCCCTGGGCCAGGTGGAACATCGAGTAGTTGAGCGCGTGGAAGCCAGCCAGCGTGATGAACTGGAACTTGTAGCCCATCGCGCCCAGCTCCTTCTGGAACTTGGTGATGGTGCCGTCGTCCAGGTGCCGCCGCCAGTTGAACGACGGCGAGCAGTTGTAGGCCAGCATCTGGTCCGGGTGGACGGCCTTGATCCCCTCGGCGAACTGGCGCGCCTCCTCCAGGTCGGGCGTGGAGGTCTCCATCCACAGCAGGTCGGAGTAGGGCGCGAACGCCAGCCCGCGGGCGATGCACGGCTCGAGGCCGGGCCGGGTGCGGTAGAAGCCCTCGGCGGTGCGCTCGCCGGTGGTGAACTCCCGGTCCCGCTCGTCCACGTCGCTGGTGATCAGCGTGGCCGCGTGCGCGTCGGTACGGGCGATGACCAGGGACGGGACCCCGCACACGTCGGCCGCCAGCCGGGCCGCGTTCAGCACCTTGACGTGCTGGCCGGTCGGGATCAGCACCTTGCCGCCCAGGTGGCCGCACTTCTTCTCCGACGAGAGCTGGTCCTCCCAGTGCACCCCGGCCGCGCCCGCCGCGATCATCGACTTCATCAGCTCGAAGGCGTTCAGCACGCCGCCGAAGCCGGCCTCGGCGTCGGCCACGATCGGCGCCATCCAGTACGGCGTGCTGGCCGACTCGCCGTCACTGTCGTCGGCGGCCGCGGCCGCCTCCGAGAACGTGATCTGGTCGGCCCGCAGCAGCGCGTTGTTGATCCGCCGCACCACCTGCGGGACCGAGTTGGCCGGGTACAGGCTCTGGTCCGGGTAGGTCTGGCCGGACAGGTTGGCGTCGGCCGCCACCTGCCAGCCGGACAGGTAAATGGCCTTAAGGCCGGCCCGCACCTGCTGCACGGCCTGGTTGCCGGTCAGCGCGCCCAGCGAATTCACGTAGTCCTCGCTGTGCAGCAGCCGCCACAAGCGCTCGGCCCCGAGCCGGGCCAGCGTGTGCTCTTCCTGGACCGATCCGCGCAGCTTGATGACGTCTTCGGCGGTGTACGTGCGCTGCACGCCCGCCCAGCGAGGGTCTGCTTGCCACTGGCTCTGCAGCTGGCTGGCCTGCTCATTGATGCTGGTCATGTCGATCTTCGCCTCCTGCCGGGGCTCCACTTGGTCGCCTCCCTTCGAGCATCCCTCCTGAAGAGGCTACCGGCTAGTAACATCGCAAGAAAAAAACGCTGAAATTTATCTAGCGAGAAGATAGCCTTGAATTCATGTCGGAAGGATCACCGAAATTGACGGCAGAACATGGTCTAGACCTAATGACACTGGGCCAGCGTCTGCGTCACCTGCGCCGGTCCCGGGGGCTGACCCTGGCCGAGCTGGGGGAGCGGGTGGGCCGGGCCCCGTCCGCGCTGTCCCTGCTCGAGAACGGCCGCCGGGAGCCCAAGCTGTCGGTGCTGGAGGATCTCGCCCGGGCGCTGTCGGTGCCGGTCGAGGAGCTGCTGCGGCGGCAGGCGCCCAGCCACCGGGCGCAGCTGGAGATCGCGCTGGAGGAAGCCCAGCGCGACGCGGCCTACGCCGAGCTCGGCCTGCCGCACCTCAAGGTGGGCACCCGGGTGCCCACCGACGTGCTCGAGCACCTGGTCAAGCTGGCCGGGGCACTGCGTGACCAGCGGGCCAAGCCGACCGCCACCCCGGAGGAGGCCCGGCTGGCCAACGCCGAGCTGCGATCGGCCATGCGCGAGCGGGCCAACTACTTCTCCGCCATCGAGCGGATCGCCGACCAGGCGCTGGCCCCGGCCGGTTACACCGGCGGCGGCGCCCTGTCCCAGGGCATGCTGCTGTCGGTGATGAGCCACCACGGCTTCGCCGTCCGCTACGTGCAGGACCTGCCGCGGTCGGTCCGGTCCCTGACCGACCTGCGCAACCACCGGATCTACGTCAAGCAGGAGCCGGTCGGCACCCACTCGCCGCGGGCGGTGCTGCTGCAGGCACTCGGCCACTTCCTGCTCGGCCACGAGGCCCCCCGCGACTTCGCCGACTTCCTGCGCCAGCGGGTGGAGGCCAACTACTTCGCGGCCGCGGTGCTGATGCCGGAGAAGGCGGCCGTCCGGTTCCTGGCCGACGCCAAGGACGCCCGCGACCTGGCGGTCGAGGACCTGGTCGACACGTTCTCGGTGTCGTACGAGATGGCCGCCCATCGGTTCACCAACCTGGCCACCGAGCACCTGGACATGCCCTGCCACTTCACCAAGAACGACTCCGGCGGCGTGATCTACAAGGCCTACGAGTGCGACGGCCTGCTGTTCCCGGCCGACCCGTCGGGAGCGATCGAAGGCCAGCGGATGTGCCGTAAGTGGGCCGGCCGCCAGGTGTTCAGCGCCCCCGACCGGTTCTCCCCGCACTGCCAGTATTCGGCCACGCCGTCCGGCACCTATTTCTGCGTCTCCCAGGTCGATCCGCGCACCGACCGCGGCTTCGCGATCACCCTCGGCGTGCCCTACGAGCACTCCCGCTGGTTCCGCGGCCGCGACACCTCGACCCGGATGCGGTCCGGCTGCCCCGACGGCGACTGCTGCAAGCACCCGCCCGCCGACCTGGCCGCCCGCTGGGAGGGGATGGCCTGGCCGTCGGCCCGGGCCCACTCGCACGTGCTGTCGGCCTTGCCCGCGGGCATCTTCCCCGGCGTCGACGACGCCGACGTCTACGAGTTCCTCGACCGCCACGCCGCTACCTGAGACAGCCATCGCAGATAAAGGCCTCCCGCCGCTGAACGTGCGACGGGAGGCCCCGGGGTGCCGGCGGTCAGGAGGCGGCCTTGACCGCCTGCAGGATCGTGCTGTCGACCACGCCCGGCCGGGCAGCCGGGACGTCGTGACCCGAGTGGGTGACCTCGATGCTTACGGCCCAGGCCGGCTAGCCCGTTACCCAGAGGATAGATCGCCCTTACCTTTGGCAAAACAGGTGAGACCCTGGCAAGCCGGACTATGGTTATAAACCGTCACGGGGTGCGGGGCAGGCCGGTGAACGGCTGACAGGTGTCATCTTCGTTCGAAAAAGAAGGCTCAATGGCGCGCGTCTTTATTTCGCATTGCTCGGCGGATAATTATTTTGTTGATTTTCTGGCGGAGCTGCTCAGGAATCATCGGATCGACGTATGGGCGGACCTGTCCAACCTGGAGGCGGGTAACGAATTTACCGCGGAGATAGAGACCGCGCTCGAAGCGAGCGATGCCCTGATCGTGATTCTGTCGAAGAGCTCACCGCAATCCAAGTGGATGACGCGGGAGCTCTCAAGGTTCAAGGCGGTGAACGACGGCCGGCCGGTCGTACCCGTCGTCCTTGAGCCGGGCGTGGATCTGGACGACGTCTACGAGGGTCTGAGCCTGGTGACCCATCTGCGGTGCTACGAGAGCATGCTCGTGGCATTCCGCGAAATACTCCGGCTCCTCGGACGCGAATTGTTTCCAGTGGTCGAAAACCGTCAGGCTCCTGACCGCAGGGCGGCGGACCGTCGTGCTGAGCAGGCCGATCGAAGAAGAGGAGCCAATCAGCGGCTGCGTTTGCGGAAGGCCCTGAACGACTACGTTGAAAGTGCCGGGTGGGGCCTTTTCAAGCCCATGTCCCGGTGGGATGTCGTTGATGACCTGGTGCGCGTACTTCTCGCGGACAGTTCGCCGTTGCACTCATTCGTGTTTACTGACCGTAAAACCGACGACGAAGTGAAAATTTCGCACGAGTGGCTGCGGAAAAGCGCGCGCACCTCTCACCGCCGTATGTCAGAACGCGGTGGCGGCTGGGTGTTCAACGGTAATCAGAGCAGTCAGGATGATGACCAGACTGGTCCTGCATACGTGATCGACGATGTGGTCGACAAGCTGATCTTTCTCTACCACGTAACCACTCGCGACCGTCGTTCGGGGGATCGGCGCAGTGGCGAGTCGCGCCGGAAGGACGAGGACCTGGCGGGGCGCTAACTGGCGGGTTGGCTTCCGGGCCGGTGCCAACGGCGTTACTCTTGAGTAACTTACGTCGCGGATCAGCGGGAGCAGCATTGACGACCGGACCGGACACGCCCGAAACTTCCAGTCAGTTCAGCCTCGACCTCAGTGAGGACCTGAGCGACATGCGGGGCTGGGTGCACGAGTTCGCCGCCACCGTCATCCGCCCGGCCGGGTCCGAGTGGGACGAGCGCGAGGAGACGCCGTGGCCGATCCTCGAGGAAGCATCCAAGATCGGCCTGTACGCGCTCGACTTCTTCGCCCAGCAGGCGTTCGAGCCCAGTGGCCTCGGCATCGTGGTCGCGTTCGAGGAATTGTTCTGGGGCGACGCCGGCATCGCGCTGTCGCTGGTCGGCAGCTCGCTGGCGGCGGTCTCGCTGGTCAGTAACGGCACCAACGAGCAGATCGGCGAGTGGGCGCCGCAGATGTTCGGCTCGCCCGGCGACGTCAAGCTGGCCGCGTTCTGCTCCTCCGAGCCGGACGCGGGCAGCGACGTGGGCGCGATCCGGACCCGGGCCGTCTACGACGAAGCCAAGGACGAGTGGGTGCTGAACGGCACCAAGACCTGGGCCACCAACGGCGGCATCGCCAACGTGCACATCGTGGTCGCCTCGGTCGACCCCACCCTCGGCAGCCGCGGCCAGGCCAGCTTCATCGTGCCGCCCGGGACCCGCGGCCTGTCCCAGGGCCAGAAGTTCCGCAAGCACGGCATCCGCGCCTCGCACACCGCCGAGGTGGTGCTGGACGACGTCCGGGTGCCCGGCCGCTGCCTGATCGGCGGCAAGGACCGGCTCGATGCCCGGCTGGCCCGGGTGCGTGAGGGCGGCCGCAGCGGCGAGCAGGCCGCGATGAAGACGTTCGAGGCCTCCCGGCCCGGGGTGGCGGCGATGGCGGTCGGCGTGGCCCGGGCCGCCACCGAATACGCGACCGAGTACGCCCGCGAGCGGGTCCAGTTCGGCCACCCGATCGGCCAGAACCAGGGCGTCGCGTTCATGCTGGCCGACATGGGAGCCTCGGTCGACGCCGCCCGCCTGCTCACCTGGCGGGCGGCCTGGATGGCGCGCCAGAACAAGCCGTTCGAGCACGCCGAGGGCTCCATGTGCAAACTGGTCGCGGGCGAGACCGCCGTCCGCGTGACCGAGCAGGCCATCCAGATCCTCGGCGGCAACGGCTACACCCGCGAGTACCCGGTCGAGCGCTGGCACCGCGACGCCAAGATCTTCACCATCTTCGAAGGCACCAGCGAGATCCAGCGCATGATCATCGGCCGCGCCCTCACCGGGCTGCCGGTCCGGTAGCTCTCACGTGTGAGCCGCGCTGCCCGAGCGGGAGCCAGAAGAAGATCGCCGGGGCCGCGAAGATCGCGAAGCCGAGCACCGGAACGAACGCCCCCGCCAGCGTGCCCGCCAGGTAGAGCGGCACCGACAGCCCGAAGCGCCGGGTGAATCCCTTCTCGGTGCGTTCGTCGATGGTGTCGCCGAGCAGGCGGGCCCGGCGCGCGTGGTGCCAGATCAGGTTGAAGAAGGCCGAGCCGAGGGCGAACGCGGCGCCGTAGAAGACGACCGCGGTGCGCTGGCCCGCGCCGTCCCGGAACGCTTCGGCCAGCACCGATGCCGAAAACGGGAAAAAGGCAACCATCAGCATCAGCAGGACGTTGCACAGCAGGAGGACCCAGTCCGAGGCTCGGATGTGGTCGAACATGGCGTGGTGATTGGCCCAGACCTGGCCGATCAGCAGGAACGTCAGCGCGTAGGCCAGGTACGACGGCCACAGCGCCAGCAGCCCGGACAGAAGGTGGTGGGCGTCGGCGGGCCGCTGGATCTCCAGCACCAGGATGGTCGCCGCGATCGTGAACACCCCGTCGCTGAACCCGACCAGCCGGGTGATGGGCCGTTCGTGCTGTGATCCGCCCAGTTTGGCGGTGTCCGCCACCCCCGCTGCCCATCGCCACGCCGGACGCCTCATACCCGGTAGACGCCGCCGCGGATGCGAACGTGAGCCGTCAGCCCGCGCGGTTCAGCAGGTAGGGGATCACCATCCGGTGCACCGGTTCGGCCAGCGCCCGCAGCACCCGGCCGATCGGCCGGCGGTGAGCGCAAACGAGCCGGCCCCCAGCACCACCGCGGCCGGGGTGGCCGAGATGGCCTCCCACCCGAGCACACGAGACGCGGAGGACCGCGGCCGGCTCAGCCGCAGCCGCAGTACGGCCACCCAGCCCGTCATGATCATGCTCCGCAGCGGCTGCGGTGCCCCTCAAACACCGCCCGGGCCCACTGCTCAGCCGGCCGCCCGCCCCCATCGGCGCCGGTCACCCGCTGGCAGGCGTATTCGTAGTCGGGGTCCTCGATCGCGAGCTGGCGAGCTCGGCCGACGGGCTGACCCGGTGGACCCGGCTCCCGGATGCTTTTGTCACCATGGGGGACTCCCTGCGCGCTAGCGTGGCCGGCATGAGCTGGTCGCCTATCCATAATGAGCGGGCCGCCCTGGCCGAGGACCTCGCGGGGCTGGCCGAGCCGCAGTGGGCCACCCAGTCGCTGTGCGACCAGTTCACCGTGCGCGAGGTGCTGGCGCACCTGACCGCCGGGGCCAGCCTCAACCCGGTGCGGTGGATGGCGGGCGTGATCCGCTGCCGGTTCGACTTCGACCGGCAGGTCGCGCTGCGGCTGTCCGAGCAGCTGGGCGCCGGCCCGGCCGAGACGCTGGCCCGGTTCCGCCGGGTGGCCACCAGCACGACCAGGCCGCCGCTGCCGGTGCTGGCCATGCTGGGCGAGACCGTCGTCCACGGCGAGGACATCCGGCGGCCGCTCGGTATCGAGCGCGACTACCCGATGGCCACGCTGACCGCCCTGGCCGGCTACTACCAGGGCTCCGACCTGCCCGCCCTGACCAGGAAGCGCGCCGCCGGGCTGCGCCTGACCGCGACCGACGGCCCGTTCGCGGCCGGGGCCGGGCCCGCGGTCACCGGCCCGGCCCTGGCGCTGGTCATGGCCATGGCCGGCCGGGCACCCTACTGCGACGAACTCGACGGCGACGGGGTCGCCACCCTGCGGGAACGCCAGCCCGCCACCTGACGGCGTCGATTCCTTTTCCGGGCTCGCCCAGTCTGCCTATATGGAAAGGGCCTCACGGGGGAGAGGATCGCGGCCGATGGAGCGACCGATGGAGTGCCGTGCCCGATAACGCCACGTTCGCCGCCGACGCCGAGCCGTTCCGGCCGGAACTGCTCGCGCACTGCTACCGGCTGCTCGGCTCGTTCCAGGACGCCGAGGACCTCGTCCAGGAGACCTACCTGCGGGCCTGGCGGTCCTACGGCCGGTTCGAGGGGCGGTCGTCGGTCCGCACCTGGCTGTACCGGATCGCCACCAACGCCTGCCTGACCGAGCTGGCCCGGCCGGGCCGCCGGGTGCTGCCGTCGGGTCTGTACGAGCCGGAACCTGATCCGACGGCGGTCCCGGAAGCGGCCGGGGGCGACGTGAGCTGGCTGCAGCCGGTGCCGGACGCGCTGGTGACCCCGGACTCAGCCGACCCGGCCGCGATCGTGACCGCCCGCGCCGGGCTGCGGCTCGCGCTCGTGGCCAGCCTGCAGTATCTGCCGCCGCGCCAGCGGGCGGTGCTGGTCCTGCGCGACGTGCTGGCGGTCCCGGCCGCCGAGGTGGCGGTCATACTCGGCACCAGCACGGTGTCGGTCAAGAGCACCCTGCAGCGCGCCCGGGCCCGGCTGCAGGAGCTGGCGCTGGCCGACGGGCAGATCACCGAGCCCGCCGCCCCGCGCGCCCGGGCGCTGCTCGACCGGTACATCGCCGCGTTCGAGAACGCCGACGCGGCCGCGCTGGAACGGCTGCTGACCGCCGACGCCGCGATCGAAGCGACGCCGCTGCGGACCTGGTTCGCCGGCCGCCGCTCCTGCGTCCGGTTCCTGCGCGATCAGCTGCTGGGCCGGCCGGGGAACTGGCGCATGCTCGCCACCAGCGCCAACGGGCAGCCCGCGGCGGCCGCCTGGACCCGCGACGAGCACGGCGGCTATCAGCCCCACGGCATCTGCGTGCTCACCGTGTCCGGCGCCGGCGTCCACCGGCTCACCTCGTTCGGCGAGCCCGGACTGGTCGCCGCGTTCGGATTCCCCCGGGCTCCGCGGCCCTGATGCCACCACTTGGCGTCAAGGCTGGTTAGCTGGGCAGGTTGGTTGGTGCGAGGGCCCGCCGACGAGTATCTTGATGTCGAGAAGAAATCTCCAGAGCAGGAGCTGGCAACCCGATGGCCGCGATCATCTATACGAAGACGGATGAGGCGCCGCTGCTTGCGACGTACTCGTTCCTCCCCATCGTCTCCGCCTACGCCCACAAGGCCGGCGTCGAGATCGAGACCCGTGACATCTCACTGGCGGGGCGCATCCTCGCATCGTTCGGCCTGGCTGACGACGCGCTGACCGAGCTGGGGGAGCTGACCGAACGGCCCGAGGCCAACATCGTCAAGCTGCCCAACATCTCCGCCTCGATCCCGCAGCTCAAGGCGGCGGTCAAGGAACTGCAGGCCAAGGGCTACGACCTGCCCGATTACCCGGAGTCGCCGTCCACTCCCGAGCAGGCGGAGATCCGGGCCAAGTACGCCAAGGCGGTCGGCTCGGTCGTCAACCCGGTGCTGCGCCAGGGCAACTCCGACCGGCGCGCCCCACTGTCGGTCAAGGCTTACGCGCGCAAGCACCCGAGCGTCAACAAGCCCTTCGGCCCGACCTCCAAGACCGCGGTGGCCACGATGGGCGAGCACGACTTCCGCGACAACGAGAAGTCGGTCACGCTGGCCGCCGACGACACCCTCACGGTCGTGTTCGAGACCACCGCGGGCGAGCGCAAGGTGCTCATCGAGTCGCTCCCGGTGCTGGCGGGCGAGGTCGTCGACGCCACCGTCATGCAGGCCGCTTACCTGCATGCGTTCCTGCGCAACGCGCTGGCCACCGCCAAGGCCGAGAACGTGCTGTTCTCGGTCCACCTGAAGGCGACGATGATGCGGGTGTCCGACCCGATCATCTTCGGCCACGTGGTGCGGGCCTACTTCACCGACGTGTTCGCCAAGTACGGCGACGACCTGGCCGCGGCCGGCCTGTCGCCCAACGACGGCCTCGGCTCCATCCTGGCCGGGCTGCCCGCGCTGGCGAATGGGGCCGAGATCGAGGCCGCGTTCGCGGCCGCGCTGGCCAGCGGCCCGCGGCTGTCCTACGTCAACTCCGACAAGGGCATCACCAACCTGAACGTGCCCAGCGACGTCATCGTCGACGCCTCGATGCCGGCCATGATCCGCAACGGCGGCAAGCTGTGGGGGGCCGACGGCAGCGAGGACGACACCCTGGCCGTCATCCCCGACTCCTCCTACGCCGGGGTCTACGCGACCGTTATCAACGATGTGAAGAAGAACGGCCCGCTCGACCCGGCCACAATCGGGTCGGTACCCAACGTCGGGCTGATGGCGCAGGCGGCCGAGGAGTACGGCTCGCACAACAAGACGTTCGAGATCCCCGACAACGGCACCGTTAGCGTCGTCAACCAGGCCGGCGAGGTGCTGCTCAGCCACGACGTCGAGACCGGCGACATCTGGCGCGCCTGCCAGACCAAAGACATCCCGGTCCGCGACTGGGTCAAGCTGGCCGTCACCCGGGCCCGCGCAGCCCAGACCCCGGCCGTGTTCTGGCTGGACGAGTCCCGCGCGCACGACGCCGAACTGATCAAGAAGGTCGACGCCTACCTGCCCGAACACGACACCGACGGCCTGGAGATCCAGATCCTGTCGCCCCAGCTGGCCACCGAGTTCTCGCTGGCCCGCATGCGGCAGGGGCTGGATACGATCTCGGTCACCGGCAATGTGCTGCGCGACTACAACACCGACCTGTTCCCGATCCTCGAGGTCGGCACCTCGGCCAAGATGCTCTCGGTGGTGCCGCTGATCGCGGGCGGCGGGCTGTTCGAGACCGGGGCGGGCGGGTCGGCCCCCAAGCACGTCCAGCAGCTGATGGCCGAGGACTACCTGCGCTGGGACTCGCTCGGCGAGTTCTTCGCGCTGGTGCCGTCGTTCGAGCTGTACGCCGACTTCGCCGGGGTACCGGCCGCCAAGGTGCTGGCCGCCGCCCTCGACCGGGCCACCGCCACCTTCCTGGACCAGGACCGCAGCCCCGGCCGCAAGCTGGGCACGATCGACAACCGCGGGTCGCACTTCTATCTGGCCCTGTACTGGGCCCAGGAGCTGGCCAGCCAGACCGATGACCCCGAGCTGGCGGCCGGGTTCAAGGAGCTGGCCGAGACGCTGGCCGCGCACGAGTCCGACATCGTGGCCGAGCTGCTCGCGGTCCAGGGTCAGCCCGCCGACATCGGCGGCTACTACCTGCCCGACGCCGGCCGAGCCACCGCCGTGATGCGCCCGTCGAAGATCTTCAACGAAGCCCTCGACGCCCTTTAAAGCGGGAATTTCCGCAGCATAGTGACAGCCGGGGTGCGCCCGCACCCCGGCTGTACTTGTACTTACCATCAGGAGCAGGAGAACCGCTTAGTGCGCCGGCGCCGTCGACCGTATACTGTCTGCCAATAACCGCCGCGAATCCGCGTGTTAGGGGTAAAGGAAAGGTCAGGATGGTCTTCCCTCAGGAACGGGGCACGTTCGATGACGGTGAGGCGTTCCGGTTCGAGCGGGTGCCGCTCGGGAACCAGATCGCCGATGTGATCCGGCGGGATATCCTCTACGGCCGCCTGCCGGCTGGTACCCACGTTGGTCAGCAGTTGCTGTGCGAGCGTTTCAACACCAGCCGGATGCCTGTCCGCGACGCCCTCCGGCAGCTCACCACCCAGGGCTTCCTGGTCGACGACGGGCACGGGCACAGCCTGGTCGCCCCCCTGACCCGGTCCGACCTCCGCGACATCTACCTGATTGAAGGGATGCTGCACGGCCTGGCCCTGCGCCGCATCACCGAGCGCCACGCCGAGGACGAGATCAGCGAGCTGGCCGGCTACCACGACGAGATGCTCCGGGCCACCGAGGCCGGTGACAGCACAAGGATGTCGAAGATCAACTGGCAGTTCCACCGGCGCATCAACCAGCTGTCCCGGTCACCCAAGCTGCTGGCGGTCATCCGCACGCACAGCCTGAGCATCCCCAACGACCAGGTGGACCAGATGCCGAACCGGTCCGAGCGGGTCAACCGGGAGCACGCCGAGATCATGGCGGCGGTGCGCCGGCGCGAGGGAGCGGCGGCCGAGTCACTGATGCGCCAGCACGTCGTCAACGCTGGCGAGGACCTGCTCCGGTTCCTCGAGGCCCAGCACGTCGAATTCGCTTAGGCCGTAGCCTGCCGCTCAGCGGGTAGCCTGGCCGGCGATCATGATGCAGCTATTCGAAGCGGTACCGGCCGCCGGGCAGCCGAGCCTGGCCCTGCACGGCGGAGCCGGCTCGCGCACCCAGGAACTGTCGCTGACCGAAGGCGCGCCCTACGCCCACGGCCTGCGGGCCGCCTACCAGGCCGGCTGGCAGGTGCTGGCGGCCGGCGGCGCCGCCCTCGACGCCGTCTGCGCCAGCGTGGCCGTGCTCGAGGACGACCCGCTGTTCAACGCCGGCCGCGGCGCCTCGCTGACCGCCACCGGCCAGGCCGAACTCGACGCCTCGGTGATGACCGGCGCCGGCCGGGCGGGCGCGGTCGCCGCCGCCCACCGCGCCCGCAACCCGGTCCAGCTGGCCCGCGCGATCATGGAGCAGACCGATCACGTGCTGCTGGTCGACCCGGACGTGGAGTTCCTCAAGGCGCACGGCCTGGAGGTGGCCGAGCCCGGCTGGTTCGTCACCGAGCACCGCCGCCGCCAGCTGGAGAAGGTGCTGACCGGCCGGGCGGCCGCCGCCCGCCACGGCACCGTCGGCGCCGTCGCCCGCGACACCTCCGGCCGGGTGGCCGCCGCCACCAGCACCGGCGGCATCGTCGGCCAGTCCGACGGCCGGGTCGGCGACACCCCCATCATCGGCGCCGGCGTCTACGCCCGCGACCAGCTGGCCGCGATCTCCTGCACCGGCCACGGCGAGGCGTTCATCCGTGGCGTCATCGCCCACGACGTCGCCGCCCGCGTCAAATACGCCGGCGCCACCCTGGCCGGCGCCGTCCGCGCCACCTTTGCGGAGGAGCTGACCCGCCGCGGCTCCGACGGCGGCCTGGTCGCGGTCGGCGGCGACGGCCGCATCGTGGTCGCCCACAACGCCCCCGCCATGTTCTCCGCCCGCGGTCCCGGTCCCGACCCGGAGCTGACGCTCTAGGCCGGGCTCGCACCGGGCTACGGCGCCGTGTGCGCGAGCACCGCCGCGGCCACCTGCCCGTGGGCCCGGCCCGGCAGCTCGGCGCCGACCCCGTCAAGGACCAGCAGGGTCGCGCCGGGGATCTCGGCCGCCAGCGCCTCCGCGTTACCGACCGGGAAGAACGGGTCGGCGGCACCGTGCACCACCAGGGCCGGGGCGGTGATCTGCGGGAGCCGTTCACGCCAGCGGGGCGTGCAGTCCAGCTTCGCGAACACGGTGCCCATCAGCCCGTTGCGGGCCGACGCCGGGTGCGGGCCGCAGCGATCGAGGATCCGGGCCGCGTGGGCGCGGGCCTCGGCCGCGTCGAACCGTGGTGAGCCGGAGAACACGCGGGCGGTGGCCACCGCACCGTCCAGGATCGAGGTTTGGTCGGACCAGTCGACCGGCGGGGCGCTGCCGAAATGGCCCATGATCGCCGGTGAGTGCTCGGGCAGGTCGTCGTCGACCGGGCCCGGGGCGACCGGGCGGGTGCCGATCAGCACCAGCGAGGCCACCCGGGCCGGGTGGTCCAGCGCCAGCAGCTGGGCGATGAACCCGCCGGTCCCGATGCCCGCCACGTGCGCGCGCTCGACCCCGAGCCCGTCGAGCACCCCGACCGCGTCGGCGACCAGATCGCGCAGCGTATACCCGGGCGCGTCCGGATCGACGGTGGTCGACCGGCCACTGTCCCGCAGGTCGTACCGGATCACGAACCGCCCGGCCAGCCGCCCGACGAACTCGTCGTCCCAGCTGGCGGCCGTGATACCGATCAGCAGCAACGGAATGTCGCCCGGCGACCCCACGGTATCCACGCACAACTCGACGTCGCCGACCGGTAGCAGAGTCTCCATACCCACCAGACCCCCCGAGCCGCCCGAACTCATCGGGCCGTCACAAACCTTTGGCCAGCAGCGTCTCGCCGACGGTGACGTCGGCGGCCGCGATCAGGTCGGTGAACACCGCGGCCGCGCCCGACCGCTCCTCCGCCGCCCGATGCGCCGCGAACGCCTCCTGATCGGCGTAGACCTCCGACGTCCAGAACACCTGCGGGTCATCGGCCGACCGGTTGAGCGTGTAGAGGATCGTCCCCGGCTCCCGCTCGGCCTGCTCGAACAGCCGGGCGAACGCGGCGATGTACTCGCCGGTCCTGCCTTCGCAGACGGTAACGCGGGCGACGATCGCGACGTGGGACACGGATCCCCCTCGGGGCTGGACGGTCATGACCTGTTCAACTGGTGTTCGTCGGCATCTTGTCTGCTACTGGGGCCGAGGGCGAATCCTCCAGGTTGGCTCGGTTTGCATTTGTTGTTTTGGGCGACCTGGAGGTCACTTCCATGTCCGACCTGTCCCGCCGGGGTTTCATCGGGGGTGCCGCCGTGATCGCGGGCGCGGCCGCGGTCGGGGCCGAGGCCTCGTCGGCCGCGGCCCAGACGGCTGAGCCGCACGCGGCCGCCTCTTATTCTGGCCCGGCCCAGCGGTACGGGGACATCCGCGACATCAAGCACGTCGTGGTGGTCATGCAGGAGAACCGTAGCTTCGACCACTACTTCGGGTCGCTGCGGGGTGTGCGCGGCTTCGGTGACCGGTCGACGATCACGCTGCCCGGCGGCAATTCGGTGTTCCAGCAGCCCGACACGCCCACGGCCGGTGCCGCCACCCAGTACCCGTGGCGGCTGAGCGGCACCGACGAGTGGCAGGGAGCGGTCCCGCCCAGCGCCGAACTGGGGGCCGCCAACTACGGCGGCACCGACCACAGCTGGCTGACCCAGCACGGCGCCTGGTACGGCGGGCTGATGAACGGCTGGATCCAGGCCAAGGCCGGCCCGACCACGATGGGCTTCCTGGACCGGGCGGACCTGCCGTTCCACTACGCGCTGGCCGACGCCTACACGGTCGGCGACGACTACCACTGCTCGGTCATCAGCGCGACCGGCCCGAACCGGATCTACCTGATGAGCGGCACGATCAACGCCGACCAGGCGCACCCGGGCTACGACGGCACCGCCCCCCACGTGGCCTACGACGGTGGCGGCAACCTGCAGCGGAACTTCCTGACCTGGCAGTCCTACGTGGAGACGCTGCAGCAGGCGGGCGTGTCGTGGCGGACCTACCACTGCGCCGACGACTATGGCGACAACGCCCCGCCCTACTTCGCCACGTTCGCGAAGATGGACCCGACCCAGACCGACCCGGCCACCGGCAAGCCCGGGGTGCCCGACCCGTCGAGCCCGCTGTACACCGACGGCGTCGCCAACGTCACCACCGACACCGGCGTGCAGACCCAGAACGCCGACAACCTCGCGGCCGCGCTCAAGGCCGACGTGCTCGCGGGCCAGTTGCCGCAGGTCGCCTACGTGGTCAACAACCAGTTCTTCTCCGAGCACCCGGTGACCGCGCCCAGCAACGGCGCCTACTTCATGCGGGCGGTCCTCGAGGCGCTCCACGCCGACCCCGGCGTGTTCAACTCGACGCTGGTCATCGTCAACTACGACGAGAACGACGGCCAGTTCGACCACGTGCCGCCGCCGGTGCCCGCCCCCGGCGAGCAGGACGAGTTCGTCAGCGGCACCGACCTGTCGACCTACGGCCTGACTGCGCCCGCCCCGGTCGGCCTCGGCTTCCGGGTGCCGCTGATCCTGGTGTCGCCCTGGACCCGCGGCGGCTGGGTCACCTCCGAGACCGCCGACCACACCTCGGTCATCCAGTTCCTGGAGAAGTGGACGGCGGCGCTGGGCAAGCCCGCGGTCTCGCCCAACGTCAGCGCCTGGCGGCGTAAGGTCTGCGGCGACCTGACCGGCGCGTTTGACTTCGCCCGGCCGGTCTACGGGCTGCCTGACCTGCCGGACACCGGCACGCTGGTGGCCGAGACCAAGTACGTGCCGCTGCCGGACAACAACGCGATGCCGTCGCAGGAGCCCGGGACCAAGCCCGCCCGGCCGCTGCCGGTCCAGCCCAACGCCAACCTGACCGGCTTTTCCACCGCGGGCGGGGCCGCGACCGCCGAGCTGGCCCTCACCAACACCGGCCCGCACGTGCGCAAGGCGAGCCACTTCGCCGTCTACAACAACCTCGCCCCGGTACCCGCGCTGGCCGACTACCCGGCCAAGTTCCCCGGCCAGTACACGGTCGAGGCGTCCCGGTCGGCCGCCGCCACCGCCCCGGTCGGCGCCGGCGCGGGCGACACCAAGTTCGACATCACCGTCATCGGGCCGAACCGGTTCCTGCGCCGATTCACCGGCGACACCGCGGCGGCCGGCACCCAGCTGGCGGCCCGGGCCGAGTACACCGGTGGCGGGTTCGGTTCCGGCCCCGGCCTGCGGTTGACACTGACCAACCACGGCCGCGGGCCGGTGACGTTCACGATCACCGCTAACGCCTACCGCCACGACCACCCGCGCACGTTCCAGGTCGCCGCCCACCGGTCCGCCATCTTCTCCTCGAATCCGCTGGCCAGCGCGGGCGGCTGGTACGACCTGACCGTGACCGCCAGCACCGATTCGTCCTGGTCGCAGCGGTTCACCGGCCACCTGGAGAACGGCGGGCCGAGCGTCACCGGCGCCTGATCGAGCCCAGCTGGGCCGGCCGCCTCAGCCGGCCCAGCTGCCGGTCAGGAACAGCCAGGTGATGCCGACCATCACCACGCCCGACCCCGCCAGCACCAGCCCGGTCAGCCAGCGGCGGCCGCTCAGCCACAGCGCGAACGCGATCAGCGGCGGCCACCACAGCAGCGCCTCGCGGGCCACTGACATGTAAAACGTGGACGTGGCCAGCGACACCACCGCGATGCCGACGTACACCAGCTCGGCCCAGCGGCGCCGGAACGCGGCCCAGCCGATGAACGCCAGCCCGGCCGCGACCGCGAGAATGTCCAGCCGGAACGGCCACGGATCGAACGAGCCGACCCCTCCCAATCTTCCGCCGGAAAACGCTGAAAATGTCCCACCGGAACCGGCTGGCGCGGTGCCGCCGGAGCCACCCACGGAGTGGCTCAGACCGGTCCCTGGCCCGGTGCCGCCGGTTTGCGGCCCGGTGCCAGTGGCCTGGCCGCCGCCCCCTGCGCCCGCGCCGGGAAAGCCGCCCGGGTTACGGTGCACCCGCCCGCCGGGGCCGCCGCCGAACCGGTGACCGCCCGCGCCGCCACCGCGCCCGAAACCGCCCCCGCCCGACCGGTACCCCGACCCGAAGGCGTTGTCCCATGAGGTCCGGAACGCGGTGACCGGGTTGGTCAGCCGCCGCGACCAGCCTTGCGCCTCGGCGTGGAACCAGGCCAGCCCGTCGCCGGTGATGTCCCGCAGGTAGGCGAAGTAGCCGACGACCGCGGCCAGCGGCAGCGCGAACGCGGGGGAGCGGGCCCAGTCCCGCGCCCGCGGGCGGCCGACGAGGAACATCACCGCCAGGCCGGCCGCCTCGAACGCGCCGTCGATCCGCACCGTGCACGCCAGCGCGGTCAGCACGCAGGCCAGCACCCAGCGGCGCTGGCGGCCGGCCAGCCAGGCCGGGATGGCCAGCGCCAGGAACAGCGACTCGGTGTAGCCGGCCGCCAGGAACACCGCCGCGGGCGCCGCCACCAGCAGCAGCACCGCGGTGACGGCGGCCCGGCCGGGCTCACCCCCGGCCGTCTCGCCACCGCTCGCCGCCCGCCGGGCCCGCCACTCGAACTCGGTCAGCCGGGCCAGCGCGACACAGGCCACCGCCCCCGCGACCAGTGAGATCAGCAGCCCGGAGACGACCCAGTCGCGCACCACCAGGTGAACCGTGCGCAGCAGCACCGGGTAGCCGGGGAAGAACGCGACGATGTTGGTGTCGTAGGCTGGCCCCTTGCCGCTCGTGTAGCCGTACTCGGCGATGGTCAGGTAGCGGTCCCAGTCCCAGCGCTGCCACAAGTTCAGCCACGAGGTGCCGTTCTGGCTGGCCAGCGCGGCCAGGCTGATCGCGAGCATCACCACCCGCGAGCCGGCCCACACCGACAGCGCCAGCCGGTCGGTGCGCCGCCGCCACCACCGCCCGCGATCGGTCCCGGCCGGGTCCGGCGCCCGCCCGGGCGGTACGCCGACCGTGCCGGACGCGGAGGCAGAAGGCTGCGACGTGGTCATGGGTCTCCCGGCTCGGCCTGCGGACGTCCGCAGCAGGCTAGGGACCGCAGGTGAGAGCGGTCTGAACATTGCCTAGCGGTCAGCTAGGTCATCGCCCGCCGTTCGCCTCGATGCGAGATGGTGGTCAAGGCCTACGCCGAGGAACTCCCGGGCACCACCGCCTGGTGGTTCTGGTGGGACTGACGCGGCATAGTGACCCCATGATCGAGACGTTGCCGCGGGTGGTGGCGGCGCCGCCCGGTAAGCCGGTGCGGGAGGGGGCGGCCGACGGCCAGGCGCGGGCCCGGCGGCTGGCGCAGCGGCCAGAAAGCTGGGACCGGGACGAAGCGGCCGGGATGGCCGCCCGGTTCGACGCGGCCGCCGCCGACTGGGAAAGCGACCGGGGCGGCTACCGGCGCCCGCCGCTGGCCGACGCGCTGGCCCGCGACGGCCCGTTCGGGCCGGGCCCGGCCGCCGAGATCGCATCCGGCACCGGCCTGCTGACCTCGCTGATCCAGGACGTGTGGCCGGCCGTGGTGGCGGTCGACCTGTCACCGGGCATGCTGGCCCGCGCCCGGGCCGGCGCCCGGGTCCGGGCCGACGCGTCCCGGCTGCCGCTGGCCGCGGGCTGCGCCGGTGCCGTGGTCATTTGCGACGGCCCCCTGTTCGCGGCCGAGGTGACCCGGGTGCTGGCGCCGGGGGCGCCGCTGGTGTGGTCGAACGCCCTCGGCCGGGGCGCCCCGTTTTATCTGGCCACCGAGCTGGTGACGGAGGCGCTGGCGGCCGCGTCCGGGCGGCCGTGGCGGGCGGTGCAGAGCGAGGCCCACTGGGGCCGCTGGGCCGTGCTCCGGCCGGTCTGACCAGACAACCGGCCCAATGGCGACGCCGTTGTCGCCATTGAGCTCGGGGTCTGGGCCCCCGCTAGGGACCAAAGGCCCATGACATTACGAACTCAGCCGGCGCCGATCGGGCCCCGGCGAAGCGGCAGCTGCTCGGCGATCTCCTTGACCAGGGCGCCCAGCCGGGCGCGGGCGGGCTGGATCACCGGGATGCCCGCCGCCGTGAACGGCCCAGCCGTGACCGGGCCGACGCAGGCGGCCAGCACCGGCCCGTGCAGGGCCGCCCGCACGCTGGCGCCGTGGCCGCGTTCGTCGGCCCGGCCCAGGAAGCTGACCCCGGCCGGCGCGCTGGTGAACGCGACCGCGTCGACCGCCGGCCGGCTGACCGCCTCGATCAGCTGGTCCAGCGGGGCGGTGTCGGCGGGCCGCACCCAGCGGTAGACCGGGACCTCGATCACCTCGGCGCCGGCCTGCCGCAGCGCCTGCACCAGCTCGGTCAGCGGGTCGCCGTGCAGCTGGATCGCGATCCGGCGGCCGTCGAGGTCGCCCCGGGCCAGCAGGCACGCCAGCACCTCGGACGACGACTCCGACTCGGGCGACCACTGCTCGCGCAGCCCGGCCGCCCGGATCGCGCCGCGCACCTTGGGCCCCCGGGCCAGCAGGGTGGCCTGTCCCAGGGCGGCCAGCAGCTCCTCGCCGTTGCCCCACGAGCCGGCCGCCTCGACCCAGCCCCGGAACCCGACCCCGGTCGTTCCCACCACGATGTCCAGCGGCTGCTCCAGGCACCGCCGGGTCGCCTCCCGCAGCTGGTGGTCGTCGGCCAGCGGCACGATTGCGATCGCGGGCGCCGAGATCACGGTCGCGCCCCGCCGTTCGAGCGCGTCCGCGAACTCCTCCCGCCGCCGCTCGGCCGTGATCCCGACCGTGTACCCCGTCAGCGGCCCGGCCGTCATCGGCGCCTCCCTGTTCCGGTGGCCCGACGTTACCCGAGCACCGGGATCAGGTTCAGCACCACCGCCACCGTGAACTGCCAGGTGGTGAGCGACAGCGGGTCCGAGTCGTCGCCCAACCGCTTGGCCACGATCGTGTAAAGGCTGGCGCTGAGCACGCCCCCGGCCACCAGCAGGTCGCCCGCGCGGGGGCCGTGCTGAGCGGCCGGCTCTAGTCAGCCGGAGGGGCTCCTGGTGCCGCCTGATTCACCGGTGACGCAAGAACGTTCTTCAGACGCCGACCAGGTCGCAGACGAAGATCAGGGTCTCGCCGGGGGCGATGACGTTGCCGGCGCCGCGGTCGCCGTAGGCCAGGTGGGGCGGGATCACCAGCTGGCGGCGGCCGCCGACCCGCATGCCCTGGACGCCCTGGTCCCAGCCGGCGATGACGCGGCCCGCGCCCAGCCGGAACTCGAGCGGGTCGCCGCGGTCGTAGCTGGAGTCGAACTCCTCGCCGGTCGAGTAGGCCACCCCGACGTAGTGCACCTGCACGTTGTCGCCGGCCTTGGCCTCGGCGCCGTCGCCGACCTTGAGGTCGGTGATCTGCAGGTCAGCCGGGGGCTCGCCACCGGGGAAGTCAACCTCGGGCTTGGCGGTGCTCATACAGATGTCTCCTACAGTCGGCCAGGTCAAGGACCAGCCCACCCTAGCGCTTAGGGTCGGAGGTATGGACGCAGGCAGCGAAGCCGCCACCGAAGTCGTGGCCGTCGAAGTCCCCGGCGGCCAGCTGGCCGTCGAGCACGTGGTCGCCCGCAGCGAACCGGTCCTCGCCATCCACGGCATCAGCAGCCAGCGCAAACTGTGGAACTGGCTGCGGGCCCTGCGCCCCGGTCTCAGCCTGGTCGCGCCCGACCTGCGCGGGCGCGGCGACAGTGTGCAGGTAACCGGACCGTCGTCGGTCGCCCGGCACGCCGCCGACCTGATCGCGGTGCTCGACCACCTCGGCCTGGACGCGGTGCCGGTGGTCGGGATGTCGATGGGTGGCTTCGTCGCCGTCGAGCTCGCCACCGCCTATCCGGACAGGGTCAAGAGCCTGGTGCTGGTGGACGGCGGGTTCCCGATGGCCACCCCGCCCGGCCTGACCCGCGAGGCGGTGCCCGCGATCTTCCGCGACCGGCTGGCCCGGCTCGACCGGGACTGGCCCACGGTGCAGGACTACGCCCAGTTCTTCGTGGCCAACACCGCGCCGCTGCTCGACCCGGCCGACCCGCTGCTGCTCGACTACCTGACCCACGACCTGGACGGCCACCGGGTACGGCTGAACGCCGACGCGCTGATCGAGGATGCCACCGACATCTTCTTCGGGCCGTCCCGCTGGGAGCAGCTCCCGGTCCCGACCCGGCTGCTGACGGCCGAGTGGAGCACCGGCCCGGAAACCCCGCCCGCCTACCCGCTCCCGGCGGTCGAACGTTTTCAAAAAGAACTGAAGACGCTGACCACGGTCGTCGCCGTACCGGGCGTCGATCACGCCGCGTCGATCATGAGCCCGGCCGGGGCCCGGGCCACCGCCGAACTGCTTGCGGAGGCATTGTGACCAGTCAGGCGACCGAAGCCCAGGTCGTTGAGGCGCTGAGCCGGGAGCTGCCGGCCGACCGGATCGTGGTCGACCCGGACGTGCTCGGCTCGCTGTCCCACGACGAGGCCGAGTGGGCGCCGACCGGGCGGGCGGCGGCCGCGGTCCGGGCCCGCTCCGAAGCCGAGATCCAGCACGTGGTCCGGGTCTGCGCCGAGCTGCGGGTCCCGCTGGTCCCGCGCGGGGCCGGTACCGGACTGTCGGGCGGCGCCAACGCGGTCGGCGGCTGCGTGGTGCTCGACGTGGCGGCGATGAACCAGGTGCTCGAGGTCGACGCCGACAACCTGGTCGCGGTGGTCCAGCCGGGCGCGGTCAACGACGACGTCAAGGCGGCGGTGGCCGAGCACGGCCTCTGGTACCCGCCCGACCCGGCCAGCGCGCCCTGGTCGACGATCGGCGGCAACGTGTCCACCAACGCGGGCGGCCTGTGCTGCCTGAAGTACGGCGTGACCCGCGACTACGTGCTCGGCCTGCGGCTGGCGGCCGGCGGGCCGGCCGGCTACGGCGAGGTGGTCCGGCTCGGCCGCCGCACCACCAAGGGCGTGGCCGGGCTCGACCTGACCGGGCTGGTGGTCGGGGCCGAGGGCACGCTCGGCGTGGTCACCGAGGTGACGTTGCGGCTGCGGCCGGCTCTGGCCGCGATCCCGCGCACGGTGGTGGCGGTGTTCGGCGATTTGGTCGCGGCCGGCCGGGCGGTGGCCGAGATCACCCGGCGGGGCCTGACCCCGGCCGTGCTCGAACTGCTCGACCGGTCCTGCCTGGAGGCGGTCGAGAGCTGGAAGCACCTGGGTATCCAAGCCGACGCCAACGCCATGCTGCTGGCCCGGGTGGACACCCCGGGGGAGTCGGGGGTGGTCGAGGCGGCCGCCATCGCCGCCGCCATGACCGACACCGGCGCCCTGTGGGCCGAGCAGTCCACCGACGACGCCGAGGCCGAGGCGCTGTTCGAGGCCCGGCGGCTGGCCTACCCGGCCTTCGAGCGGCTCGGGCCGGTGCTGACCGAGGACGTGTGCGTGCCCCGTTCGCAGGTACCGGCCATGCTCGAGCAGATCGCCAAGATCGGTCACCGGCACGGCGTGCAGATCGCCACCATCGCGCACGCCGGCGACGGCAACCTGCACCCGCTGATCATCACCCCGGCCGGCGACGACGCCGCCCGGGCCGCCGCTCAGGCCGCGTTCGACGAACTGCTGACCGAGGCGATCGCGATCGGCGGCACGGTCACCGGCGAGCACGGTGTCGGCCTGCTCAAACGGGATGGCATGCTGCGCGAGCTGGACCCCGGCGCGGTCGCCATGCAAACCGCCGTCCGCCAGGCGCTCGACCCGGTCGGCATCTTCAATCCAGGGAAAGGGTGACCAGCGTGCAGGGTTCGGTGGTGGTTGACCTGCTGCGGCCGGTGATCGGCAAGCAGGGTCAGGTGCGGCTGGTGGTCCGCGGGCTGAGCGCCCGCTGGACGCTCAACGACGACAAGCATCCGCTGCTCAGCGTGCAGTTGCGCGACGACGGGCTGATCGAGACGACCCGCGACGACGGCTGGAACGTGCTCGACCCCGCCGATGTACTAGCCGTGGAATGGGTGTCGCGCGACACTGAGGGTCAGGGGCAATACCTCTGACTCAGCGGAGTGGCTGCGGGCTGACCGTGCCCGCTGATCGGCGCCAGCTCATCGGGGCGGTGAGGTGCCGGAGCGGGACAACTGGCGTTCGATGACCGCCAGGTCGAACCGCCCGGTGCGGCGGCCCTGCTCCATCGGCCAGGCGGCCAGCCCGACCCGGACCGCCCGGTAGACGGGATCGATGGCGGCCTCTTCGAGCGGGCTGAGCGGCCAGCCGAGCCGGGCCAGCTCGGCCCGGTAGGCGGCCACCACGGCCGGCGCGCGGTAGGTGCGCGCCATCGCCAGTTCGAACGGGCGCGAGTCGAGGTGGCTGAGCTCGAAGTCGATGACTCCGGTCAGGCGGCCGCCGGTATAGTGCACGTTCCATTCGGCGAAGTCGCCGTGCACCACGGTGACCGGCAGGTCGGCTACGCCCACGTCGGCCAGCGCGCGCCGGGCAGCCGCCGCGGCCACCTGCGCCCAGGCCGCCAGCCGGGGACTGGCCGCGGCCAGCGCCGAAACCAGCGCGTCCCAGTCGAGGCTGGTGAGCACGGTGGGGCCAGTGTGCTGCGGCCGCCAGCCGGGCCGCTGCCTGATCCGGTCGCCCAGCCCGCGCAGGGCCAGCTGCAGGCGGGCCAGCTGGCGGCCGCGCTGGACCTGCTGATCCCGATCCTCGGGCCGGGCGGGTTGGCCGGGGACGTACTGGTTGAGCCCGTACCAGCGACCCTCGTACTCGGTCAGGCCGTCCACGGGGGCGGGCACGGTCCAGCCCGCGGCCGCCAGGTGCCGCAGCACCGTGTCCTGCCAGGCCAGGTCGTCCGGGGTGGCGTCGGCGTGGTGGCCGCGCAGCACCAGCGGGTCGCCGCCGGGGCCGGTGACCAGCCAGTTCGCGTTGCCGCCGGGCACGTCGCTGAGCGCCGTGACCCGGTCCGGGTCGACCTCGAACCGGGCCAGGACCGCGGCCGGCGGCCCGGCGGCCGCCGCGTCAGCTCCTGAGCAGCTGGCCGAAGGTGTCCATCGCCTCGGTGGCGTTGGCGTCGGCCGCGTCGACCACGCCCAGGAAGCCGGCGTAGCCGTGAATCAGGCCGGGACCGGGCACGTAGTCGACGTGCACGCCGCCGTTCTTGAGCCGGTCGGCGTAGGCGGCGCCGTCGTCGCGCAGCGGGTCGAACTCGGCCGTCGCCACCACCGCCGGGGCCACCCGGTTGACGTTGGCGTAGGCCAGGTTGGCCTCGGCGTAGGCCAGCCCCGCCTCGGTCTCGCTGGCGTCGCCCAGCGCGGGCAGGTACTGGCGGTAGAACCAGGCCATGTCGGCACGGGTCAGGAAGTAGCCCTCGCCGTTCTCGATGTAGGACGGGCTCGCCATCGACGGGTCGGTCGCCGGGTAGAACAGCAGCTGGGCGGCCAGCGGGATCTCCTGGTCGCGGGCCCGCAGCGCCAGCCCGGCCGCCAGCGACGCCCCGGCCGAGTCGCCCGCCACCCCGACCGGCTCGTCCGGGCTCTCCTGGCCGACCCAACGCAGCACGTGCTCGGCGTCGTCCAGGCCGGCCGGGAACGGGTGCTCGGGGGCGAGCCGGTAGCCGACCGACACCACCCGGGCGCCGGTCACGTTGGCCACCCGGCGGCACAGCGGGTCGTGGGTGTCCACGTCACCGACCACCCAGCCGCCGCCGTGCAGGTAGACGACCGTACCGCCGCGCGGCTGGCACGGCTCGAAGATCCGCACCGGCACCCTGGCCGGTGAATACCGGTCTACCACCGACGCGACCGGCTCGGGCACGAACTGCGGGCCGCGCCTGCTCAGCGACAGCGTGCGGTAGTGCACGCGGGTCTGGGCCGCGTCGTCACGGACCAGCGGCAGCAGTCCTTTGGCCTCGAGCTGATCGAGAAGCGTGCGGAACTGCGGATCGAGCGGCATCGGTGGCCTCCCAGCGGGCTGTCACCGAGAAGGTATCGGGCACACTGGGCGGATGACCAGCACCGTGGCACCGAAAGTTCCCGACGGGGCCCATCCGCGCGACCCGCGTGATCCGCGCGGGTTGCGGACCGGCGCCCCCCTCCTCGACGCCTGGCTGCGGGCGACCGCGCCGGACCGCGGCGAGGACGCCCGGATGTCGATCCCCGGGCACAAGCAGCGGACCGATCTGACCGGCGCGGTGGTGGCCGACGACGTGCCGCTCTACGCCGGGCTGACCGCGATCAAGCAGGCCGACGGGCTGCTGGCCGAGGCCGAGGAGCGCGCCGCCCGGCTGTGGGGGGCGGACTGGTGCCGGTTCTCGGTGGGCGGGTCGACCCACGGCAACCAGGCGCTGGCGCTGGCGGTCGGGCAGCCCGGCGACGAGGTCATTGTCAGCCGTACCCTGCACCGGTCGCTGCTGCTGGGGCTGGTGCTGGCCGGGTTGCGCCCGGTCTGGGTGCGCCCGCAGGTGGATCCGGGCTCGGGCCTGCCCCGGGCGGTCGCGGTGGCTGACGTCCGGGCCGCGCTGGCCGCTCATCCGGGCGCCCGCGCGGTGTTCCTCGGTGACCCCTCCTACGTGGGCACCACCGGCGACCTGGCCGCCCACGCGGCCGCCGCCCACGAGGCCGGCGTGCCGTTCATCGTCGACGCGGCCTGGGCCGCCCACCTCGGCTTCCACCCCGGGTTCCCGCCGCACGCGCTGGCGGCCGGGGCCGACGCCATGGTGACCAGCGCCCACAAGGCGCTGCCGGCCTGGAGCCAGGGCGCGCTGGTGCTGGCCCGGACCGGACGCCCGGACGGTGCTGGTCTCGACCGGGCCCGGCTGGAGCGGGCGTTCGACGCGACCCACACCACGAGCCCGTCCGGGACCATCCTGGCCAGCGTCGACGCCGCCCGCGAGCTGCTCGCCCGGGAAGGCGAGGCGCTGACCGGCCGCCTGCTGGCCAACGTGGCGGCCGCCCGGGCCCGGCTGGCCGCCGTCCCCGGGCTGGCCGTGCTGGACGGCCCCGACGTCGAGCCGGGCAAGCTGGTCGTGCTGCTGGCCGGGACCGGTGCCCACGGCCACGCGGTCGAGGCCGACCTCATCGCGGCGGGCATGCCGGTCGAAATGGCCGACCGGGACACGATCGTGCCGATCGTCACCCTGGCCGACGAGGACCGCCACCTGACCTGGTTCACCGACACCCTGGCGGCCTCGGTCGAACGGCGCCGGGCGGCCCCCCGGCCCCCGGCCGCCGGGCTCGCCTGGGGGCTGGACCCGCAGGTGGTGCTGCCGCCCCGGGAGGCGTTCTTCGCCGCCCACGAGACGGTGGCGGCGCAGGACGCGGCCGGCCGGGTCAGCGCCGAACTGGTGGCGCCCTACCCGCCCGGGGTGCCGGTGCTGGCGCCCGGCGAGCTGGTCACCGCCGAAATCGTGGCCGCCCTGCGGGCGGTGCTGGCCGACGGCGGCCGGGTCGCCTACGCGGCCGACAACACCCTGACCACCATCCAGGTCGTGGCCGCGACGTAAGCTCCGGGCCGGAGCCCGCAGGCCGAGGCGGCGCTGCTCGATGATCAGGCAGCGGTCCTCCACGTAGAGCAGGCCGGCGCCGGTGGCGATGTCGCGGGCTTCGGCCGAGGCGATGCCCAGCTGCAGCCACAGCGCGGTGGCGCCGGCCGCGACCGCCTGCCGGGCCACGTCCGGGGTCCGGTGCGACGGCCGGAACACGTCCACCAGCCCGACCGGCTCGGGCACCGCCGCCAGCGTGCGGTACACGGGCTCGCCGAGGATCTGGTCCCGGTACGGGTTGACCGGGATGATCCGCCAGCCGTGCTGCTGCATGTGGGCGGGCACGTAGTGCGCGGCCTTGGCCGCCGCCCCGCTCGCGCCGACCACGGTGATCGTGTCGTAGGTGGTCAGGATGCGCTCGGTCACGTCGTCCATGTCGGTCACCCCGTCACTGTAGGCGGGGGCGGCGGAGTTACCGTGAAGTGGTGGCGCCGATCATCAGCGCGCCCGAGCGCGCGTCGTTCCGCCGGCGGGAGCTGGAGTCCAGGCCCAGCTCAGCCGGCCCGGCCGTCGCGCCCGATTTAGACCAGGCCGTCCGGGCGGCGCTGGCCATCTACTACTACCCGGGCATGTGGGACTGGGACCGCGGGGTGCGGCTGCCGCTGGTCCGCCAGGGGCTGGACCGGGCGGTGGACCAACTCGGTGCGGGCGGCGATACCGCCGAATCGGCCCGGCGCGACGGCCGGGCGCTGCTGGCCCGGTACTGCGACTGGGCTCCAGAGGTCGACCGGTTCGCGCCGGTGCTGGTCGAGACCGACTTCGACGTGCCGCTGCCCGACTCCCAGCGACCCGGGTCGGGGCTGGTCACGGCGGGCGGTGCGGCGGTCCGGTACCAGGACCGGGTCGACCTGCTGGCGGTCGACGAACACGACGACTACTGGATCGTGTACCACCGGCTGACCGGCGGCGACTGGGCCTCACCCGCCGAGCTGGCCGCCGACGAGGAGGCGCTGGCCGCCTGCTGGGCGTGGGAGCAGTTCTACCTGGGGATGGCGATCACCGGCACGATCTTCAACGAGCTGCAGGTCCAGGCCCATGGTGAAAAGGTCCCCCGGCGGCGCTGGTCCCGGCGTGGTGCGGCGCCCCCGGGCCCGGTGGTCCGGCAGCACGAGCCGAGCGGGGGCGGCCGTTCGCTCGGCCAGCGGCAGCGCCGGTCGGCCCGGGCGGCCGGGCCGGGCCGGCGGGCCCCGGTCGAGCAGGTCACCGGGCCCGGCTTCCGCCGCAGCTGGCTGCGCCGCACCCCCGACGAGGTGGCGGCGGCCGGACGGCGGCTGGCGGCCGACGCCGCCGCCATGATCGCGTCCGGGTTTCAGCCCGGTGACGGCGGATAGGCAGTGCTGACCTCGGGGCGTAAGCCCCCAGACCCCCGGGGGCTTACGCCCCCATTAGGCTCAAACCAGATGACTGAGCGCAAACCGCCGCAGCAGAGCTTCCCGACCTGGATCGACCAGCAGATCGCCGAGGCCGAGCGCCGCGGCGTGTTCGACAACCTGCCTGGCACCGGCAAGCCGATCGAGCGCCGCCCCGAGGCCGACTTCACCCAGGCCTGGCTGCGCGACAAGCTGCGCCGCGAAGGCGTGCCGGCCGAGGAGATGCTGCCGACCCCGCTCCGCCTGCGCCGCCAGTCCGAGCGGCTGCTGGCCGGCCCGCCCAGCCTCCGCTCCGAGCCGGAGGTCCGCGACGCGGTGGCCGAGCTCAACGCCCGCATCCTCGACTGGCGCCGCAACAGCACCGACGGCCCGCCCATCCCGGTCCCGCTGGTCAAGGAAGAGCAAGCCGTCGCCGCCTGGCACGAAGCCCAGGCCGCTCGCCACGCTCGGCCGACCGACCAGGCTCGGTCCAGCGCCCAGCCCACCCAAGCCACCATCGCACCACCGACAACACCAGCCTCAGGAACCCCAGTAGCCCCACCAGCCCCGCGCACCTCACGACGCCGCTGGTGGCCCTTCCGCCGTCGGCCCTGACAAGAACCAGCCAGCCCCGCCCCGGCCGTCACGCCCAGCCCCCAAAGAAACCTTTGACGGTTGCCGCCGGCCGCCCTACCGTGGCGGTGTGAACCCCGATGACGCGGGCGAGGACCGGGCGTCCCGGCTCCGGGTGCTGGCCCACCCGATCCGTCTGCGGATGCTGTCGCTGCTGACCGGAGCCACGCTGTCGGCCATGGAGCTCAGCCGTGAGCTGGACATCAGCCAGGCGCTGGCCAGCTACCACCTGCGCCAGCTGCACGCGGCCGGCGTGATCGAGCTGGCCGAGGTCCGCTCGCGCAACGGCGGCCAGGAACGCCGGTTCGCCTACCGCCCGGCGCTGCCCGGCCCGCACGAGGGCCCCCCGCCGGCCACCGACGAGCTGGCCCTGCTGGCCGAGGCGTTCGCGGTCGAGCTGCGCCGCCGCAGCCAGCAGGCCGAAGCCGGGGCCGGCCGCCTCGGAGTCGACGCCGAGCTGTGGGTCGACCCGGCCGACTGGGCGGCGGCCGTCGACGCCATCCGCGCCGCCAGCGTCACCTTGCACGACCGGGCCCAGCCGCCGCGGACGGCCGGAACCGTCCGGGTCAGCGTCAGCGCCCTGCTGTTCCCGATGACCAGCCCCGCGGCCCGGCCCTGACGTGGTCAGCACCGGCCGCGAGCAGCGGCCCGGCCGCCTGGGCGTGCTGGGTGAGCGGAACTTCCGGTTGTTCTTCATCGGGTACGTCAGCTCGCTGGTCGGCTCGGCCATGGTGCCGGTCGCGCTCATGTTCGCGGTGCTGGACCAGGGCGACGGGACCGCCGCCGTCGGCTACGTCCTCGGGGCCGAGACCGTGCCGCTGGTGGCGCTGCTGCTGCTCGGCGGGGTGGTCGCCGACCGCCTCCCGCGCCGGGTGTCGATGATCGGGGCCGACCTGGTCCGCTTCGTCAGCGAGGGACTGCTGGCCGTCCTGCTGCTGACCGGGTCGGCGCCACTGTGGGTGATGCTCGTACTGGCCGCGGTCCTCGGCGCCGGGCAGGCGTTCTTCAACCCGGCGATGACCGGGCTGATGCCCGAGCTGGTCAGCGCCGAACGCCTGCAGCCGGCCAACGCGCTGCGCGGGGTGGCCAGCTCGACCGGGCAGGTGGTCGGCCCCGCCCTGGCCGGGGTCATCGTCGCGGCCGGCGGGGCCGGCTGGGCGATCGCCATCGACTCCGCCACCTACGCGGTCAGCGCCCTCTGCCTGCTGCGGCTGGCCATCCCGGCCCGGCCCCCGGCCCCGCCGTCTTCGATGCTGGTCCAGCTGGCCGGGGGCTGGCACGAGTTCCGGGCCCGGACCTGGCTGTGGGTCATCGTGGCGCAGTTCGCGACGTTCAACGCGCTCTGCTACGCCCCGTTCATGGTGCTCGGAGTGGTCAACGTCCGCGACCACCTGGGCGGAGCCGCACCTTGGGGCGTCATCCTGGCCGCCCTGGGGGCCGGCAGTATCCTCGGCGGCCTGCTGTCGGTCCGCCTGCGGGCCCGGCGCCCGCTGGTCATCGCCACGTTCGGGGCGGCCCTGTTCGCGGCCCCGGTCGCCCTGATCGCGGTGCCCGCCGCCACCGGCGTCATCGCCGCCGCCGCGGCCGTGGCCGGCGTCGGGCTGGCGATCTTCGGCACGCTGTGGGAGACGACCCTGCAGCGGGAGGTTCCGCCCGAGGCCCTGTCCCGGGTCAGCGCCTACGACTGGTTCGGCTCGGTCGCGTTCGTCCCGCTCGGCTACCTGATCGCCGCCCCGATCGCCGCGTTGCTCGGCGTCCGTACCACGCTGCTGGCCGCCGCCGTCTGGGCGGCCGGTTCCTGCGCGGTCGTGCTGGCCACGCCGAGCGTCAGGAACCTGCGCGGCCGGCCCTAGCCCAGCGCCTGGACCGCCTCGGCCAGCGCGGCCCGGAACCGGGCTACGTTGGCCAGCTTGACGTCCTCGTACCCACGCACCAGGTCGGGCAGCTCGGCCAGCGCGACCAGGGCCGGGAGGGTCTCGGCCGACAGGTGGGGGAGGGCACCCATCACCGCGGCCCGGTACTCGCCCGGCAGCGCCCGCTCGGTCCGGCGGACCTCGGTCCGGCCGAACACGTCGAGCGTGGTGCCGCGCAAGGCCCGGCTCGCGTACAGCGCCCGGAACGCCGGCCGGAACCAGGGGCCCAGCGTCACCTTCTGCTTCATGCCCAGTGCCCGCAGCACCGGCGGGTGCAGCCGGTAGTAGTAGCGGGCACCCGGCCCGAACTGGGCCGCGACCGCGTCGTCGAGGGCCGGGTCGAGCGACAGCCGGGCCACCTCGTACTCGTCCTTGTAGGCCAGCAGCTTGTACAGGTTGCGGGCGTAGGCGCTGGTCAGCTCGCCGGGGGCGCCGAACGCGCGCCGCTCGGCGTCGGCCACCACCCGCACCTGGGCGGCGTAGCTGGCCGCGTAGGTCTCGTTCTGGAATGCGGTCAGCTCGGCCACCCGCCGCTGGATCACCGCCTCCACGGCAGCCCCAGCGCCCCCCGCAGCCTCTGCAGTCCCAGCGTCCTCGGAAGCCTCAGCAGCCCCAGCGCCATCAACCACGTACCGGCGCCCGGCCCGGAACGCGGCGATGTTCTTCTCCACCGCCACCCCGTTCAGCTCCAGCGCTTCCTCGAGGGCCGGGGGCGGCACCGGCAGCGCCCCCGCCTGCACCGCCACCCCGACCAGGAACACGTTGGTGAACTGGTCGTCGCCGAACAGGGCGCTGGTCTGCGCCCGCGCGTCGACCGCCACCCCGTGCTCGGCCCGGGTCCGCTGGTGGATACGCTGCACCGTCCCGGCCACGTCGGGGAACGCCACCGCCGTGTCCTGGATCATCGCCCCCGTCGGCACCCGTGAGGTGCAGGTGACCGCGATCGTGCGGTCCGGCGAGGCGGCCGCCAGCTGGACCGCGTCCGCCGCCACCAGCAGGTCACAGCCCAGGTAGAGGTCGCAGCTGCCCGGGGTCAGCTTGTTGGCGCCGGTGAACGGCTCCGGCGCCAGCCGGATGTCCGACACCACCGCGCCGCCCTTCTGGGCCAGGCCCATCTGGTCCAGCGCCCGCACCTGCAGCCCGGCGATGGTGGCGGCGGTGGAGATGACCTGGGCGATCGTCACCACCCCGGTCCCGCCGACGCCGGTGATGCGCAGGTTGAACTCGTCGGTCCGCACCCGGATCTCCGGCTCCGGCAGCGACTCCGCCGCAACCGGCGACACTCGCCCCGTACCGGCCCTTTCAGTTTTTCCCGGCTTGACGGTCAGGAATGACGGGCAGTCGCCGTCCAGGCAGGAGAAGTCCTTGTTGCAGGACGCCTGGTGGATGCGGGTCTTGCGGCCGAACTCGGTGTCGGTCGGCTGCACCGACAGGCAGTTCGACTTGGTCCCGCAGTCGCCGCAGCCCTCGCAGACCCGCTCGTTGATCAGCACCCGCTCGGCCGGCTCGGCCACCAGCCCCCGCTTGCGCTTGCGGCGCAGCTCGGTCGCGCACTCCTGGTCGTGGATGAGGACCGTGACCCCGTCGATGGCGGCCAGTTCCTCCTGGACCTGGGCGAGCTGGTCGCGGTGGCGGACGGTGGTGCCCCGCGGCAGCCGCACCCGCCGGTACCGGCCGGGGTCGTCGGTGGTGATGACGATCCTGGCGACCCCCTCGGCCAGCAGCGCGGCCGCCACCCGCGGCACCGGCATCTTGCCGACCGCCTGCTGGCCGCCGGTCATCGCCACCGCCCCGTTGTAGAGCAGCTTGAACGTGATGTGGGAGCCGGCCCCGATCGCCTGCCGGATGGCCAGGCTGCCGGAGTGGTGGAACGTCCCGTCGCCGATGTTCTGCAGCAGGTGGTCCTGGCGGACGAACGGCTCCATGCCCACCCACAGGCCGCCCTCGCCGCCCATCTGGGTGAACCCGATGATGTTGCCGAACCGTTCCTCGGGCATCAGGACGGCCAGCGTCGAGCAGCCGATGCCCGCACCGACCAGCGACCCGTCCGGGACCTGGGTGCCCCGGTTGTGCGGGCAGCCCGAGCAGAAGTACGGGGTCCGGGCGATGATCGGCAGTAGCTCCAGCGGCCGCGGTCCGCCCGCGGCGGCCGCGCCCGGCTGGCCGCCACCCACATAAGCCTGCACGGCCGGCTGGTCCAGGTGGGCGAGGATGCGCGGCGCCAGCGCGGCCGCGATCACGTCCGGCGGCAGGTCGCCGGTGGTGCGCAGCATCGGCGCGCCGGACGGGGTACGGCGCCCGCTGACCAGCGGTGCGTCCGGCTGGCGGTAGAACAGGTCCTTGACCGCCAGCTCGATGAACGCCCGCTTCTCCTCGACCACCACGATCTCGTCCAGGCCGCGGGCGAACTCGGTGACGATGCGGGGCTCCAGCGGTGAGACCATGCCCAGCTTGAGCACCCGCACCCCGGAATGGTCGAGGTTGTCCGGGCCGATTCCGATCAGCTGCAGCGCCTGCCGGACATCCAGGTAGCTGGCCCCGGCGGCGACGATCCCGACCCGGGCGGCCGGGTCGCCTTCGATGCGGTTGAGGCCGTTGGCGTAGGCGTACCGGCGGGCCAGCTCCAGCCGCGCCCCGGTCTGCGAGGTCTCCAGCGCGGTCAGGTTCGGCTGCAGGAAGTTGGCCGACACCTGGTGCCGGAACTCGGCCCCGTCCACCGTCCGGTCCGGTTCGGTGACCGTGATCCGGTCGTCGGCCACCCGGACCGAGGCGGACCCGTCGACCACGTTGGTGGCCAGCTTGAACCCGGTGAACAGCCCGCAGAAACGGGACAGCGCGATGCCGTGCAGCCCCAGGTCGAGCACGTCCTGGGGGTCGGCCGGGGCCAGCAGCGGCATGCCCAGCTCGGCGATCGCGACCTCGGAGCTGCTGGGCACGGTCGAGGACTTGGCCACCGAGTCGTCGCCCACCATGATCAGTACCCCGCCGCCCGCGTCGGCGCCGCCCAGGTTGCCGTGCCGCAGCGCGTCGGTCGCCCGGTCCAGGCCGGGCGCCTTGCCGTACCAGATGCCGACCACGCCGTCGCAGGTCTTGTCCGGTGACGCCGAGGCCAGCTGGGAGCCCTGCACCGCGTTGGCGCCGAGCTCCTCGTTGACCGCGGGCCGGTGCACCACGCCGTGCGCCTCGAGCAGCTCGCGGCGGCGCCCGATCTCCAGGTCGTAACCGGCCAGCGGCGACCCTTCGTAGCCGGAGATCAGCGTCCGGGTCCGCCGCCCGGCCTGCTGGTCGCGTCGGTACTGGTCGATCGGGATCCTGACCAGCGCCTGCAGGCCGGACAGGTAGAGCGCTCCCTCCTCAAGTTCGTAGCGGTCCGACAGCCGGAAGGTCCGATCCCCGAGGAGGCTCATGTCAGCATCATAAATAGGCCGGACTACGCACCCGGGGACGCATCGGGGGACCGCGGTATCAGCGGCAGCGACCAGGAGAAGCGGATCGCCAGCAGCCGCAGCACCAGCGTGACCGCCACCGCCGACCAGCGGGCGGCCTCGTACGGGGCGTGCAGCTCGGTCAGCGCCACCAGCATGGTCGCCCCGGCCGCGGCGGTCAGCGCGTAGATCTGGCCGACCAGCAGCAGCGGCCGTTCGCGGGCCAGCACGTCGCGGGCGACCCCGCCGCCGGTGCCGGTGATCATTCCCAAGAGGACCGCGACCGGCCCGCCGGTCCCGGCCGCCAGCGCCAGCTCGGTCCCGGTCACCGTGAACACCGCCAGCCCGGCCGCGTCGGCCGCCAGCACCAGCCGCAGCGAGTCCGGTTCCTGGCGCCGGTGCCAGTAGGCCTCGGCGATGACCGCCGCCGCGGTGCCGAGCGCCACCCACACCGGCCACGGATGCTGCACCCAGCTCACCGGCAGCCGGCCCAGCAGCAGGTCGCGCAGGGTCCCGCCGCCGACCGCGGTGACCACCGCCAGGACCGCGACGCCGAGCCAGTCCATGCCCGCGCGGACCGCGACGGCCGCGCCGGACACCGCGAAGGCGACCGTGCCGACGAGCTGGAGCCCCAGGTACGGGTCCTCCAGCGTCAGCCGGTGCAGGGGGATCACGAGCCGGAGCCGGGCTCAGCCGAGCTGGGCGGCGAGGTCGCGCAGCGGCTGCTCGTAGGCCTGGGCGTAGGTCGGGAACGGGTGCACCACGTCGGTCAGCACCGCCAGCGGCACCTCGCCGCGGATGGCCAGGCCGGCCTCGCAGATCCAGTCGTCGGCGCCCGGCCCGACCGCGGCCGCGCCGATCAGGACGCCGCGATCCCGGTCGGCGACCAGGATCAGGGTGCCGCCTTGGGCGCCGTCGGTGTTGGTGCGCACCAGCCCGGACAGGTCGGCGGTGGCGGTCAGTACGTCGATCCCGGCCGTGGTGGCCTGCTCTTCGGTCATTCCCACGCTGGCCATCGGCGGCCGGGTGTACACGACCCGGGGCATCGACCGGTAGTCGGCCTTCCGGCGCCGGTCGGCAATGTTGTCCAGCACCACCTGGGCCTGATAGTCGGCGCCGTGGGTGTAGGGCGCGATCCCGGTCACGTCGCCGGCCGCCCACACGTGCTGGTGCCCGCGGACCCGGCAGTAGGGGTCGACCTCGAGGGCGCCCCGGGCATCGGGCTCGATCCCGAGCCGGTCCAGGCCCAGCCCGCCGGTGACCGGGGTCCGGCCGACCGCCAGGATCAGCCGCTCGGCCTCAACCGGCGGCCCGTCCTCGAACAGGATCCGCGTCCCGCCGCCGGGGGCCGCTTCGACCGCCGTGACCTTCGCCTCCAGCCGGACGCCGGCCCCGGCCTGGTGCAGCACCCCGGCCATGGCCGCGCCGATGATCGGCGGCTCGTTGCTGACCAGCCGCGGCATCGACTCGATGACGGTCACCGCCGCCCCGAAGCCGGCGTAGATCTGGGCGAACTCGCAGCCGATGGGGCCGCCGCCGAGGATCGCGACCGAGGCCGGCCGGTCGGGCTCGGACAGGGCCCGGTCGCTGGTCCAGTAGGCCACCGTGTCCAGCCCGGTGATCGGCGGGACGGCCGGCTCGGACCCGGTCGCCACCACCAGGTGCAGGTAGCCGAGCTGGCGGCCGTCCACCTCGAGCAGGCCGGGGGAGACCACCTGGCCGCGGCCGCGGATCAGCGTCACCCCGCGCCGCTCGGCCTCCTCGGCGTGGCCGTCGTCGTGCCGGTCGTGGGCCAGCTGGTCGCGCCGGGCGGTGGCGGTCCGGAACGCCGCCGCGGCCGATCCCAGCTCGACCGGCCGGGCGGCCCCGCCCAGGTCCACCAGCCGCCCGGCGTCGGCGCGGGCCTCGGCCGACCGGAGCATGGCCTTGCTCGGCACGCACGACACGAACGGGCACTCGCCGCCGACCCGCAGCTTCTCCACCAGCGCCACCGACCGGCCTGCGGTGGCCAGGTCGCCCGCCACGTATTCGCCCGCCGAACCGGCCCCCAGGACGGCTACCTCGAAGTTTTCCACCCGGTGAACGCTACATGTGGCTGAGGAAGTCGGCTGCGATCGGGCCGTCGGTCGGGCCGCCGTTGCCGGGGGAATCGATGACCAGGACCGCGAACGCCACGTTGTCCTTGAACCCCATCAGCCAGGCGTCGATCTTGAGCGGGTTGCTGGTGCCGTACTCGGCGGTCCCGGTCTTGGCGTCGGTGCCGCCCGGCAGGCCCTGGCCGGCCGCGGTGCCCGACGCCACCACCTGCGCCATCATCTGGTGCAGGTCGGTGACCACGTTCGACGGCAGCGTGGAGGTGGCGGCGGTGTCGTCCGGGGCCCCGGTGACCAGCCGCGGGGCCCGGACCGTGCCGGTGTCGACCGCGGCCGCCACCATGGCCAGGTTGAGCGGGGACAGCAGCACCCGGCCCTGGCCGATCGAGGTGGCGGCCAGGTCGGCCGCGTCCTTGGGCTGCGGCACCGACCCGGCGAAGGCCGGGGTCCCCATCTGGATGGCCCGGCCCAGCCGGTAGGTGGAGGCCACCGACGGGAAGTCTGAGGCCTGCAGCTTGCTGGTCGCCAGCCCGATGAAGGCGGTGTTGCAGGACTCCGCGAACGCGTGCAGCAGGTCGTTGACCTGGCCCTCGCCGTCGGAGTTGTGGAACACCTCGCCGTCCACGGTCGCGGTCGTCGGGCAGCTGGCGGCCGAGGTGGGGCTCAGGCCCTTGCCGATCAGCGCGGTCGAGGTCAGCACCTTGAACGTCGACCCGGGCGCGAAACCGCCGAGGATCGCCTGGTCGTAGCCGCCGGCGTTGGTGTTGGCGACGGCCAGCAGGTCCCCGGTGCTGGCGTCGACCGCGACCAGCGCCGCGCTCTTGCCCTTGGGGGTCTTGGCCGTCAGGGCCGACTCGGCCGCGTTCTGGACGTTCGGGTCGATCGTGGTCTTGACCGGCGTGCCCGCCTTCCCGGTCAGGGTGGCCAGCGTGGCCACGTGCGCGCCCGCCGCGGTGACGACCTGGACGGTGGCGGACGGGGTGCCGGCCAGCTGCTTTTCGGCCGACGCCTCCAGGCCGGTCTGGCCGACCACGCTGGACGCGTTGTAGGCGCCGCCGAGGTCCTTCAGCTCCTGGGCGGTGACCGCGCCGACCGTGCCGACGATCCCCGACGACAGCCCCGAGGTGATCGCCTGCTGAGCGGTTGAAGATTCGAACACGGTGCCCGGCAGCGGGTACAAGGTCGGCTTGAGCTGCTGGTAGCGGGCCTGGCTGACGGTGAACACGGGCTCGAAGAACGTCGGGTGGGCCTGGGCGGCGCTGACCGCGCTGCTGGCCTGCTGCTGGGTCGCGCCCGCGCTGACCAGCGCCTTGGTCAGCGCGGTGGCGTCCTTGACGCGGCTGCCCTCGACGCCGACCGTGACGTTGTCGGCCTGGGTGGTCAGCGCCTGGCCGTTGGCCCCGAGGATCGCGGCCCGGGCCGGCCAGGTGGTCAGCAGCGACAATTTGTCGCCCGCCGCCAGCTTGGGCGTGATCGTGGCCGGTGACCACTGCACCAGCCACTTGCCGTTGGTGGTGTTCACCAGCCGCAGCGTGGTGGCCAGGCTCACCGGGCCCAGCCCCTGCAGCTGGAACTTCTCGGTCACCGGCTCGCTCGCGGTCTTGCCCTTGGTGGTGACCTGGCCGCCGCTGAAGCTGGCCTGCTGGACGGTCAGCGCGGTGAACGCGGCCTGGTTGACCGCCGTGAAGTTGGCGGGTGGGTTGCTGACCAGCGCCTGCATCCCCGACCAGTCTTGCTTGGCCCAGTCGGACAGGTACGCGCTGGCCGTGGTTTCCGGTTTCGGGCCGCTGCTGCACGCACTCAGCAGCACCCCCAGCCCCAAAATCCCCGTGCAGGCCGCCGCCGCCCACCGGGACCGCCGGAATCTGTGCCCGTGGTTGTGCCCCCTGATGCCACCCATAGCCAGAGAGCGTACGCAGCGATCATGCCCACCCGGGCACGATCGGGGACGTTACGCTGAGCCATGCGGCCAACGCAGGACATCGAGACGCCGACCCACGACACCGAGCTGGCGATGTTCGGCCGCCCGAATGCGTTCGCCCGGCAGTTCGACTTCTGGGACGCCCAGTACGAAGGCCGCCGCTTGTTCAGCGAGCTGCTCGGCACGTTCTTCCTGGTGCTGGTGGCGGCGGGCGGCGGGGTGGTGAACGCGCGGTTCGGCGGCCACGCGGTGCCCGCCTCGGCCCGGGTGGTCGCCCCGGCCCTGATGGTGATGGCGATCATCTTGTTCATGGGCACGGTCTCCGGTGCCCACCTCAACCCGGCCGTCAGCCTGGCGTTCGCGCTGCGCGGTGACTTCCCGTGGCGGCGGGTGCCCGGCTACCTCGTCGCCCAGTACGCCGGCGCGGTGCTGGCGGCGCTGCTGCTGCGGGGCCTGCTGGGGATGCCCCGCCACGTCGGCCTGACCCTGCCCGGGGCCGGGATCTCCGCCCCGGTCGCCCTGATCTGGGAAATCGTGCTGACCACCGGCCTCGTCAGCGTGATCCTGGGCACCGCGTCGGGCGCCCAGCAGGTGGGTTCGTTCGCCGCCCTCGGGGTCGGCAGCTACATCGCCCTGGCCGGCCTGTTCGGCGCCCCCGTGAGCGGCGCGTCGATGAACCCGGCCCGGTCGCTGGGGCCGGCCCTGGTCACCGGCGACTGGACCGCCTGGTGGGTCTACCTGGCCGGCCCGGTGGCGGGCGCGGTCATCGCGGTCGGCGCCGCCTGGGTGCTGCGCGGCCCCGGCGGCGGCCGGGTCGGGCGGCGGGCCGCCCAGGGCACGCTCGGGACCGGGTGGCGGCCCGGCCCGATCGCCCCGCCCTCCGGGCCCACCGGAGAAAAAGGAGGTACCCGATGAACGCCAACGAACAGTTGCCAGCTGAGCGGGCCGAGCACGGTAAGGCCGCGCGGACAACGGCGCCGCGCCGCAGCCACGCGGTGTTCGAGCCCGCCGCCGACCGGCCTGACCCGGTCGCCCTGCTCGAGCAGCAGGGCCGGGGCCGGATCGCCGACCTGCTGCCGATCCGGTACGGCCGGATGCTGGCCTCGCCGTTCGCCTTCCTGCGGGGCGCCGCCCTGATCATGGCGACCGACCTGGCCGGTACCCCGGCGACCGGCATCACCGTGCAGGCCTGCGGCGACGCGCACCTGTCGAACTTCGGCGTCTACGCCTCACCCGAGCGCCGCCTGGTCTTCGACGTCAACGACTTCGACGAGACGCTGCCCGCGCCCTGGGAGTGGGACGTCAAGCGCCTGGCCACCAGCATCGAGGTGGCCGCCCGGGTCAACGGCGACCGCCCGGCCAAGCGCCGCGACCTGGTGCGGGCGGCGGTCGCCCGCTACCGCACGACCATGCACGAGCTGGCCGGGCAGGCGGAACTTGCGGTCTGGTACGCCGCCGCCGAACTGGACGAGCTCGGCGCCCAGTATCAGAAGGCGATCGGCAGCGGGCTGCGCAAGCTCGGCCGGGAGGACCTGGCCCGGCTGCAGAACCGGGACGCCCGCGAGTCGGTCCGCGACCTGGTGCACACCGTCCACGGCCGGCCCCGCATCATCGCCCGCCCGCCGCTGGTCGTCCCGGTCGACGACCTGCCCGGACCCCAGGTCGCGAACACCTCCCGGCCCGGCCTCGAGCACGTACTCGCGGTGTACCGGCGCAGCCTGCCGCCCGACCGGCAGTACCTGCTGAACCGCTTCCAGGTGGCCGACGCCGCCCGCAAGGTGGTCGGCGTGGGCAGCGTCGGGATGGGCTGCTGGATCCTCCTGCTGACCGGCCGGGACGACTCGGACCTGCTGATGCTCCAGGTCAAGCAGGCCACCACCTCGGCCCTGAGCCAGTTCGCGGGGCCGACCCGGTACCTCAGCCAGGGCAAGCGGGTGGTGACCGGCCAGCAGCTCATGCAGGCCACCAGCGACATCTTCCTGGGCTGGCACCCGGCCCCGGGGAACGAGTCCGGGGTCGGCGACAGCTACCTGCGGCAGCTGCGCGACTGGAAGTACTCAGCCCCGGTCGAGGCGATGCCGACCGCCACCATGCACCGCTACGGCCAGCTGTGCGGCCAGGCCCTGGCCCGCGCCCACGCCCGGTCCGGCGACCGGATCGCCATCGCCGCCTACCTGGGTACCTCGACCCAGTTCGACGACGCGGTGGCCGACTTCGCGGTCGCTTACGCCGACCAGAACGAGCGCGACTTCGCCGCCCTGACCGCCGCCCACCAGGCCGGCCAGATCAAGGCCGAGACGGGGGTCTGAGCCCGGCGGTTACCAGGCCGCGCCCGGCCGTGGCCGCGCCTAAACCGGCTGCCACTGGCCTTCGAAGCGGTACTCGATGCGCTCGGCGTCCCAGGTGTCGCGGCCGAAGTCGTTCAGCGGGGCCTGCTCGTTCTCACCGGACGGGTCGTACAGGCGGCCGATCGCGTAGGCACGGCCGCGGTCATCCGCCAGCCGGAAAAAGCGCCCGGCGGTGAGGGCTTCCCGCACATCCTCGGCGACCGCCGCCTCGGGCCCGGCCCGCCCGACCGCCGACGGTTCGGCCCCGTCGTAGCGGGCGACCAGATCCTCGGTGATCACCCAGCAGTACGGCGTGGTCAGCGACGAGAATTCCGCCAGCAGCTCGTCCGGCACCTCGTCCGGGTCCAGCTCGTCGGTGGCGGGCGGGGCCACGGGCGTGCCGAGGCCGCCGGGCTCGATTTCGTCTGGTGGTTTCACTGGGCCAGTCACGCCCCCTACTTATCCCTCCTCCACCGGATTATGTGTCGTTACCCTCGGGCTATGGCTTCTGCGGACGACGTGGACGACGAGCCGGAGGGTGGCGACGCGGCCTGCTGGGCGCGGCTGGTCTGCCCCGAGTGCGGCGCGATGACGACCGAGGGGCACCGGCCTGGTTGCTCCTTCGCGCCCCCGGCGGCCCGCCCTAGCCTGGCCTCCATGCACCTGGAGCACACGGCCGTCGTGGTCGACGACTACGACCAGGCCATCGACTTCTTCGTCAACGGGCTGGGGTTCGAGCTGGCCGAGGACTCCCCGGACCAGACCACCATCGGCCAGCGCCCCAAGCGCTGGGTGGTGGTCCGCCCGCCCGGCGCCCAGACCGGCCTGCTGCTGGCCCAGGCCGACGGCCCCACCCAGCAGGCCGGGGTCGGCCACCAGTTCGCGGGCCGGGTCGGCCTGTTCCTGCGGGTCGACGACTTCGCCGCCGCCTACCAGCGGATGACCGAGTACGGCGTCCAGTTCGAGGGCGAGCCCCGCTCGGAGCGGTACGGCCAGGTCGTGGTGTTCCGCGACGTGGCCGGCAACCGCTGGGACCTGCTCGGCCCCCGGCCCCGTGAGTGACCTGCGGATCCGCCCGGCCCGCGCCGCGGACACGGACACGCTGACGAAGCTGATCAAGTCCGCCTACCGCGGGAGCGACAGCCGGGCCGGCTGGACCAGCGAAGCCGACCTGGTCGAAGGCGAGCGCATCAGCACCGATCAGGTCGAGGCCATGATCAGCGAGGGCGGCTCGCTGCTGCTGGCCGGCGAGCAGGACGGCCAGCTCGTCGCCTGCTGCCAGGTCCGCAACCAGGGCGCCGGGCTGGCCTACTTCGGCACGTTCGCGGTCTCGCCCACGGCCCAGGGCGGCGGTATCGGCCGCCAGCTCATGGCCGAAGCCGAGCGCCAGGCGGTCACCGCGTTCAACGCCCGCCGCCTGGAGATGACCGTGCTCGCTCAGCAGGACAAGCTCATCGCCTACTACGAGCGCCGCGGCTTCGCCCGCACCGGCGAGACCCGGCCGTTCCCGGCCGACTCCCGCTACGCCCGCCCCCGGCGCGACGACCTGTACTTCGTCGTCCTCGTCAAGGACCTGGCCTGACCGCCGCTCAGGCCGCCTGCAGCTCCAGCTCGGGCTGGTCGACGATGACCACGGAGTTGTCGCTGCCGAACGGGTTGGGCTCGTAGCGGTCCGCTTGCCAGGCGTTTTCCCAGCGCTGGCCGTCCAGCAGGTACCGGTAGCGGTAGCTGTTGCCCGGCTCCAGCGGCAGGGTCACCTGCCAGCCGCCGTCGTTGGCGCGCTGCAGTGGGGTCGGGGCGGCCGTCCAGCCGTTGAAGTCGCCGCACAGCAGCACGTCGTCCGCGCCGACCTCGGCGGGCAGCGTGAACGTGACATTGACCATGGCGATCTGCTGGGCCAGGGCGGCCCCGAACTCCAGGGTCGTCTCGGAGTCGGCCGGGTCATCGGAAATCACCACGGGCTCGGCGGCCACGACGGGCTCAGACACCACCGCCGGCTCGGCCGACACCGCCGACACCATCGGCTCAACGGCGACCGGCTCAGCCGCCGCGGCCCGGTGCGAACCGCGGTAGAACCAGCGGCCGTCCGACAGCAGCCAGTGCACCAGCCGCATGACAAGGTTGTAAGAAGACCTGATAATCCTGCGAAAAGCCGAACGAACAGTCGAAACGGGATCCATCGTGTCCTGCTTCTATCGGGGGTAAAAGGGGAGGTGGCGTGCGCGACCCGCGCTGCCACGACGGAAGTCAAAGGTCACTCTGCCGGGTCCGGGCCGCCCGTTCAACGACCGACATCCCGGCGATTCCAACGTGTTATCGAAGCCCGGCCGGTCACCGCCACCAGCCCCGGCCGTGTCACCTGATTGAGCCCACGGCTCTCACCAGGGCCGCCACGCTGATCGTTTCCAGCTGGTCGCTGCCCGGGCCATCATGGTGGGGTGCGGCGCGTCGTCATCCTCGGCCGCGGCGGCGCGGGCAAGTCAACGCTGGCCCGCGAGCTCAGCCGCCGCACCGGGCTGCCGGTGATCGAGCTGGACGCGCTGTTCTGGCGACCGGGACCCACCCCGACGCCGCCCGGCCCGTGGACCGTCCGCCAGCGTGCACTCCTGGCCCCGCCCGCCTGGATCATCGACGGCGACCTGGGCCCGTACGACCGCGACCTGGAGCTGCGCCTGCGGGCGGCCGACACCGTGATCGTGCTGGACTTCGGGCTCCTGCGCTGCGCAGCGCGCACGCTTCGCCGCGGCCGGGAACAAGCCGAGTACTGGCGCTGGCTGTGGGCCTACCGGCGCCGTAGCCTGCCGGTCATCAGCGGCGCGATCGACGCCGCCGCCGGCCAGCCCGCCGTGCACGTGCTGCGCACCCCGGCCGCGGTCCGCCGCTTCCTGGCCACGGTCAGCTCAGGCCGGTCGTGATCAGGGCCGCCAAATCGGCGGGCGGGATGACGGTGGCGCTCGGCTCGCCCACCAGCGGCGCCAGCCCGGCCGTGAACGTGAGCAAGTGGGCGGCCGCCAGGTGGGCCGGGCCCGGTTCGGCGGCCGAACTGGCCCGGGCCAGGTAGCCGGCCACCATCGCGCTGATCCGGTCCTGGTACTCCTGGGCCCGGGCCCGGATCTCCGGGTGCGCGCCCGCCTCCTGGAGGATGATCTTGCGGGCCGCCGACGGCTCGCCCAGCACCGCCGACATGCGCTCCCACAGCGCCGCCACCGCGGCCGGCAACGGCGTGCCCGGGGCCAGCGGGGGCACCACGTCCCCGAGGGCGGACCACCGGTCGGTCCTGATCACCGCCAGCAGCAACTCCATCTTCGTTTTGAAATGGTAGAAGATCAGGCCGTGCGGCACCCCGGCCGCCTCAGCGATGCGGGCGGTCGAGGTGCGGTCGAAGCCACGCTCGGCGAACAGCCTTTCGGCGCTGGTGAGGATCCGTTCCCGGGCCGGAAGGTCGTCGCCGCTGGCGGGGCCGGCACCCAGCTGATCAGCCACCACGCAACTCCGGGGCCGGCCTAGATCTTGTGGTCGATGGCGAAGCCGTCCGGCACGATCAGGTCGGCCGCCGACAGGTCGCGGACGGAGGTCTTGCCCAGCCCCAGCAGGGTCTCGCTGACCCCCTGGCGGAGGATCTCCAGCACGTTGGTGACGCCGCGTTCGCCGCCCGCCGCCATGCCCCACAGGTAGGCGCGGCCGATCATGACCGCCCGGGCCCCCAGCGCCAGCGCCTTGACCACGTCGCTGCCGCGGCGGATGCCGCCGTCCAGCACCACCTCGAGCTGGTCGCCGACTGCGTCGGCCACCCCCGGCAGGCAGCGGATGGTGGCCGGGGTGGAGTCCAGGTTGTTGCCGCCGTGGTTGGACACCGAGATCGCGGTCGCCCCGATGTCGACCGCCCGGCGGGCGTCGTCCGGGCGGGTGATGCCCTTGATCATGAACGGGCCGCCCCACTGCTCCCGCAGCCAGGCCAGATCCTCCCAGGTCGGCAGCGGCGAGTTCATCCACTGGCCGTAGGCGCCGAAGAAGGTGGGGATCTCGGTCTGGTCCCTGGCCCCCAGGTTGGGTACGCCGAGGTCCGGCAGGGCGCCGCTGCGCAGGTAACGGGCCAGGTAGGCGGGCTTGAGGACGACCTGCGGGGCGTACCGGAGCATGGCCTTGAGGTCCAGCTTCTCCGGGATGTAGGGGCTGCCCCAGTCCCGCCGGGAGTCGAACACCCAGTCCAGGGTGACGATCAGCCCCTTCGCGCCGGCCGCCCGGGCCCGCTCGGCCCGGGCCAGGATGTCGTCCCGGGTGCCGACCCAGTAGCTCTGGAACAGCAGCTTGTCGGTGACCTGGCCGACCTCTTCGACCGGCTTGGACGCGAACGAGGACAGGCCCACGGCGGTACCGGCCGCCTGCGCGGCCCGGGCCACCGCGACCTCGCCGTCCGGGTGCACGGCCTGGACCCCGGTGGGGGAGCAGATCACCGGGAAGCTGATGTCCAGCCCCATCACGGTGGTGGCCAGATCCCGGTTGGTGGGCAGATCGGCCACGTGCGGCCGCAGCTTGAGCCGGGAGAACGCGGTGATGTTCTCGTTCATCGTCTCGCCCGCTTCGGCCCCGGCCACCAGGGCCAGGTACACGCCGCGGGGCAGCTGCCGCTGGGCCCGGCGCTGAGCCTCGGCCACGGTTTCGAACCAGTCTCGGGTACTTGCCATGGGAACCCCGTATCTCAGAACTCGGTGACGCCGGCGTCCGGCGCGATCTCGTGGGCGGTGATGTACTTCGACTCGTCGGAGGCGAGGAACAGCACGGTGTCGGCGATGTCCTCCGGCTCGGTGCCCTCGACCGGGAGCATGTTGATGAACATGGCTCCAAGCCGGTCGTACCCGGCGATCGCCGCCCCTATCTCCTCCTGCATGCGGCCGCTTCCCATCGGGGTGTTCACCCCGGTCGGGTGCACGCTGTTGACCCGGATGCCGTGCTGGCCGAGCTCGGCCGCGAACGCCTTGGCCATCCCGCGGACCGCGAACTTGCTGGTCGTGTACGGCACCATGAACGGCTGCACCTTGAGGCCGGCCGCCGAGCTGATGATGATGACCGAGCCGCCGCCCGCCTGGACCAGGTGCGGGGCCGCGACCATGACCGTGTTCCAGGTGCCGGTCACGTTGGTGCTGATCGTGTCCTCGTAGATCTGCGGGGTGGTCTGGTCCCAGGGCTTGGGCACGCAGATGCCCGCGTTGGCGACCACCACGTCCAGCCGCCCGAGCTGGGCGACCGCGTCGTCGACGATCGTCCGCAGCCGGCCCAGGTCGCGGATGTCGACGATGCCGGAGACGACCCGGCGGTCGAGCGTCTCGATCTGCTTGACCGTCTCGGCCAGGTCTTCCGGGGTGGCCGAGTCGTAGGGCACGCTCGGCAGCGGCGCACACACGTCGACCACGATCAGGTCGGCCCCCTCCCGGGCCAGCCGGATCGCATCCGCCCGGCCCTGGCCGCGGGCCGCCCCGGTCACCAGCGCGACCTTCCCGGCCACCCGGCCGGTTGTCTCACTCATGGCACCCCTCCGTATCTTTGACTGAGTACTCAGTTTACCTCCTTCCCGTCGATTGGACGACAGGTGTCCGTTAGTACTAACGTAGCGGACATGGACGACGAAGTTCCTGGTCAAGATGGTCAGGCGTCCGAAGACCGGCGGCGTTCGATGACCGAGAACACCGACCCGCGGGCGCTCCGGACCCGGGAGAAGCTGGTAAGTGCGTTCCACGACGCGATCACCGAATCCGACCCGCGCCAGATGACGGTGAGCGCCCTGGCCCGGGCGGCCGGCGTCAACCGGACGTCGTTCTACGAGCACTTCGCCTCGCCCGAGGACCTCGCCATCCACGCCCTGAGCGAGCTGTTCGACGTGGTCAGCAACGCCGACATCGCGCTCCGGTCCGAGCACACGGTCAGCGGGGCCGAGGCCAGCCGCCGGGCGCTGCACGAGATCGTCGCCTTCGTGGGCGAGCGGCGCGACTCCTACGCCCGCCTGCTCGGCCCCGGGGCCGCCCCGCAGCTGGTGCGGGCGGTCGCCGAGGCGTTCACCGAGCGGACCGTCCTGGCCCTGGAGCCGATGGACGTGCGCCCGCCCGCGGCCGACCCGCGGGTCACCGCCCAGTTCCTGGCGGGCGGCGTGCTCGGCGTGGTCGGCGCCTGGCTGGCCGGCCCGGCCCCCGCTACGAGCCCCGATCAGCTGGTCGAGGCCCTGGTCCAATGCCTGCCGGGCTGGCTGCTCGACGGCTGATCAAAAACCCATCCGTCATGGAAAAACTGAAAGGGCAATCACATGGGACAGCTTGACGGGAAAGTCGCCTTCATCACTGGTGCGGCCCGCGGTCAGGGCCGCAGCCACGCCCTGACCCTGGCCCGCGAGGGCGCCGACATCATCGCGGTCGACCTGTGCGCGCAGGCCGGCAGCGTGCCGTACCCGATGGCCACCCCCGACGACCTGGCCGAGACGGTCAAGGAGGTCGAGGCGCTGGACCGCCGCATCATCGCCGGCCAGGCCGACATCCGCGACCTGGCCGCGCTCAAGACGGCCGTCGACCACGGCGTCGCCGAGCTCGGCCGGCTCGACATCGTGCTGGCCAACGCCGGCATCTCCAGCATGGCGCCCACGCTGGAGATGGACGAGGCGATGTGGGACGAGATGATCGACATCAACCTGACCGGCCAGTGGAAGACGATCAAGGCGGCCGTCCCGCACATCGTCGAGGGCGGCCGGGGCGGGTCGGTGGTGATCACCAGCTCGCTGGCGGCGATCACCACCAACGAGAACATCGCCCACTACACGGCGGCCAAGCACGGCCTGATCGGGCTGATGCGGGTGCTGGCCAAGGAGCTGGCGCCCCACAACATCCGCGTCAACACGCTGCACCCGACCACCGTGGCCACCCCGATGATCCTCAACGAGCCGACCTACAAGCTGTTCCGGCCCGACCTGGAGAACCCGACCTACGACGACTTCGCGGTGGCCGCCCGGACCCTCAACAAGCTCCCGATCGTCGCGGTCGAGGCCCAGGACATCTCCAACGCCGTGCTCTACCTGGTCAGCGACTCCGGCCGCTACATCACCGGCATCACCCACGTCATCGACGCGGGCGGCCAGGTCTGAGCCAGGCCGGCATCCAGTTATCTCTCCAGCCACAGGAAGGCCCTTTAAAAATCATGGGAATGCTTGACGGCAAGGTCGCCCTCATCACCGGCGGATCCCGCGGCCAGGGCCGCGCGCACGCGGTGACCTGCGCGCGCGAGGGCGCCGACGTGATCATCGTCGACATCGCCGACCAGCTGAGCACGGTGCCTTACAAAATGGCCCGCCAGGAAGACCTGGACGAGACCACCAAGCAGGTCGAGGCGCTCGACCGGCGCATCCTCGCCCTCCAGGGCGACGTGCGCGACCAGGGTCAGCTGGACGCGGCCGTCCAGCAGGGCATCGCCGAGTTCGGGAAGATCGACATCCTCATCGCCAACGCCGGCATCTGGACCACGGCCCCGTTCTGGGAGCTGACCGATGAGGCGTGGGACGAGATGATCGGGGTCAACCTGACCGGCGTGTGGAAGTCGGCCAAGGCGGTCGCGCCGCACATGATCGAGCGGAAGACCGGGTCGATCGTCATCACCTCCTCCACCAACGGCATCGAGCCGGGCCTGAACTACGCGCACTACGTGGCGGCCAAGCACGGCGTCATCGGGCTGATGAAGAACATCGCGCTGGAGCTGGCGCCGTACGGGATCCGCTGCAACTCGATCAACCCGGGCGCGATCCGCACTCCGATGACCGACCACCAGGGCGCCTGGGACATGTTCGCCGGGCACCCGGGCGGCACCGAGGCCGACCTGATCGAGGGCGGCTACCACTTCACCGCGCTGGCCGGTACTTCCTTCATGGACCCGCAGGTCATCGCCGACACCGCGCTGTACCTCAACTCCGACCTGGCGGCCAAGGTCACCGGGGTCACGATCCCGGTCGACGCCGGCCACCTGATCCTCACCGGCGTCAACAACACCCCGGTGAAATAACGGGGCGGGGCTGGGCAACGGTAGGCTGACCTGTCGCCACCGCTGATGGAGTTGCCCGCCGATGCTCAGCCCTGAACTGATCGATTCGCTGTTCCCCGCGGACCTGCCCGGCCCCGAGCACTGGGAGCAGCGGTACCCGCCGCGTGACCTGCCGCCGGGCGCCCTGGTGACCCGGTTCGGGCCCAGCCCGACCGGCTACCTGCACATCGGCGGGGTCTACGTGGCGATGATCGACGCCGACCTGGCCCGGCACACCGGCGGCACCTACCTGCTGCGGATCGAGGACACCGACCAGGCCCGGGTCACCGAGGGCGCCACCGAGCAGTTCGCGGACGGGCTGACCTACTTCACGATCAGCCCCACCGAGGACGACCTGAGCGGGCACTACGGCCCGTACGTGCAGTCCAGCCGGGCCGAGATCTACCTGACCTACGCGCGCGAGATGCTCCGCCAGGACCGCGCCTACCTGGACTTCGCGACCAAGGCCGACCTGGAGGACATCACCGCCCGGCAGCGGGCGGCCGGGGCGCTGCCCGGTTACTACGGCAAGTGGGCGATCTGGCGGGAGGCGACTGAAGAGCAGGTCAGGGAGCGGCTGGCCGCGGGCGACCCGTTCGTGGTCCGGTTCCGGTCCCCGGGGCTGTCCGGCGGCCGGGTCAGCTTCACCGACGCGATCCGCGGCGAGCTGAGCGCCGACGACAACCGCAACGACGCGGTGATCCTCAAGAGCAGCGACCAGCCGCTGCGGCTGCCGACCTACCACTTCGCGCACGCGGTCGACGACCACCTGATGCGGATCAGCCTGGTCGTCCGGGGGGATGAGTGGCTGTCCTCGGTGCCCCTGCACCTGCAGCTGTTCGACGCCCTCGGCTTCCCGCGGATCCAGTACGCGCACGTCGCCCCCCTGATGAAGCAGGACGGCGGCAGCCGCCGCAAGCTGTCCAAGCGCAAGGACCCGGAAGCCAGCGTCGGCTTCTACATCGAGCAGGGCTACCCGGCCGAGGCCGTCCAGTACTACCTGCGCGGGCTGGCCAACGGGCGGCTGGCCGAGCTGCCGCTGCCCGACGCGCTGGCCGCCCCGATCGAGCTGTCCGGCTTCAACGCCGCCGGGGCCCTGGTCGACCTGGTCAAACTGGACGACATCAGCGCCGACTACATCGCCACCCTGCCCGCCGACGCGATCATCGGCCAGGTCTCGACCTGGGCTGAAGCCTACGACCCGGTCCTGACCGAGGTGCTGGCGGCCGAGCCCGGCCTGGCCCGCCGCGCCCTCGACATCGAGCGGGTGGACGTGCCCAACCCCCGCAAGGACCTGCGCCGCTGGGCCGACTTCCGGCCGGTCTACGGCTACTTCTTCCCGCAGATCTTCGCGCCGGTGACCAACCCGGCCGACGAGCGGTTCAGCGGCCTCGCCCCCGACCTGGTCCGCCACGTGGCGACGGCCTTCGCCGACGGCTACCAGCCGCCCGGCCCCGACGTCGAATGGTTCGACCAGATCCGCGAGCTGGCCACCGCGCTGGGCTTCGCTCCCAACGCCAAGACCTACAAGAAGGACCCCGGCGCCTACCCCGGCTCCATCCGGGAAGCCTCCCAGGTCATCCGCGTCCTGCTCACCGGCACCCCCCGTAGCCCCGACCTGGCCCAGGTCGCGGGCGCGCTCGGTACCGACGAGGTGCTCCGCCGCATCCGCGCGGTCATTTAGCTCAGCGCTGTATCAGAGCTGCCTCTGACCGCTCCGTCCCAGCAGGGGCGGGCGCTCAGGGCAGGTGGCCCGGCCGCCCGGTCATGGGGGGAGGCGGCCGTGGCGACCATCGTCCTCAGGCCACGGGCCGGGGCGGCCCGGCCGATCGGCCGGGCCCGCCGGGGTGCGCGCGGGCAGCGGGTGGCCCCGCGGGCGGTGTTCGGCGCGGCCGCGGCCGCCCTGGTCGGCGCGGTCGGCGCGGTCCTGGTTCAGCTGGTGGCCGAGCTGCTGAGCTTCCCGGCCCCGGTCGCCGTCATCGGCATCATGGTGCTGACGGCGGGGCTGGTCGGCTGGCTGCTGGGTGGCCTGCGCCGTCAGGGGACCGGTAAGGCGAGGCGAGGGCGGGTAGATGGCCAGGTATGACGCAATGGCGGCGAGTATCGGCGGGGGAGCGGGAGCCTGCCGGTACGGCTATCCGCACGGTGGATGGCGTCCCGGTGGTGTTCCAGTACGGGCAGCCGATTCCGTCGTTCGACGTCCGGGCCGATGTCCCGCCCGAGCGGGACTACCTGGACCTGGACGGGCGCTGGCGGTTCGCGTTCGACCCCGGCGATGCCGGTACCGCTGAGGGCTGGATGCAGCCCGGCTTCGACGACAGCGGCTGGGCGGAGGTCGAGGTCCCGCTCCCCTGGGACCTGTACGGCACCGACGGGTTCGGCGCCTACGACGGCCGCGGCTACGGGAGCGGCACCGCCTTCCAGGACGGCTACGCCTGGTACCGGACCGGGTTCGAAGGGCCCGCCGCCTGGTCCGGCCGGTTCGTCAAGCTGTGCTTTCTCGGGGTGAACTACGCCGCCTCGGTCTACGTCGACGGCACGCTGGCCGGTGAGCACGAGGGCGGCCACACTCCGTTCGCGGTCGACATCACCCCGATGATCCGGCCCGGCGCAGTGAACCAGCTGGCGGTCCGGGTGTACCGCCGCCCCTGGTACGGCCCCGGGCTGACCAAGGACGACGCGATCAGCGGCCCGACCGAGCTGCCGCCCAAGCCGGTCGACTACTGGCCCTACGCCGGCCTCACCCGCTCGGTCTTCATCGAGGCCACCGCCCCGGTCACCGTGAGCAAGCTGGTCACCAGCGCCCGCGACGGGCGGCTGGCGGCGGCCGCCGTCGTGTTCAACCACGGGACCGAGCCGGTCCGCCGCCGGCTGATCCTCGACCCGGGTGCGGGCACCGGCGGCGCCCCGGTCGGCCAGGAGCTGAGCCTGGCGCCCGATGAGGTCCGGGTGGTCCGGGCCGAGCTGCCGATCCCGGCCGCGTCGCCCTGGTCGCCGGCCGATCCCCGGCTGTACCAGCTGACGGCCCGGCTCGAAGCGGACGGCGCCGCGGGTGACAGCCTGGTCGCGCGGTACGGGATGCGGGCGATGGAGGTGGTCGGCAGCCGGCTGTACCTGAACGGCGAACCGGTGTTCCTCAAGGGCCTGAACTGGCACGAGGAGACCCCCGAGCGCGGCCGCTCGATGACCCGCGCGGACTACGACCGGCTACTGGAGGTCGCCGCCGACCTCGGTGCCAACTTCCTGCGCAACTGCGGCTACACCCGTCATCCGGACTTCTACCGGGCCGCCGACGAACGCGGGATGCTGGTGTGCGACGAGACCGACAACTTCTGGGTCGAAGCCGGCCAGCAGCAGCTCCAGGCCCGCTACGGCCTGTCGGCCGCGCTGGTCGCCGCCATGGTGTGGAACCAGGTCAATCACGCCTGCGTGGTGCTCTGGTCGCTGCAGAACGAGTCCGCGACCGGCGACCGCGACACCTACCGGACCTGGATCGCGCAGCTGCGCGACGCGGCCCGCATCGATCCGCAGCGGCGCCCGGTCACCTGGGCGTCGTCGACCAGCTGGGACCCCGCCTTCGACCTGGCCGACGTCATCGGCTTCAACGAATACTTCGGCTACTTCTACGGCCGCGACGACGACCTCGGCCGCACCATCGACACCGTCCACCGCCAGTACCCGCGCTCACCCATCCTCATCACCGAGAACGGCAGCTACGCGGACCTGGGACGGCACGGCCGCCGCTCAGAGACCGGGACCGAGGAGTGGCAGGCCGACAAGCTGCGCCGCCACTGGCGGCAGGTGGCCGCCCGCCCCGGCTACGTGGCCGGCTACACCTACTGGGTGCTGGCCGACTACAAGCAGCGCATGCATTACAACCACAATCTCAACGGCATCTCCGCCATGGGCCTGCTCACCTTCGACGGCCACCGCCGGGCCGCCTACGACACGTTTCGCGACAGCGTCAACCCGGTCCGGCGCCGGTAGCCGGGTGCGGGTCGCTACCGGCCGATCTGGAGCACGACCTTGCCGCCGGGGTGACCGCCGGCCACCTGCGCCAGGGCCGCGCGGGCCTGGTCCAGCGGCAGCACCGCCGCCACCCGCGGCCGCAGCTGGCCGGATTCGACCAGCCGGGTGATGGCTTCCAGCCGCTCGCGGCCACCGCGGGCGGCGAACGACTCGCCGGTGATGCCGCGGTCCAGCACCAGCTCGGGGCCGGACACGATGATCGAGATCACCCGGCCGCCGTCGCGGACCGCGGTGATGGCCTGGTCGCGAGTCGGGCCGCCGGCCGCGTCGAACAGCCGATCGGCCCCGCCCGGCACCGCCGCCCGCACCTGTTCGGCCCAGCCGGGCTGGTGGTAGTCGAACACCTCGCTGGCGCCCAGACCGCGCAGGTAGTCGTGGCTGGCCGGGCCGGCCACGCCGAGCACCCGGGCTCCCAGCGCCACCGCGATCTGGACGGCGGCGCTGCCGGTGCCGCCGGAGGCCGCGGTGATCAGCACGGTCTGGCCGGCCTGCAGCTGCCCCTTGTCGACCAGGCCCTCGTAGGCGGTGCCGGCCCCGATCACCAGGCCAGCCGCCTCGGGAAAGCTCAGCCGGCCGGGCACCGGGGCCACCCGCGCGGCCGAGGCCACCGCCAGCTCGGCGAACCCGCCCCCGGCCGGGAACGTGGTCCCGTAGACCCGCTCGCCCGGCCGGATCCCGGTCTCGTCACCCGCCGCCTCGACGACGCCCGCGATCTCCTGGCCGGGCACGAACGGCAGCGCCACCCCCGGGAACCCGCCGCTCAGGAACCCGACGTCCCAGGGCCCGACCCCGGCCCCGTGCACCCGGACCAGCAGCTGCCCCGGGCCGGCGGTGGGGTCGGGCAGCTCGCCCAGCTCCAAGTGGTCGATCCCGCCCAGCTCCCGGGCAAAAGCTGCTCGCATCGCGATCTCCTCAGTTGAGCCTCGCCCAGTCTGCCCCATGGGGCTCAGCCCGAGGTCAGCGGCCGCAGCCGCCAGGCCAGGCAGGATTGACCCATGCGCATCGTCGACATCCGGGAACGGGCGATCGGCATCTCCCGCTACCGCGACCCGGGGATCCCGTCCGGCGGGCTCACCACCAGCCTGGTCGCGGTGGTCACCGACGTGGTCCGAGGCGGGCGGCCGGTGACCGGGTACGGGTTCGCCTCGGTCGGGCGCTACGCCCAGAGCGGCGCCCTGGACATGGCGCTCTGGGACGCGGCCGCCAAGATCGCCCGGCTGCCGCTGCACCAGTTCCTGGCCGGCCGGCTCGGGCGGGTGGCCACCGGCGCCCCGGTATCGGTCTACGCCAGCGGCGGCTACCCGTACCCGGACGGCGACCTGGCCGCCCTGGCCCAGGAGATCCGGCAGTTCACCGACCTCGGGTTCACCCACGCCAAGATCAAAATCGGCGCTCAGCCGCTGGATGAGGATCGGCGCCGCATCGAGGCGGCCGCCGCGGCGCTGGCCGGACCCGGTCACCTGGCCGTTGACGCGATGAACGCCTACGGCCCCGGCCAGGCCCAGGCCGCCGCCGAGGCGCTGGCTCCGTTCGGGCTGTGGTGGTTCGAAGACCTCTGCGACCCGCTCGATTTCGCCACCCACGGCCGCGTCGCCGCCCGTTACCCGCACCCGATCGCGGCCGGCGAGGCGCTGTTCTCGGCGGCCGAAGCGGACCTGCTCGCCCAGCACGCGGGCCTGCGCCGGGACCGCGACATCCTGCTGTTCGACCCGGTGCACTGCTACGGTCTGCCCGGTTACCTGCGGATCATCGACACGCTGACCGCTCGCGGCTGGCCCCGGCGCGCGTTCTGGCCGCACGGGGGCCAGCTGTTCAGCCTGCACCTGGTGGCGGCGCTCGGGCTCGGCGGGGCCGAGGCCAACCCGCTCGCCTTCCACCCGTTCCACGGCCCGCCCGCCGCGCTGCCGGTCACCGACGGCCACGTCCCGCTGCCCGACGTGCCCGGGATCGGCTTCGAACTGCACGACGGGGCCCGGCAAGCCTTCCAGGGCCTGTGAGCGAACCTTCCGGCCCTCTTATCGGAGCAGGTCGGCGACGGCGGCGAAGGCGGGGTCGATGGCGCGCTCGGCGACGTTGCCGAAGCCGATGACCAGGGCGCCCCAGGCGGCCGGGTCGGGCTGGCCGCGGTACTCGGCCAGGCCGTACAACCCGACCCGGCGGTCGCGGGCGGCCGCGATCACGGCCGCTTCGCCGGCCGCGGCCGGCAGCAGGGCGACGGCCTGGAAGCCGGCCACCAGCCCGGTCAGCCGCACCGCCGGGCAGTGCCGGGCGAACGCGGCCACCAGCGCCGCCCGCCGGGCCGCGTAGACGCCCCGCATCCGGCGCAGGTGCCGGTCGTAACGGCCCGAGGTGAGCAGGAGAGCCAGCGCGAGCTGGTCGACCGTGTTGGAGCCGCGGTCGTTCATCTCCTTCTCGGCCGCGACCGCGGCGGCCAGCGCCGGCGGCGCCTGCATCCAGCCCAGGCGCATCGCCGGGGCCAGCGCCTTGCTGGCCGTGCCGAGCAGGAACACCTGGTCCGGGGCGAGGCCCTGCAGCGTGCCGACCGGTTCGGAGTCGTAGCGGAACTCCGAGTCGTAGTCGTCCTCGATCACGTATCCGCCGGTCTGGCGGGCCCAGTCCAGCAGCGCGTGGCGCCGGGCGGCCGACAGCACCATCCCCATCGGGGCCTGGTGGGCCGGGGTGACCACGACGGCCTCGGCCCCGGTGGCGGCCAGCGCGCTGACCACCAGGCCTTCCTCGTCGACGGGCACGTAGGCGACCCGCAGGCCCATGGCCAGGAACGCGCGCACGGTCTCGTCGTCCTCGGCCGGCCCGTAGCCGGGATCCTCGATGGCCACGCAGGACACCGCCCGTTCCCGGATCAGCGCCCGCAGCACCAGGTTGACGCCCTGGGCGAAGCCGGTGGTGACGATCATCTGGGCCGGATGAGCGTCGGCCGCCCGGATGCGCCGCAGGTAGGCGGCCAGCACGTCGCGCAGCACGGCGCTGCCGCGCGGGTCGCCGTAGCCGAGGTCGGCGGTGGGGATCTCGGTGCAGGCCTGGCCGACGGCCCGGGCCCAGTCGGCCCGCGGGAAGCTCGTCAGGTCCGGCACCCCCGGCTGGAAGTCCGCGATCATTGTGCGCTCCGCGACCGGGCGCACCGGTGGGGCAGCGGGGGCAGCGGCCATGGCCGGCCGCTCCTGGACGTCCGCCACCCGCGTGGCCGATCCGCCCCGGCTGGTCAGGTAGCCCTCGGCCAGCAGCTGGCCGTAGCAGTCCTGCACCATGCCGCGGGACACCCCCAGCCCGCGGGCCAGCTCCCGCGAGGACGGCAGCCGCTCGCCGCCGCGCAGCCGCCCGTCCCTGATCGCCTCGCGCAGGCTCGTCTCCAGCTGGGCGCGCAGCGGCTGGCCGGCTGACCGGTCCAGCCGCAGGAGCAGTTCCGGGCCCAAACCGGACCACTCGATCGCCATGGAATTGGACCTTACCAGGGTGCCGGTTGCTTCCTAGTGTCCTGGTTATGAGCACTGTCACCCCGGCGCCACCCGCCCCCGCACCCGTCGCACCAGCCCGGCCCGCCACCAGCGGCCGGCTGCTGAGCCTGCCTCTCGGCTTGGCCTTCGTGGCCGAGTTCACGTCGCTGACCAGCTTCTTCCTGCTCCTGTCGGTGATGCCGATGCTGGCCGCGGCGGCCGGGATCGGCAGCTCCGGGGCCGGGCTGACCACCGGGTCGCTGCTGCTCGGCACCGTGGTCGCCGAGGCGGCCGCCGCCGCCGGGATCCGCTGGCTGGGCTACCGGACGATGATCGCGGCCGGGGCGGTCCTGCTTGGCCTGCCCGCCCTGATCCTGCTGGCCCGGCAGCCGGAGGCGGTCATGCTCGCCGTCAGCTTCGTGCGCGGCCTCGGCTTCGGCCTGTGCGGCGTCGCCACCGGCGCGCTCACCGCCAGCCTGCTGCCGCCGGACCGGCGCGGCGAGGGCCTCGGCCTGCTCGGGCTGGTGTCCGGGGTGCCGGCCGTGGCCGCCCTGCCGGCCGGGGTCTGGCTGGCTGGGCACCACCTGGTCACCACGGCGGCGCTGCTGGCCGCGATCACCGGCCTGGTGCCGCTGGCCGTGATCCGCTGGCTGCCCGGCCGCGACCCCGCCGCCAGCGGCACGCCGGGTACGCCCGGCCGCCCGGCCCGAGGGCCGGCCCTGCGGCTGGCGCTGATCTTCGCCGCCTGCACGATCGCGGCCGGGGTGCTCGACTCGTTCCTGCCGCTCGCCCACGGGATCACCAACAGCCTGGCCTCGGCCGCCCTGCTCGTCCAGGCGATCGTCGCCACCCTCAGCCGCTGGCAGGCCGGCCGGTTCGGCGACCGGCACGGGCACGCTCGGTTGCTCATCCCCGCCCTGATCGCGGCCGCGCTGGGCCTGGCGGCGATGATCGGGCTGGCGTCACCGGTACTGGTCTTCGCCAGCATGGTCCTGTTCGGGGCCGGGTTCGGGGTCATGGAGAGCGCGAGCTTCGCGCTGCTGCTCGACAAGCTGCCGGAGGCCCGGGCCAGCGCGCTGTGGAACTTCGCTTACGACGCCGGTTACGGCGCCGGCCCGGCCGTCTTCGGCCTGCTGGCCGCCCACACCGGCTACCCGCCCGCGTTCGCCCTGACCGGGGTCCTGGTGCTGGTCGCGGTCCCGGCCGCCGTCCGCGAGCGGCCGCCCGCCCGCCGCGCGCGAAAGGGCGCAAACCCGGCCCGTTAACCTGGCCGCGTGAGCGAGACCGGTGGCATCAACACGCCCGATCAACGGCTCCGGGTGTTCGTCAGCTCGACGCTGGCCGAGCTGGCTCCCGAACGGCAGGCGGTCAAGGACGCGGTGACCCGGCTGCGGCTGGTGCCGGTGATGTTCGAGCTCGGCGCCCGGCCGCACCCGCCCCGCGACCTCTACCGTTCCTACCTGCGGCAGAGCCAGATCTTCATCGGGATCTACTGGCAGAGCTACGGCTGGGTCGCCCCCGGCGAAGAGATCTCCGGCCTCGAGGACGAGTACCGGCTGGCGGCCGGGCAGCCCCAGCTGCTCTACGTCAAGACCCCGGCCCCGGACCGCGAGCCCCGGCTCACCGCCCTGCTGGCCCGCATCCGGGACAGCGGCGGCCTCTCCTACCAGCACTTCGCCGACGCCGCCGAACTGGAGCAGCTGGTCGAGAACGACCTGGCGGTGCTGCTCAGCGAGCGCTTCACCGCACCGGCCCCGGCCGGGGCGCCCGCACCGCCGGTCGCCCGTCCGCAGCACCCGCTGCCGGTCAACCCGACCTCGCTGCTCGGCCGCGACCACGACATCGGCCAGGTGACCGCCCTGCTCGAACAGCCCGGCGTGCGGCTGGTCACCCTGACCGGGCCGGGCGGGGTCGGCAAGACCCGGCTGGCGGTCGCGGTCGGCGAACGGCTGCCGGGCCAGTTCCCGGCCGGCACCGTGTTCGTCCCGCTCGACACCGTCACCGACCCCGACCTGGTGCTGACCGCCATCGGCCGGGCGGCCGGAGCCGACCTGACCGGGACCCGCTCGCCGCTGGAGGCGCTGGCCGAGACGTTCGGCGACGGCGCCTGGCTGCTCATCCTCGACAACCTCGAGCAGGTGGTCGAGGTCGCCCGTCAGCTCGCGGAGCTGCCCGCCCGCTGCCCGCGGCTGGCCATCCTGGCCACCAGCCGCACCGCGCTGCGGCTGCGGGCCGAACGCGAGTACCCGGTGCCGCCGCTGGCGGTGCCGGCCGGCCCGGCCCCGGTGCCGCTGGCCGAGCTGCGGTCCTGGCCGGCGGTGGCGCTGTTCGCGGACCGGGCCCGCTCGGTCCGCCCCGACTTCGCGCTGACCGAGGACAACGCGGCCGCGGTGGCCGAGATCTGCCGGCGGCTTGAGGGCCTGCCGCTCGGTATCGAGCTGGCCGCCGCCCGCACCCGGCTGCTGGAGCCGGCCGTGCTGCTCGACCGGCTCGCCCAGTCGCTCGACGCGCTCGGGACCGGCGCCGTCGACCTGCCCGAACGGCAGCGGACCCTGCGCGCCACGGTCGAGTGGAGCGTGGGCCTGCTGACCGATCAGGAGCGGTCGCTGCTGGAGGTCACCGCGGTGTTCACCGACGGCTGGACCATGCAGGCGGCCGCCGACGTCGCCCAGATCGACGAGGACCGGGCCCTTGAGCTGTCCGAGGAACTGGCCAGCCACAGTCTGATCTACCGCGCCAGCACCCAGACCGGCGCCCGGACCCGGATGCTGGAGACGGTCCGCGAGTTCGTGGCCGAACGGCTGGCCGCCCGGCCCGACGCCGCCCAGATCGGGCGGCGGCACGCCCGCTACTACCAGGGGCTGGCCGAGCAGGCCGACCGGCCGCTGCGCAGCACCGGCCGGGCCGAATGGCTGGACCAGCTCGACGCCGAAGCCGGGAACCTGGCCACCGCGGTGCACTGGTACCTGGCCGATGATCCGGGACAGTTGCCGCACCTGTTCCGGGTCCTGTGGCTGTACTGGTCGGTGCGCGACCTCGAACGCGAGGCCAGGTCCTGGGTGGAGCAAGTCCTGCCCGCCGCCGGCCAACTGGACCGGCAGGCCCAGGCCGAGCTGGCCTTCGCGGCCGCGGTGACCGCGGTCGACACCGGCGACGACGCGGCCGCGCTGGCCGCCCGCCAGCGGCTGGCCCCGCTGCTGGCCGGGATCGGTGATCCGTTTCTGCACGCCGCCTGCCACCTGGCCCTGGCCTGGACCCTGCCGATTCCCGGCGACTTCGAGGGCACGCGGCGGGAAGCAGCGCTGGCGCTGGAGGAGTTCCGCGGCCAGGACGAGCCGGTCTTCACGGCCATGACCGCGTTCACGGTCGGCTCGGTGGAGACCGCCCTGGGCCGCTACGACGACGCCCTGGAGCACCTGCGCGAAGCCCGCGACCTGGCCGAACGAGCGGGCGGGGATTGGCTTGAGGCCGGTTCCCGGGTCGAGCTGGGCGTCCTCGCGATCCAGCACGAGCGGCTCGAGGAGGCCCGGACCCTGCTGGCCGAGGCGCCCTGCCCGCCTGGCCGCACCTGCGCAAGCTGGAGGCCGACCTGGTCGCCCAGCTCCGCCAGCGGCTGGGCGCGGACCCGTTCGAGCAGGCGTTCGCGGCCGGTTCCCGGCTCACCCAGGAGCAGGCGGTCGCGATCGTCGAGGACCAGCACCCCGGCTGACCCGAAGTGGTGGGTGGCCGAAGCTTCCGGTTAGCCTCGGAGCATGCCGGTTGAGCGGATGCTGCCCGATGACGAAGCCGAGGCGCTGGTCGCGCTGGCCCGGGAGATCGCCCGCGACGAGCTGAAGCCGATCGCCAGCGAGTACGAGGCCGAGAACCGCTTCCCGCGGGAAAAGTTCGCCCTGCTGGGCAAGAGCGGCCTGCTCGGCCTGCCCTACCCGGAACGCTGGGGTGGCGGCGACGTCAGCTACGAGGTGTACCTGCAGGTCCTGGAGGAGCTGGCCGCCGCCTGGATGACGGTCGGGGTCGGCTTGTCGGTGCACACGATGGCGTGCTTCCCGCTGGTGCGGTTCGGGACCGACGAGCAGCGCGACCGCTGGCTGCCCGCCCAGCTCGGCGGGGACCTGCTGGGCGCCTACGCGCTGTCCGAGCCCCAGGCCGGCTCGGACGCGGCCGCGCTGTCGGCCCGCGCCGTCCGGGACGGCGACGACTACCTGCTGACCGGGACCAAGGCCTGGATCACGCACGCCGGCCAGGCGGACTTCTACACGGTGATGGTGCGGACCAGCGACGATGGCGGGCGCGGGATCAGCTGCCTGCTGATGGACGCGGGCACCCCCGGCCTCGGGTTCGGGGCGCCCGAGCACAAGATGGGGCTGACCGGCTCGCCCACCGCCCAGCTACGGCTGGACCAGGCCCGGGTTCCGGCCGGCCGGTTGCTGGGGGCCGAGGGCCAGGGCCTGAAGATCGCGCTGGAGGCGCTCGATTCCGGGCGGCTGGGCATCGCCGCCTGCGCGGTCGGCCTGGCCCAGGCGGCGCTGGACGAGGCGGTCGAGTACGCCCGCGGCCGCACCCAGTTCGGCCAGCCGATCATCGATTTCCAGGGCCTGCAGTTCATGCTGGCCGACATGGCGGCCGGGGTGGAGTCGGCCCGGGCCACCTACCTGGACGCGGCCCGCCGCCGGGACCGGGGCCGGCCGTTCCACCGGCAGGCATCCATCGCCAAGCTGGTGGCCACCGACATGGCCATGCGCGTCACCACCGACGCGGTGCAGGTGCTGGGCGGGGCCGGCTACACCCGCGACTTCCCGGCCGAACGCTATCTGCGGGAGGCCAAGGTGCCGCAGATCTTCGAAGGCTCGAACCAGATCCAGCGCATGGTCATCGCCCGCGCGCTCCAGAAGGGAACCAGATGAAGGCATCGGCGATCGTCACCGGCGGCTCCGGCGGCCTCGGCGCCGCGGTGGTGGAGGACCTGCTGGCCGCAGGCTGGCGGGTGGTGGTGCCTTGGGTCCAGGAAAAGGAGCTGTCCCGGCTGCCGGACGAGCCGCGGCTGGAGACCGTCCAGGCCGACCTGTCCCGCATGGATGACGCCGCCACGGTGGTGGCCCGGGCGGCCGCCGCCCCCGACGCCCCCCTGCGGGCGGTGATCAACCTGGTCGGCGGGTTCGGGATCGGCGGCCGGGTGCACGAGACCCCGGTCGAGGAGTTCGAGGGCCTGGTCCAGCTCAACCTGCGCCCGCTGTACCTGATGACCCAGGCCGCGCTGCCTGAGCTGATCGCCGGCGGCGGTGGCTCGGTGGTCTGCGTGTCCAGCCGGGCCGCGGTACGCCCGTTCCCGGGCGCGGCCGGTTACGTGACCGGTAAGGCGGCCGTGCTGGCGCTGGCCGACGCGCTCGCCACCGAGTACAAGAAGGACGGCGTGCGGGTCAACACGATCCTGCCCGGGGTCATCGACACCCCCGGCAACCGCGCCGCCCAGCCGGACGCCGACTACTCCACCTGGGTGGCCCCGGCCCGGATCGCCCGGGTGATCCGGTTTCTGGTCGAGGATGGCTCCGACGTGGTGTCGGGCGCGCACATCCCGGTCTACGGCGCGTCCTGAGCATGGACGATCTTCCGCCCGGTGCCGCCGCGCACCGGGAGCCGGGACCGTTGCGGCTCGGCCGCCACGACTTCGCGCCCGGACGGCTGCTGGTCATGGCCATCGTCAACCGCACCCCGGACTCGTTCTACCGGCCCGGCATCACCTGGGACGAAGGGCGGGCCCTGGACCGGGTGGGCACGGTGGTGGCCGAAGGGGCCGACATCGTCGACGTCGGCGGCGTCCCCGCCCGCCCGGCCGCCGAGGTCACCGTGGCCGAGGAGATCCGCCGCACGGTGCCGTTCATCGAGGCGGTCCGGGCCGCTCACCCGGACCTGGTCATCAGCGTCGACACCTGGCGCCACGAGGTGGCCCGGGCGGTCTGCGAGGCCGGCGCCGACCTGCTCAACGACACCTGGAGCGGCTGGGACCCCAAGCTGGCCGACGTGGCCGCCGAGTTCGGCACCGGGCTGGTCTGCTCGCACGCCGGTGGCCTGCTGCCCCGCACCCGGCTGTTCCGGGCCGCCTACACCGACGTGATGGCGGACGTGCTCGAGCGCACGCTGGCCCTGGCCCGGCAGGCCGAGCAGGCCGGGGTCGACCGCGACCGCATCCTCATCGACCCGGCCCACGACTTCGGCAAGAACGCCTGGCACTCGCTGGAGATCTCCCGCCGCCTGGCCGAGATGACCGCCACCGGCTGGCCGGTCCTGCTGGCCGTCTCGAACAAGGACTTCGTCGGCGAAACCCTGAACGTGCCGCTGGAGGAACGGCTGGCGGGCACGCTGGCGGTCACCTCGGTCGCGGCCTGGCTGGGTGCCCGGGTGTTCCGTGCTCATCAGGTGGCCGAGACCCGGCAGGCCCTGGACATGGTGGCCGCGATCAAGGGCGACCTGGCCCCGGCCCGCGTCATCCGGGGCCTGACCTGATCGTCCGGGCGGCGCTGTGCCCGGCGCCGCCGCTGCTGGCCCGCGAGCTGACCGGGCGGGAGGAGATCCTGCCGGAGCTGCGGGACGCCTGCGGGCAGGCCGTCGCCGATCTGGTCGGTTCCGGGCCCGAGGTGATCGTGGTGGCTGGGCCGGGCGATGCGACCGCCGAGTGGGATCCGGGCGCCCGCCTCGATCTGTCCGCCTACGCCCCGCCCCTGCCGTCGCCGCCCGGGCCGCCGCCGGCCCGCCCTGGCCTGCCGCCCGCCCTCGGGCTGGGGGCGATGCTGCTCGACCAGGCCGGGTACACCGGACGCCGGGTGTTCCAGGCGGTCGACCGGGCTGAGCCGTCCGCCGCCTGCGCCCGCCTCGGCGCGCGGCTGGCCGCCGGTCCCCGCACCGCCCTGCTGGCCATGGGGGACGGCAGCGCCCGGCGCACCACCGCCGCCCCCGGCTACCTGGATGAACGAGCGGTGCCGTTCGATTTGAATATTGAAAAGGCGGTCAGGGCGGGGGATCTGACCACTCTGGCCGGCGTCGACCCGGCCCTGGCCCGGGAGCTGATGGCCAGCGGGCGGCCGGCCTGGCAGCTGCTGGCCGGTGCGCTCGGCCCGCGGGCCGCCACCGAGGTGCTCTACGCCGGCGCCCCCTACGGGGTCTCCTACCTGGTGGCGGTGCTCACCCCCGCACCCGCGGGCGAGTGAGCGCGGTCAGGGCTGGCCGGGCAGCAGCTCGACGAACAGGCCCTCGGCGTCGGCGGTGAGCCGGTCGCCGTCGTGGATCTCGCCGGTCAGGAACCGCTTGCGGCCCTCGATCCGGCTCACCTGGGCGGTGATCCGCAGCTCGGGGCCGATCGGGGTGATGTGCCGGAAGTTGACGTGCAGGTACGCGGTCCGCGAGCGGGTCCGGCCGGTGTTGGCCAGCCGCCCCATCGCCTCGTCGAAGATCAGGCCGAGCACCCCGCCGTGGGCGGCCCCGCCCGCCCCCAGGTAGAACCGGCCCAGGGTGACGTGGGCGGTCACGTGCTGCTCGTCCCACTCCTCGATGTGAATGACCGGCGTCATCGCCTGGCCGCGGCCCGGCAGGTCGATCCGGTGGGCGGCGATCTGGCGCGCCTCGTCGACCTCGAACGGCGCCAGCGTGGCGGCCAGTTTCTCCAGCGTGTCAGCGGCCTCCGCCACCACCTCGGGCGGCGGGCTGGCCACCGTGATCCGCTCCTGCACGAGCCGGAGCGCCTCGATCATCCGCCCGAAGTCCGGGCCGCCGTCCTCGTCGCTGGACGGGATACCCCAGCCCCCCCGCGGCACCGGGTGGAAGTGGCGTTCGTCGAGGCCGTCCGGCCCGTGCGCCGTGCCGTCCGGTTCCTCCGCTGCGCTCATCAGCCCACCATAACGATCCCGGCCAGCGTTTCCCGCCCGGGCCGGTCAGGCCTCCCAGTCGGCCAGCACGGCGGCGAGATCGGCCCCCGGCGGCCGGGGTGGGGTGGGCTCGCCCGCCGGGGTACGGGAGAACCGGGGCGCCGGGGCCGCCTGCTCCACCCCGCCGACGTCGATGATGGTGCGGCGGGCGGCCAGTTGCGGATGGGTGCCGGCCTCGCCGAACGACAGCACCGGGGTCACGCAGGCGTCGGTGCCCGCGAACACCTCGGCCCATTCGTCCCGGGTGCGGGTCACGATCACCGCGGTGAACCGGGCCCGCAGCCGCGGCCAGCCCGACTTGTCCATTTGCGGCGGCAGTTCTTCCCCGGCCAGCCCCAGCCCGGTCAGGAACGCCTGGTAGAACTGCGGCTCCAGCGCCCCGACGGCCAGCCAGCGGCCGTCGGCGCAGGTGTAGGTGTCGTAGAACGGGGCGCCGCCGTCCAGCAGGTTGTCCTGGCGGTCGTCGGTCCAGGTGCCGGTGCCGCGGAACGCCCACATCATCTGGGCCAGCACGCTGGCTCCGTCGATCATGGCCGCGTCCACCACCTGGCCGCGGCCGGACCGCTGGCGCTCGACGAGCGCGGCCAGCACCCCGGCGACCAGGAACATCGAGCCGCCGCCGAAGTCGCCGACCAGGTTGAGCGGCACCGCGGGCGGCTGCCCGGCCCGGCCGATGGCGTGCAGCGCGCCGGTCAGCGAGATGTAGTTGAGGTCGTGGCCGGACCGGGCCGCCAGCGGGCCGTCCTGCCCCCAGCCGGTCATTCGCCCGTAGACCAGGCCCGGGTTGACCGCCTGACACTGTTCGGGGCCGATTCCCAGTCGTTCGGCCACCCCCGGCCGCATGCCTTCCAGCAGCACGTCGGCCCGGGCCGCCAGCCGCAGCACCAGCTCCCGGCCGGTGTCGGTCTTGAGGTCGGCGGTCACCGACCGGCGGTTGCGCAGCAGCCAGTCAGGCCGGTCGCTGGCCAGGAAACCCGGCTGAGGCCGGTCCACCCGGACCACATCGGCGCCCAGATCGCCCAGCACCATGGAAGCATGCGGGCCGGGGCCGAGAGCGGCCAGTTCCAGCACTTTCAGGTTTTCCAGCGGACCCGGCATAACCGTTCCCCCTCAGTGATGGACCAGGCCCTCCTGAGCCACGGTCGCGATCAGCGTGCCGTCCCGGTGGAACATGCTGCCCTGGGCCAGGCCGCGCAAGCGGCCGGTGGCCGGGGTGGACTTGGTGAACAGCAGCCAGTCGTCGATGCGCGGCTCGTTGTGGAACCACATCACGTGATCGAGCGAGGTCAGGCGGCTGACGTCGGGCCGCCCGAGCGGTCGCAGGATGCCGGACACGAACGTCAGGTCGCTGACGTAGACCAGGATCGCGGTCCGGCTGACCGGGCCGTACTCCACGGTGGCCCCGTCCCAGCCGCCGCGGGTACGGAACCACAGGTCGTCGGAGAAGTGCGGCGGCCCGGCCTCGGCGGTGATCGCGGCCCGCAGGTCGAACGGCCGGTCCGGCCGCAGCCCGGTCGACCGGTACCGCCACACCATCGGCGGGCAGTCCTCTGGGTCCGGTACCACCGGCGGCCCGACCTGATAGCCGGTCGTCGCCTGGTCGGTGGTGAACGAGGCCTCGAGGCACAAAATCGGCTTCCCGCCCTGAATCGCGGTCACCCGGCGACGGCTGAACGTGCGGCCGTCCTGCAGCGGGTCGACCCGGAACACCACCGCCCGGCCGGTGTCACCCGGCCGCAGGAAGTAGGCGTGCAGCGAGTGCGCCCGGGCGCCGGCCGGGGTGGTGCGCTCGGCCGCGACCAGCGCCTGGGCCGCCACCTGGCCGCCGAACAGCCGGAACCCGGGCTCCCCGGTCGCCCGGCTGCGGAACAGTTCCTGCTCCAGCGGCTCCAGGTCGAGCACCGCCATCAGGTCCGGCAGCCCCCAGTCCCGGTCACCGCCGGCCCCGGGGCCTTCGCCCGCCCCAGGGTCTTCGCCGACAGCGTCCGGAACCGTCATTCGCCCCGCCAGACCGGGGCCCGCTTCTCCGCGAACGCGGACGCGCCCTCGCGGGCGTCGGCCGAGCCGAACACCGGCCCCACGATCTCCTGCTGGCGCTGCCACATGTCCTCGGCGGTCCAGTCGGCCGACCGCACGATCACTTCCTTGGTCGCCGCGATCGACAGCGGCGCGTTGGCGGTGACCCGCTCGGCCAGCTCGTTCGCGCCCGCCAGCGCCCCGCCGGACGGGGTGACCCGGTTCACCAGCCCCAGCCGCTGGGCGTCCTCGGCGGAGAAGAACTCCCCAGTTAGCGCGTACTCCATGGCCACGTTGGGCGGGATCCGGCGCGGCAGCCGCAGCAGCCCGCCGCCGCCCGCGGCCAGGCCCCGCTTGACCTCGGGGATGCCGAACTTGGCGTCGTGCGCGGCGACGATCAGATCACAGGCCAGGACCAGCTCGAACCCGCCCGCCAGCGCGTAGCCCTCGACGGCGGCGATCAGCGGTTTGCGGGGCGGCGCCTGGGTCAGCCCGGCCAGCCCGCGGCCGGGCAGCGCGACCTGCTCGCCGCGCAGGAACGCCTTCAGGTCCATGCCCGCGCAGAACGTGCCGCCGTTGCCGGTCAGGATGCCGATCGACAGGTCCTTGCGCCCGTCGAGCTGGTCCAGGGCCGCGGCCACCCCCTGGGTGACGGCGGCGTCGATCGCGTTGCGCGCGGCCGGCCGGTTGATGGTGATGATCAGGATCCGGTCACGCTGCTCGACCAGCACGTCGTCGGTCATTCAGGTCCCTCCGCGGTTGTTAATCACCAGTAGCTCTACCAGTAGCAGTTCTACCGTCTGGGCGCCGCCCGGCATATCGTGGGAGGTAAGGGACAACAGCAGGTGGAGGCAGCTCAGTGCGTGACGCGGTAATCGTGGCGGCGGTACGGACGCCGGTCGGCAAGCGTAACGGCGGTCTGTCCGGTGTGCATCCGGTCGATCTGTCCGCTCAGGTCCTGCAGGCGCTGGCCGCCCGCACCGGCATCGACCCGGCCGTGGTCGACGATGTGATCTGGGGCTGCGTCGGCCAGGTGGGGGAGCAGACCTTCGACATCGGCCGCAACGCGGTGCTGGCGGCGGGCTGGCCCGAGTCGGTGCCCGGCGTCACCGTCGACCGGCAGTGCGGCTCCTCCCAGCAGTCGGTCCACTTCGCCGCCGCCGGGGTTGTCTCCGGCCAGTACGACGTGGTGGTCGCGGGCGGCGTGGAGTCGATGAGCCGGGTGCCGATGGGCGCGTCGGTGGCCGGCGCCTGGCCGTTCGGGGAGAACTTCCGCGCCCGCTACGACGGCGCGGTCCCCAACCAGGGCATCGGCGCCGAAATGATCGCCGAGCAGTGGAAGCTGTCCCGCGCGCAGCTCGACGAGTTCAGCCTGGCCTCGCACGAGAAGGCGGCCGCGGCCCAGGACGACGGCCGCTTCGACGAGCAGATCGTCCCGGTCATCACCCCGGACGGCACCCAGGTCAGCCAGGACGAGGGCATCCGCCGCGGTGGCACGCTGGAGAAGATGGGCGAGCTCAAGCCCGCCTTCAAGCCGGACGGCGTGATCACCGCCGGCAACAGCTCGCAGATCAGCGACGGCTCGGCCGCGCTGCTGATCACCACCAGCGCCAAGGCGGCCGAGCTGGGGCTGACCCCGCTGGCCCGCATCCACACTGCGGTGCTGGCCGGCGCCGACCCGGTCATCATGCTGACCGCCCCGATCCCGGCCACCGCCAAGGCGCTGGAGCGCAGCGGCCTGTCGGTCGACCAGATCGGCGCGTTCGAGGTCAACGAGGCGTTCGCCCCGGTCCCGCTGGCCTGGCTGGCCGACACCGGCGCCGACCCCAAGGTGCTGAACGCCAACGGCGGCGCGATCGCGCTCGGCCACCCGCTCGGCGGCAGCGGCGCCCGGCTGATGACCACGCTGGTTCACCACATGCGCGACAACGGCATCCGCTACGGGCTGCAGACCATGTGCGAGGGCGGCGGCCAGGCCAACGCCACCGTGCTCGAGCTGCTCTGACCGCAGTTCCCATGCGCCGCACCGTGTTCGGCCCGGACCACGAGCAGTTCCGCGAGGTGGTCCGGGAGTTCCTCGCCCGTGAGGTCGCCCCGCACGCCCAGGCCTGGGAGGAAGCGGGGATCGTCGACCGTGCGGTCTACCAGGCCGCGGGCAAGCACGGCGTGATCGGGTTCAACGTGCCCGAGCCGTTCGGTGGCGGCGGCGTGACCGACTTCCGGTTCAACGCGGTGGTGGCCGAGGAGCTGGCGGTGGCCGGGCCCGGCACCCCCGCGTTCACCCTCCACAACGACATCGTCGCGCCCTACCTGATCTCGCTGGCCACCCCCGGGCAGCAGCAGCGCTGGCTGCCCGGGTTCGCGGCCGGTGACCTGATCGGCGCGATCGCGATGAGCGAGCCGGGGGCCGGCAGCGATCTGGCCGGGGTCCGCACCCACGCCGAGCGCGACGGCGAAGACTGGGTGCTGTCCGGGGCCAAGACGTTCATCTCCTCTGGCATCAACGCCGACCTGGTCATCGTGGTGACCCGGACCGACCCGACGGCCGGCCACAAGGGCTTCAGCCTGCTGGTGGTGGAGCGCGGCATGGCTGGCTTCAGCCGCGGCCGCAACCTGGCCAAGATCGGGCAGAAGTCCCAGGACACCGCCGAGCTGTTCTTCGACCAGGTGCGGGTACCGGCCGCCAACGTGCTCGGCACCGAAGGCCGCGGCTTCTACCACCTGATGCACAACCTGCCCGCCGAGCGGCTGTCGATCGCGGTCAGCGCGGTGGCCGGCGCCCGCGCGATCCTGGCCGAGACGATCGCCTACGCCAAGCAGCGGACCGCGTTCGGCCAGCCGATCGGGGCGTTCCAGCACAACCGGTTCGTGCTCGCCGAACTCGACACCGAGCTCGACATCGCCCGCGTCTACGTCGACCGCTGCCTGGAGGCGGTGGTGGCCGGTGAGCTCACCCCGGTCGAGGCGGCCAAGGCCAAGTGGTGGACCACCGAGCTGCAGAAGCGCGTGGTCGACGCCTGCGTCCAGTTGCACGGCGGCTACGGCTACATGCTCGAGTACCCGGTCGCCCGCGCCTACCTCGACGCCCGCGTGCAGACGATCTACGGCGGCACCACCGAGATCATGAAAGAGATCATCGGCCGCGACCTCGGGCTGTGATCAGGTCACGGCGAGCAGTAGCTCCTCGCCGTTACTGGTCCGCAGCCCGTCGGTTCGCCCGCTGAAGTAGCGCTCGTTCAGCTCGTTCGCTGACACGTGCTTCATCTGGGCGAACCCGGCCTGCCGGGCCAGCTCGAGGATCTCGGCGGGGGAGAAGAAGCTGAGGAACGGGGTGCCCGAGGCCCGCGCGCCCCGTTCCGCGTACTCGCGACCGGTCCGCTCGCCCGCGTCCAGCAGTTCCAGCGGCGGCTGGAACGTCATCACCACCGTCGACCCGGGCGCCAGCGCCGCCAGCTGGCTCAGCGTGGCCTGGTTGGCCGCCCGGGTCAGGTACATGCTGACGCCCAGCGAGGCCACCACCGCGGGCCGGGCCGGGTCGAACCCGGCCGCCCGCAGCTTGGCCCACCACGAGCCGTCGGTCTCGAAGTCGTCCCCGACCAGGTGCAGACCCGCGGGGACGCCGTAGCCGAGCTCGATCAGGCGCCGCCGTTTCCAGGACTGCGGTCCCGGCTGATCTATTTCAAAAATCTGCAAACGCTCAGCCAGGTCCGGCCGCCGCTGCGCGAACGTGTCGAGTCCGGCCCCGAGCAGGACGTACTGGGTAACTCCGCAGGCCGTCTGCTCGGCTACCAGATCCTCCACGAACCGGGACCGCACCACGATGCTGGCCCGGAACGTGCGGGTGCCGTCCGGGTCCATGTCGCCCCGGTCCCGCCAGCCGTCCTCCGGGTCGGCCAGCTTCAGGCCGATCTCGTCCGCCAGCACCTGCGGGGCCGGGTCCTGCTGGACGTGCATCGCCCGCCACAGCGCGACCCGCACCGCCGTACTGTCCGGTGCCATCGTCATTCCTTACCCGGCGCTTGCAGGCTCCACAGCCGGCCGTCCGGATCCCGAACCGTCATCTCCCTGGTCCCGAAGTGGGTGTCCTCGAACGGCGTGACCACTTCCACCGCGGCATCGGCCGCGAATGCGTCCGCGTCGGGGACCTTGAGCACAATCCGGGTGTCGGGCTGCTGATCTTCGGGCACCTCGGCGATCAACACGTAGGGCCCGTCCCCGTTGCGCAGCTGGCCCGAGGAGTGCCCGGTGTCGAACTCCAGCTCATAGCCGAGCGCCTGGAAGAACTTGGCCGCCTTGCCCCAGTTGTGGGTGGTCAGGAACACCGCTTCGATGCCCTCGGTCGTCATGTCGCTCACCCTTCGTCATCTAGGTACGCGCGCAGCGCATCCGCGACCAGCGCCGACAAAGACATCTCGGTCTCGATGGCCCGGTGCTTGACCTGCTTGATCAGCCCCAGTGGCAGGTACACGTTGAACTGCTTCACGTCCTCGTCGATCACATTTAGAATGCTAGCAATCTAGAAAACTATCCGCAACCACCAGAACCCCTAGGCTGGTCCGCATGGAACCTGGAGCGCCCGGCCTGCCGATCGATCCGCTCGACGCGCTACGCCAGCGGCGCAGTGCCAAGTGGCTGACCTATCCCGCCGACGTGCTGCCGCTGCCGGTGGCCGAGATGGACGTCAACCTGGCCCCGCCGATCGCCGAGGTGCTGGCGGAGGCGGTGCGCCGGTCCGATACCGGCTACGGCTACACCGGCACCGAGCTGGCCCGGGCGGTCGCCAAGTTCACGGCCAGCCGCTGGAGCTGGGACATCGACCCCGCCCAGGTCACCGCCGTGACCGACGTCGGTGTAGGCGTGGTCGAGCTGCTCCGCGCGCTCACCGGGCCGGGCGACGCGGTCGCCATCAGCCCGCCCGTCTACCCGCCGTTCTTCGACTGGGTGCCCGAGTCCGGCGCCCGGCTGCTCGAGGTGCCGCTGGCCCACGACGGGGGCGGCTACCAGCTTGACCTGGACGCGCTGGAACGGGCCTTCGCCACCCACCCGGCCGCCTACGTGCTGTGCAACCCGCACAACCCGGTCGGCCGGGTGCACACCCCCGCCGAGCTGGCCGCCCTGGTCCGGCTGGCCCGCATCTACCACGTCACGCTGATCAGCGACGAGATCCACGGCCCGCTGGTGCTGCCCGGCGCTACCTTCACCCCGCTGCTCACGGTGCCGGGGGCCGCCGAGGTCGCGGTCACGGTCATGTCGGCCAGCAAGGCCTGGAACCTGGCCGGCCTCAAGTGCGCCGTCGTCGTCACCGCCAGCCCCCGGCTGGCCGCCGTCGTGGACCGCTTCCCGCCCGACACCCCCTGGCGCTTCGGGCTCGACTGCTCGGCCGTGTGCCCCGACAGCACCGCCCGCGAGCTGTTCCTGGATCGGGGCCGGGTCGCCCTCGAACCCGGCCTCCGCTACGGCGCCCAGGGGGCCGGCTACGCCAGGCTGAACTTCGCCACCAGCGCCGGGATCCTCGACCAGGCGGTCGACCGGATGGCGGCCGCGCTCCAATGAGCGGCTGGCCCGAGCACGCGATCTGGTGGCAGCTGCACCCGCTCAGCTTCACCGCCGACGCACCCGCCCCCCGGCTGGCGCGGATCGAGGCGTGGCTCGACTACCTGGTCGATCTCGGCGGCAACGGGCTGCTGCTGGGCCCGATCTTCGCCAGCCAGACCCACGGCTACGACACCGTCGACCACCTCCGCATCGACCCCCGGCTCGGCACCGACGAGGACTTCGACCACCTGGTCGGCCAGTGCCAGGCGCGCGGGATCCGGCTGCTCCTGGACGGGGTGTTCAACCACGTCGGCCGGGGATTCGCGCCGTTCCAGGACGTGCTCGCGCACGGCCCGGCGTCAGAGTACGCCCCCTGGTTCCGGCTTGACTTCAAGGGCGACGGCCCCGACGGCTTCAGCTACGCCGACTTCGAAGGCCACCAGGAACTGGTCGCCCTCAATCACACCGAACCGGCTGTCCAGGACTACGTGACCCGGGTGATGACGCATTGGCTGGACCGGGGCGCGTCCGGCTGGCGGTTGGACGCGGCCTACGCGGTGGCGCTGCCGTTCTGGCATGCGGTGACCGGCCGGGTGCGGGCCACCCACCCCGACGTCTGGCTGCTGGGCGAGGTGATCCACGGCGACTACATCGCCGACGTCCGCGACGGCGGCCTGGACTCGGTCACCCAGTACGAGCTGTGGAAGGCGATCTGGAGCTCGCTCAACGACCAGAACTTCTTCGAGCTGGCCCACGCATTGACCCGCCACAACGAGTTCGCGGCCGCGTTCCTGCCCCAGACCTTCGTCGGCAACCACGACGTCACCCGCCTGGCCACCCAGCTGACCGACGCCCGGCACCTGCCGCACGCCCTGGCCGTGCTGTTCACCGTGGCCGGCGCCCCGTCGGTCTACGCCGGCGACGAGCAGGCCTTCCAGGGCACCAAATACGACCGCCCCGGCGGCGACGACGAAATCCGCCCCGCCTTCCCGGCCGGGCCGCAGGACCTGGCCCCCGGCGGCTGGCCCACCTACCGCCTCCACCAGGACCTCATCGGCCTCCGCCGCCGCCACCCCTGGCTGGCCCGCGCCGCCGGTGAGGTCCTCACCGTCCGCAACGAGTCCCTGGCCTACCGCGCCATCCACCCCACCGACGGCCCCGACCTGGCGGTGCTGCTCAACGTGGGGGAGGAGCCGGCCTCGTTCGACTTCCACGGCCGCGACGCCCGCTACCTGCTCGGCAGCGACAACAAAGAGGCCTCAACCGCCGAGGTGGCCCCGCACGGCTGGGCCATCCTCGAGCTACCCCGCCATCCCTGACCGCGGCCCGCCAGGACCCCGCGCCAGCTCGCCCCGTCCATGCTCGCCGACCGTCTTTCCACCCGCCTCCCCTTGCGCCCGCCCCGCCCCCGCCCCTGCTCCCGAAAACCGCACACCCTTTCCACCCGCCTCTGCGCCCAGAAACCCCGCGCCCTTCCGGCCCACCCTTTCCCAATTTTGAGTATGCATTTTTTCGTGTGTACTTCTCAAAAACCCGGCGCTCGCATTTCCTGTCCAAAGCCAATGCGATTCGATATTATGTTCGTATGGGAACGCGGCCCGCTCCGGCCCGTCCCGGCTCGGGCTTCGAGTCGGGCGGCGCCTTCGACGTGTCCGCGCCCAGCTGGCCACTGGCTCGCCAGGCGGACGCGGCCACCGGCGACGGCCAGCTGGCGTCGCTGAATGACGATGAGCTGATCGGCGCCCTCCGCGCCTGGCGGCGACTGGAGTCCTGGTGCTGCGCGGGCCTGCTGGCCGCCACCGCTGAGCTCGCCCGCCGTCGTCCCGCCGAGCGCACCGGGCCGGCCGCCCCGGGGGAGTTCCCCGCCCAGCTCAGCGAGTTCATCGCCGATGAAATGGCCGCCGCCCTGCGCCTGTCCACCCGAACGGCCGACGCCTACCTCGATCTGGCCCTGGACCTCGCCACCCGCCTGCCGCGCACGGCCACCGCCCTGCGCGAGGGCTCGATCGACCACCTCAAGGCCCGGCTGATCTCCGAAGCCACCCGGATCCTGACCGACGAGCAGGCCCGCGCGGTCGAGGCGCAGATCCTGCCCCGAGCCGGCCAGCAAACCCCCGGCCAGCTCCGTGCGGCCGCGGCCCGTGCCGTCCTCACCGCCGACCCCGAGGCCGCTACCCGCCGCCGCGAAGAGGCCCAGAAAGATCCCCGCGTCCGCCACTGGCGAGAGGACGCCGGTACCGCGGCCCTGGCCGGCTTCGGCCTCCCGCCGGACGAGGTGCTGGAAGCCGACCAGCGCATCACCGCCCGCGCGCTCGCCCTCCGCGAGGCCGGCCTGAGCGGCTCCCTCGACCAGCTCCGCGTCCGCGCCTACCTCGACACCCTGCTCGGCCAGGACTCCACTCCCACCGCTCCGCCCATCACCGACCCGAGCCCCGCCGAGCCGACCCCTCCCCGTGACCCCGCCACCGTCCGTCGCCTCGCCGCCCGGCTCAACCTGACCGTCCCGCTGACCACCCTGCTCGGCCTGGACGCCAAACCAGGCAGCGTGGCCGGCTTCGGCCCTGTCGATTCGCCCCTGGCTCGGCACCTCGCCGCTCTGGCCGCTGCCGACCCCACGTCCCGCTGCTGCCTGACCGTTACCGGCGGCGACGGACTGCCCATCGCCCACGGCTGCCTCCCCGGTCCGGTGTCACCCCCCAATGACCTGGGACCCCGCACTCTGGCGATGACACTCGACCCGCTCGCCCGCGGCTCCTGCGATCATCTCCACCAGGAATCGGGCTATCACCCCAGCCGCCGCCTCCGCCATCTGATCATCGCCCGCACTCCCACCTGCGCCGCACCCGGCTGCCAACGGCCCGCCGCCCGCTGCGACCTCGACCACACGATCCCCTACGACCAGGGCGGCCGCACCTGCGAGTGCGATCTGGCCCCGCTCTGCCGCCATCACCACCGCTGCAAACAGTCCGCCGGCTGGCACCTCGACCAGCCCACCCCCGGCGTCATGATCTGGACCACCCCCGCTGGCCGTCGCTACATCACCCCTCCCGACGCCTATCCCACCTAGCGCCGAGCTGGAATTCGCCCCGCCTTGATCGCATAATCCGTAGTAGCGGTACTGGGTTGGAGCGATATGTCAGCCACGCTTATCTTGATCTGCGTCGTTGTCCTGATCGTGGCCGCGATCGTGCTGTACACGCTTCCCGTCCGGCACACGGAAGCCCAAGCGAAACGGTTCCAATGGAGCCGCATCGTGCAGATCAGCACCCGGTCGTGGGTCAAGAAGAAGTCCAAGCAGGAGCCGTCTGGCGAGATCCGCAACCTGGTGATCAAGCACGCCAATGAGCCCGAGCAGCGCAGCTACCGTTACGAAGAGGCCAAGTGGCATAAATCCAGAAAACCTACTAAATCGGGCTACGGCCAGAGCAATTTGGAATGGCCCGCGTACACGCTCCGGAAGGACGAGAAGGTCCATTGGCGGCGTGAGGTATACCAGGCCACGTTCGCGGCCGAGGCGGGTCGCCACTATACGAAGACACTCGGTTTTGAGCGGTGGCAGACGCTGCGAACGGACCAGCGTTACCGACTGGGCCGCAACGTCTTCGGCCGGGTCCGTACGATCCGGCCCGCGCCACCACCGGCAACCCCAGTCAGGTCCCGCGAGGACAGTTCCGGGAAGCCGCAGCCGAGTCCTCGCCGAGGCTTTTACGCGCCGATCGACCCCGGCGATCGCGAGGGATAGCAGGAAGCGACTCCGGCCTAAGCGCAACCACCCGGCCCGCGCGCTGCCTGCGCCCGTGGCCTGGGGGTGGCGATCTTCTCCGCCACCATGGCCGGCCCAGCCTGGCCCTCCGGGATTCCTGCACTACACCAGCGAGGCGTTCACCGGCACGGCGGAGGCCCGCCCCCAATGGGACGGGCCCCTGCTATTGATTGACCCGAAGCGCCGGGTTATCGCGATTGCTTGAGGTCGCCGCGGACCTGGTCGGCGATCTCATGGATCTTCTGCTCAGTCTGCTCGAGCTGGGCTTCCGCCTTGGCGGTGCGCTCGGCCGCACGGCGCTCCCGCCACGTCGGCTTGTGGTCGGCCGCCGTCGGTCTCGATCGCTTGAACACGCGCACGATTCATCTCTCCTTCCGCACCGCGGCGCGGTGGCTCCGGCCCGATACCCGTGGAAAACGTCTCTAACCGCTCAAGGCGGTAACACGCGTATAAAGCCGTTTATGTAAGTATTGATAAACCTGCGGAGCATGAATTCTTTTCATAAAAGGTCGCTCACTGGTTGTCTTTACCTGTACGCATATGGTTACTATGCGTGCGTGTAGTAACGGCGCTATGTCACCGGCGTCACTGTCATCGGGGGATGTGCCAGGGTGGGTCACGCTGCACCAGATGCGCAGGTGAACCCCGGCCGCGGTTGGGCCGGGCGGTTCGCCACGCGCGGCATGGTGCTCGTGGGCTGCGGTTTCGGCTTGATGGCGGTGTGCTGGTTGCTGTCTGGCGCCCACGCCCACGCCGCCACCACCCGCCCGGCCGCCGTCACCTCGACCACCCCGACCTCATCCGGTGGCCTGCTCGGCGCCGCGACCGGTGCAGTCACCAGCACCGTGAACGGCGTGGCCTCTGCTGTCACCCAGCTCACCACCCCCGCCACGCCCGGTGCGAGCCATGCGTCGTCCTCCGCCACCACCGCGGGCCAGGCCGGGTCCACGACCTCCGCCGGCAGCTCAACCGCCTCTGGTGCCAGCCACCCGGCGTCCACCGCCCGGTGACTTCGGCCGTCACCCACATCACGTCCACCGCGGCCTCGACCGTGAGCGGGGCGACCTCGGCCGTCACTCACACCGCGACCGCGGCCACGTCGGCCGTCGGCGGCGCGGTGGGTTTCGCCGACCGGCACTGCGGGTCAGGCGGCGGCCACCGGCGATGCGGGGCACGCGACCAGCACCGGTAGCGGCGTGTCCGGGACGGCCACGGGCTCCTCCGGCTCGAGTGCGGCGGGGCACCCGGCCAGGACGACGGCTGGCGCCACCAGCTCTGGCCGCAGCGCTACGGCGGCGGCCGGGACCAGTTCCGGCCGCGCCGCGGCGGCGGGGGCCAGTTCGGCGGTCACTGCTTCGGCCGCGCCGGCCACTTCGGCGGTGGCCGGGTTGCTAGCGCCGGTTACCACTGCGGCCGGTCAGCTGCTGCTGCCGGTGACCACCGCGGCGGGCCAGCTGACGGCCCCGCTGACCGGTCCGGTGGCTCAGGCGCTGGCCCCGCTGACCGGCGCCGCCGGGGCGCTGCTGGTCCCGGTCACCACCGCCTTGGCCCCCGTCATCGACACGCTGGCGCCGGTCACCATCGCGCTGGCCCCGGTGATCAATTCCCTGGCTCCGGTCACCACCCCGCTGCTCCAGGCGGTGGAGCCGGTCCTGGCCCCGCTGGCCCCCGCGCTCACCGCGCTGTCCCCGGTGCTGGCCCCGCTGGCCCCAATCGTCGCGCCGCTGTCACCGGTGCTGCCGATCGGCTCCACCAGCAGCTCGGGCACCGGCACCGGCACCGGCTCCACCACCGGCACCGGCGCGGGCGCGACGGGGACGGGCACGACGGGCACGGGCACCGGCGGGATCCTCCCGGCCGGCCCCGGTCTCGGCGGGTTCCTGGCCAGGACCGGCGTCGCCACTACCCCGGCCTCCACCGGCACCGGCGCCACCGGCACTCCCGCCGCCTCGGCCGGCTACGGCGCCAGCACTACCACTACCACTACCACCGGCACCGGCACCTCGGCCACCACCGGCCACACTGCCTCCACCGGCCTCTTCAGCCTCGCCGCCGCCGGCGTCTTCACCGGCCTGAAGGCCCTCGCCGCCGCCACCGCGAACAGTCTGGGCGGCACCAGCGGCACCGGTTCCCCGGTGGCCCCGCTGGCCCCCACCGCCCCCGCCGGGAACGGTGCGGGTGCGGCCGGCGGGAACGGCCCGGCCGGCCCTGACGCCCACACCGGCGCGGGCCCCCAGGCCATCACCACCACCCTCCTGCTCGTCCTTTCTGCGGGCCTGCTCCTGGCCATGGCCCACCGCCAAGACGCGCTCCCCGCGATTCTGGACCTGCGCGGCCCGCACCGCCCCGGCTAAACCCCTTCACCCCGCCCGCCGCCTCCGATGGCGGGTACGGGGCCTCGCCGCGCCTCAGCCGCAGCCCGCGACCGGCTGACGCGCCCGGCCCACCCCTCTCAGCCCCACCGGGGCGTGAGTGCGGTGCGCCGTCACGGTCCTCTTGATTCGTGAAGGGTCTTGAAATCACCATGAACCTCCTTCAGCGCGGCCTCATCCTGGCCGCCGGCGCGAGCGGGATGCTCCTGCTCAGCCATCACCCCGCCGCCCACGCGGCTGAATCATCACCAAGCACATCTCCACCAGCCATCACCGCCACCCTCACCGCCGCCACCAGCGGCCCAGGCAGCGGGACCGGCACCAGCGGAGCCAGCACCGGCTCGGGCTCGGGCATCAACGTGAGCCTGTGCGCCCTGGCCACCTGCCCCACCGGAACGGGCAGCCCGGCCACCGGCACAACCCCATCCGGCACCACCGGCTCCAGCGGAACCGGCTCGGGCGCCAGCAATGGCGGCGGCATCAACGTCGGTGTCTGCCTGGCCGCCAACTGCGGCACCAGCAGCACCAGCGGGAGCAGCAGTTCCGGCTCCACCAGCAGCGGGACGACCAGTTCCGGCTCCAGCGGATCCGGCGCCACCGGGACAGGTTCCGCCGGTACTGGCTCAACCGGGACTGGTTCTGCCAGCGCCGGGACCGGCGGGATCGGCGTCGGTGTGTGCCGTGTCCTCGGACTGCGGCACCACCACCAGTACCGCCACCTCCGCCAGCAACGGCGGCGGCCTCGGCGTCGGGGTCTGCGTGGCGGCGGACTGCGGCACCAGCACCACCGGCACCGCCGGCGGATCGGGCTCCAGCGGGTCCACGTCCAGCGGCTCCGGTTCCACGAGCTCCAGCTCGAGCGGATCCGGCGCCACCGGGACGGGTACCACCGGAGCTGGCTCTACCGGAACTGGCTCTACCGGAACTGGTTCCACCAGCACCAGCTCGGCCAGCACTGGGACCGGCGGCCTCGGCGTCGGGGTCTGCCTGGCCGCTGACTGCGGCACCAGCACCACCGGTACCAGCAGCGGATCCGGTTCTGCCAGTTCCGGGACTCCGCCCAGCACCGGCACCACCGCAACCGGGACCACCAATTCGGGCACCGGCGGCATCGGCGTGGGCGTGTGTGCCCTGTCCTCGGACTGCGGCTCCACCAGCACCACCGGCACCACCAGCGGGACCGGTTCGGCCGGGACCACCGGTACCGGTACCAGCAGCGCGGGCACCGGCGGAATCGGCATCGGCGTCTGCGCTCTGTCGTCGGACTGTGGGTCCACGACCAGCACGGGCACGACCGGCAACGGCGGCCTCGGCGTGGGCGTGTGCCTCGCGGCTGACTGCGGCACCAGCACCACTGGCACCACCAGCGGGACTGGCTCGGCCGGGACCGGGACGACCGATTCCGGCACTGGCGGGATCGGCGTCGGGGTCTGTGCCCTGTCGTCGGACTGCGGGTCCACGACCAGCACCGGCGCCACCGGCAATGGCGGGCTGGGCGTGGGCGTCTGCCTCGCCGCCGACTGCGGGACCAGCACCAGCGGGACCGGGACGACCGGGACCGGCACCACGGGCACCGGGACCGGGACGACTGGCACGGGCACCGGCGGGATCGGGATTGGGGTCTGCGCCCTGAGCTCCGACTGCGGCACCGGGACGTCGGGCACGGGTGGTTCGGGGTCCACGGGTGTGGGCGTCGGGCTGTGCGTGCTGGCCACCTGCAGTGGCAGCGGGACCGGTAACGGCGGCGGCATCTCCGTCACCGGCTGCGTGCTGGCCAACTGCACGACCAGCACCGGCACCGGGACCGGCACGGGCACCGGCACCGGGACCAGCACGGGGACTGGGACCGGGACCGGATCTGGCACTGGCACTGGCACCGGCACCGGAACTGGCACCGGATCTGGCACCGGTCACGGTCACGGTCACGGTGGTAATGGGGGTCACCATGGGTGCTCCTGGTACTGCCAGCACATCCGGCACCTCCTCCACGTTCACCATCTGCAGTGCCTGCGGGCACACCACGGGACTGGGACCAGCGCCACGTCCACCGGCAGTGGCTCGGCGACCGGATCCCACCCCGGCAGCACCAGCACGACCTCGGCGACTGGATGGCACCCTGTGCGGCACGTCGCCGCACCGCGTCACCGGCACTGCTGGCACCGTCGAATCGTGCTCAGCCGGTACTGGGGTCACCACAGTGACTGGCACTGGTGCGCCCACCGTCACCATCACGCCGGCCCGACTGGCTCGACCGGCTCGACCGGCACCAGCGGGAGCAGCGGGAGCAGCAACAGCACTGGCATTGGCATTGGCGTCAGTGCCGATGTCGGCGGACTGCTGAACCTCACGGCCACCCTCTGAAGGAGGGCACTGGTGTGATCGGCCGGCGCGGGCTCTCTCGGGCGAAGTCCGCGCCGGCCGGGGAGGAGGTGTCACTGGGACTGCAAATGGTCTGAGACCACCCATGAAACTCCTGTCGGCCTGGCGTCTGGGCGTCATAGGATGCCCACGCGCCGGGCCGACGGGAGGAACCGAACCGATGACCGCGGACGAGGAAGCGGACCGGGAACAGGTCGAACTGGGGCAGGTTCAGGAGACGCTGTTCATACCGCTGGTGGGGCGGGCCGTGGAGACCGGCAAACGGCGGCCGGTCCTGCGGGATCCCAAGGCCGTCGAGATCATCGAGGCCGTCGGGTTCGACCGGGCGAAGTACAACCGGGCCGGCGGGTGGACGACGGTGTTCCGTACCGCGGGCTTTGACGCCTGGGTCCGGGACTTCCTGGGTGAGGACCCCGCCGGCACCGTGGTTGAGCTGGGTACCGGGCTGAACACGCGGTTCGAGCGGGTCGACAACGGCAGTGTGCACTGGATTGACCTCGATCTGCCGGACACGATCACGTTGCGGCGCCGGTTCTTCGCTGACACCAACCGGCGGCGGATGGTGGCGGCCTCGGTCACCGACGACGGCTGGGCGGCCGTGGTGCGGGAGATGCCGGGGCCGTACTTTTTCGTGGCCGACGGCGTGCTCCCTTATCTGACCGAGGAGGACGCGACACGGGTGCTGGCCGGTATCGCCACCCAGTTCCCGGGCGCGCTGATCGCGTTTGACACCTACTCGCAGCAGATGCTGGAGCGGGAGCACCGGCTCGCCGCCCGCCGGGGTATTGCCCGTTGGCAGTGGGCTTGCGACGACCCGCGGTCGCTTGAGCGGCTCGGTATGCGAGTGGTCGATTCGGCCACCGTCACCCGCCCGCCGCGAGCGGTCCGGGCGGCGCTGCCCGGCTCGCGACGGCTGCTGCTGGCGGCGATGGACCCGGTGATGGGACGGTCGATGCAGCTGACCCTGTTCCGGGCGGCCACCTCGCAGCCGCGCATCAGCCAGTGACGCCACGGAGCGTTAACACTATGAAGCCTTAACGCCCGTTTACCCGGGCGTCGGCTGCGGGCCGGCTGGCGGCCTCATCCGGATGCCATCCTGAAGGCCATGTCACGTACGGGGGCGTCGTGGTTCACCGCGGCGACCACGGCGGTCGTGCGGCACCTGCCGTTCGGCCTGTCCCGGATCGTCGCGCCCAGCTTGCTTGGCTTCGCGGTCATCAACGGCTGCACGTTCAGCCTCGACCTGGGCCTGCTGACCGTGTTCCACGGCGTGCTGCACTGGCCGGTGCCGGTCAGCATCACGCTGTCGTACGGCACCGCGACCAGCATCAGCTACGTGCTCAACCGGACGCTGAACTTCCGGTCCCACGGCCTGGTCGGCCGCCAGGTGACGATCTACGCGGCCGTGGTCGTGGTCAACTACCTGGCCCTGATCCTCGGGGTCGGCTCGGGCCTGGCCGCGCTCGGTCTCGAGTATCAGCTGTCCCGGCTGGTGGCGGGGGGTTGCGAGGCGATCTGGATGTACGTGGCCATGCGCTTCCTGGTCTTCCGCGAACCCAGGCGCCCGGTCCAGCCGGATCAGGCGGACGGGGCCGGTCAGGACGACCAGGATCTGGTCAGGCCAGATCCTCGATGATCACGTGCACGGTCCGGTCCCCGGCGAACGGCTCGGCCGCCCGCCGGACATCGCTGGCGATCTCCGTCACCGGCGTGCCGTAGCGCCCGATGACATGCACCTCGAGTTCGTCGGCACGGATGACGACGCCGGTCACACGGCGGCCGGGCAGGTAGGTGCCGACGCCGCCCAAGCGGCCGCCGGACAGGCCGGCCACGCTGGGCGCGGCACCGACCGCGGCGGCGATCCGCTCGGCGTTTTCACTGAATTCGGGTGACACCGATGACGGGCCAGCCGGAGCGGGTTCGTCCTGGAGTGGCGGTGACATCCGCTGATACTCCCTTTCCGCAGGCCAGGGTCGCTTGAGTCGAAGGCCCGGGCATCGTCTACCGTGATCCTGACGTCTATCAGGTACCGCGGAGTACATTCCCTCAGCCCGGGCCTTCTCACCGTTAAGACACGCTGGCCGCCACATCGTCACGCGGGATTTGCTGGCGATTATTGCGGCTACGGCCTGATTCAGCGGGGAGAGGGGGAGGGTGACGACGCGGTATGGCGCTGAGGCCTTCGCCGGTAAAGGTGGGGCCAACGGGGCAGGCGAGCCTGGCGGGGAAGCCAGGGCGCCTGGAAACAGTGGTGCCGTCGGGATGTCTGAGGCCGGCGCGGGGTCCGCCGGGACGGTTATGGCTGATGGGGTGGCTGCGGCTGATGGGTCGGCTGCGGCTGGTGGAACGGCTGCGGCTGATGGGTCGGCTGCGGCTGGTGGAACGACTACGGCTGGTGGGTCGGCTGCTAGTGGGATTTCCGCGGCTGGTGAGTCGGCTGGGTCTGGTGGTGGCGCGGCAGTGTCTCTTGGCGCCAGCGGGACCGATGCCGCCGACGCCGCCGACGCCACCGACCCCGCTGGCCCGCTCAGCGATGCCACCATGGTCGCCCGCGCCCGCGACGGCGACACCCGCGCCTTCGAGACTCTGGTCCGCCGCTACCAGCGGCCGATCTACCGCCTCGCCGTCCGCCTGCTGGGCGATACCGGCGAAGCCGAGGACGTCACCCAGGAAGTCTTCGTCACCGCGTGGCGTCGGCTGCCGGAGATCCACGAAGATAAAGCCATCCGATCGTGGCTGTACCGGATCGCCACCAACCGCTGCCTGAACATCCTGAGATCCCGCAAACCGGTCGCCCCGCTGTTCGACGAGGCCATCCCGATGGCCAGTCCCGCCGCTTCGCCGGAGGCGCGGGCCGAGGCGCACGAACGGCTGCTGGCCCTGCGGGTCGCGCTCGACCGGCTGACGGCCGAGCAGCGCGCCTGCTGGCTGCTGAGAGAGGTGGAGGAGCTGTCTTATGCGGAGATCGCCAGCATCCTGCGCACCACCCCCCAGGCGGTGCGCGGGCGGCTGGCCCGGGCCCGGGCTGACCTCGGGGAGGCGATGATCTCATGGCAATAGAGGGCGTGGACGAGGCCTACCTGCTGCCGTGCGGTCAGGACGCGGCCATCCTCTGGGAGCACGTCACCGTCGGCCAGCTGGACGAGCACGAGCTGGATTGCCCGCACTGCCAGGCGGCGTCGGCCGGGTTCGTGGCGTTGCGGGAGGCGACCGGCGAGCTGGCCGAGGCCGAGCTGGCGCCGCCCCGCGACCTGACCGAGCGGATCATGCGGGCGGTCCGCACCGAGCGCCGCCGGGACGCCTTCATCCCCATCGCCGACAACGATCTCGGCCCGATCCGGGTCGCGGCCCAGGCGGCGGCGGTCGTGGTGCGGTTCGCGGCCGACCAGACCGACGGGGTGACCGCCCGTTCCTGCACGGTCCAGCAGTTGCCGGGGGAGCCGGACGGGTGGTGCGCGGTGCGGCTGGAGGTCGCGCTCCGCTACGGCGTCGACGGAATGGCGGCGGTCGACCGGATCCGCGAACTGGTGGGCGCGGCCGCCCGCGAGCTGGCCGGGTTCGAACCGGCCTGGATCGACGTCACCGTGGTCGACATCTGGCCAGGGGGGCGGGGGGCATGAACGTCGGGCGGACCGTGGTCGAGACCCCGGTGGCGGAGAAGATCGCCGCGCTGACCGCGCTGGACACGCCGGGGGTGATCCGGCTGGAACCGTCGATCAGCGCGCTGGCCGCCAGCCTCAGCCGCCGCGCCCTGAGCGGCTGGCGTGGCCCCGGCCGCGACGGCCTGCCGCCGACCGCGGGTGTACGCGCCGAGATCAGCGGCGACGACGTCAGCGTGGAGATCGCGCTGGCGGTCGAGCTCGGGCGGCCGGTTCCCGACGTGGCCGCCGCCGCCCAGCGCCGGGTGGCCGATGCCCTCACGGAGCTGGGCGGCTTCGCCAAAGCCGCGGTCGAGATCCTGGTCGTCGACGTCGATCACATCTGACGCCCCAGGCGCCCGGGCCGCCTCAGCTGCGGCTGGGCCGCAGCGACCGGATCCGGATCGTCGCGTTCAGGTCCTCGTTTTCGAGCGCTTCCCGGACCCGGCCGATGGCCTGGCCGATCCGGCCGACCGCCTCGGCGGGTTCGGCCTCGGCGGTCAGGGTGACGCTCAGCGCCAGCCGGGGGCGGGTGGAGGTGCCGGTCAGGGCGGCCCGCGCGTGCCGGATGTGGGGGCTGGCGGCCAGGTCGTTCTCGAGCGCGCTGGTCACCGCGCCGGCCGGCAGGTAGGTGGTGCCGCGCCGCGGGTCGGCCTCCAGCTCGATCCGGCGCAGCAGCCGGGTCTGGCCCTGGGCGGCCAGCCACCACAGCGTCAGCAGGAACACCAGCACCGCCACGGCCGCCACCGTCGGCCAGAACCAGGGCTGGCCCGCCACCCAGTTCCGGGTCGGTTTGTCGATAATCAGCGCATGCTGGTCGCCGAACACATCCGGCAGCGCGTTCAGCCCCCGCACCAGGCCGGTCGCGCCGCCCAGCAGCAGCGCCAGCCCGATCAGCAGCAACGCGATCCGGTTACCGCGGCCGGTCCGTCGGATCACCGTCAGTCCCTCCTCTTCTGGACGCTCACGCTGACCCGCAGCGGGCGCAGCGGCGTCAGCGCCGCCAGCCGCTCGTTCACGGCCGTCTCGACCTGCGCGGCCAGGCCCTCGGTGTCGCGTAGCGACGAGGCGGCGAACACCTGGGCCCGGCGGCGGCGGACCCGCACCTTGGCCGAGGCGATGCCATCCACCGTCAGCGCCCCGCCCGCCAGGTAGCGGCGCAGCCCGCCTCGGGTCACCGCGACCACCGACCGCGGGTGCTGGCTGGCCACCGGCACCACCCGGTGGCGGCCGGGCCGCAGCGCGTAGCCGATCAGGACCAGGCCGAGCGCGCAGGCGACGCCGGACGCGACCAGCGACCGCTGATCATCCCAGTGCAGCTGGTGCCCGGCCTGGAACAGCCCGGACGGCAGCACGTGCACCTGGTGGCCTACGTACTTCGAGATCAGGTAGGCGGCGATCAGGCCGGTGGCCACCGCCAGCAGGGCCGACACCACGATCGCGGGTCCCGCCCGGCGCGGCCGGAACGCACGGGCGGCCGCCTTGCGGGCCGCGTGCTGGCCGTCCGGCGCATCGCCGGACGGGAACGACGGCGTCTCGTCGGCGGTCGCCAGGTCCTCGGCCGTCATCGCACCCGCCGCCCGCGGTCGGGGGTGATCAGGGCCGGGACCTCGATGTCCACGTGCCGGACGTCGAGGCCGGTCAGCTGGCCGACCCGCTCCATCACGTGCTCGCGTACGCGCCGGGTGACCTGCCGGATCGGCGCCGGGTAGCGGACCGACAGGGCCACCCGGATGGTGGCCAGCTGGCCGTCGATGAGCACCGTCACCTTGGGGGCGGCCGCCCCCGGCATACGCAGGCCGAGCATCCGCCGGGTAGAGCCGTGGGCGTCGTCCACCTCGGCGGCCGCGTAGGCGGCGATCTTCTCCACCACCAGGTCGGCGATGTCGGTGCTGCCGCGCGGCCCGGGCGGTGCGAGTTCGCTGTCCGCGCCCCGGACAGCCACCGCCGCGGTCGTCATGACCGCCTCCGCAGCAGGTCCGCGAAGTCGACCGTGCCGGTCAGGGCCCAGCCCGCCACGAAGCCGACCACGCCCAGCACCAGCACGATCACCAGCGCGCCGATCCCGCCGAAAGCGCCGGCGAAGCCCAGCGCGGTGCCGAACGCCAGCCCGATCATGGGGCGCCAGCTGATCTGATCCATTTTATTTCCTTTATTTAAAAGGTTGACCCTGGTTACCGCACCCGGGCGGTGCGGCGGCGGCGACGCCACCAGCGCGCCAGCCGCCACACCCCGTGCCGGGCCCGGAACACAGTGACCTCCGAGCGGGCGGCCGGAACGGTCCCGGACCGGCCCGGCCGCCGCCAGGCGGACAGCCCGGCCACGAACGCCTCGGGGTCGCCGCCCGCGTCGGGGTGGTGGGCCCGCACCCAGGCCCGGAAGTCCCGCCGACCCTGTGCGTCGAGGTCGTCAGGCACCGAGGCCTACTGAACCCGTGGTTCCGACGGGGTGTCCGGGGTGTCGTCGGTCGGCAGGTGCACGTCGCCGACGGTGATGTTCACCTCGGTGACCTCGAGCCCGCACATCCGCTCGACCGCGCTGATGACGTTCTGGCGGACCCCGTCGGCCAGATCGGGGATGGAGATTCCGTACTCGACGATCAGGTCAAGGTCGATCGCGGCCTGCCGCTCACCAACCTCGACGGTCACCCCCTGGGTGACGCTGGTGCTGGTCACGCCGGGAATCCGGTCCCTGACCACTCCGAACGCCCGGGTTATACCCGCCCCCATCGCGTACACGCCGGGCATCTCCCGGGTGGCGATCCCGGCCACCTTGGCCACCACGGTGTCGGCCACCGCGGTGTTGCCGAACTCGGTGGTCAGCTGCCCGGCCTGGTACGTGCCGGGCTCGTTGCGGCTGACCCGGCGGGCCGGCCGCTCACTGCCCTGCTCACTGGCCGGCTTCTCGCTCGCTTGTGCGCTCACGCCTGACTCCTTCCTGTCAGACATAAGGACACGGGCCGGCCACCAATGATCACGCGGGCTCGAAGGTGATCTGGGTCACACCGTCAGACGGCGGCGCCGACCACCGATTCGAGATAGCTGGCGGCCTTGCCCGGGTCCATGAACCAGCTGAAGAAGTCGCGCGGGTCGTTGAACCCGTTCGCGAACCGGTCGGCGATCTGCTGGTGCCCGGCCGCCGCCCCCAGCACCTGCACGATGTGCGGCGGAGGCGGCTGCAGCATGGCGTTGGTCCAAGTGGTGGGGTACTGCGCGTAGTCCCAGAAGTGGCCGAAGACCTCCTGCATGAACGCCTGGTCGTACGGCCGGTCGCCGTGCGCGAGGATCCGCTCCAGGTAGATCGCGGCACACTTGGCGGCGTTGTTGGAGCCTTGCCCGGTGATCGGGTCGTTGGCCACCACCACGTCGGCCATGCCGAGCACGGCCCCGCCCGACGGCAGCGGGCCGACCGGATTGCGGACCACCGGGGCGTAGCGGCCGGCCAGCGTGCCACCCCAGTCGGTCAGCTCGACGTTGTGCGCCCGCGCGTACTCCCAGGGCACGTACCGCTCCATCAGCTCCAGGGTCAGCCGCAGGTGCTCCTCGGGACTGCGGATGCCGGTGAAGCGGTCCAGCGGCCCGTCCGGTATCCCCTCGAAGAACAAGATGTCGCACGGCCCGGTGGTGGTCAGCGCGGGCATGATGAACAGCTCGCCGACCCCCGGCACCAGGTTGAAGTTGACGGTCGCGAGGTCGCCGCGTTCGGGCCGGGGGCCCAGCCCGTGCACGTAGACGACCGACAGCGCCCGCTGCGGGGCCGCGTAGGGGGAGTGCGACGGGTCCCGGCCGAACAGCTGGACCAGCTCGCCCTTGCCCGCGGCGACGATCGTCAGGTCGTAGCGGTTCACCAGCCGGTCCAGGTCGGACACGGTCACGCCGTGGATGATGACCCGGCCGCCGCGCTGCTCGAGCGCCTCCAGCCAGCCCGCCATCTTGACCCGCTGGTCGACCGACTGGGCGAAGGCGTTCAGGCGGCCGGCCCAGTCCAGCGCCAGGCTGCCGTCCGGCCCGGCCAGGCTGAACCCGAGGCCGTCGAAGTGCGGCCCTTCGTCCTCCCAGAAGTTGAGACCGAGGTCGCGCTCGTGCTGGAGGGCGGCGTCGAACATGGCCTGGGTCGACATGACCCGGCCACCCCGGATCTCGTCGGCGGTGCGCGCGGACATCAGCGTCACCTGGTAACCGTGCTGGAGCAGGCCATGGGCCAGCTGCAGGCCCGACTGGCCGGCCCCGACGATCAGAATCTTCCGCGACAAGGTCTCACCTCCCGCTGCGTAGTGATCTCCAGCCCCCCCTACACCAGGGCCGGCGGCCCGGCGAAGTTCATCGCGTACCTGACCAGCTCGGTCAGCGTGTACACGGCCGACGCGGTGTCGCGGGCGTCGCAGGTCAGCAGGGGTACCTCCGGCCCGATGGCGAGCGCCGCGCGCACGTCGTCCAGCTCGAACGGCAAGATCCCGTCGAAGCAGTTGAGCGCCACGATGAACGGGGCCTCGGGGACGTTCTCGAAGTACTCGACGGCCGGGAAGCAGTCCGCCAGCCGCCGCGGGTCGGCCAGCACCACCGCCCCCAGCGCGCCGCGGATCAGGTCGTCCCACAAGAACCAGAACCGGTCCTGGCCGGGGGTGCCGAACAGGTACAGGGCCAGCTCCTGGTCCAAGCTGACCCGGCCGAAGTCCATGGCCACGGTGGTGGTGATCTTCTCCGGGGTCGCGGCCAGGTCGTCGAAGTCCTGGCTGGCCTCGGTCATCAGGGCCTCGGTGGTGACCGGCTCGATCTCGGAGATCGAGCGGACGAACGTGGTTTTACCCGCGCCGAATCCGCCGGCGATGACGATCTTGGTGGAGATGGCGGTCGGGGACAGTTCAGTGCTTGATGGTCTGGAGACCACGAAGAACCCTTTCGAGCAGCATGTGTTCCGGCACCCCGGCGTGGACGGCGGTCGGATGAATTCGGAGCCGGCCGTCGTCGGCCAGGTCGCTGACCAGGACCCGGACCACGCCCAGGGGCATGTCCAGGGCGGCCGAGATCTCCGCGATCGACTGCACCGACCGGCACAGCGCGTAGATGTCGCGCGACTCGGCCACCAGCATCTGATGGACCATGAGGTCGTAGTCGGGCACCGACACCAGCGTCTCCAGCAGCAGCGGCATCCGGGCGATGGTCCGGCCGCCGGTGATCGCGTAAGGCCGGACCCGGGAGCTTCGCAGCATGGCCGTCCCCTTCATGAGACCCGCGCCGCTTGCGTTCCGGTGCGCAGCTCCCGGCGCAGCTGCGGGGTGAGCACGTGGCCGGAGCTTTCGACCAGCACCGTCATCTGGTAAGCGACGATCTTCATGTCGCAGCCCGAGCTGGCCAGCGTGGCCAGGCAGGATCCGTCACTGATGGCCATCACGAACAGGTAGCCGCGTTCCATTCGCACGATCGTCTGGCGGCTGTCGCCCAGGTCGAACAGCCGCGAGCTGGTCTCGGCCAGGCTGCGGGCCCCGGAGGCCACCGCCGACAGCTGCTGGGCCTGCTCGTCGGTCAGTTCGTCCGACGCGATCAGCAGCAGCCCGTCGGCCGACACCACGATCGCGTGGGTGACGCCGGGAACCTCGGACACAAAGTTGTTCACCAGCCAGGTCAGCGACTGCGCCTCGCTGCTGAGGGTGTTCATGTCGAATCCGCCTCCGTGCCGGCCTGACTGCCCCCTGGCCCTTCGCCGGGGCGTTCACCCTCTACACCGTTCGGGCGGCCCGAATCGTCGCTGTGATGTATTTCCGGCGTTGCTCCGGGGGAACTGGGTGGTGGAGCCGACGGGGTGGTGCTAGGCGGAGCGGGCGGGCTGGCCGGAGCGGGCGGGGTCGGGCCGGGAGCGGCCGACCGCGCCTCGCGCTGGCCCAGCCGGAAGTCCGACAGGTCGTCGCGGATCCGGTCGGCCCTCGACACCGAGGACTCCGGCTCCGGGCTGGCGGCCGGCCGCGGCGGCGGGCTGGCGGTCGCCGCCCGGCTCGGGGTGCGCTGCGGCAGCGTGGACGGGTCGGCGGGCGCGAACCGCGGCGGTGGCGGCGGGGCCGCCGGCCCGCTGGATGCGGGCCCGGGCGGTGGCAGCGGGCGTTCGCGGCGCGGGGGCGCGCTCTGGCCGCCGGTCCCTGGCCGCGCGTGGCCGTCGGAGTTGACCGCGGTCAGCCGGGGGCCGCCCGGCGCGACCACCGGCTGCGGCCGGGTGGCCGGGCGCCGGGCCGTGCGCGGTGCCGTCTCGGGGTTGACGCGGATCAGGCGGCTGGGGGTGATGACGTTGGCGGTGATCCCCCCGTAGGGCCGTTCCCGCAGCTGGACCCGGATGCCGTGCCGCTGGGCGAGCCGGCCGACCACGTACAGGCCCATGTGCCGGGTCACGGTCGGGTCGACCACCGGTGCCCGCCCGAGCCGCTGGTTGATGTCGGCCAGCTGGTCGGGCGGCAGCCCGATGCCGGAGTCCTCGACGCTGATCACCATCGTGCCGTCGCCGGTGCGCTCGGCCCGGATCACCACCGCGGCGCTCTCCGGCGACTTCGAGGTGGCGTTCTCCAGCAGCTCGGCCAGGATGTGGCTGAGGTCGTCGGCCGCCAGCCCGAGCACCTCGATGTCGGGCAGCGCCGAGATCTGGGCCCGGCTGTAGTCGGTGATCTCCGAGATCGCGGCCCGGGCCACGTCCAGCAGCGGCACCGGCTCGAGGTCGCGCCCCTGCGGGTCGTGCCCGGCCAGCACCAGCAGGTTCTCGCTGTTACGGCGCATCCGGGTGGCCAGGTGGTCGATCCGGAACAGCAGCTCCAGCTGGCCCTCGTCTTCCTCGTTGCTCTCGAGCTTCTCCACCACCTGCAGCAGCGACTCGACCAGCGTGAGGTCGCGCATGGCGAGCCCGCCCAGCACCCGGTACAGCAGGCCACCGTCACTGTCACCGGGGCCGTCGCCGCCGGGGCGGCCGGAACCGCCAGGCCCACCCGGTCCGCCTGAGCCGCCGGGCTCGGGGACCGGCCCGGTCACGCCCTCGGCGCCGCCCGCGACCGGTGGCTCCGCTGGGACCGGTTGGCTCCACGGGGCGCCAGCCGGGGAGCTCCCGGCCCCCGGCCCCGTGGCCGGCAACGGTCCGGTGGTCGCTCCTGGTGCCGGTGTGAACGTCGGGACGCCCGGCGGCCCGGTCCGCGGGGCCGGGGGAGTACCGGGGCCGGCCTCGTCCGCCCGGTGCAGCGCCCGGTACGTCGGCACCGCCCCCGGACCGCCCGGCCAGCCCTCATCGGGCGCGCCCGGCCAGTCGGCATCGCGACCGGCTGCGTCCGTGTCCTCGGCGCCGGCCGCGCCAAAGCTGCCCGGGCCCGCGCCCGCGCCGGCTCCCGCGCCGGTGCCGTTCAGCCCGTTCCGGCCGGGGATCGGCCCGCGCCCGGGCACCTCACGCACCGGCAGCCCCTCTAGCCCCGGCCGGCCGTCCCGCCCCGGCTGGTCCTCACCTGTCACCCGCCCCGGCTGCTGCCCAGGCCTGGCGAAACCCCCACCGGCCGCGCCACCCCCACCGGCCGTGCCAGCCCCGCCGGCCACGCCAGTCCCATCCGACCCATTAGCCCAGTCCGGTTCGTCGCCCTGGGGCGCCGCCCAGTCCAGCGACGGGTCATCGTCGTGGTTTCTCCGGCCGAACAGGCGGCGCAGCGGACCGGGTCGGCGGGCAGACCGGTGGCCGCCTCCGGGATGCGCAGGCAAATACCCCGTGTCGTCATCTAGGTGCGGAGGGTATCCGTCATCGGCGGCGGGGGCGGACGGCGGGACGTGCGTCACGATGAATTTCTCCTTGCTCGGCAACCTGGCAGCAGACGCGCGATGCGGCGGATGCGCCACCTTGTACTAAGCGACAGGAGCGACACATTTGTGTCACCTGCCGGTGCTTCGGCATGGAACGGTCCCCGCGGGGACGAAGCAGCCGCGCGAACAAAGTTCCTAACGCAGCAGCTACTCACCGAAGGTGATCGTAGCAGGATCGAGCGTGACATTCGGCTAAAGCGCGCTAATTCGGTGGGATTGCACAGAGGAATTGCACGAAGCGCGCCTGCACCCATCGGCCGGGGTCAAACCGGGCCCCTGTGATTGACTGGCCAGGCAGGCAAACTGGGCCGGAAGGGGTCACCCGTGGCAAGCCTCAAGGTGCTGTTCATCGGCGGTAGCGGCGTCATCAGCTCGGCCTCGTCGCGGCTGGCGGTCGAACGGGGCATCGACCTCTACGTACTGAACCGCGGCGCGACCCACTTGCGGCCGCTGCCCTCGGAGGCGACCGTCCTGCAGGCCGACGTGCACGACCGCGATTCGGTCCGGGCCGCCCTCGGCGACCTGGAGTTCGACGCGGTGGTGGACTGGGTCGCGTTCACCCCCGAGCACGTCCGGTCCGACATCGAGCTGTTCCGCGGCCGCACCGGGCAGTACGTGTTCATCAGCTCGGCGTCGGCCTACCAGACCCCGCCCGCCCGGCTGCCGGTCACCGAGTCGACTCCGCTGCGCAACCCGTACTGGCAGTACTCACGGGACAAGATCGCCTGCGAGAGCCTGCTGACCGAGGCCTACCGGGACGAGAACTTCCCGGCCACGATCGTGCGCCCGTCGCACACCTACGACCAGACCAGCATCCCGTTCGACGGCAAGTGGACGGCGCTGGCCCGGATGCGCGCGGGCAAGGAGGTCGTCGTCCACGGCGACGGCACCTCGCTGTGGACGCTGACCCACACCGCGGACTTCGCCAAGGGGTTCGTGCCGCTGCTGGGCCACCAGCGCACCGTCGGTGACGTCTTCCACATCACCTCCGATGACGTGCTGACCTGGGATCAGATCGCCCACACGCTGGCCGCCGCGCTCGGGGTGGCGCCCCGCATCGTGCACGTGCCCTCGGACGCGATCGCCGCTGCCGACCCGCAGTGGGGGGCCGGGCTGCTCGGGGACAAGGCGCACTCGCTGGTGCTCGACAACTCCAAGCTGCGCTCGGTGGTGCCGGACTTCTGCGCCACGATCCCGTTCGAGCAGGGCGCCCGCGAGATCGTCGGCTGGTACGACGAGGACCCCGCCCGCCAGCAGGCCGACGACCGGCTCGATGCCCTGATGGACAAGCTGATCGCCACCTACCGGCTGTGACCTCACTCGCCCGGCGGGTAGTCCCCGGACGGGTAGTCGCACTCCAGCGTCAGGTAGTCCTTGCCGTCACCGTTCTGGGCGCGCCGGGACAGCGGGCCGTGGTCGTCGGCGAACAGCCGCACGTCGGAGTGGACCACGACCTGCAAGGGTGCCTCGAGGTCGCCGCCCGGCTCCTCGAGCGGCGCGACCCGCACGGCCATGTCGTCGGGGAAGTCCGCCAGCGCCTTCCGCAGCTGGCCCACGGTCCAGGCGCTGACCTCGTGCTTGACCATCTTCATCGGCTGCCCTCGCCTCCAGTTCGACCCAGTAGTTTGACCCAGTAATTCGACGCTGTTAGATGCAGTTTGCCTGGCCGGGCTGACATTTGCGGCATTTCCCACGGTACGCGCCCGGGCCGGGCCCGGCGGGCGGGCCCGCCGGGGCGTGCGAGACTGGCGAAATGACCCACGGCGAGATCGACCCGTCCTGCGCGGTGGCCCACGGCGGTGAGGCAGTATCCGCTGGCCAGGGGCCGTCGGCCGACGCGATCGCGCACGGCGCCCCCGCTCCCGCCGACGCGGCCCGGGTGCTGGTGGCCGTGTTCGACTCGCCGGTGGCCGGCTATCTGCTGCGCTACGGCGCCGACTGCGGTTACCAGACCGCGTTGCTGGAGCCGGACCCGGAGCGGGCGGCGGCGGCCGCCGCCACCGGGCAGGCCGTCATCGCCGACCCGGCCAGCCTCGACCCGGCCGCCGACGTGGTGGTGACCGACCATCACCGGCCGGAACTGGACGCGGTGGTCCGCGACCTGCTGGCCAGCAAGGCCCGCTGGATCGGGGTGATGGGCAACCCGCGGCACCCGGCCCCGTATATTCCCGGCCTGCGCAGTTTCGGGGTGCCGGAGGAGGAGATCGCCCGGGTGCACCGGCCCATCGGCCTCAACATCGGCTCCCGGAGGCCCGCCGAGATCGCGCTGTCAACGCTGGCCGGGCTGATCGCCGACCGTAACGGGCGCCCCGGGGGCTTCGGCTTCTGATGCGGACCGGCCGCCACCGGTGACGGCCCCTGTGCGCCACTGGTGGAGGAATCGGTGCACGTGCGTTTTAAGGCACTCGTTACGTACGCGGCAATATTGCGGAAAGCGCTGTCTACATTAACTACGGCGTTCTGAGTGGGTCAACCGCTTTACTCTCAATTGTGACCGGATATAGCCCTTTTGACAGCGGCTGTCGTCCGCGGACTATTCGGCAAACCGGCTAAACCGCAGTAACGACCAGCAATCCGTAATTTCGCGATTACGTCGTGCGTGCGCCCTGTGGGTAATTTTCTGCACGTGCACCAATGTTCCTGACCACGCTCAGGCGGATCCTTGAGTTCCCATCCGTCTCAGCCATCCCAGCCGTCTCGCTTTCCGGTCCGTAGCTGAGATTCCGCTGAGAAATCGGCTCACTGGTTCTCCACCCGCGCCTTGAGTGCGCCATTCAGCGCCCGGAAGCCGTCTTCGTCCCGGTCGAGCCGCCGGTCGTAATAGCGCGCCAGAAAACCGTGCACCGCTTCCCGCTGCAGAACCAGCGTGCCGCCGTTGCCCGCCCGCAGCGTGCAATTGCACATGATGATCAGCCCCGGCGTCATTCCCGGTGGGCGGAACACCCAGCCCAGCTCGGCCGCGGGAATCACGGTGGTGACGCGGGCGCGGATCGTCCGGCGGCGCCCGTCGTCGTCCGCGCGCTGCAGCGTGAGCCGCCGCCCGGCCGCCAGGTCGCCCGCCGCCGACGGGAACAGCGGGTTCCACTCCGGGTAGCGCCTCAGATCGGCGAGCACCTCCCAGACCGCCGCGGGCGCCGCGTCGATCCAGGCGGCCGCGCTCACCGTCTCCATCGTGGGCTGTCTCCTGGCGTCGCGGTCCGGACCGGTCGCGCCCAGCGTGCCATCACCAGCCGCTGGTGTGCGAATCGCCGTCGGCCGGCCCCGTCCGCCGCGCATGCGCCAGCCAGCCCAGCCCGGCCGGCCGGAGCGGGTCGGCCCGGTTCCACAGGGCCGCGTCGACCGAGTCCCGCTGGGGGACGTTGGCGGTCACCGCGAAACCGTGCGCGGCCAGCAGCGCCGCCATCTCGGGCGGGCGCAGGAACGTCCGCCACGGCTCGCCCCGTTCGGCCGCGATCGGCGCCACCTGCTCGGCGTAGCTGCGGCCGAGGTCGTCCCGCAGATCGCCGGGCACCAGATACTCGGCCACCAGCTCGGTGCCCGGTGCGCAGCGGCCCAGCGTGGCCAGCGTGCGGTCGACCGCGCCGGCCGTGAGGTACATGATCACGCCCAGCCAGCTGACCAGCGCGGGCCGGCCGAAATCGAAGCCGGCCGCCGTCAGCGCCGCCGCCAGCGACCCGGTCTCCAGATCGGTGCCGGCGAAGCGGACGTCGCCGCGGGCGGCCAGCCCGGCCGCCGCCAGCCGGTCCCGTTTCCAGCGCTGCGGGCCCGGGCGGTCGGCCTCGATGACGCGGACGCGGGCCGCCCGCGGCGACCGCCAGGCGAACGAGTCCAGCCCGGCCCCGAGGATGACGTACTGGCCGGTGCCGCGGGCGATCGCGGCCGCCAGCCGTTCCTCGGTGAACCGGCTGCGGGTGGTCACGGTCGCCCGGGCGACGGCCAGCACGTCGTGCGCCCCGTGCGCGCGGTGGTAGCCCAGCAGCGCGTCGGCCTGGTCCCCGAGCAGCGTCGCGGCCAGCGAATCGGTGAAGATCAGCGGCTCGTGGTCGACGATCAGGTGGGCGGCCCGGGCGGCGGCGGCGGTCAGGGCGGTCATACTCGGCGGCACCGGAGTGGTCATGCTCCGAATCTACGGCCAACTGTTAACAATATAACACTTTATTAAAATGTTCGAAAGGGCCGTGCGGTCACGATCCAGCGACATTTGACGGCGGGGGCGGCTCACCCCCCAGCCGCTGGCGGAGCACGTCGGCGGCGGTGGCGAAGGCGTCGGTGTACTCGTCGGTCACGCTGACCAGGACGGTGTCCAGGTCGGCGGTACCCAGCGGGGGAGCGCCGTGGGCGGCGGCCTGCCCGTCGTCGGTGACTTCCTGGTACAAGGCTGACTGGAGTTCCCGGAGCGGCGGCATGTCGGCCGGCGGCCGCAGGCTGCGGAGCGAGCCGGCGATCACCCGGGCGGCCGCGTCGACCCCGTCGGCGAACTCGTCGACCGCCTTGACCGCGTGGTCGGGCGGCTGCGCGGCGGGCCGGTCACGGCCGGGATGGGTGCTCTCGAGGGCCGCGTTCAGGGTCAGCGAGACGTGCGCCAGCCGCCGCCCGATGCCGGTCAGCCCGTACGCCAGCCGGGCCGTCAGCGGAGGCTGGGGTGGTTCGTCGGCCAGCCGGTCGGCCGAGGCCTCGGCGTCGGTGCGGGCCCGGCGGGCGGTCCGGGCGGCGGCCGCGATGGCGCCCCGGTCGGGCGGGTCGGGCCGCACGTAGGCGCGCAGCAGCAGCGAGCAGAACTGGGCCTGGGTCTCGAACAGCCGGGCCAGTTTCTGCTGGGCCGACTCGCCTTCCCAGGACGGCCAGGCCAGGTAGCCGATCAGCGCCAGCGCCGCGCCGATGCCGGTGCCGATCAGCCGGGCCACCACGGTCTGCTCGGCGGTCTGGCCCAGCAATGCCAGCAAGGTGACCACGAAGTCGGTCAAGAACACCGCGAACAGCAGGTAGTTCACCGCGAAGACCGCGTACGACACCGTCATCGTCACCCCCACCACCGCCACCAGCACGCCCGGCCCGACGTGCAGCAGCAGCGCGGTGGCCAGCCCCAGCCCGGCCCCGACGACCGTGCCGGCCGCCCGCTGCACGCCGCGGAAGATCGTCGACGCATAGTCCGGCCGCAGCACGATCAGGGCGGTCAGCACGATCCAGTAGCCGTGCGGCAGCCCGGACGCCTGGGCGATGATCTCCCCGATCCCGGCCACCACCGCCAGCCGCAGCGCGTGCCGCCCGGCCTCGGTCTCGGTCCCGGCCGCGGCGGTCAGGTTCTCGGCCGCCGACCGCACCTTGGCCCGCCAGATCGACCACCGGCGGCGGCCGGTCGGCGGTGGGTCCGGGGTCGGCCCGACGTCGCGTTCGTCCAGCCGCCGGAGGATCCGGACCGCACCCCGCAGCTCGCCGAGCAGGGTCGCGCCCGCCCACCGCCAGGGCGCGCCCGCGGGCAGCTGGATCGCGGCCACCATCTGCTCCAGCTCGGCCGCCCGGCGGGCGTGGTCGCGGGCAGCGTCGAGCGCGTCGGCCAGCCCGTCCAGCACCCGGCTGACCGGTTCCAGCAGCTCGCACTGGGAGCCGTAGCGGGCCACCGCGGCCAGGCTGACCCGGATCCGCTCGGCCTGTTCGAGCAGCAGCAGGAAGCGGTAGCGCTCCTGGGCCCGCAGCAGCGGGTTGGGGTCGGCGATGGCGGCGGTGTCGAACGTCAGCGGCGGCACCGAGGTGGCGGCCGCCCCGGGCGCCGACCCGGTGGCGGCCGCCGGGCTCTCCGGCGGCCGGCGGCAGGCGTCCTCGGCGTACCGGGCCAGCGCCCGGTAGCCGGTCTCCAGCGACGCCCGTTCCCGCCCGCTGCGAATGACCGCCCAGCTGGCGATGACCAGCACGCCCTGCCACAGGCCGCCCGCCAGCACCAGACCGGCCCGGACCAGTGCGTCCCCGGGCGCCAGCGGGATCGCGCTGGCGATGACCAGCTGGATCGCCCACTGCAGGCCGACCACGCCGAACCGCTGGCCGAGCACCGCCAGCAGCCCGGCCAGGTAGCTGAACACCAGCACGGCCGGGAACAGCAGCCAGCCGCTGGTCCAGGCGGCCACCCCGCCGATCCAGGTCGACACGGCCATGCCCAGGGCCGCCAGCGTGACCGCGCTGAGCCGGGTCCGGGACGCGCCCTGGAACGAGACGATGCCGGCCGGCTGGGCGCCCAGCGCCGCGAACACGCCGTACTCCAGGTGCCCGGTGGCCAGCCCGATCGCCAGCGGGGTGACCATCCCGATCCCGGCCCGCACCGCCCGCGGCACGTCGACCGCGTCCCAGCGGAACGGGCCGAAGTTCAGCCAGCCACCGTGGCTCAGCTCGGCCACCAGCATCCGGCGGCTGGACCGGAACCAGGCGCCCAGGGCCGTGCGCGGATCCCTGCTCATGAGGGATGTCTCTTCCCCTGATCACTGCCGCGCACGCAGCCGACCCTAGCCTGGCCCGGGCGGGCGGGCTCGTCGCGGTGTGGCGGTGCCCGGCTCCGGTCCGGTAGGGTCGCTGCATGCGAACGACGAGCTTGCAGTGGTGGCGCCGCTTACCGGCGGCGTTGCCGATTGCTCGTTGATCATGACGACCGCCCGTGCCTGGCGGTCGTTTTTTGTTCCCGCCGTGGCTGGGCCCGGACAAAGGTACCGACGTGGACGAGAACGCTGACGTGCGAACCGACTTCGAGACCAGCGGCGGCGTGCGGGTCACCCGTACCGCCGGGCCGTTCGACCCGGCCCGGCTGGCCGAGATCGCCCGCGCGGTCGACGACCGGCGTGGTGGCGTGCTCAGCTCGGGCATGGAGTACCCGGGCCGGTACACCCGCTGGCACACCGCCTACGTCGACCCGTGCGTGGAGATCGTGGCCCGCGGCCGCCGGATCGGCGCCCGCGCCCTGAACGACCGCGGCCGGGTGGTGCTGCCGGTGATCGCGGCCGCCCTGCAGCGGGCCGGCACGCCGGTGACCGAGCCCGGGGGACCGGCGGCCGACGTGGCGGTCGAGATCCCCGAGCCCGACCGCGCCTACACCGAGGAGGAGCGCAGCCGCCGGCCGACCGTGTTCAGCGCGCTGCGCGAGGTCATCGCCGCGTTCGGCGGCCCGGACCCGACCCTCGGCCTCTACGGGGCGTTCGGCTACGACCTGGCCTTCCAGTTCGAGCCGGTCCGCACGAGGCTGGAGCGGCCCGCCGACCAGCGTGACCTGGTGCTGCACCTGCCCGATGAGATCTTCGTGCTCGACCGCAAGCGCGAGCAGGCCACCCGGTTCGCCTACGACTTCACCGTCGGCGGCGCCTCCACCGCGGGCCTGCCCCGGCTGACCGAGCGCACCACCCCGGTCACCGCGGCCGCGGCGGCCGAGCTACCCGCCCAGCCTGAGCCGGGCTCCTACGCACGGGTGGTGGCGGAGGCGCGCGAGAAGTTCGCCCGCGGTGACCTGTTCGAGGTGGTGCCCGGGCACGTGTTCTACGGCCGCTGCGCCCAGCCGTCCGCCTTCTACGAGCAACTGCGGCACCGCAACCCGGCCCCCTACGAGTTCATGTTCAACCTCGGCCAGGGCGAGTACCTGGTCGGCGCCTCGCCCGAGATGTATGTGCGGGTGACCGGGAACCGGGTCGAGACCTGCCCGATCTCCGGCACGATCGCGCGCGGGGCCGGCCCGCTGGAGGACGCCGAGAACATCCGCACCCTGCTCGACTCGGCCAAGGAGGAGTCCGAGCTGACCATGTGCACCGACGTGGACCGCAACGACAAGTCGCGGGTCTGTGTGCCGGGCACCGTCCAGGTCATCGGCCGCCGCCAGATCGAGATGTACAGCCGGCTGATCCACACCGTCGACCACGTCGAGGGCCGCCTGAAGCCCGGGTTCGACGCGCTCGACGCCTTCCTCACCCACATGTGGGCGGTGACCGTGACCGGCGCCCCCAAGACCTGGGCCATGCAGTTCATCGAGGACCACGAGGCCACCCCCCGGCGCTGGTACGGCGGGGCGGTCGGCGCGATCGGGTTCGACGGCGGCATGAACACCGGGCTGACCCTGCGCACCGCCCACATCCGCGACGGGGTCGCCGCTGTCCGGGCCGGGGCGACGCTGCTGTTCGATTCCGACCCGGCCGCCGAGGAACACGAGACCCAGATCAAGGCGCGGGCGCTGATGGAAACCCTGAAAGACTCCGAACGGCCGGCGGCCCCGGCCGCGGCCGAGCCCGGCGCGGCTGAGGTCTGGCCCGGGACCGGCCTGCACATCCTGCTGGTCGACCATCAGGACTCGTTCGTGCACACGCTGGCCGACTACTTCCGGCAGCAGGGCGCCGAGGTGACCACGCTGCGGGCCGGTTTCCCGCCGTCGCTGCTGGACCAGTACCGGCCTGATCTGGTGGTGCTGTCACCGGGCCCCGGCCGCCCGTCCGACTTCGGCTGCGACGCCCTGCTGTCCGAACTGGACGGCCGCGGGCTGCCCGCGTTCGGCGTCTGCCTGGGCCTGCAGGCCATGGTCGAGCACGCCGGGGGCGAGCTGGCGCTGCTGACCGAGCCCGCCCACGGCAAGCCGGGCCAGGTCCAGGTCCAGGGCGGGCGGCTGCTGGACGGCCTCCCGGCCGAGTTCACCGGGGCCCGCTACCACTCCATCTACGCGCGCGCCGAGCAGGTCAAGGGCGACTTCGAGGTCACCGCGGTCACCCCCGACGGGGTGGTGATGGCGATCGAGGACCCGGCCGCCGGCCGCTGGGCGGTGCAGTTCCACCCGGAGTCCATCCTCACCGCCACCGGCCGGGCCGGGCACCAAGTCATCGCCAACGTGCTGCGGCTGTGCCGGGAACGAGTGTCTTCCCCAGCTAGCGGGCCGGTTGGTCGTTAGAGTGCTGTGACATGAGGAGCGTGGAGCCCGAGATCCGGCTGGTGGCGCGGCCGCAGCTCGACTACGACATGATCGCCGAGTACCTGGCCGAGGTGGGCGGCAGCAGCTGGCTGGAGCGGCTGGACCGCGACCAGCTCGACAACGACGCGCAGAACCTGGCCGAGTTCGCGGGCAAGATGTGTTACCGGTCCTGGGAGCCCGGGCTCAACCCGAACGTCAAGCGGGTCCGCGACGACCAGGTCGTCTACCTGCAGAACATCCTGGCCCAGGCGCATGGTTCGGTGCTCGAGCACATCAGCTTCACGTTCGTGCTGCACAACGTGAGCCGGGTGTTCACCCATGAACTGGTCCGGCACCGGCCGGGCACCGCGGTGTCCCAGGAGTCGCTGCGCTTCGTCCGGCTGGCCGACATCCCGTTCTGGTTCCCCGAGTGGGCCCGCGAGGACGAGGAGCTGATGAAGCGGGCCGGGTCGCTGCTGAACGAGATGGAAGCCTTCCAGCGCTGGATGGCCGAGCATTTCGGGCTGGACGACGACGGCGTCAAGATGCACGAGAAGAAGCACAAGACGTCGTTCATGCGCCGGTTCGCCCCGGACGGGGTGGCGACCGGGATCGTGTGGACGGCCAACGTGCGGACGCTGCGGCACACGATCGAGGCCCGCACCGATCCCGGCGCCGAGGAAGAGATCCGCCTGGTGTTCAACAAGATCGGCGAGCTGATGCGAGCCGAGGCGCCGGCCCTGTTCGGCGACTACGAGGTCACCGCCGACGGCGCCTGGGTCCCCGGCTGGCGCAAGGTCTGACCGGCCGGCCCGCGGTTCAGAACCCTGCTGGCTAAAACATTGGGCAGTCGTAGTGCAGGCGCTCCTCGGGAGCGCCGCGGTCCTTCAGCTCGGTGACCGTGCGGGCGATCATGTCGTCCGGACCGGCCACGTAGATGTCGCGGTCCTGCCAGTTGGCCAGGCCGACCACGTCGGGGATCGAGCCGAAGATGGCGTCCGGCGCCGCCTCCTCGGAGACGACCGGGATGACCTGCAGCCACGGGTGGTTGCGCTCCAGGTGCCGCAGGTCGGGCAGGTCGTACAGGCCGGCCTCGTGCCGGGCGCCGTGGTAGAGCACGATCTCACGCTCCGGGCGGGCGCCGGGCACCTTGACCAGGGCCTCGACGATCGCCTTGACCGGGGCCAGCCCGGTCCCGCCGGCCAGGCACAGCACGTCCCGGCCCGAACTGGTGTCGGCCGTCATCGTGCCGTCGGCCGCCCCCAGCAGCAACGTGTCACCGACGCCTCCGTGGTGCACCAGCGCCGCGCTCACCAGGCCGCCGGGGACCGCGCGGACGTGCAGGGTGAGGGTGTCATCGTCGCGGGGCGCATTGGCCACCGAGTAGGTGCGCCACAGCCGGGGCCAGCGCGGCGTCTGGATGCTGATGTGCTGGCCCGGCTGGAACGGTACCGGCTGGCTGGGCAGCAGCGTCAGCACCGCCAGGCCGGGCGCGCGGACCTCGTGGGCGACGATCTCGGCCAGCCACCACGGCGGCGACTGCTCCGCGTCCCGGTCGGCGGCCGCCACCATCGCCCGGCTGACCCGGTGGAAGAGGTCGTCCCACTCGACCGCCGCGCCGGCCCAGGCGTCCGGGGCGTACCGCTGCCAGGTGGCCGCCAGCGCCTGGGCGAACGCGTCGAAATGATCTTTCTGTACCCCGAATTTACGGTGCGCCCGGCCCAGCCCTTCCAGATAACCGGCCAGGGCGTCGCCGTCCCCGCTGGCGGCGATGCGGGTCAGCGCCTGATAAAACCTTTTCCGCTGGGTGTCCATGGCCGGCGGGAACATCGCCCGGATCTGCGGCTCGATCGCGAACAGGTGACCGTAAAAATAAGTCATCGCCGAATCGGAAACCGGTTCGATGGCGGCGAACAGGCGGCTCAGCGGATGGCCGGGCGGCACCGGCGCCGTGCCCTCGGCCGGGTCGGCGCTGAAGAAGAGCTGCGCCCGGTCGGCCGCCGAGGCGCCCTGCGATGTGCTGTTCCGGGAGGTCGGGTGGCCTTCCGGGGCGCGCCCGGCGGGGAGGCGGACGCCGCCCGGGCCGCCGGCCGTCCCCGGCCGCCCGCGTCCGCCATCGGAAGATGCCATCACTTCGATCCCCTACCCAATGGCGTCAGCAATTACAACAGATACCGGCAAAGCCAGCCTTAACATCCCCAGAGTATCCGGAATCAGCGCCTATTAGTCAGGTAAAACATCATGTGACATCGATAACACCGCTGGTCCGGACCATTGATCATTTAACTAAAAGGTTGATTTTGGATTTGGTTCCACAAAAGCAATGACTGTATTAAATGGTTTAGCCCGATTGGCGTGCTTGCAGGCCGGATGCGGATTTCCACCGGGCCGGTGGCGGGCCGGTGGCGGGCAGCCGCCCGCAGCGAGAAGTCCCAGGCCGGCCGGACCGCAGCCGGCTTGGAGGTGAACTTTGTCAAGCCGTTGACCCCGGGGCGTGCCAATGGACCATGATGGGCAGCGGAACGTTCACGGTTTACGCGACCAGTCGGACATTCGCGACCAACACCGCAGGAGGGGTGCATGGCCCGCCCGCTCATTGGGATCACCGGTCAGCTCGAGGCCGCGCACTGGGGCGACTGGGTTCGTGAGGCCGTGCTGTCCCCGCTCACCTACACCCGCGCGGTCGAGCGGGCCGGTGGCACCCCGGTCATCCTGCCGCCGGTGCCGCCCGAGAGCGTGGCCGTGCTGGTCGCCGGGCTGGACGGGCTGCTGCTAACCGGCGGGACCGACGTCAACCCGGTCCTGTACGAGGCGCTGCCGCACGATCAGACCGACGCTCCCGACCGCCGCCGCGACCGGTTCGAACTGGCCCTGGTGCAGGCAGCGATCGAGGCCGACCTGCCGGTCCTGGCCATCGGCCGCGGCCTGCACGTGCTCAACGTGGCCCGCGGCGGCACCCTGATCCAGGATCTGCCCGAGGCGGTCGGCCACACCGGGCACGCGGCCGGCGCCGCCAGGATGAGCCAGCACGACGTGAACCTCAACGCCAACAGCACGCTCGGGAGACTGCTGGGCGGCAAGGCCCGGGTGCCGGCCCGCCACCATCAGGCCGTCCAGCAGCCGGGCGCGGGCCTGACCACCGTGGCCTGGGCCGACGACCAGGTCATCGAGGCGCTCGAGCTGCCCGGCCCGCGGTTCGTCATCGGGGTCCAGTGGCACCCCGAAGAGGGCGACGACCTGCGGTTGCTGCAGGCGCTGGTGGCGGCGGCCACCCCGGCCGCCGCGGCCGAGGCCAAGCCGGTGGCCAACGGGCGCGGCATGAAGAAGCAGCGCGGCGGGACCGGCGGCCGCAACCCGGCGGCGGGCACCGTCCGCCGGTAACCGGCTTCCCCCGGCCGGCGGTCCGGCCTTCCCCTACAGCGGGGGCTGGTAGCCGCCGATCCAGTGGATCTTCAGCCAGGTCATGGCCGAGGCCCAGGCGCCCGACACTTCGAGCACGCCCACCACGACCAGCAGCGCCCCGCCGATCCTGGTCACCAGCCGCGCGTGCCGCCGGGCGTAGCCGAACACCCGCATGCTGCGCTGGAACGCCACCGACACGATCAGGAACGGGATGCCCAGGCCGAGGCCGTACACGAAGGCCAGGAAGGCGCCCCGGGCGGCGGTCCCGGTGGTGGTCGACAGGGCCAGCACGGTCGCCAGCGTCGGGCCGATGCACGGCGTCCAGCCCAGCCCGAACATCACGCCCAGCAGCGGCGCCCCCGCCAGCCCGGCCCGCGGCCGCAGCGACGGGCGCAGCACCCGGCCCGCGAACGAGAACCGGTCCAGCAGGCCGGCGAACAGCAGGCCGAGCCCGATCGTGATCGCTCCCAGGACCTGGGTGACGCCGGTCTGGTGGTGGGCCAGCACGCTGCCGCCGAGGCTGCCGGACGCCGCCCCGTAGGTGGCGAACAGGGCCGAGAAGCCGAGGACGAACAGCATCGTGCCCGCCAGCGTGCGGCCCCGGCTGGGCCGGGCCGGGCCGGCCGTCGTCACTGTCGTCGCGGTCGCCACCACCGTGCCCCCGCCGGCCGCTTCGGCCGCGGCCGCCTGGTCCGGGGCGGCCTGCCGGGCGCTGGACTCCTGCCCGTCGGCGCCCGACATCCCGGTCGCGTAGGCCAGGTAGCCGGGGACCAGCGGCAGGCAGCAGGGAGAGATGAAGGTGATCGCGCCCGCGGCGGCGGCGATCGGCACGGCCAGGATCAGCGGGCCGGAAAAGACCAGCTGCTGCACTCCGCTGATAGCCGGTTCACCTCCCGCCGCGCCAAGCCAATGCGCGGTCTGACATCACGGTTCTGCGCTTCCACTATCGCATGTCGTAGCAGCCCCGGCGCACGCTGCCGCCAAACGGTAGGGTTGCCGGGTGAAGTCGGTCCCCGCCCGCACCGTGCTGGCCGCCGGCGCGGGCACATTCGTCCTGGCCCTTGCCCTGTACGTGGTCTACGCGGTGATCCACCCGGCCAGCTGGACGCTGGATCCGGTCGACCTGGCCGTGTACCGGTCGGGCGGGCTGATCGTCCGCGGGATCCGGCCCGACTTCAACCCCAAGGTCTACGCGCCGCTCTACCAGTGGGGCGGCTACGGCAACCTGGGCCTCAAGTTCACCTACACCCCGTTCGCGGCGATCGTGTTCGCCCTGGTGTCGTTCATCCCCTGGGGGGTGCTGCCCAAGCTGTCGGTCGCGGTCAACATCGTGGCCCTGGCGGCGGCGCTCTGGTACACCTTCCGCGGCCTCGGCTACGACAACCGCACCGTCCGCGCGGGCGCCACCCTGCTGGCGGCCGGGCTGGTGTTCTGGACCGAGCCGGTCGTCCGCACCTTGTACCTGGGCCAGGTCAACCTGGTGCTGATGGCCCTGATCATCTGGGACCTGACCCAGCCCGACACCGCCCGCAGCCGCTGGTGGAAGGGCTTCGGCGTCGGCATCGCGGCCGGCATCAAGCTGGTCCCGCTGGTATTCATCCCCTACCTGCTGCTGGCCCGCAAGTTCCGGCAGGCGGCGATGGCCACCGCCGGGTTCGCGTTCACGGTGCTGGTCGGCTTCGGGATCCAGCGGCACGCCTCCGTCAAGTGGTGGTTCGACGGGCTGTTCTACCAGGGCGGGCGGACCGGGTTCACCGCCTGGTCCGGCAACCAGTCGCTGCGCGGCCTGATCGCCCGGCTGTCCGGCAGCATCTCCGGGTCGGGCAAGGAATGGGCGGTGGCCGCGGTCATCTGCGGCGTCATCGGGTTGGTCACCGCGGCCGTGCTCGACCGCCGCGGGTACCAGATGGCCGGGCTGCTGACCGCCGCCCTGACCGGCCTGCTGCTATCCCCGATCAGCTGGGACCACCACTGGGTGTGGATCGCCCCGGGGGCCGCGGTGGCCGGCCACTACGCGGTCCGCGCCTGGCGGACCGCGCGCCTGCGGGCGGCCTTCTTCGCGGCCGTCGGGGTGGGGCTGGTCGCGCTGTTCGGCGCCTGGCCCGGCAGCTTGTGGAGTGAGCCGACCGACCTGGGCGCGTTCTCGCTCGGCATCATCTGGCAGCCGCCGCAGACCGATCCGCTCACCTATTACCAGCGCGGCGACCGGCCCTCGTACGTTGAGTACCACTGGTACGGGCACGAGCTACTGACCGGGAACGCCTACATCCTGGCCGGCCTGGCCCTGCTGTTCCTGCTGGCGTTCATCGCCTGGCGGGTCTGGCGCCAGCCGGCCGCCGGGGGCGAGCCGGACCGCTCGCCCGCCCGCCAGGACCGAGAAGCCAGCCAGCCCGCCTGAAAGGGGTCCGATGCGCGCCACACCGCCGTTCCGTGCCGACCACGTGGGAAGCCTCCTGCGCCCGCCCCGCCTGCTGCAGGCCCGGGAGCAGTTCGCAGCCGGGAGCCTGTCCGCCGATGACCTGCGGGCGGCCGAGGACGAGGCGATCACCGACGTGGTGGCCATGCAGGAGGAGGTCGGCCTGCAGTCCGCCACCGACGGCGAGTTCCGCCGGGCGTCCTGGCACATGGACTTCATCTACAGCCTGGGCGGGATCTCCAAGGTGCCCGGGAACATCGCGGTCAAGTTCCGCACCGCCAGCGGCGAACTGGAGGCCCGGTTCGCCGCGCTGCGGATCGACAGCAAGGTCCGGCTGGACCAGACGATCTTTGAAGACGCCTTCCGTTACCTGCAGTCGCAGGTCAAGACGGCCGTGCCCAAGCTCACGATCCCGTCGCCGAACATGGTGCACTACCGGGGCGGCCCAGCCGCGATCGACCCGAGCGTGTACCCCGACATCGAGGAGTTCTGGTCCGACCTGGCGGCCGCCTACGCCGAGCAGGTGCGCCGCCTGGGCGAGCTGGGCTGCCAGTACCTGCAGTTCGACGACACCAGCCTGGCCTACCTGAACGACCCGGCCCAGCGGGCCGAGATCGCCGGCCGCGGCGAGGACGCCGACCACCTGCACCTGCGCTACATCAAGCAGATCAACGACGCGCTGGCGGCCAAGCCGGACGGGATGGCCGTCACCACCCACATGTGCCGCGGCAACTTCCGGTCCTCGTGGGCGGCCGAGGGCAGCTACGACTTCGTCGCCGAGGCGCTGTTCAGCGAGCTCAACGTGGACGGGTTCTTCCTCGAGTACGACGACGCCCGCTCGGGCGGGTTCGAGCCGCTGCGGTTCGTGCCCAAGGGCAAGATGGTCGTGCTCGGCCTGGTCACCACCAAGAGCGGCCAGCTTGAGGACCCCGACCAGCTCAAGCGGCGCATCGACGAGGCGTCCCACTACGTGCCGCTGGACCAGCTGTGCCTGTCACCCCAGTGCGGGTTCTCCTCCACCGTCGAGGGCAACGTGCTCAGCTACGACGAGGAGGTCGCCAAGCTCCGCCTGATCGTCGACGTCGCCCGCGACGTGTGGGGCGACTGAGCCCCAGGTGCTCGACGACGTCGCCGGCCTGCTGATCTGCCCGGTCTGCGGGGCTGACGTCGCGCTGGCCGGAGCGGCCCTGCGCTGTACGAACGGTCACACCTTCGACGTCGCCCGCCAGGGCTACGTCAACCTGATGCCGGGCGGCGCCCGCCCCGGCACCGCCGACACGCCGGACATGGTCGCCGCCCGCGCCGCCTTCCTGGAGACCGGCCACTATCACCCGCTGGCGGCGGCGCTGGCCGCCCTGGCGTCCGTGGCCGAACCGGACGTGGTGCTGGACGCTGGGGCGGGGACCGGTTACTACCTGGCCGCCGTGCTGGACGCGCTCCGGTCCAGACCCGGCCCCGGTCCGGTTGGCGTCGCCCTGGACATCTCCTCCCGGGCTCTGCGCCGCGCCGCCCGGGCCGCGCCCCGCATCGGCGCCATCGCCTGGGACACCTGGCAGCCCTTCCCGGTCCGCTCCGGCGCCGCCTCGCTCATCCTCAACGTGTTCGCCCCCCGCAACGCCCCCGAGTTCCACCGGGTCCTGCGCCCGGGCGGCACCCTCATCGTCGTCACCCCGGCCGAGTCTCACCTGGCCGAGCTGATCGCCCCGGCCGCCCTGCTGACCGTCGACGAGCAAAAGGACAGCCGCCTGGCCGCCACCCTCGGCCCCTATTTCAGCCAGTCCGAGCGCCGCTCCCTCACGATCCCGCTCCGGCTGACCCACCCCGAGGCCGCCGCCCTCATCGCCATGGGCCCCTCCGCCCACCACACCGACCCGGCCGCGACCGCCCGCCACCTGGCCACCCTCCCCAGCCCCCTCCCGGTCACGGCCGCCTTCGACCTCACCGTCTATCACCCGCGCTAACCGGCCACTGGCGCCGAGAACCTCACGAAACAGACAGCGGCCAGAGCGTGAACATTTGCGGTCACGTTGGGTGAGGAAGAGTGGATGCGGCCACGCCGGGCGGGGATCCGGGGCGGGGCGGCAGGTAAGGTCTCGGCGTGGGCCAGATCCGTGGGGGCGGCAGAGGGAGCGGCGACGACGCGCCCGGAACCGGTCTTTCCGCAGCGGACGACCCATCCCTCCCCGGCTCGGGCCGCCCCGGGCCAGCCGCCCCGCCCGCGCACTCCGGCCCCGCTCCCGCCGATAATCGTGACCGCATCCTCACCGTTCCCAACGGCCTCAGCGTCCTCCGCCTGCTCGGCGTGCCCCTCTTTCTCTGGCTGGTGCTCGGCCCGCACCTGAACGCCTGGGCGGTGGCGGTGCTGATCGCCTCGGCCGCCACCGACTGGCTGGACGGAAAGATCGCGCGGGCATTCAACCAGCAGAGCCGGCTGGGGGAGGCGCTCGACCCGGCCGCCGACCGGCTGTACATCGCGGCCACCCTGATCGCGCTGGCCATCCGCAACATCATCCCGTGGTGGCTGGTAGCGCTGCTGGCGGTGCGCGAGCTGATGGTGGCCGGCGCCCTCGCGCTCCTGAAACGGAAAGTGGGCTTCGGCACCCTCCAGGTTAGTTTTGTGGGGAAAACAGCTACTCTTTGCCTTCTATACGCATTTCCGTTGCTGCTCCTCGGAACGTATGCGGGGAACCTGGGTGAGGTCACCCGGATCATCGGGTGGGCGTTCGCCATCTGGGGCACCGCGTTGTACTGGTGGGCGGCCGCCCTCTACCTGGTCCAGGCCCGCGACCTGATCACCGGCCGCCTGACCGTGCTAGCCGACCCGAGCCCTGACGACGGGACACCGCACACTTCGGAGGGAGCGGCGTAAGCCTTGAAGGCTGTCGTGATGGCAGGCGGCGAAGGGACGCGGCTGCGCCCGATGACCGCCAACCAGCCCAAGCCACTGCTGCCCGTGGCCAACCGGCCGATCATGGAACACGTGCTCGGGCTGTTGCGCCGGCACGGGTTCACCGACACCGTGGTGACCGTCCAGTTCCTCGCCGCGCTCGTCCGTAACTACTTCGCCGACGGCGAAGACTTCGGCATGAACCTGCAGTACGCGACCGAGGAGATGCCGCTCGGCACCGCGGGCAGCGTCAAGAACGCCGAGGACGCCCTGCGCGACGAGCCGTTCCTGGTCATCTCCGGTGACGCCCTCACCGACATCGACCTCAGCGCGATGGTCCGTTTTCACAAAGAACAAGGCGCGCTGGTGACCGTGGGCCTGACCCGGGTCCCGGACCCGCTCGAGTTCGGCATCGTGATCGCCGACGAGGACGGACGGATCCAGCGGTTCCTGGAGAAGCCGACCTGGGGCCAGGTGTTCTCCGACACCGTGAACACCGGTATCTACGTGATGGAGCCCGAGGTGCTGGCCGAGGTGCCGCCCGGTGAGTCGGTCGACTGGTCCGGCGACGTGTTCCCGGCCCTGCTCAAGCGGGGGGCGCCGCTGTTCGGCTACATCTCCGACGGCTACTGGGAGGACGTCGGCACCCACGAGAGCTACCTCAAGGCCCAGGCCGACGTGCTGGCCGGCCGGGTCGAGGCCGACATCGACGGGTTCGAGGTCTCACCCGGGGTCTGGGTCGCCGAGGGGGCCGAGGTCGACCCGGAGGCGGTGCTGACCGGCCCGCTCTGCATCGGCGACTACGCCAAGATCGAAGCCGGCGCCAACCTGCGCGAGTACACCGTCATCGGCAGCAACGTGGTGGTCAAGGAGGGCGCGTTCCTGCACCGCGCGGTGGTCCACAACAACGTCTACGTGGGCCAGGGGGCGACCCTGCGCGGCTGCGTGATCGGCAAGAACACCGACGTCATGCGGCTGGCGCGGATCGAGGAGTCGGCCGTCGTGGGCGACGAGTGCGTGATCGAGCCCGAGGCCTACCTGTCCGCCTCGGTCAAGGTCTACCCCTTCAAGACGATCGAAGCGGGCGCGGTCGTCAACAACAGCGTGATCTGGGAGTCCCGCGGCAGCCGTACCCTGTTCGGCCAGCGCGGCGTGTCCGGCCTGATCAACGTGGAGGTCACCCCCGAGCTGTGCGTCCGGCTGGCCAGCGCCTACGCGACCACGCTGAAGAAGGGCTCGACCGTCACCACCTCCCGGGACGTGTCCCGGGCGGCCCGCACGTTCAAGCGGGCGGTGCAGGGGGCGCTGAACGCCAGCGCCATCAACGTGGTCGACCTGGAGGCCCAGCCGCTGCCGGTGGCCCGGTTCGAGACCGAGCGGACCGACTACAGCGGCGGGGTGGCGCTGCGCACCACCCCCGGTGACCCGCAGTCGATCGACATCATCTTCCTGGACGAACGCGGCGCTGAGCTGTCCCAGGCGGCCCAGCGCAAGCTCGAGCGGGTGTTTTCCCGGCAGGAGTTCCGGCGGGCGTTCCCGGGTGAGATCGCCGAGCTCACCTACCCGCCCCGGGTGGTGGAGTGGTACACCCGCGAACTGCTGCGCTGCGTGAACATGAACACGGTGCGGGAGACCGGCATGAAGGTGGTGGCCGACTGCGCCGGCGGCACCACCTCACTGGTGCTGCCGAACCTGCTCGGCCGGATCGGCATCGACGTGCTCACGATCAACAACCGGCTGGACGAGGTGTCGCCGACCGAGACCGTGGCCCAGCGCCGGGCCGGCCTGCAGCGGCTGTCGGAGGTGGTGTCCTCCTCGCGGGCCTCGTTCGGGGTCCGGTTCGACCCGGTCGGCGAGCGGATCCGGATCGTGGACGAGAAGGGTGAGATGGTCAGCGACGAGCGCGCCCTGCTGGTCGTGCTCGACCTGGTGGCGGCCGAGCGCAAGACCGGCCGGGTGGCGCTGCCGGTCACCACCACCCGGGTCGCCGAGCAGGTCTGCCGGTTCCACGGGGTCGAGGTCGACTGGACCCCGACCTCGATGGACGCGCTCACCCAGGCGGCCGCGGGCGAGGACGTGATCTTCGCCGCCGACGGCCGCGGCGGCTTCGTGGTGCCCGAGTTCGCCCGCACGGTCGACGGCATCGCCGCCTTCGCCCGCCTGATCGGGCTGGTGGCGCGGACCCGGCTGACGCTGAGCCAGATCGACGCCCGGATCCCCGACGCGCACCTGCTGCGGCGCTCGATCCCCACCCCCTGGGCGGCCAAGGGCAGCGTGATGCGGACGGTGGTCGAGGCGGCCGGCACCCGCGAGGTCGACACCACCGACGGCGTCCGGGTGGTCGAGCCCGACCTCGGCTGGGTGCTGGTGCTGCCCGACCCGGCCCAGGCGGTCACCCACCTGTGGGCCGAAGGTACCGACGCCGACACCGCCCAGACCCTGCTCGACGACTGGGCCGCCGTGGTCGAGCAGGCCGGCCAGTGAGCCCACTCAGTGAGCCCCGGTCAGTAAGCCCAATAGTTAAGCTCTGCGCAAACCAGGGCCAAACGCTGAGCAGACGACCCGGAAACCCGAAAGCGGCTGGTCAGGAAGCCAATCATTAAATCGGTCGATAACATCCTGGTCAACGCTTGATCGTGAGGCCGGTCGCAGCGACCGCGATTGGTCCTCCGCCGCCATCAGCCGCGCTATGGTGGGGGATTGACTAGGTACGCCTGGCCCGGCGTGTTCCGGCAGGGCGCCGGGGTGTGGCGGAGGTGGAGCGGCGGTGTGGCGTCGATTCAGCTGGCGACGGCTGTTCGCGTGGCGCATGGACCGGCAGCCTTCGGCCCCGGTAACCTGGGCACCTTCATCCCACGAACCTGTGCCTCCTGCGCAGGGTCCAGAGCCGGACGCGGCCCCGGATGACTGGGACTGGTCCATGGAGGGGAGGCCTGGCGAAGCTGTGGCCAGCGTCTACTGCACGCGTTGCGGTCGTCCGAACCCGGAGGACGCTCGCTTCTGCTCGAACTGCGGCACACCACTGGTCCGCGGGACCACCGACCGCCCGGGGGAGACCACCTCGACCATCTCGCTCGACCGGGGCCAGGCCCCGGAAGCGGAGCCCAACGAGGAGCCACTGGCCGACCCGGCCATGCTCGAGGCCCTGCCGGTCGACTCCGCCCTGCTGATCGTGCAGCGGGGACCGAACGCGGGCAGCCGGTTCCTGCTGGACAGCGAGCTGACCACCGCCGGCCGTCACCCGGACAGCGACATCTTCCTCGACGACGTGACGGTGTCCCGGCGGCACGCGGAGTTCTACCGCAGCGGGACCCGGTTCACGGTGCGTGACGTCGGCAGCCTGAACGGCACCTACGTCAACCGCGACCGCATCGAGGAGACCGAGCTGTTCAGCGGCGACGAGGTGCAGATCGGGAAGTTCCGGCTCGTCTTCATGACGCACCCGAGACTTCAGGGCCAGCGCCGCGGCGGAGGCGCCCAGGACTACGCATGACCGCGGCACGGGAATCGGCCGCGCTGAACATCGGCGAGGTGCTGGCCCGGCTGCGGCCTGAGTTTCCTGACATCAGTCCCTCGAAGATCCGCTTCCTGGAGGCCGAGGGCCTCATCGAGCCGGCCCGGTCCCGGTCCGGGTACCGCCAGTTCGCGCTGGCCGACGTCGAGCGGCTCCGGTACATCCTCACCGCCCAGCGCGACGAGTACCTGCCGCTGCGGGTCATCAAGGAGCGCCTGGACGCCCTCAACGGCACCGGCGGCCCGGTCCGGCAGACGCTGGCGGCCGCGCTCGGGGCCGCGGTGGCCGCCGACGAGGCGGCCCGGCAGCAGCCCGGTTCCGGTCCTGATCCGGGAAATGCGGAAAAGGCCGGTACCGCCGGGAGCACCGCGATGACCCGGGCCGAACTGCTGGAAGCGGCCGGCATCGACCCCGACCGGCTGGCCGAGCTCGAGGACTACGGCCTGATCCGCCGGTCCGGCCGCCACTACGGCGCCGACGCGCTGGAGGTGGCCCGGGCCTGCGCCGCCCTCGCCAAGTTCGGGGTCGGCGCCCGCAACCTGCGTGGCATCAAGGCCGCCGCCGAACGCGACATCTCCCTGGCCGAACAGCTCGTCGGCCCTCAGCTGCGGCAACGAGGCGCGGGCGCACGGGCCGCGGCCGCCCAGGACGCCTGGCAGATCGCCGCGCTGAGCCTGTGGCTGCACGCCGCCCTGGTCGAGTCCGGGCTCGACGAGGCCGGTCTGGCGGGCGGCGTGATCGTGCCGCCGGCCGCCGCTCCGGCCGCTCAGCAGGACGGCGTCGGGGGTGGGCTGCGCTCCGCGTCGAGTCGATAGCGGGTGTACCTTGACAAAGGGAGTGGCCAGCCAGCGATGGTGTGCCAACGGCGCGTGAGGATGGAGCTGTAGTGCGGCAGATGGAGGTCGTCGGCGTCCGAGTCGAGATGCCGTCGAACAGCCCTATCGTCTTGCTCAAGGAAACCCAGGGCGACCGGTACTTGCCCATCTGGATCGGCGCGGTGGAAGCAACCGCGATCGCCTTCGCCCAGCAGGGTATGGTGTCGCCCCGGCCGCTGACCCATGACCTGTTCCGGGATGTGCTGGATGTGCTCAACGTCCAGCTCCGCACGGTCAACATCACCGCCCTGCGGGACGGGATCTTCTACGCCGACCTCGTATTCTCCAACGGTGCCGAGGTCAGCGCCCGGCCGTCGGACTCAATCGCGCTGGCGCTGCGCACCGGGGCGTCGATTTTCGCGGCCGAGGAGATCCTCGACGAGGCGGGCGTGGCCATCCCCGACGAGCAGGAAGACGAAGTAGAGAAGTTCCGGGAGTTTCTGGACACGATCTCGCCGGAGGACTTCGGCCGCGCTACCTGATCGTTGGCTGAACGTTTACAGCATGGTGTTCCGGGACAGTGTTATCCCTGGTAGCGGGGGTAGTCAGGACTCGCCGGGAAGTAGTCGTACCGGTGGGTTTGCCTGACTTAAACGGAATGTCGCGACGCGCCGTACGGGATCGTTGACGCCGTGAGCAGGCTCGGCTTACGGTTCGAGACGTACCCAGGGTGGTCAGCTCGCGATGGAGGTGGGCGTGGCGGGAACCAGGGGCGATGACAAGCCGGGCAAGACCCGGGCTGGAGTCCCGTACGCCGAGGAGCAAGGCACGTTGTTTGACGCTGATGAGCAGGCCGCGGCCACGCTCGATGTAGACGAGCTGGACGAGACCGCGGGCTATCGCGGCCCCACCGCCTGCAATGCGGCTGGCATCACCTACCGCCAGCTCGACTACTGGGCGCGCACCGGGCTGGTCGAGCCGAGCGTGCGCGGCGCCCACGGCTCCGGCTCCCAGCGCCTCTACAGCTTCCGCGACATCCTGGTGCTCAAGGTGGTCAAGCGCCTGCTCGACACCGGCATCTCGCTCCAGCAGATCCGCGCCGCCGTGCACCATCTCCGCGACCGCGGCACCCGCGACCTGGCCCAGGTCACCCTGATGAGCGACGGCGTCAGCGTCTACGAGTGCACGTCCCCCGACGAAGTGGTCGATCTCCTCGCGGGCGGTCAGGGCGTGTTCGGTATCGCGCTCGGCCGCGTCTGGCAGGAAGTCGAAGGCAACCTGGCCGAGCTGCCCGCCGTCCGCGCCGAGGATGGCCTCCTCACCGTCGGCTCCGACGAGCTCAGCCGTCGCCGGGCCCGCAAGACCGGCTGATAACAGCAAGAAGCGCTGGGCGCTGGGTCCCACGATCGGTGGATCATTGTGGGTAGACTCGGGAACGCCATCGACACCGTCCGGGAGAGTCCTCGCCCCCGCTGGGCGCGGCGCCGAAGGGGCAACACATCCCCGGAACCTCTCAGGCACCAAGGACCGGACGGAACAGGCAACTCTGAAGCCGCATGGGTGACAGAGGGGGAGCCGAGGCGGGTTACGCTGCTCGGTGGCCTCCGGCCACCTTCGCCGTAGCCCGCAGTGCTGGCCCGGGGGGACGACCCCCCGGACCCCCCGAGGAGGCTCCGGATGGTGGAATTCGCGCGGCGGCACATCGGGCCGTCAGCCGACGAGCAGCGGCGGATGCTCGAGGCCGTCGGGTACACGACCCTGGACGAGCTGACCGAGGCGGCCCTGCCCCCGTCGGCCTCCGCCGATCCGCTTGACCTGCCGCCGGCCCTCTCGGAGACCGGCGCCCAGGCCGAGCTGCGCCGGCTGGCCAGCCAGAACCAGGTCCTCACCTCGATGATCGGGCTCGGCTACTACGGCACCGTGACCCCGCCCGTCATCCGCCGCAACCTGCTGGAGAACCCGGGCTGGTACACCGCCTACACGCCCTACCAGCCGGAGATCTCCCAGGGCCGGCTGGAGATGCTGCTGAACTTCCAGACGATGGTGTCCGACCTGACCGGGCTACCGGTGTCGGGGGCCTCGCTGCTGGACGAGGCGACCGCCGCCGCCGAGGCGATGACGCTGGCCCGCCGGGTGGCCGGCCGGGGCCACGTGTTCCTGGTCGACGAGGACTGCCTGCCGCAGACGATCGAGGTCCTGCGGACCCGGGCCGAGCCGCTCGGCATCGAGCTGGTGGTGACCGCGCTGACCCCGGCGGCGATCGCCGCCCCGGCCGACGGTGACCTGTTCGGGGTGCTGATCCAGTACCCGGGTGCGTCCGGCACCGTCCGCGACCCGGCCCCGCCGATCGAGGCGGCTGCCGCCCGTGGCGCGGTGACCGCGGTCGCCGCCGACCTGCTGGCGCTGACCCTGCTGCGGTCGCCGGGCGAGCTGGGGGCCGACATCGCGGTCGGCAGCACCCAGCGGTTCGGCCTGCCGATGGCGTTCGGCGGGCCGCACGCCGGTTACATCGCGGTCCGCGACAAGCTGCGCCGCCAGCTGCCCGGCCGGATCGTCGGCGTCTCCCTGGACGCCGACGGCAAGCCCGCCTACCGGCTGGCGCTGCAGGCCCGCGAGCAGCACATCCGCCGCGAAAAGGCCACCAGCAACATCTGCACCGCCCAGGTCCTGCCGGCCGTGATCGCCGCCTCCTACGCGATCTACCACGGCCCCGACGGCCTGACCGGCATCGCCCGGCACGCCCACCGCAGCGCCGGCCTGCTGGCGGCCACGCTGCAGGCGGCGGGGGCGGAGATCGACGGCGAGGAGTTCTTCGACACCATCCGGGTCAGGCTGCCGGAAGGCGCCGGGTCGGCCGGCGACGCCGTGGCCCGGGCCCGTGAGGCCGGTTACAACCTCCACCTGGCGGCCGACGGCGCCATCCAGATCGCCTGCGACGAGACCACCAGCGAGACCGCGCTGACCGAGGTGGCGGCCGCGCTGCTGGACCGGGCGCCCGGCCACGTCCGGCTGGCGGCCGGGCCGCTCGGCGGCCTGCCCGCGAGCCTGCCCCGGGACGGCGAGTTCCTCACCCATCCGGTGTTCCACCAGCACCGCAGCGAGACCGCGCTGCTGCGCTACCTGCGGCAGCTGTCGGACTTCGACATCGCGCTGGACCGGTCGATGATCCCGCTCGGCTCCTGCACGATGAAGCTCAACGCGGCGGCCGAGATGGAGCCGATCAGCTGGCCCGAGTTCGCGTCGCTGCACCCGTTCGTCCCCGCCGACCAGGCCCGCGGCTACACCGAGCTGATCGACGGGCTGGAGTCGGCGCTGGCCGCGATCACCGGCTACGACCGGGTCTCGCTGCAGCCCAACGCTGGCTCCCAGGGCGAGCTGGCCGGGCTGCTGGCCATCCGCGCCTACCACCGGGCCAACGACGAGCCCGGCCGCACCATCTGCCTGATCCCCGAGTCCGCGCACGGCACCAACGCGGCCAGCGCGGTGCTGGCCGGGCTACGGGTGGTCGTGGTCAAGTGCGGCTCCGACGGTGCCATCGACCTCGGTGACCTGCGGGCCAAGCTGGAGGCCCACGGCGGCCAGGTGGCGGGGATCATGCTCACCTACCCGTCCACCAACGGCGTCTACGAGGAGACCGTGAGCCAGGTCTGCGACGCGGTGCATGAGGCTGGCGGCCAGGTCTACATCGACGGCGCCAACCTCAACGCGCTGGTCGGGCTGGCCACCCCGGTCTCCTTCGGGGCCGACGTGTCCCACCTGAACCTGCACAAGACGTTCTGCATCCCGCACGGCGGCGGCGGTCCCGGCGTCGGGCCGGTGGCCGTCCGGGCGCACCTCGCCCCGTACCTGCCAGGTCCCAGCGGCCCGGCCGCGGCCGGTGGGCACCGCGGCCCGGCCGCGGCCGGCGGCCAGGCCGGGCCGGTCGCGGCGGCTCCGTACGGGTCGGCGGGGATCTTGCCGATCTCCTGGGCCTACATCGCGATGATGGGCGCGGACGGGCTGCGCCACGCCACCGGGGCGGCCGTGCTGGCCGCCAACTACGTGGCCCGGCGGCTCGGCCCGCATTTCCCCGTGCTGTACACCGGCCGCGGCGGCCTGGTGGCGCACGAGTGCATCCTGGACCTGCGGCCGATCACCAGCCGGACCGGGGTCACCGCCGAAGACGTGGCCAAGCGGCTGATCGACTACGGCTTCCATGCCCCGACGATGTCGTTCCCGGTGGCCGGGACGCTGATGGTGGAGCCGACCGAGAGCGAGGACCTAGCCGAGATCGACCGGTTCTGCGACGCGATGATCTCGATCGCCGGCGAGATCGAGAAGGTCGCGTCGGGGGAGTACGACAGCCACGACAACCCGCTGAAGAACGCCCCGCACACCGCCAGCATGCTGCTGGCCGCCGACTGGAAGCACCCCTACGACCGGGAGTACGCCGCCTACCCGGTGCCGTCCGACCGCCGGTTCAAGTACTGGCCGCCGGTGCGCCGGATCGACGGCGCTTACGGCGACCGGCACCTGGTCTGCGCGTGCCCCCCGCCGGAGGCGTTCGAGAGCTGAGCCGGAGGCGTCCGGGAGCTGAGTTCTGGCTCAGGCCAGGGCCGCGGCGGCGAACTCGGCCATCGAGGCGAACTGCGCGTCGGGGGTGACCTCGGCGGCGGGCCGGGGGGTGGCGCCCCAGCCGGGCCGGCCCTGCCGCCGGTTGATCCACACGGTGCGCAAGCCCGCGGCCTGGGCGGGGATGTGGTCGTGGAACAGGCTCTGCGCCACGTGCAACAGCTGGCCCGCGCCGACGCCGAGCTTTGCGGCCTCGGCGATGAGGGCCTCGAAGTTGCCTGCCGCGGGCTTGTAGGAGCCGGCGTCCTGCGCGGTGATGACGGCCGCGAAACTGGCGCCGAGCCGGGCCTGCGAGGCGGCGAACGAGGCCCGGTCGACGTTCGACAAGATGATCAGCCGGAACCGGCTCCCGAGCGCGCGGAGCGCCTCCGCCGAGTCAGGGAAGGCGGGCCAGCCGGGCACCGAGCCGGCCAGCGCGGCGGCGTCCTCGTCGTCCACCGTGGCGCCGAGGCTGGCGCCGAGGGCGCGGAAGCTGCGCGCCAGGATCTGCGGGTACGGCTCGGCCGGGTGGCCGGCCTCGGCCGCGGACTCGTGCCCGGCATAGGCGGCCAGCAGCTCCTCCGGGCCGATGGTCAGCCCGCGGCGCCGGGCCCAGGGCACCAGCACGGCGGCCAGGCCGGCCTCCCAGTCGATCAGCGTGCCGTAGCAGTCGAAGCTCAGCGCCTCGAAGCCGGCGTAGTCGAGCCGTCCTGATCGCGGGTGCTCCGTCACGCCTTCCAGGGTAGACAGCACCCGGCAGGCCGCGGCCCGGGCGCCGGCGCCGCGTCCGGAACCGGGCATCGTGTGAACTTCTCAGCTCATGCAACGGAAAAATTTACACGATCATGGCCTGCGTACTGGTCGGCCGCGCAGGCTGCTGGTGATGGCACGGCCTTTCCACTCGGCGCCGCGGCCCGACCGGTGGCGGCGGGCGGAGTCCACGGTCATCGCGGCGTACAGCGCCGCGATGACCGGCAGCAGCGGGGCGCGCAGCGCGGACAGCCGGTACCGCCGCAGCATCGGCGCGAACGTGACCGACATCAGCGCCCGCCCGGCCGCGCCGAGCCCGGCCAGCCAGGCCGCGGACGGACCGCCGCCCGCGCCCGGGCCGGCGCCCGCGAGCGCGAGCCCGGCGCCAGCCAGCGCCGCGGCCGGCGGCAGCAGGTACAGCCAGGCCAGGCCGGCCACCGTCCCGGCCAGCGCGGCCGGGGAGTAGTGCAGCTGGGTGTAGGCACTGCGCGCCACCATGTCCCACACGTCGGCCAGCCGCGGATAGGACCGCAGGCTGCGCACCCGGGTGGTCAGCCCGAGGAAGCACCGGCCCGGGGCCGGGCCGCGCTTGAGCAGCCGCCCGAGCGCCACGTCGTCGATCCGCGCGCCCGCGATGGCGGCCAGGCCGCCCGCCGCGGCCAGCGCGTCCCGGCGCACCAGCATGCAGCCGCCGGCCGCCGCGGCGGTGCGCCCGCCGGGCCGGCTGACCCGGCGGAACGGGTACAGCTGGGCGAAGAAGTACACGAACGCGGGCACCAGCAGCCGCTCGGCCGCCGACCCGGCTCGCAGCAGCGCCATCTGCGACACCAGCGAGGCCCGCAGCAGCCGGGCCGCCCGCACCAGGCCGGTCAGCACGCCCGGGTCATAACCGATGTCGGCGTCGGTGAACAGCAGGTACTCGGGCTCCCCGGCCGCGGCCGCGCCCTCAGCCATTGCCCACACCTTGCCGGCCCAGCCTGCCGGGGCCGGCGTCGCCGTGACGATTTCCAGCGCAGCCTGGCCCGGGCGGCGCAGCGCCGCCGCGGCCTGCGCGGTGCCGTCGGTGCTGTCGTCGTCGACCAGCACGACCCGCAGCGGTCCCGGGTAGTCCTGGGCCAGCAGCGTGGGCAGGCTGAGCGGCAGCATGGCCGCCTCGTCCCGGGCCGGGACCACCGCGGTCACCGCCGACCAGCCCGCCGCGGCATCGGGCGGCTCCCCGGCCGGCAACGGCGGGCCGGAGCGCCAGAAGCCGCCGTGCCCGGCCAGCAGGTACAGCCAGGCCAGCGCCGCGAGCCCGGTGGCGGCCACCGCGATCAGCATCCGCACAGCGTGGCATAGTCGGGGCCAGCCCGGCCCGGCGGGGAGCCGGGCCCGGGGCCAGAGCAGCCGGGCAGAGCAGCCGGGCAGAGCAGGAGGGCCGTCATGCGCGAGATCAGCGGGGCCGGGACGTACACGCCGCCGGGCGGCGGCGAGCTGAACCACTGGGCCGGCCACTTCGCGGCCGCCGACCTGTCGGTCGGCACCTACTCGATCCCGGCCGGCGGGACCGACGACCAGGAGCCGCACACCGAGGACGAGGTCTACCTGGTGACGGCCGGCCGGGCCACGCTGGAGGCCGGCGGCGAGCGGCTCGGTGTCGGGCCGGGCTCGGTGGTCTACGTCCCGGCCGGCCAGCAGCACCGGTTCACCGGCATCACGGAGGACCTGGCCGCGGTGGTCGTGTTCGCGCCCGCCTACGAGTCCCGGTCCGGCGAGTCCCGGGCCGGCGAGTCCCCGTCCGGCGAGCCCCGGGCCGGCGCGGCGTCCTAGCGCCGAAACCGCCGCGCAGGGCCGGCCGGTAAACGGCCGGCCCTGACGGACCGCGCGCATAGAGTTGCGGTGTGGCAGATCCGGCGAGCTACCGCCCGGCTTACGGCTCCATCCCCGAGTCACCCGGCGTCTACCGGTTCCGCGACGAGCGCGGCCGGGTGATCTACGTCGGCAAGGCCAAGTCGCTGCGCTCGCGGCTCAACTCCTACTTCGCCGACTTCGCCAGCCTGCACCCGCGGACCCAGACCATGCTGCGCACCGCGGCCAGGGTGGACTGGACCATCGTCGGCACCGAGGTCGAGGCGCTCCAGCTGGAGTACTCCTGGATCAAGGAATTCGATCCGCGGTTCAACGTCCGGTACCGGGACGATAAGAGCTACCCCTACCTCGCGGTGACGATGGACGAGCAGTACCCGCGGGTGATGGTGCTGCGCGGGGCCAAGCGCCGCGGGGTGCGCTACTTCGGGCCCTACTCGCACGCCTGGGCGATCCGCGACACCGTCGACACGCTGCTGCGGGTGTTCCCGGTGCGGACCTGCTCGGCCGGGGTGTTCAAGCGGGCCGGGCAGATCGGCCGGCCCTGCCTGCTCGGCTACATCGGCAAGTGCTCAGCGCCCTGCGTGGGCCGGGTGAGTGAGGACGAGCACCGGGCGCTGGCCGAGGACTTCTGCGACTTCATGGCCGGCCAGACGGCCCGGTTCACCAGGCGCCTGGAGGCGGACATGCGCGCCGCCGCGCAGGCCGAGGAGTACGAGCGGGCCGCCCGGCTGCGCGACGACATCGCGGCGCTCAACCGGGCGCTGGAGAA
>JAFAYQ010000043.1 GCA_019240215.1 Actinomycetota bacterium | reverse complement strand
GCTCAGGCCGCCCGCGCCGACCTGGGAGATGGACACCGGTGCGGTCAGGGGCGCGCTGGCGGCCGTCGGCGGCCGGGCGGCGTACATCCGGTCGATGAAGTCCTGCGCCTCATCCGGGTCGGTCGTACGGAACGCGAAACGGCGCGGCGGGACCTCGTCGGGTGGCTCCGGGAGCGGATCGGCGGCCATCGGATCCCCTTCCCCGGCCCGGCCGGCGCGGCTGCGCGCAATACGAAACTAGCGGGCTGCTGCCTGGTCACTCTGCACCGAAAACGAAACAGTGAAGCAGCCGGGCGCGAGGCGCGGGCCTACGGGCGGGCCGGGGTGACGGCGGGCCAGGGATGAGCGGGACCGGGACCGGAGCGGGCCGCGGAGTACGGCGAGGGGCTGGCCGGTCACGGGCGATAAAAGGCGCTACCGGCAGGTCACTCGAAGACCTGGTGCTTGTGGTGGATGGACAGCAGCAGGCCGACCGCGATCAGGTCGGCGAAGATGGCGGAGCCGCCGTAGGAGATGAACGGGAGCGGCAGGCCGGTGATCGGCATGATGCCGATCGTCATGCCGATGTTGACGAACGACTGGAACAGGAACCAGATCGCGATGCCGGTCGCCACCAGCATGCCGAACAGGTCATCGGCCCGGGTGGCGATGCGCAGCGCCCGGACCACCACCACCCCGAGCAGGCCGACGATGACGACGGCGCCGACGAAGCCGAGCTCCTGGCCGGCCACGGTGAAGATGAAGTCGGTGCTCTGGGCGGGCACGTAGCTGCCGGACACCGACTGGCCGTGGAACAGGCCCTGGCCGAACATGCCGCCGGAGCCGATCGCGATCTTGGCCTGGATGCCGTTGTAACCGGCGCCGGCCGCGTCGTTGGACGGGTGCAGGAACGAGGAGAACCGGGTCAGCTGGTAACCCTTGACCAGGTGCAGGCTGAGCGCGCCGAACACCCCGACGGCCGCCACCACCAGCAGCGTGACCACCCAGCGCATCTTGATGCCGGACAGCAGGATCATGCCGGCCAGCACCACCACCAGCACCATCGAGATGCCGAGGGCGGGCTCGATGACGACCAGGCCGATCAGCGGCAGGCCGCAGGCGATGACGATGCCGACGTCGCGCAGGGTCGGCCCGGACCGGCCCTGGGACTGGTCGCGGGCCCCGCGCAGCTCGCTGAACAGCATCGCGGTCATCAGGATGAGCGCGATCTTGGCGTACTCGGACGGCTCGATCTGGAAGCCGCCGGGCAGGTCGATCCAGCCCGCGGCGCCGTTGACGGTGGCGCCGAGCGGGGTGAGCACGGCCAGCAGGCCGAGCAGCGCGACCCCGTAGACGATCGGCGCGTAGGTCCGCAGGTGGCGGTGGTCGACCACGCTGAGCAGGCCCATCATGATCAGGCCGAGGACCACGAAGATGGCCTGCTTGTCCAGGTAGGTACGGGTGTTGGCGCCGCGCTGGGCCAGCGTCGGGTCGGTCGCCGACCAGACCAGCAGCACGCCGATCGCGCAGAGCGCCAGCACCGCCGCGATCAGCAGCCAGTCCATGTGCCGGAGCTTGCTCTCCTTGGACTTGAACCGGGTCAGCACCGAGCGCTGGCGGGTCTTGAACGCGCCCGGCCGGGGGCCGCCGTAGCTGCGCTGGGGCACGCTCACCCGGCCGAGGCCGCTCATCCGGAGTATCCCTTCGGTGCGGTGATCTTGCCGGTCGAGGCGATCGACGGCAGCGCCGACGGGACCTGGCCGCCCGGCACCGCCGCCTTCTGGCCCTCCAGGCCGTAGATGCCGTCGTAGATCTGGCGGGCGGCCGGGGCGGAGACGTCGGCGCCGTAACCGGCGTCGGGGATCATCACGACCACCACGTATTTCGGGTCTTGGCAGGGCGCGAACGAGGCGAACACGGAGGTGGCGACCTTGCCCATGACCTGGGCGGTACCGGTCTTGCCGGCCACGCACACCTTGTTGAGCGGGAACCCGGAGAACGCACCGGCCGCGGTGCCCTGGGTGACCACCCCGGCCAGCGCGTTGCGCACGTAGGCGAGGAAGCTGGCCGAGGTGGGCAGGTGCCCGGCCACCGGCGGGGTGATCTTCTGCACGACCTTGCCGTCCGGGCTGATCAGGGCGGCGCCGATCCGGGGCTGGTAGAGGGTGCCGCCGTTGGCCAGGGCCACGTAGGCGTTGGTGAGCTGGAGCGGGGTGGCCAGGTCGTAGCCCTGGCCGATGGCGGCGATGGCGGCCTGGCCCGGCTCCCAGACGTTGCCGCTCTTGCAGTCCTGGTACTCGATCTGCTGCACGTAGCTGCCGTCGGCCCGGCCGTTCTTGCACCAGTCCTGGCCGGCGTAGGCGTTGTCCTTCCAGTAGTAGTACAGCCACTCGCGGGTCGGCACCGTGCCGGTCGCCTCGGCCGGCAGGTCGATCCCCGTCGCCTTGCCGAAGCCCCAGGCCAGGGCCTCCTTCTGCATCTTCTGGACGGGTGCCTTGGCGCTGGTGACGACGTTGGCCTTCTGGTCGTCGGACTGCCACATCTCGTAGCCGAGGTTGTAGTAGACGGTGTCGCAGGACTGGATCAGCGCCTCGGAGAAGGACATGGCGCCCTGGTTGGGCTCGCCGTCGTTCTTGTAGGTGTGACCGCCGATCGTCACCGAGGCCGGGCAGTCGTAGGAGCCGTCGAGCGGGTAGCCGTCCGACACCGCGGCCGCGGTCGAGGTCACCTTCCAGGTCGAACCGGGCGCGTACTGGCCCTGGGTCGTCCAGTTGATGGCGGGCGCCCCGTCGGCCTGGCCGAACAGCGCGTCGAACTCCTTCTGGGAGATGCCGTTGGTCCAGACGTTGGGGTTGTAGTCCGGGTAGCTGGCCATCGCCACCACCTGGCCGTTGGTGGTCATGACCACGGCGGCGCCCTGGTTGGCGTCGTTACCGGACTCGCGGGCCTTCTTCACGGCCGAGTTCAGGGCGTTCTGGGCGACGACCTGGATCTTGGAGTTCAGGCTGGTCACCAGGTCGTCGCCGGACTGGGCGGCGGTGCCGCCGACGGTCCCGGTGACGTCACCGGCGGCGTTGACCGAGACCGTGCTGGAGCCGGTCTTGCCGGTCAGCGCCTGGTTGTACTGCTCTTCCAGGCCGGACTGGCCGACCAGGTCGGCCGAGGAGTAACCGACCCCGGAGGGCAGGTGGTCCTGCTTGAGCTGTTCGGTGGTGGCGGGCAGCAGGTAGCCGAGCACCTGGGCCGGGTTGGCGCCGCTGGGGGTCGGATAGGTGACGACCCCCTGGGGCTGGGCGGTGACCCCGGGGAACTGGGACTGTTCCTCCATGATCTGCAGCGCCGTCTGCTCGCTGACGCTCTGGTCGACCGGGATCGGCTGGTAGGGCGACCCGGCCCAGCACGGCTGCTTGACGGTGGCCGTGCACAGCCGGGTCTTCTCCGCCAGCAGCTGGTAGGACAGGCCGAGCATCGGGGCCAGCCGCTTGAGCACGCTGGTGCCGCCGTCGCTGGTCTGCGACAGCGTCATCATGTCGACCGACACCACCAGCTCGGTGCGGTTGGTGACCAGCGCGTTGCCCACGTCGTCGAGGATCTGCCCGCGGACCGCGGGCACGATGATCTTGCGGGTCTGGTTCTGCGAGGCCAGCTTGACGTAGCTGGTGCCGTTCATCACCTGGATGTACCAGAGGCGGCCGCCCAGGGTGATCAGCAGCGTGAACACCACCACGTACAGGACCAGCAGGCGCCGTCGGGACGCCGTCATCATCGAAATCCTCCCCGGTTCCGGTTCCGGCCCAGCAGTCGCCCGAGCCGGGACCGCCAGGTGCTGCGCCGCATCTTCAGCCGGGGGGCCGAGCCACGCGGCAGCGCGCGGCCGCTCAGGCTGCCGTGGCCCCCGATGCGGCTGCCGCTCCTGGTACTCCCCAGGGCGCCACGCTTGCCGAACGAACGGCTGCGGCCGAACGTGCCCCGGCGCGGGGTAACCCGGCCGAGCGACCCGCCGCCCAGCGGGCCGGCGCCGCCGAGGCCGCCGCGGGTGCCGGTCAGGTTGCGCTTGCGGAACTTCATGGTGGCGCCGCTGCGCGGCAGGCCGGCCCCGCTGGCGGCGCTGCGCCCGGTGAGCGGGCCGCGTTTGCCGCCGAAGTTCAGGTTGGGGGTGACCTTGGGCATCGACGGCCGGGCGCCGCCGAGGCCGGTGGCCGAGCCACCGCGCTGGCCCGACAGCCGTAGCCGGGCGGTCCGCTGCTGGGTGCCGAGGCCGACGGGACGGGCGGCCGAGGAGGCCCGGGCGGTCGCGATCCAGGCGTCGCTGCCGCGCCGCTCCCCCAGGTGCAGCTTGGGCGAGCCGGACGCGCTGGCCTGGCGGACCGCCCCGCTGACCAGCCCGGCCCCGCCGAACGCGCTGGCGGCCGACGACATCGCCGACGACGGGCCGGCCACGGCGTCGCTGGCGGCCAGCCAGCCGGTCAGCTTGACCACCCCGAACAGCACGAACGGGCTGAGCAGGACGTTGTAGACGATCAGCGGCGGCAGCACGTGCTGGACCGAGGCCCAGGTGACCTCGGGATCGCTGAGCATCACCCCGAGGCCGGCGTAGAGCACCGCGCCGACGGCAGCGGCGGCGGCCGAAATGCCCACGTAGAGCAGCGCCGGAGAGTCCTCGCCGAGCCCGGACAGGCGGCCGCACACGTAGCCGACGATGCAGAACACCAGCGCGTATTCACCAATCGTGTGGCTCGCGGGCGGGGCGACGTCGAGGGCCAGGCCGGCCAGGAAGCCGGTCAGCACCCCCGGCAGCGGGCCGCCGGTCAGCGCCAGCGCCACCACCACCAGCAGCACCAGGTCGGGGCCGGTGCCGCCGGGCAGCGACAAGCGGTTGACGATCGTGAGCTGGGCGGCGAGGGCGACCGCGACCAGGACCACGGAGAGGATCAGGCGGCGCAAATCAGCCCCCGGTACCGGGGTTGCCGGTGTTCCCGGTGGTGCCAGTGTTACCGGAGGTGCCGGTGTTACCAGTGGTGCCGGTGCTGGGTTTGGGGGTGACGGTCACGGTCACCGTCGGGACCGGCTTGGGGCCGGGGGGCAGCACCGCGTCGTGCGGATCCTTGGCCGGGCCGGCCACCACCACGCCGACCACGCCGAGCGAGGTGAAGTTCACGAACGGCTTGACCAGGGCGGACTGGGTCAGCGCGCCGGCGTTGCCGACGACCTTGGTCACCTGGCCGATCGGCACCCCGGGCACGTAGGGGGTGTTCTTGACCGAGCCGAACGTGACCAGGCTCTCGCCCTTCTGCAGGACCGCGTTGGCGTCGAACAAGGTGAGCTTGAGGGTGGTCGGGCCGGACAGCGACTGGCCGGTCCCGGTCACCGAGCCGATCTGGCTGCTGCCCGCCATCCGGGCCCCGACCACCGCCGAGGCGTCGGTCGAGAGCAGCACCGTGGAGGTGTCGGCGCTGACCTGGGTCACGGTGCCGACCAGGCCCTGGCCGTTGAGGACGGTCTCGTTGGCGCGCACCCCGTCCTTGCGGCCGACGTCGAGGGTGACGGTGTCGGAGTAGTCCTGGCCGGCCGCGATCACGCTGGCGGCCACCACCCGGTAGCCGCCCCGGCCGGCCAGCTGCAGCAGCGACTGGAGTTGGGACTCGTCGGCCTTGGACAGCTGGGCCTGGCTCAGCTCGGCCCGGAGCTTGGCGTTGTCGGCCTGCAGCGAGGCGATCTTGCTGTCGTCGGTCGGACCGCCCGTCACCCAGTCGAAGACCGAGGACACGGGGCTGGTGACGTCGCTGGCCACCCGCTCCACCGGGCCGAAGATGCCGGAGCCGACGCTTCGCGCCGGTGAGGTGCCGCCGTCCCGGAAGTCGATCGTGATCAGCGCGATGGCGGCGATCAGGAGAACCCCGAGGACCAGGCGCACTCGCCGGGTGTCGTGCATGCGACTCCTTGCGGGCGGCGTGGCGGGGCCGCCCGTTTACTCAGCGCCGGGTCTCGGGCACGAGAACCGAACGCAGCATCTCGAAATCGTCCACGCACTTGCCGGCACCCAGTACCACCGAATCGAGCGGGTTGTCGGCCACGTGCACGGGCATCCCTGTCTCTTCGCGGATGCGCTGGTCAAGACCTCGCAGCAGCGCCCCGCCGCCGGTCAGGGCGATGCCCCGGTCCATCACGTCACCGGCCAGCTCGGGCGGGCACTTGTCGAGCGTGGTCTTCACCGCGTCGATGACCAGGTTAAGGGGTTCCTCGATGGCGCGCCGGACCTCGGAGGCAGAAATCACGATCGTCTTGGGCAGGCCGCTGACCAGGTCACGGCCGCGGATCTCGGCGTGCGGCTCGTCGGCGCCGGGGAACGCCGACCCGAGCGCCATCTTGATCTCCTCGGAGGTGCGCTCGCCGAGCATCAGCGAGTACTCCTTCTTGCCGAAGCTGATGATGGCCTCGTCCAGCTCGTCGCCCCCGATCCGGATGGACTGCGAGGTGACGATGCCGCCCAGCGAGATCACGGCGACCTCGGTGGTGCCGCCGCCGATGTCGACCACCATGTTGCCGGTCGGCTCGTTGACCGGCAGGCCGGCCCCGATCGCGGCGGCCATCGGCTCTTCGATGATGTAGACCCGGCGGGCACCGGCCTGGTGCCCGGCCTCCTTGACCGCGCTCTGCTCGACCCCGGTGATGCCGCTGGGGACGGCGACCACGATCCGCGGCTTGGCCAGGTGGCGGCGCCGGTGCACCTTCTGGATGAAGTAGCGCAGCATCCGCTCGGTGACGTCGAAGTCGGCGATGACGCCGTCCTTGAGCGGCCGGACGGCGACGATGTTGCCCGGGGTCCGGCCGATCATCCGTTTGGCCTCGATGCCCACCGCGACGATCTGGCCGGTGTTGGTGTTGAGCGCCACCACCGAGGGCTCGTTGAGCACGATCCCCCGGCCGCGCACGTACACCAGGGTGTTGGCGGTACCCAGGTCCACCGCCATGTCGCGGCCGAGAACCGCCATCGCGTTACTCATGGGGAGGGCAACCTTCCCGGTCGGGCGCTTCCGAGCTTTTTAGGCCAGCTGACGCACTGATTGATACGAAGGCCACGCCGGACTGGATGGCGTGGGGTGGGGGTCTGCCCTGCCCGAAACGGGGTCAGGACAGCTCGGGGAAGAAGATCTTGATCTCGCGCTGGGCGGACTCGGGGGAATCCGACCCGTGGACGATGTTCTCGCCAATCTCCAACGCATGGTCGCCGCGGATGGTGCCGGGGGCCGCCGTCACCGGGTCGGTCGCCCCGGCCAGGCCGCGGAAGGCCTCGATGGCGCGCGGGCCCTCGGCCACCAGCGCCACCAGCGGCCCGGAGGTGATGAAGTCCACCACCCCTTCGAAGAACGGTTTGCCGACGTGCTCGGCGTAGTGGGTGCTGGCCGTCTCCCGGTCCAGAGTCCTCAGCTCGAGCGCCACCACCGTCAGTCCCTTGCGCTCGATCCGGGAGAGCACCGCACCGATCAGTCCGCGGCGCACACCATCGGGCTTGATGAGGACAAGAGTACGTTCCGGCAACGACGCTCCTTGAGGATGTACAGGTTCGGGAGTCGCAGGTGAGCATGGGCAACCGGCCAGCTGCCGCGGGAGATACCCGCGGCAGGCAGTTTACCCGCGTCACTGGACCGGAGCACGAGTGCGGCGCGCCCGTCCGATGAGAAATGTGACACCAATGGCGATGAGCACGGAAAACAGCCCGGCCAGCTCCCAGACTCCGACCGCCCCGGCCAGCGCCAGCCTCTGGGCGGTCTGCTGGGCGGTCTGCTGGGCGGCGGGGGCGGCCTGCCGGGCGGCGGGGCTGGCGGCCAGCTGGGTCACGGCCTGGGTCACCATCCGGACCTGGACCGCGCCGGAGGCCAGGTAGCCGGTCATCAGCCCGGCCAGCAGCAGCGACACCCCGGACAGGGCGCCGGCCACCCCGGTCTCGGCCAGCGCGGCGGTCAGGGCGGCGGCCAGGCCGGCCGCCAGCGGGGCGCTGACCCCGGCCAGCACCACGGCGGGCACGTAGGGCCCGGCCAGCCGGGCCGCGGCCAGCCCTTCGACCGCAATCAGCAGGCCCGCCATCACCACCGCGCGGGGCCGGTGAGGCAGGGCGCGGGCCACCGCCACCCCGGCCAGGGCGGCGACCGCGGTCACGCTCAGCGGGAGCCAGGAGTGGCCGGCGGAGTCCGGGCTGAGCGCCCGCAGGCTGGTGACCGCGCCGGCCACCGGCGCCACCACCAGCCCGGTGACCGCGCCCAGGAACGGGAAGCAGAGCCCGCCGCCGACCAGCCGGTCGGCCGAGGCGACGGCCGCCACCCCGTAGAGCATCAGCACCGCTACGGCCCCGGTGGCGAGCAGCGCGGCGGGCGGGCGGTAGGTGATGGCCACGGCGAGGGCGGCCAGGCCGATACCGGGGACCGCCAGCACCGCGAGCTGGGCTCGTTCCTGGGTGGCGTCCTGGCGGCGGGCGTCGCGGCCGGGGTGCAGGGTGTCGCGGGCGCGGCGGCCGGGGCCGTCGGCCAGCACCGCGTACAGGGCCGCCACGGTCAGGGCGGCGCCGGTCAGCCACGGGTAGGGAGCCAGCGCCGCGTGCCAGCCGCCGCTGGTCAGCCGGTCGCGGGCCACGGCCGGGGCGGCGGCCAGTGCAGCCACGGTGGCGGCCGACCACAAGGCGGCCAGCCAGCGGCGCGGGCCCGGGCCGCGGTCCCAGGCCAGCGCCAGCGCGGCCGGTAGCGCCAGCCCGGCCGCGATCCCGTGCAGCATCCGGACCACGGCGATCGCGGTCGTCGTGTGGGCCGAGGTGCCCAGCGTGTCGGCCACCGCCATCATCAGCAGGCCGGTCAGCAGCACCGGCCAGGCCCGCACCCGCAGCACCGCCAGCGCGGCCAGCCCGGCCACCGCGGCCATGGCGGGCAGGGCCAGCCCGGCCGCCCGCAGCAGCGTGGTCGACGCCTGCGGGCCCGCCGCCAGCGCCCCGGCGCTGCTCAGGGCCCAGGCGATCGCGTTGGGCGCCTGCAGCAGGCAGAGCGGGGCGGCGGTGATCATCACGGCGGCGGCCGCCCCGTCGGCGGCGACCCGGCGGGTGGCGCTGGCCGGGCGGGCTGACGGGGTCGCGGGAGCTGACGGGGTCGTGCGGGCTGACGGGGTCGCGGGAGCTGACGGGGTCGCGTCGGCCCGGCCGGGGTGCTGCTCGCGGGCACCGGGCCGAACCAGCCGTCCGAGACTCGTCGTCACTAACCGCTCACCTCTAGTTACATAGGGCGACGGTCTCAGACTAACGCGGGTTCGGCTGCTCCAGCTTGTCCGCCAGATAGATTCCGCCGAACCACAGGGCACAGAAGATGACGCCCAGGACATACAGGGCAGGAATTTCGACGCCGGCCGCGATGATCGCGAACTGGAGCACCGCCCCGACCACCAGCGCCCAGCGGAAGCGGCCGATCACGCCGGCCAGCAGGAACGCCACCAGGGCGAGGGCGCCGCCCACGGCGAACGCCGTGTCGTGGTGCAGATTCTCGATTTTGATCGCGACCGGGATGGCCAGGATCAAGATGATCGCCTCGAACACGAGCACCGAGGACAGCAGCCGCCGGAGGATGGGGCGCAGTGTTGGCCGGCCGCCTTCGGGGCGCTTGGCCTTCTTGGTGGCCTTCTCGGCCGGCGGGGCGGGCTCGGCGGTGGCGGGGGGCTCGGTGGCGGGCGGGCCGGCGGCAGGCGGGCCGGCGGGGTCGGTCATGACAGGTCCGCGGCGGTGAACGGGTGGCGGCCGGTGCCGCCGTCGGCGGCCGGCAGGTCGGTGGTCGGGCTGTCCGGCAGCAGCAGCTGGCGGGCGTCCCCGACGGTGATGACCGAGCCGGTGATCAGCACCCCGCCGCCGCCGGGGAGGTCGGGGTCAGGGGTCTCGTCGGCCAGCCCGACCGCCATCTCGATGGCGTCGTCCATCCGGGCGGCCTCGTGCACCCGGTCGAGGCCGAACACGTCGCCCGCCAGCTCGGCCAGCTCGTCGACCGGCATCGAGCGGTCGGAGGAGTTGCGGGTCACGACCACGTCCGACAGCACCGGCTCGAGCTCGTCGAGCAGGCCCGCCACGTCCTTGTCGGCGCTGACCGCGAGCACCCCGACCAGGCGGCTGAAGCTGAACGCCTCGGTCACCGCGGCCAGGGTGGCGGCCATGCCGGACGGGTTGTGGGCGGCGTCGGCGATCACGGTCGGGCTGCGCCGCAGCACCTCCAAGCGGCCGGGCGACCGGAGCCCGGCGAACGCCTGCCGGACCAGGTCGACGTCGAGCGGGGCGCCGCCGGGGCTGGCGGCCGAGCCGACCGGGCCGTCCTCGGCGGCGCCGGCGAAGCCCTCGACGGCGGCCAGCGCGCAGGCCGCGTTGGAGGCCTGGTGCTCGCCAAACAGGGGCAGGAACAGCTGGTCGTAGGTCCCACCCAGGCCGCGCAGGGTCAGCTGCTGGCCGCCGAGGGCGATCTCGCGCTCGAGCACGCCGAACTCCAGCCCCTCGCGGGCCACGGTCGCGCCGACCTCGGAAATCCGGCGCAGCAGCACCTCGGCCGCGGGCAGCGACTGCTGGGCGAGCACGGCCAGCGCGCCGGGCTTGATGATCCCGGCCTTCTCCGCCGCGATCTCCTCCACGGTGTCGCCGAGGTACTGCTGGTGGTCCAGGCTGACCGGGGTGACGACCGCGACCGCGCCGTCGGCGATGTTGGTGGCGTCCCAGGTGCCGCCCAGGCCGACCTCGACCACGGCCACGTCGACCGGCGCGTCCGCGAAGGCGGCGAACGCCATCCCGGTCAGCACCTCGAAGAACGACAGCCGGTGGCCGGTCTGCTGGTCGGTCAGCTCCAGGTAGGGCTCGATCTCCCGGTACAGGGCCACGAACTGCTCGGCGTCGATCGGCTGGCCGTCGATGCAGATCCGCTCGCGGATGGAGACCAGGTGCGGGCTGGTGAAGCGGCCGGTGCGCAGGCCCCGCGCCCGTAGCAGCGCGTCGATCATGCGGGCGGTCGAGGTCTTGCCGTTGGTGCCGGTGATGTGGATGACCGGGTAGGCGCGCTGGGGGTCGCCGAGCAGCTGGGCCAGGGTCGCGATCCGGTCCAGGGTGGGCTCGATCGAGGACTCGGGGCGGCGGGTGAGGATCTCCCGCTCGACCTCGCGCAGCGCGTCGTCAACGTCGGTCACGCCCGGCTCCAGCAGCTCGCAGTGGTCACCGCTCCAGGCTACTGGGATGCGGGGGCGGCCGGTCCGGTCCCCGGCGGCACCGGCAGCCGGGGCTCATCGAGGCCGGGCAGCCGGGGCTCGTCCAGGCCGGGCGCCATGATGCAGATCTGGTCCCGGCCCGCCGCCTTGGCCTGGTACAGGGCGGCGTCCGCCACCGCCAGCAGCTCATCCAGGTCCTGGCGGGAGTGGGCCAGCTCGGCGACCCCGACCGAGACGGTGATGCCGACGCCGATGGTGGCGTCCTGGCCGTCGCTGACCACGATCGGCGTGCCGCCGACGTGGCCGCGCAGCCGCTCGGCGACCCGGCCCGCCTCGGTCCCCGAGGTGGCCGGGAGCAGGATCGCGAACTCCTCGCCGCCGAACCGGCCGATCAGGTCGCCGTCCCGGAGCTGGCTGGCGAACCGGTCGGCCACCACCCGCAGCACCCGGTCGCCCGCCAGGTGGCCGTGGGTGTCGTTGACCAGCTTGAAGTGGTCGATATCGATGATCGCGAGCGAGGTCGGCGACCAGTAGCCGCGGATACGGGACAACTCGGTGGCGGCCTCGCGGTGCCAGGTGGCCGCGTTCAGCAGCCCGGTCTTGGCGTCGGTGCGGGCCTCGGCGACCAGCTGGGAGTGCATGAGGAACCGCTTCTGCATCAGCACCACCGGCAGCGCGACGATCAGCGCGGCCAGCGAGAACGACAGCGCGAACGCGATCAGCGTGGCCAGGCAGGTGACGACCGCGTCGGTGGTGATGGCCTCGCGGGTGAACATCAGCGTCCGGATCCGCGCGGTGGGGCTGGTGAGCTTGACCGCCCCGACCACCAGCCAGGCGTTGACCAGGTAGCCGGTGACGGCGGCGGCGACGATGGCCGCCAGCAGGGCGATGTCGTGCCCGGTGGCGGGCAGCTGCCGGTCGATCAGCGGCCGCAGCCCCGAGTGGAACTCCACCGAGGCGGCGCCGTAGCCGAGGCTGTTGGACGCGATGCTGAACACCCGCCGGTGAGCCAGGTTGCGGCGGACCCGCCACTGCTTCATGGCCACCAGCGGGATCGGCGCCAGCAGGACGTAGACCGGCGGTAGCAGCAGCGCGATCGCTACGTACCAGACCTCCTGCAGATCGCGGGTCAGGGTGTCACGGGCCAGTTTGACGTCGCGGGTGGCCTCGATCATCGCGGCCGCGCAGGCCAGCAGCAGGACGTAGGCCGGGATCTGGGACGGATGCCACGGGGTGTACGCGGCCGCCACCACGGCCGCCAGGACGGCCGCCGCCGCCGTGGTGATGACGTAGGCGCGCGCCAGCGGCGGCAGCGCCCACAGCGGCCAGCGCCGGAGCGAGGCCACCGCCCAGCGGGGCCCTCGCGGTGCGGACGTGATCGTCACCCGGATACTCCTGCAAATTTCATTTCAGCTTTTATTTAAGATTCCGGAAAATGTTTTGCCGAAAATTCGGCATTTATCCCTAATCGTTATTTAAATCAACTCGGCGCTGCGTGTGACAAAAGGATCGCTCGGGCACATTTTCTTTTAATAAGTAATTGCCAGGAAGGGAAAGCGATGCGGATCGAGTGGGGCTGATGGGCGCAGGGGGAGCAAGCAGGACAGGCCGTGCCGCAGGGAAAGGATGCAGCATGAGCATAGATTGGGACTGAGGGCGGCAAAACATTACCCATGTCCGGATCCTATAGATTCTCACCCGCTCACACTCCTTTCGGGAGCAACTGAGGGCTCAGGCCGCCAGCGGAAGACCAACCACATCGCCAGAGCGGCTCCCAGCAAGCCGCTGCCCGCAACGACCGTGGCGGGGGTGGCCGCACTCGCGGCCGCCCCCGCCAGTACGTAGAGCAGGCCCTGGCCGAGGTTCATGCCGCCGTTGGCGATCGCGTAGGCCTGGCCCCGCCGGTCGTCGGGGGCGGCCAGCACGAAGGCGGCGTTGGCCGCGATCTGGTAGGCGGCCAGCAGGCCGGACGCGGTCACGATGGCCAGCAGCAGGATCAGGTTCGGGCGGGCCAGGCAGATGGCCAGGGTCAGCGAGGCGGCCACCGCCATCGGGCCCATCCAGCGCAGTCGCCGGGCCGGGCGGACGAGCCGGGTGAAGATCAGCATGCCGACCGCGCTGCCGAGCGGCCCGGCCGCGAAGATCAGCCCGGCGGCGGCCGACCCGTGGTGCAGCTTGGCCGCGTAGGGAACCGCCAGCGCCTCCGGCACGGTGTAGAACGCGCACAGCCAGCCGAGCAGCATCAGCGCCCGCAGCCGCTGGTTGGCGAACACCAGCCGCAGCCCGGCCGTCATCTCGGCCAGCCGTGACTGGCGGCGGCGGCCCGCGGTGGCCGGGCGGTGGCGCACCGCCAGCGTCAGCAGCAGGGCCGACACCAAGAACGTGCCCGCGTCGATCAGCAGCGCAGGCCGGGCCCCGAGGACCGACACGATCACCCCGCCCGCCACGAACCCGCCGACCACGCCGAGCTCCCGGGTGACCTGGGAGGCGGCCAGGCCCAGGGCGTAGCGGTCGTCGGGCATGATCGCGGCCCGCAGGGCCGAGCGGGCGCCCTGGAACGGGGCGTTCAGCGAGGCGACCACGAACAGCAGCAGCACCATCGCCCACAGGGGCATGCCCGGTATCGCCATCGCCCCCACCAGCAGCATCCGGCTCAGGTCAGCGGTGATCATGACGTTGCGGCGCGGGAACCGGTCGGCCACGTCCGACAGGAACAGGCCGCCGACCAGCCACGGCAGGTAGGTGGTGGCGTAGGTCAGCGCGGTCAGCAGCGGCGACCCGGTGCGCTCGAACACGATCACGGTCAGCGCGACCCGGGCGAACTGGTCACCCGCGATCGAGGCGAACTCAGCCAGCCAGATGGCACGGAACTCACCGTCCGCGAACACGTCGCGGAACGTGGCCGCCTTCGCGGGGGCCGGGCTCGGGGCGGAGGCTGGGCTCGGGGCGGGGCCCGGCGAGGCCGGCTCGGAGCCGGGCGGTGGAGGCTCAGAGGCCGGGAGTGCTTGCGCTGCGGTATCCGCCAACGGAGCCTCCCAACTGCGGACCGTCGCTCTCTGAACCCCCGTGGTTACATGGTGGCGCGCATAACCGGCAATCGCAACAAACTGTGCCAACCTTGTCACTCGCGGAGAGTGAACGAACTACATCGCCGATGCACGTGCAACCGCACTAGCTGGGGCGGAGCGGGCTGACGGCGGCTGAACCGGGTCGCTCAAGTTTTTACTTTTGTGGCTCTTGGGGTGGGCGTGGGGGTGGGTGGCCTGGGCGGTGACGGGCGCGGGGGCCGCCGGGGGGCCGTCTGGAGTTCGGCCCCTGAGGGGTGCTGGGAAGCGTGGGGTTCGCGGGATGGCTGGGGGTGCCCGGGCGGGGCAAAGGGGATTTGGGCAGCGGAGTCAGTGAATAGCGCTGAGTTCGCTGCCCAAATCGGGCCGCGCTTACTGCGGCGGGCTGTGGCGGACGTGACCGGTGGGGCAGGTGGGGCGGCTGAGACGCGGGCCGGGTGGGGCGGCCCGCGGTGGCTCAGCTTCCCAGGGCGGCGAGGCGCTCGGTCAGGCGCTCGATGTCCTGCTCGGCGGTGGCCAGGCGTTCGCGGGTCTTGTCGATGACGGCGGCCGGGGCCTTGGCGGTGAAGCCGGTGTTGGCCAGTTTGGCCCGGGCCTGGTCGGCTTCCTTGCGGGCGGCGGCCAGGTCCTTGTCCATCCGGCGGCGCTCGGCGGCGACGTCGATGGTGCCGGCGGTGTCGATCTCGGCCATCACGCCCTCGGCCTCGATGGCGGCGGTCGGGGTGAAGCCGTCGGCCGGCTCGGTCAGGCGCAGCAGCGTGCGGATCTGCTCCTCGTGGGCGGCCAGCGGGCTCTCGGCCAGGCCGCGCAGCCGGGCCGGGACCCGCTGGGCCGGGCGCAGGCCCTGGTCGGACCGGAACCGGCGGACCTCGGTGACCAGCCGCATGACCCCGGCCAGTTCGGCCTCGGCGGCCGGGTCGGTGAACGACAGCCGCGGCCACGGGGCCACCATGACCGACTCCTCGCCGGTCAGTGCGGTCCACAGCTCGTCGGTGACGAACGGCATGATCGGGTGCAGCAGCTTGAACAGGTTGTCCAGCACCAGCCCGAGCACGTCCCGGGTCACGGCGGCGGCGCGCTGGGCGGCGGCGTCGTCGGGGCGGTCGGCGCCGGCCATGAGCGGGATCTTGGCCAGCTCGAGGTACCAGTCGCAGACCTCGTCCCAGGCGAAGTGGTACAGCGTGTCGCACACCTTGGCCAGCTCGAACCGGTCGAGGTCGGCGTCGACGGCGTTGATCACGGACGCCAGCCGGGAGAGGATCCAGCGGTCGGTGGCCGACAGCGCGGCCTGGTCGGGCAGCTGGCGCGGCACCCGGGCGCCGTGGCTGAGCGCGAACCGGGCCGCGTTCCACAGCTTGTTGACGAAGTTGCGGGAGCCGGCCGCCCACTCGTCGCTGACCGGCACGTCGTTGCCGGGGTTGGCCCCGCGGGCGAGGGTGAAGCGGGTGGCGTCGGCCCCGAACCGGTCGATCCAGTCGAGCGGGTCGACCGCGTTGCCGCGCGACTTCGACATCTTCTTGCCGGTGCCGTCGCGGACCAGGCCGTGCAGGGCGATGTGGTGGAACGGCACGGCGTCGGCCGGGGCCCGGTCCCCCATCGCGTACAGCCCGAACATCATCATCCGGGCGACCCAGAAGAACAGGATGTCGTAGCCGGTCACCAGCACGCTGGTCGGGTAGAAGGCGTGCAGGTCGGAGGTGTCGTCGGGCCAGCCGAGGGTGGAGAACGGCCACAGGGCCGAGGAGAACCAGGTGTCGAGCACGTCGGCGTCCTGGCGCCAGCCGTCGCCGGGCGGTTCCTCGTCCGGGCCCACGCAGATCACTTCGCCGTCCGGTCCGTACCAGACCGGGATCCGGTGGCCCCACCAGAGCTGGCGGCTGATGCACCAGTCGTGCATGTCGTCGACCCAGGCGAAGTAGCGGGCGGCCAGCTCGGGCGGGTGGATGGTGACCCGGCCGTCGCGGACCGCGTCGCCGGCCGCCTTGGCCAGCGGGGCGACCCGGACGAACCACTGCAGCGACAGCCGCGGCTCGACGGTGGTGCCGCAGCGCTGGCAGTGCCCGACCGCGTGCACGTAGGGCCGGATCTCCTTGACGATGCGGCCCTCTTCGCGCAATGCGTCGACCACGGCCGGGCGGGCCTCGAAACGGTCCAGGCCCTGGAACGGGCCGTGGGCGGTGACCACGCCGCGCTCGTCCAGGATGGTGAGGCTGGGCAGGTCGTGGCGGCGGCCGATCTCGAAGTCGTTGGGGTCGTGGGCCGGGGTGACCTTGACCGCGCCGGTACCGAAGGCCGGGTCGACGTGGTCGTCGGCGATGATCGGGATGCGGCGGCCGGTCAGCGGCAGCTCGACGGTCTGGCCGACCAGGTGCCGGTAACGCTCGTCGTCGGGGTGGACGGCGACCGCGGTGTCCCCGAGCATGGTCTCGGCCCGGGTGGTGGCGACCACGATCGACTCGTCGCCGTCCCCGTAGCGGATCGAGACCAGTTCGCCGTCGTCGTCGCTGTGGTCGACCTCGATGTCGGACAGCGCGGTCAGGCAGCGCGGGCACCAGTTGATGATCCGCTCGGCCTGGTAGATCAGGCCCTGGTCGAACAGCCGCTTGAAGATGGTCTGGACGGCCCGGGACAGGCCCGCGTCCATCGTGAACCGCTCGCGGGTCCAGTCGACGCTGTCGCCCAGGCGGCGCATCTGGCCGAGGATCTTGCCGCCCGACTCGGCCTTCCACTCCCAGACCCGCTCGACGAACCGCTCGCGCCCGAGGTCGTGGCGGCTGAGGCCCTCCTTGGCCAGCTCCCGCTCGACCACGTTCTGGGTGGCGATGCCGGCGTGGTCCATGCCCGGCAGCCACAGCGCGGTGTAGCCCTGCATGCGGCGGCGCCGGATGATCGTGTCGATGATCGTGTGGTCGAGCGCGTGACCGATGTGCAGCACCCCGGTGACGTTGGGCGGCGGGATGACGATCGAGAACGTCGGGGCATCCCGCTCCGGGTCGGCGGTGAAGTAGCCGGCCTTCTCCCAGAAGGCGTAGCGCGGTCCTTCGACCTCGCTGGGGTCGTACTGCGGGGGAAGCTGAGCGCTCTCGGTCACGACAGGTGAGTCTATTGACTCCGGACCAGCGCTTGAGCCTTCGTCAGCTCTGTACTACACGCATTGTGATGTGCTCCTACGCGGACTTTTCGCGGGGGGTGCGGCGGTTGCTGACGCCGCGGGGAACCAGGGTCGGGTTCACGTGCTCGAGGACGGCCTCGCGGGTGATGACCACGCGCTCGACGTCCTTGCGGCTCGGTACCTCGTACATCACCGACATCAGCACCTCCTCCAGGATCGCGCGCAGCCCGCGCGCCCCGGTGCCCCGCAGGTTGGCCTGGTCGGCGATCGCGTCGAGGGCGTCGGGGGTGAACTCGAGGTCCACGCCGTCCAGCTCGAACAGCCGCTTGTACTGCTTGACCAGCGCGTTGCGGGGCTCAGTGAGGATCGAGATCAGCGCGTCGCGGTCCAGGTTGTGCACGCTGGTGATGACCGGCAGGCGGCCGACGAACTCGGGGATCATGCCGAACTTGAGCAGGTCCTCCGGCATGACCTCGGCGAACGAGTCCTCGGTGTTGTCGGCCTTGCGGGCCTGCAGCACGGCGTGGAAGCCGATGCCGTTGTGGCCGGACCGCTGCTCGATGATCTTCTCCAGGCCGGCGAACGCCCCACCGCAGATGAACAGCACGTTGGTGGTGTCGATCTGGATGAACTCCTGGTGCGGGTGCTTACGCCCGCCCTGGGGCGGCACCGACGCGGTGGTGCCCTCGAGGATCTTCAGCAGCGCCTGCTGCACACCCTCGCCGGACACGTCGCGGGTGATCGACGGATTCTCGCTCTTGCGGGCGATCTTGTCGATCTCGTCGATGTAGATGATCCCGGTCTCGGCCTTCTTGACGTCGTAGTCGGCCGCCTGGATCAGCTTGAGCAGGATGTTTTCGACGTCCTCGCCGACGTACCCGGCCTCGGTCAGGGCGGTGGCGTCGGCGATGGCGAACGGCACGTTGAGCAGCCGGGCCAGCGTCTGGGCGAGCAGCGTCTTGCCCGAGCCGGTCGGGCCGAGCAGCAGGATGTTCGACTTGGCCAGCTCGACCCCGTCGTCCCCCGGCCGCTCGCCGCCCGACTGCACGCGCTTGTAGTGGTTGTACACGGCGACCGAGAGCGCCTTCTTGGCCTTGTCCTGGCCGATCACGTAGGCGTCGAGGAACTCGAAGATCTCGCGCGGCTTGGGCAGGCTGTCCCACTTGACTTCGGACGGCTCGGCCAGCTCTTCCTCGATGATCTCGTTGCAGAGATCGATGCACTCGTCGCAGATGTACACACCGGGTCCGGCGATGAGCTTTTTGACTTGCTTCTGGCTCTTCCCGCAGAACGAGCATTTCAGCAGGTCGCCACCGTCACCGATGCGTGCCACCCAGATACTCCTTTACATGGTGCCGCCGGGACGGCTGTGGAAGCCGGTCCCGGCGGACATGTCCCGCCAGGCCAAATCGTGCGCCCCGGCTTTGACGTTACCGCCTCCGGTCCGTCAGAACCTACGGCAAGAACCATCAAACCCCTTAAGGGGCGTGCCGGGGAAGGGGCAAATCTCCGGTTAAGACGACAGTACCCCGGAGACGGTCTGTCCGCGCTTGAGCGTGGTCAGAACCTCGTCGATGATGCCGTACTCCTTGGCCTCATCGGCGGTCAGGAACTTGTCCCGCTCGATGTCCTTGCGGATCAGCTCCTCGTCCCGGCCGGTGTGGCGGGACAGGATGACCTCCATCGCCGCGCGCATCCGCATGATCTCCCGGGCCTGGATCTCCAGGTCGCTGACCTGCTCGTAGCCGCCGCCCTGGGTGGCCGGCTGGTGGATCAGGATGCGGGAGTTCGGAAGCGCCATCCGCTTGCCCTTGGTGCCGGCCGCCAGCAGCACGGCGGCGGCCGAGGCAGCCTGGCCGATGCAGCACATCTGGATGTCGGGCTGGATGAACTGCATGGTGTCGTAGATGGCCATCATCGAGGTCATCGACCCGCCGGGCGAGTTGATGTACATCGTGATGTCGCGGTCGGGGTCGATCGCCTCCAGCGTCAGCAGCTGGGCCATCACGTCGTTGGCGGAGGCGTCGTCGATCTGCACCCCGAGGAAGATGATGCGCTCCTCGAAGAGCTTGTTGTACGGGTTCATCTCCTTGACCCCGTACGACGTCCGCTCCACGAAGGACGGCAGGACGTAGCGGGCTTCGGCCGGGCGGAAGCCGCCCGCGTTCACCTGGCTCATTTCAAAACCCTCACTCATGAGACGGGACCGGCCGAGGGCACCTCGGTCGCGCTGCGCACCACCGAGTCGACGAAGCCGTAGTCCTTGGCCTCGTCGGCGGTGAACCAGCGGTCGCGGTCGAAGTCCAGCTCGATCTGCTCGATCGTCTGGCCGGTGTGGAAGGCGATCCGCTCGGCCATGGTCCGCTTGATGTAGAGCATCTGCTCGGCCTGGATCCGGATGTCGGTGGCGGTGCCGCCGAGGCCGCCGGACGGCTGGTGCATCAGGATCTGCGAGTGCGGCAGCGCGTAACGCTTGCCCGGCGTGCCCGCGCACAGCAGCACCTGCGCCATCGACGCGGCCATGCCCATCACGTAGGTGGCCACGTCGTTCGGCACGTACTGCATGATGTCGTAGATGGCCAGGCCGGCGCTGACCGAGCCGCCCGGGGAGTTGATGTACAGGCTGATGTCCCGGCGCGGGTCCTCGGCCGCGAGCAGCACCAGTTCGGCGCAGATCCGGTTGGCCAGGTCGTCATCGACCTGCTGGCCGAGGAACACGATCCGGTGCCGCAGCAGCCGCTGGAACAGCTGGTCGCCGAACGGCTGGACGGCCCCGTCCGGGGTGGCCGCGACGGGGGCGGCCGACGCCAGCTCCTGGGCGGTCGCCCGCACGATCGCCGGCACCTCCAGGTTGGGATGCGTGGTCACTGCGTTCTCCTCGCTTGATTACGTTCGACGTCTCTGACTTGGACGATAGCTGCCGGGCCGGTCGGTCTATGCCTCGGCAGCACCGTTTTCGCTGTCGGGTGAACGCTCAGGACTTCTTGGTCGCGCTCTTGGAGCGGGCGCGGGTCTTGGCCGGCGTCTTCTCGGCCGCGGCCTCGTCGTCGGCGGGGGCGGTGGCGGCCTCTTGGGCCTCGACGACGTCCTCGGCCTCGGCCACCGCCTCATCGCCGGCGACGGCTTCGTCGATGTCCCCGGCGGCGCCGTCGGCGCCAGCGGCGGCGTCGACCTCAGCCTCGGCGATGACCTCCGCGGCCTCCTCCTCGGCCTGGTCGGCCCCGATCAGCGTGGCGTAGCTGACGTCGTTGCCGTCCTCATCCTTGACCTGGACCTGGTCGGCCAGCCGGGCCACCGCCTTGCCCCGCAGCACCTCGGCCGCGGCCGCGCCGATCTGGCCGGCCTCGGCCAGCTGGCGGGCCAGCACCTCGGGGGCGACCCCCATGGCCTCGGCCTGCCGGGTCACGAAGTAGGACAGCTCGGCGTCGTCGACCCCGAGGTCCTCCTGGCGCGCGAGCTGGTCCAGCACCAGGCTGGTCTTCACGCTGCGGCGGGCCTGCTCGTCCAGGTCGGCGGTGAACTCCTCCTGGGACTTGCCGACGATCTGCAGGTAGGTGTCCCAGTCGGCCCCGGCCGCCTGGATCTGGTCCTGCATCTGGTGCTGCATCCGGTGCGCCTCGTCGGCCACCACGCTGTCCGGCAGCGGCACCTCGACCTGGTCCAGCAGGGCCTCGACGGCCCGGTCGCGGACCTGCCCGGCCTGCTGCTGCTGCCTGGCCGCCTCGAGCCGGGTGCGGGTGTCGGCCCGGAGCTCGCCGATCGTGTCGAACTCGCTGGCCAGCTGGGCGAAGTCGTCATCGAAGTCGGGCAGCTCCTTGACCTTGACGCTGTGCACGGTCACGGTCACCTCGGCCTGTTCGCCCTCGTGGTCACCGCCCGCCAGCTCGGTGCTGAACGTCTTGGTGTCGCCGCCCGACATGCCGGTCACCGCGTCGTCCAGGCCCTCCAGCATCGAGCCGCTGCCGACCTCGTAGGACAGGCCGCTGGCCTGGGCGTCGTCGACCGACTCGCCGTCCACGGTGGCGGACAGGTCGATGGAGACGAAATCACCGCTCTCGGCCGGGCGGTCGGCCCCCTTGAGCGAGGCGAACCGCTCACGCAGCGAGCTGAGGTACTCCTCGACGTCGTCCGGCGTGACCTTGGCGTTGTCGATCGTCACCGACAGGGTGTCCAGCTCGGGCAGCTCGATCTTGGGCCGGACGTCGACCTCGGCCGTGAACGACAGCTCCTTGCCGTCGTCCAGGGCGGTGATCTCCACCTCGGGCTGGCCCAGCGCGTAGAGCTCCTGCTCCTGGACCGCCTTGCCGTAGAGCTCCGGCAGCGCGTCGTTGACGGCCTGTTCCAGCACGGGGGCGCGGCCGACCCGCTGGTCGATGATCCGCGCGGGTACCCGGCCCGGCCGGAAGCCGGGGATGCGCACCTGGCGGCCCACCTCGCGGTAGGCCTTGTCGATGCTGGGCTGCAGCTCGTCGAACGGCACCTCCACGGTCAGCTTGACGCGTGTCGGGCTCAGTTCCTCGACGTCAGTCTTCACGTCGGCGTCACTACTCCTTGTGTCCCCTGCGTGGTTCCCTCCACCGCCTGCCGTGTCGTACGCGACGCGACCGGGAACGCGGGAACTCAGGTCATCGCGGGCGGCAACCGCCACCACGCGTTAAGCCGCTAGCCTACCGGGTCAGCCGACGGGAAGGGGTTCCCGTCAGCCGACGGGGACGGGCTCGCGCTCGGCGACCTGATCGGGGCCGCGGAACAGCCGCCGGTAGGCGTCCGGGGTGGTGTCCCGCCAGGCCCGGAAGTGGTGCCGGAGGGCGGCCGCGTTGCCGAACCCGGCGTGGTCGGCGATCGCGTCCACGGTCTCGTCGGTGTCCTCCAGCAGCTGCTGGGCCAGCAGCACCCGCTGGGAGGTGAGCCAGCGCAGCGGGGTGGTCCCGGTCTCCTGGGTGAACTTGCGGGCGAACGTGCGCGGCGACATGTGGGCCCGGTCGGCCAGGTCGGCCACGGACAGCGGCTGGTCCAGGTGCAGCGCCATCCAGTCCAGGATCGGGGCCAGGCTGCCGCTGGGCGACTCCCCCAGCGGCCGGTTGATGTACTGGGCCTGGCCGCCCTCCCGGTGCGGGGGCACTACCATCCGGCGGGCGATGCCGTTCGCCACCCGCGAGCCCTGCACCTTGCGCACCAGGTGCAGGCAGGCGTCGATACCGGCCCCGGTGCCGGCGCTGGTGATGATCGGTTCCTCGTCCACGTAGAGCACGTGCGGGTCGACGATCGCGCGCGGGTAGCGGCGGGACAGCTCGGCCGCGTGCCGCCAGTGGGTCGTGCAGCGGCGCCCGTCCAGCAGGCCCGCCTCGCCGAGGATGAACACGCCGCTGCAGACGCTGACCACCCACGCCCCGCGGTCGACCGCCCGGCGCAGCGCGTCCAGCAGGTCCTCGGGGAACCGGCCGGTCTCGGCCGGGCCGCGGGCCAGCAGCTCGGGCAGGAACCGGTCGGGCGGGAGCGGGTGCGGGGACAGGCCCGGGATCCGCTGCGGGTCGCCCAGGCGCCGGTCGGAGACGGCCGGCACCGCGATCAGGTCGGCCTCCTCCAGGCGGCTGAGGTCGTAGGGGGCGGTGATGGTGAAGCCGGCGTTGCAGCGGATCGGCCCCGGCTCCCCGGCCACCACCGCGAAGTCGTAGACCGGCAGCCCGTCGTCCGACCGGTCCAGCCCGAACACCTCACACACCACGCCCAGCTCGAACGCCTCGATGCGGTCGAGGGCGACCACCGCCACGTTGTTCAGCATGGCTCGAGTATGCGTCCTGTTTGGCAGGATGTCATCGTGATATGTCCTTCCTGCCACTGTCGGCGGTGGTGGGCGGACGGCAAGCTGGAAGCATGAAAGTGGCACGCCGAATCAGGGAAATCATCTCCGAGTGCAACGCGGCCCAGCGGCTGCTCACCATCCGGCGGCTCGCCTACGATCTGACCCTGCCGAGACCGGATGAGGCGCCCGACACCTACGCGGAGTTCCTGCTGCGAACGTCCGGTCCGCTGCTGCATGAACCCTCGGCCCGCCAGCGGCTGGCGGGCCGGATGGTCCACTGACCGTAGGTCGTTACTGGTTGGTGGCGGCTGGCCGTCACTGGGTGGTGGCGGCTGGCCGTCACTGGGTGGTGGCGACGAGGAGGCGGCGGAGGTAGTCGGCCCAGGCTTGATCTCCGGTCCACCAGACGCCCTCCTCGCCCCGGCCCCAGAGCCAGGTCAGCAGCGGGGCGGGGTCGCCGCCGACGACCGCGTGGACGTCGCCGTCGGTTCCGGTGTGGACGTCGACGTGATCGGGGCGGGGAGACACCGTCCAGCTGACGTTGGCCGTCTCGACCAGCACCGTATCGTCGCCGCCGGGGCGTTCGAGGCGCGGGCCTTTGAGCGCGGCGAACTCCTCGGGCCAGGTGCTCGAGCCGTAGCCGAGGAAGCGGATCAGCACCTCGCCGACGCCGTCGGCGGCGATGTCGTCCGGGATCGGGCTGACCGCCTGGCCGGTGACCGCTCGCGCGGCCAGCTCGGCGTCGATGCGGTGGATGACGGTCTCCTGGGCCATCCGGCGGAACCAGAACGACACCGTCGGCTCGGGTTTGTACCAGGTCGGGGCGGGGGCGTCGGGCCCGCGGGTGGTCAGCTCCTCGACCAGGCCCGCGTAGGTGTGGTCCAGCAGCTCCAGCGGCGGCTGGCCCTCGAAATTCGGGGGCCAGTCCCCCGGGAACTCGCCCAGCTGCATGGCCAGGGTCTTGTGCAGGTATACCTCGGCCACGTGGCGGACCAGGTCGGTCACGGTCCAGCCGGGACAGGAGGGCACCGGCGCGTCCAGGCCGGCCGCGTGGGCGGCCGTGCGCAGCAGGGTGAAATCAGCGTCCAGGGACTGGAGGTAGCGGGAGCTGTCCATGGCCGAAGCCTCGCACAGCGGGTCCGGCCAGTCGAACACATTTACGACCGCCTTGCGGCCGTAAGCGGAGCACGCGGTCGGGCTGGCGGGATTTGAACCCGCGACCCCTGGCACCCAAAGCCAGTGCGCTTCCAAGCTGCGCTACAGCCCGCGACAAGCCGAAGTCTAGTGCCGAACGGCGCCCGGGCGGGCGGAAGCGGTAACCGGCCGCACGTCAAGGGGTGCGGAAGCGGTAGCCGGCCGCCAGCAACTCGGGGATCGCGATCGTGAGCGCGGCCACCGTCTCGGCCCGGTTACCGCCGCCATCGTGCTCGAGGATGATCGACCCGGTCTTGGTGTACTTCATGATGTTGCTGACGATCTCGCTGACCCCCGGCCGGGCCCAGTCGCGCGGGTCGACCGACCAGTCCAGCGGAGTCAGCTTGACCTGCTGGCAGTGCTCGAGTACGGCCGTCGACCAGGCTCCGTAGGGCGCCCGGAACATGTCCAGGTGGCGGCCGGTCGCCTTCTGGATCTCGTCGTTGGCCTTGTTGATCTGCATGGCCATCTCGGTCGCACTCAGCGCGGGCAGGTTGGCGTGGGTCCAGGTGTGGTTGACGATCTTGTGCCCGGCCGCCGCCACCTCGCGGGCCAGCCCCGGGTCGGCCGCCACCGCGGTGCCGATCATCGAGAACGTCGCGGTGACCTTGTACCGCTGCAGCAGGCTGAGGATCTGCGGGGTGTAGATCGAGCTGGGGCCGTCGTCGATGGTCAGCGCGATCGTCTTGGGCCCGTCGTCGATGTAGAACTGCGGCTGCGGCGGCTTGCCCTTGGCGGCGGTGGCCGGCTTCTCGGTCTCGGTGGGTGTGGTGGCCGGTGTGGCGGCCGCCGACGAGGAGGACACGTCGCTCGGGGTCGAGGTGGGCAGCGTGCTGCCCGGGGCCTGGGTGGGGCTGGCGTGCGGGGCCGCAGAGGCGCGGCTGGCGGCCGGGCTGCCGGGGTCGCTGGCCGAACCGGACGCCCGCGCTTTGCTGGCGGTGGTCCGCGCGTCGTTGGCCCCGCCGGAACCCTCGCCGGCGATGAACTCGCCGAGCACCACCAGTCCCCCGGCCGCCAGCAGGACGCGACGGGAGATAACGGCTTTGGGCGGTCGCGGCTTGCGGTCGCTCATTAAGCCCCTTCCTCAGCGTGCCGGAGCCCCCAGGCCAGGAATCCGAATGCACACGCAACCACTAAGACTGCCAGGGACCAGCATCGGTTGCCGCAAATTGGTATTCAATCCGCCACGCGGAGCAAGCTGAACCGAGACACGTCGAAGGGGCACGTTTGCGCGCGAGTCCAGACACTTGTCGTTAAATAATTTTTGAAAACGTGCGCGCGGCGGGGCGGGGGCGCACGGCCGGCGTCAGCGGGCCGAGGGGCGGAGCAGCTGGCGGGCGCGCAGGGCGATCTCCAGCTCGAAGCGGCGGTCCGGGTCGCGCAGCTGGTCGCCGAACAGGTCATCGGCCTGGCGCAGCCGGTAGCGGACGGTCTGCGGGTGCACGTGAACCTGGGCCGCGACCTCGTTGGCGTTGCACCCGTGCTGCAGCCAGATCAGCAGCGTCTCGGCCAGCCGGTCCTGCTGGGCGGGCCGCAGCCGTTCCAGCGGGGCCAGCCGGGCAGCCTGCAGCGCGCCGGTCAGCTCCTCATCGGCGAAGATCAGCAGCGCCGCCAGGTGCTCGTCGCCGCGGATCAGGCCGGGGCGGTCGATGATGCCCCGTTCGGCCAGGCCGAGCGCCCGGCGGGCCCAGTGCAGCGAGGCGGCGGCCCGGTCAAGCGACTGCACCGGCCCCATGGCCGCCGCCCAGCCCTCCAGCGCCCGGCTGACGGCCGCGATCCGGCCGTGGCGATCCGGGTCGGGGATCAGCAGGCACGGCTGTTGGCGCGACCAGTCGATCAGCACGTCGGGGGGCAGGTCCGGCGTGGGCGGGGGCCCGGATGGGGTGACGTCGTCCTGGGCGCCGGCGGTGGTTTGCTGGTCGCCGAGGGCGACGACGGCGATCCGGTCCGGGAGGGCCCAGCCGGCCGCCCGGGCCGCCTCGGCGACCGCGTCGGCGCCCGCGGGCGGGTCGGCCAGGATCAGGTCGAGCAGACGCCGGCGACGACGTTCCCGCTCCCCCGCGAACTCGGCCCGCGCGTCCAGGTAGCCCTGAGATGAGGCGGCCGCCAGCTCGTCCAGATAGACGAAGATGGCCTCGCCGACCCGGCCCAGCGCCAGCATGTCCAGGCCCTGCCGGGCGGCGACCGCGCACAGCCGCCGCCAGCCGACCCGGGCGCCCAGCCGCAGCGCCGACTGGAGCGGCTCGAGGCTGCGGCCCTCGCGGGCCTCGGCCGCGCCGATCGCCCGGAATTCGGCCAGGATCGCGGTCGTGGCGTCCGGGGCGGCGGCCGGGGTGGCGGCGGCCGGGGCGGCCACCCGTTCGATGAACGTGCGGACGGCGTGCTCGACCGCGCGTCCCAGCCTGTGCACGTAGGCCGGGTCGAGGGGCCGGGTGTACTCGGCGACCTCGTCCTGGATGACGGTGAGGATCTCAGCCACCGAGGCCGGGCACTCTTTCCGCAGCATGGCGCTGAGCTGGGCAGGCAGCACCGGCCAGCCGGTGCCCGCGGCGCTGACGGCCGGGGCGGGCCCCGGGAGCTTGGCCGGCTCGGCTAGCTTCAGCACCCCGCTCACCCCTTGATGAGAAACCTGAAGTACGCCTGCGTACTTGTGCTGACGCTACGTCCTCGGAAGCCCTGGTGTCACGCGCTTTTGCCGGCCTATGACCATCGATGTCGCGAATAGCAGCAATCGGTGGTCACCTTGTCACCAGATGACAAAGGCCTGAGATGGATCATGAGCCGCGGCGCCGGCCGGTGCGATGACCCGGCCGGGACGGTACCCTACGGGAGGCGGCCAGGCAGCTGGCGGCCTCGCGGGCGTAGCTCAATGGTAGAGCCCCAGCCTTCCAAGCTGGTCATGCGGTTTCGATTACCGTCGCCCGCTCTCGTTGTCCGGTCGGGGTGTATTGGCGGCCTGCTGCTTACAATCGGCGCCATGGGGACGCAGACAGCTGACGTGGTCATCGTCGGGCTGGGCGCGGTGGGCAGCGCGACCATTTATCAGTTGGCCAAATTCGACCTCACCGTCACTGGAATTGACCGGTTCTCACCGCCGCATGCGCTGGGATCCACGCACGGCGATACGCGGATCACGCGCCGGGCCACCGGTGAGGGCGAAGAGTTTGTCCCGCTGGTTTCGCGGTCGCACGAGATCTGGCGCGAAATCGAGGCGGCCGCCCAGACCGAATTGTTCACCGCCTGCGGCTGCCTGATCCTGGAGGCCGATTCGATCGCTGGTAGCAGCCAGCACGGCGCCGCCGACTTCCTCAACAAAACAGTGGCGATCGCCCAAAACTTCGAGATTGAGCACGAAGTAATTTCAGGGGATGAGATCCGGTCGCGTTTCCCGCAGTTCCATCTCAACGAAGAGCATCGTGGCTATTACGAGCCGGAGGGTGGCTTCGTACGGCCCGAGGCGGCGGTCGCGGCTCAGCTGGAGCTCGCCCGCGGGCACAAGGGCACGCTGATCCAGCGCAACGAACGCGCGATCCGCGTCGACGCAACGTCCAGTGGCGTCACGGTCCAAACCGACAGGGCAATGTACAGCGCCGGCCAGGCCGTCATCGCGGCCGGACCCTGGGTGGGCGAACTGGCTGGAAGCGCCGACATTTCGCGGTTGTGCACCGTCTACCCGCAAGCTCTTCATTGGTTTGCGCTCGACAGCTGGACCGAGTCGATGACGGCCGCCAAAATGCCGGCATTCGTATGGGCGTTCGGGTCGGCCGAGGGCGATATGTTCTACGGGTTCCCGGCCATTGACGGCCCCGGCGGCGGCCTGAAGGTGGCCACCGAGCAGCACAGTTCGACGGGTGACCCAGACGAGCCGGATCGAGTAATCACCGCCGAGGATTCGCTCGCCATGTTCGATCACTACGTTGCTGGCCGACTGCCGCTCCGGCGATCGGTGGTCAAGGCGGCGCGGTGCTGGTACACCATGGCTCCGCAGAGCCGGTTCATCATTGACCGGCATCCGCAGCACGACAACGTCCTGATCGCCTCACCGTGCTCGGGTCACGGGTTCAAGCACTCGGCCGCCATCGGGGAGGCACTGGCGCGATTGCTGGCCGGCGCCCCACCTCGGATCAACCTGCTGCCATTCGGTATCGAGTACTTCCCGGGCGTGGGCCGATACTAATGCAGTCCACACTGCGTTAGTATTCAGGCTGTGCCTCTCGCTGAAGCTGCGAAGATCATCACTACCCCGGCCGGGGCGGTCGAGGTCGAGGTGCACGGCTCCGGAACGCCCGTCCTCGTGCTGCACGGCAGCCCGGGCGGGGTCGACGCGGCCCGGGCCATGGGCCGCTTCCTGCCCGCGGACCGGTTCCGGACGATCGCGCTGTCGCGCCCGGGTTACCTCGGGACGCCGCTCGGGCCCGGCACCTCCATCGACCACGAGGCCGACCTGCTGGCGGCGGTCCTCGGCACGCTGGGCGTGGACCGGGCCGGCGTGTTCGCGTGGTCGGGCGGCGGGCCGTCCGCCTACCGGCTGGCGGTTTGCCATCCCCAGCGGGTGGCGGCGCTGATCGCGCTGGCCGCCCTCAGCTCCCGCTGGGTGGCGCCCCGGCCGACGGCGACGGACCGGTTCATGTTCGGGAGCCGTCCCGGCCAGTGGCTGATCGAGTTTCTCGCCCGCCGCGCACCGGGCCAGGTGGTCGGGGGCGCGCTGGAAAGTGAGGGCTCGGTCCGCGGCGACGAACTGAAGGCGCTGACCGCGGGGGTCCTGGCCAACCCGGACCAGCGAGCGGCGGTCCTGGCCTTTTCAAAAACGGTCGGCCGGACAGCCAATCGCAAGGCGGGCTGGGAAAACGACGTGCGGAACTTCGGCCGGATCGACTCACTGGAGCTCGATCGGGTTCGCTGCCCGGTGCTGCTGATCCACGGAGACGCGGACACCGACGTGGCGATCGACTTCAGCTACTCGGCCCAGCAGGCGCTGCCGGACAGCCGTCTGCTGGTGATGGACCGCGGCACCCACCTGGCGTTCTACGCGCACCCGGACGCCGCCGACGTCCAGCAGCAGGCGCGCGCTTTCCTGGCCGCAGGCTCGTGAGCTGGGCATACCCACAGTTAATTGAGCCACGGCATGAGTAGCCGGTGGTGGCGGGCAAGGTGGCCCGGCTGCTGGGAGCCAACCGCTGCCCGCCGGTCAGGTAGGGAAAACCGCAGTATCGAACGGAGGTTAGCCGCATTCTCCGCGCCGTCCCGGGTTCGTAGCGTTGGCCGCAACGGCGGACGGACGACTCGGAGGGCGAGATGGCCGAAGATCGGCAGACGGAGATTGCCGCCTCGGCGGCCGCGTTGCAGGACCTCGGGCCCGGCTACGACCAGGCGCTGGCCGAAGGACTGGTCGAACGGATCGGGGCGGAGATCGACCAGCGGATCGCGGCCGAGATCGACAACCGGGTGGCCGCCGAGGTCGACAGCCGCCTGCTGACCCAGCTCGACCGGTACGCGGGGTGCCGGCACCAGCGGCGCCGGGCCCGGCGCATGGTCCGGGCCGAACAGCGCGCGATCCGGGCCGAGCGGGGCGACCAGGCGGGGCGCCAGGGACTCATCCTCGGGCTCGGGTCGGTGCTGTTCGCGCTGCTGATCACCGCGATCGTCATCAAAGGATCACCCGGCTTCGCGGCCGTGACGCTGATGGCCCTGATCTGGGTCATTATCGGCGCCATCAACGTGGCGTTCGCGTACCGTAAGCGCCCGCCGCAGTAACGGTGCGGGCCAGCGGCTGCTGGGCACGCTGACCGGCGGCAGGGACAACTTCGTGGTCTCGCTCAACCTGTGGCTGGGGCCGATGCTGATCCGCTCCGGGTCCGCGCCGGTGCTGGTCGGCAGCTAAGAGGAGATCGCCGACCGGATTGCTGAGTACTACGAACTCGGGTGCACGGAATTCGAGTTCGGGGGGACGCCAGATAACACGCTGGCGGCCGCCGACCACCACGGCCGCACCTACCTCTGGAAAATCTCCCACTAGGCTGACCAGACCGCCTCGGTCAGCGGAGGAAGTCGAGGTCGGCGCCCTGGGCGGCCTGGTTGACGGTGGTCGCGTACAGGCGCCGCCAGCCGCGGGCCGGGGGGCTCGGCAGCGCCAGGGCGGCTCGGCGACGGGCGAGCTCGGCCTCGTCGACCAGCAGGTCGACGGTGCGGCCGGGGACGTCGAGGCGGACCCGGTCGCCGGTGCGGACCAGCGCCAGCGGGCCGCCGACGGCCGCCTCCGGGCTGACGTGCAGCACGATCGTCCCGTAGGCGGTGCCGCTCATCCGGCCGTCGGAGATGCGGACCATGTCGCGGACGCCCTGGCGGGCCAGGTACCTGGGGACCGGGATCGACCCGGCTTCCGGCATGCCCGCCCCCACCGGCCCGATGTTGCGCATGATCAGCACGTGCTCGGGGGTCAGCTGGAGGCTTTCATCGTCCAGGGTGGCCTCGACCTCTTCCAGTGAGTCGAAGACGTGGGCAACGCCCTCGTGCACCATCAGGTGCGGGGAGGCGGCGGCCGCCTTGATCACCGCGCCGTCGGGGGCCAGCGATCCGTACAGGGTGACCAGCGCGCCGGGTCCCTGGAGCGGATCGTCCAGGGTGCGGATGGTGTCCTGGTAATCCTGCGGGCCGTCGGCGGCGGCCAGCTGGTCCCGCAGCGTCTTACCGGTGACCGTGAGCACGTCGAGGTCGAGGACGTCTTCCAGCGCCCTGAGCAGGGCCGGGACCCCGCCGTCGCGGTGCAGGTCGGGCAGGTAGTTGGCGCCGGCCGGCTTGCAGTTGACCAGCACCGGAATCTGCTGGGCGATGTCGTGGAAGTCGTCGAGGCCGATGTCGAGCCCGAGCCGCCGGGCGATCGCGGTCAGGTGGATGACGGCGTTGGTGGAACCGGCGATCGCGGCCAGCACGATGATCGCGTTCCGGAACGCGGCCCCGGTCATCACCTCCGACGGCCGGCGGCCGGAGCGGGCCAGCTCCACCGCCTGGCGGCCGGTCGCGGCCGCGATGCGCAGCCGCTGCGACGACACCGACGGGGCGGTGCCCGCGAACGGCAGCGACATCCCCATCGCCTCGACCACGCAGGCCATGGTGGAGGCGGTCCCCATGACCATGCAGGTGCCGGCCGACGGGGCCAGCTCGGCGTTGATCTGCGCGATCTCCTGCTCGCCGACCCGGCCGCTGCGGTACTCGGTCCACATCCGGCGGCAGTCGGTGCACGCCCCCAGCCGTTCGCCCTGGTAGTCGCCGACCGTCATCGGCCCGACCACCAGCTGGATAGCGGGCAGGTCGGCCGAGGCGGCCGCCATCAGCTCGGCCGGCACGGTCTTGTCGCAGCCGCCCAGCAGGACCACCGAGTCCATCGGCTGGGAGGTGAGCTGCTCTTCCAGCTCCATCGCCATCAGGTTCCGGAACAGCATCGTGGTCGGGTTGGTGAGGATCTCGCCCAGCGACATCACCGGGAACACGAACGGGATGCCGCCCGCCTCGAGCACGCCGCGCTTGACCGCCTCGATGAGCTGCGGCATCTCCCGGTGGCAGGTGGTGAAGTCGGAGGTGGTGTTGACGATGCCGACCACCGGCCGGGCCAGGTCCTCGTCGTCGAGACCGGCCGAGTTCAGGAACGCCCGGCGGATGAACCGGCTGAAGCCGAGGTCGCCGTAGCTGGTGAGGCGGCCGAAGACGCCTGCGCTGGTCTGGCTGGCCTGGTCGTCCTCGCTGCTCATGTGGTCCAGGATCCTCTGGGAGCGGCCCCGGCCGGTCAGGGGGTGTAGAGGGCAGCGGTGGCGGTGGCCTTGCGGGCCAGGTCCTGGCGGAGGTCATCGGGGCTGAGCACGGCGACGGCCAGCATCGCCGCCACCAGCCGCCAGGCGCCGGCGAAGGTGGTCCAGGCGATGGCCTGGTTCACCGGACCGGCGCCTGCGGGCGGGCGGGCGCCGACACCTCGGTCCAGTTGGATACGGCGAGAACCAGCGCGCGGACCAGGCGGTCGAAGCTGCGGTCGATGTTCTGCGGGAAGGCGAAGCCGTAGTCGGCCTCCAGCGAGACGAACCCGTGCAGGGCGGACCGGCAGGTTCGGATCGCGTCGACCGCGTCGTCGCCGTCGAGGCCGTAGCCGCCCATCACCGCGACCATCACCGCGATGGTCCGCCGGGACAGCTCCTCGTGCTCGACGTCGCCGGGGGCCGCGCCCCGCTCGCCCGCCTGGAAACGGCCGGGGTGCTCCAGCGCCCAGCTGCGCCAGGCGTAGGCCATCGCGACCAGCGCGTCGTCGCGGGTCCGGCCGATGGCGGCCCGGCCCAGCACGTCGGCGAACTCGGCCTTGGCGCGCATGGAGATCAGCCGCTTGAGGGCGTCGAGGCTGGCCACGTGCTTGTACAGCGACGGCTGGCGCACACCGAGCCGGGCGGCCAGGGCCGCCAGCGTGAGCTGGCCGAGCCCGACCTCGTCGGCCAGGTCGGCCGCCGCGGTGACCACCCGGTCGGTGTTGAGGCCCGCCCTAGGCACGGGCGACGCGCTCACGGACGAAGCTGATGATGAGCGCGGCGACCTCGTCGGGCCGCTCGGCGTGCAGGTAGTGCCCGCCCCCCTTGATCAGCGCGACCGCGCCGAGACCGGCCGGCATCTCGGCCACGATCCCCTCCCCCTCGGCTTGGGGGTCGGCGAAGTCGGGGTCCTCGGTGCCCATGATGACCAGGGCCGGGCACGAGATGCGGGGCAGCGAGTCGCCCGCGTCGGCCGGGGAGGTCTTGAGGGTCTTGAGGAACTCGGCCATCCGGCCCGGCTCGGACAGCTTGGCCTGCAGCGCCGCCATGTAGGCCGCGTAGTCGGCGGGCTTTTCCGGGTAGGCCAGGTCCAGGTAGCGGAACCAGTCCTTCATGCTGTGCAGGGCGGCCACGCCGCCCATCAGCAGCGTGCCGCGCCGGTAGCGCCGGATCCGCAGCATGCTGCCCAGCTTGTACTGCACCTTGCGGGTGAACGGGTTGATCTCGACGATGCCGCTGACCAGATCGGGGGCGGTCGCGGCGGCGATCGTGGCCGACCCGCCGGCCAGCGACTGCCCGACGACGACGGCCGGGCCGCCCAGGTGCCGGATCAGCGCGACCAGGTCGCCGGCCACGTCGGTGCGGGAGATCGACTTCCAGTCACCCAGGCTCGACTCGCCGTGCCCGCGCATGTCGGCCGCGGCCACCCGGAAACCGGCCTTGACCAGCTCGGGAGCCAGGAACCGGTACACCTGGCGGCGGTCGCCGATGCCGTGGGCGAGCACGATCAGCGGGCCCTCACCGGTGACGTCGTAGGCGATCCGGCCGCCCTCGATGTCGAGAAACTCGGTCATCATGGTCTCCTCTTCAAGCTATCTGAACTAGCTAGAAGCTAACTCGTATAGCTTTAAGCTAATGTCTATAGCTAAAAAGGTCAAGCGGGTGAGGGCGGTGGCCGCTGCGGAGCGCACAGGGTGCGGCTCTGCGGAGCGGGGCGGCTCGGCGCGGCCGGGCAGGCGGCGCGGGGTGGGGTAGCTCGGGACGGCGGGCGGCACGGCGCGGCGGCAGGCGGCGGGGCGCGGGGTGCTCGGGACGGCGGGCGGCACGGAGCGGGGCGGCGTGGTGTGGCGGGGCAGCTTGGACGGCGGTGTCGGCGGTGAGCGGGACCAGGGCCGGAGCGGGGAGCGAAGTACGGCGGGGTGCTGGCCGGTCACGGGAGATGAGAGGGAAAGCGGGCGCGGGCATCAGCAGCCTCGGCGGCTTAGAACGTTCTAGGTTTGTGCTTAGAACGTTATAGCTTGGGGTGATGGAAGAGCTGAGTGCTGGACGGCGCCGGGGTGCGCTGGCCGCCCTCGCGCTGGGCGGGTTCGCGATCGGGCTGACCGAGTTCGCGCTGATGGGGCTGCTGCCGGAGGTGGCCCACGGGCTGCTGCCGGGCACCTGGGCCCGGTCGTCGCCGCTGGCGGTGGCGCACGCGGGCTGGCTGATCACCGCCTACGCGCTCGGGGTGGTGGTCGGGGCGCCGACGATCGCGGCGGTCAGTGCCCGGGTGCCCCGTAAACGGCTGGTGGCCGGGTTGCTGGGGCTGTTCGTGGTGGCGACCGCGCTGACCGCCGTGGCGCCGACGTTCGGCCTGGTGCTGGCGGCCCGGTTCGTGGCCGGGCTGCCGCACGGCGCCTACTTCGGGGCGGCCGGGATGGTGGCCGCCTCGCTGCTGGGGCCCGGTAACCGGGCCAAGGGCTACGCGGTCGTGCTGGGCGGGCTGACCGTGGCCACCGTGGCCGGCGTGCCGCTGGTCACCGCGCTCGGCCAGGCCACCAGCTGGCGGGTCGCCTACCTGGTCATCGCCGCGCTGTTCGCGCTGGCGACGGCGGCCGTGCTGGCCACCGTGCCGGCCGGGCGAGCCGGGCCGGGCGGGTCGCCGCGGGCGGAGCTGCGCGCGTTCCGGACCCCACAGGTGTGGCTGGTGGCGCTGATCGGCACGATCGGCTTCGCCGGGTTCTTCGCCGCCTACAGCTTCATCGCCCCGGTCACCACCGCGGTGGCGGGGCTGCCGGCTTCGGCCGTGCCCTGGGTGCTGGTCGCGGCCGGGGTCGGGATGACGGCCGGCAACCTGCTGGGCGGGCTGGCGGCCGACCGCGGGCTGCGGCGGGCCATGCTCGGCGGCTTCGCCGCGCTGATCGTGGCCTCGGCCGCCTACGCGACGCTGGCCCGCTCCCCGGCCGGCCTGCTGGGGTGCGCGTTCGTGGTCGGCCTGGCCGCGTTGTTCCTGGCCCCGGCCCTGCAGACCCGGCTCATCGAGGTGGCGCCGGGTGCCCAGCTGATGGGGGCGGCGGTCAACCAGTCGGCCACCAACCTGGCCAACAGCATCGGGGCGGCCCTCGGCAGCCTGGCCATCGGGCAGGGCCTCGGGTATCTGTCCCCGGCCTGGATCGGGGTCGGGCTCGGCGCGGTCGGGCTGGTGCTGGCCGCGGTCAGCTTCCGTCTCGATCGGCGTCGGCCGGTGGCCGAAGGGACGGAACCGGCGGGCGCGGTCGCCCGCGACGGCGCGGCCTCTGTGGCGGGTCGCGATCGGTGAGTACAATCCCGCAGATGCGCACCGGGCAGCGGCGGACCACCCTGGCTGACGTGGCCGCGGCCGCCGGGGTGTCGACCGCGCTGGTCTCGATCGTCATGCGGGACGCACCGGGCGCCAGCCCCGCCAACCGGGCCCGGGTGCTGGCGGCGGCCGAACGGCTCGGCTACCGGCCCGACCGCCGGGCCCGGCTGCTGCGCAGCGACCGCAGCCGGCTGCTGGGGGTGGTGTTCGGGGTCCAGGACGCCTTCCACGGCGACGTGGTCACCGGGCTCTACGACGCCGCCGGGCGGGCGGGCTACGAGCTGACGCTGAGCGCGTTCACGCCCGGCCGGGACGAGCACCGGGCCATCGGCAGCCTGCTCCAGGACCGCTGCGAGGCGCTGATCCTGCTCAGCCACAGCGAATCGGTGCGCGAGCTGGCCGATCTGGCCGCCCGGATGCCGACGGTGGTGCTGATGCGCCCGATCCGCGCCCCGGCCGTCGACGTGATCCGCACCGACGACCGCCGGGGCCTGCACCAGGCCGTCGATCATCTGGTCGAACTCGGCCACCGGCGGATCGCCCACATCGACGGCGCCCGCGCCCTGAGCTCGGCCGCCCGGCGCCGCGGCTATATCGAGGCCATGCGCCGCCACGGCCTGGAGGCGGAGATCCGGGTGCTGCCGGGCGGTCCGCGCGACGACGACGGCACCGCCGCCGCCCGGGACCTGCTGACCGACCCACCGACCGCGGTGACCGTGTTCAACGACCGCTCGGCGGCCGGCGTGCTCGACACGCTGCGCCGGTCCGGCCTCGACGTGCCGGGCGACATCAGCGTGGTCGGCTACGACGACAGCAGCATCGCCCGGCTGAGGCACGTCTGGCTGACGACGGTCGCCCAGGACGCGGGGGCGCTGACCGACCTGGCCGTGCAGCGGGCCATCGACCGGATCGAGGGGCGGCCGGTCCAGGGGCGGGAGGTGGTGGTGCCGCCGCACCTGGTGGTGCGCGGGACGACCGGGGCGCCGCGAAGGCCCTAGGCGAGCGACGCGGCTCCCCTCGGCTGGCCGGGCGCGCCCGGCCAGCGCTAGAAGTTGTTCGGCCGGACCCTGAGTTCGACCACTTCGACCAGGTTGCCGACGGCTCGGAAGTCGGCTGGCGGAGAACCGGGCGCCGTTCGCGCTCATGCTGGGCGGGCCGGGCCGGCGGACGCTGTTCATCTGCACGGCCGAGTGGCACCCGGCCGACGGCGCCCCGGCCAACCTCGAACGGCTGGCCCGCGGGCCGCGGACCGGGCAGATCCTCACGCTGCCGGTCGAGGTGCCAGGGGCCGGGCGGCCCTGACCGCCCTGACGGCCCTGACCGTCCCGGCGCAGATCACCCGGGGCGGTGACCTGTAAAAGTCCGATTCCGTGCAGTAGGTTGACAACTGATAATTTTTCGCCAGCAGCGGGCGATTACGCACCTTCGTTGCCACGGGAGCTCGGATGGCCAAGCTGCTGATGATCGTGTCCAGCGCGCGGACGATCAAGTTGGCGGACGGTAACGATCATCTGACCGGCTACCGGGCCGAAGAGGTCCGCAAACCGTACGAGGCGTTCACCGGCGCCGGCGCCGATGTCGTGATCGTCACCCCCGACGGGCGGGTGCCGGTGCCGGATCCCTGGGGCCTGGAACCATTCTTCCACTACCCCCAGGTGGACGAGGACTTCATGTTCTCGGTGCTGCGCCGGTTCGCCTATCACCCCGATCGCGTGCGGGTGACCTTCACCCACTTCGCCGAGCTGAACCTGATCGCGCTCCGACGGGTCTACCTTGCTCTGCTGGAGGCCGGCCTGGAACCGGCCGCGGCCCGGCAGGCGGCCGAGGCCCCGGCCCACCGGGCCTGGCAGCACAACCTCGACTTCATCGAGGTGCTCGCCGATGACGACACGGTGACGAGCCGGCTGCCCGCCGAGCGGATCAGGCAGCTCCGGGACGAAGTGTGGCGGGACAGCCAGGACAACTCGCAGCAGGCGGCCGGCATGCTGGCCAAGCTGCCGAGCATGATCCACCCTGGCAACTTGGCCGAACTGACCGACGAGCAGATCCTGGCGTTCGACGGGGTGTTCATCCCCGGCGGCCACGGGTCGATGGCCGACCTTCCCGTCAGCGCCGAGGTCGGCCGGGTGCTGCGGCTGGCCCACGGTGCGGGCAAGCCCATCGCCGCGCTGTGCCACGGGCCGGCCGCGCTGCTGGCCGCCCCGGACGTCGACGGCGAGTGGATGTTCGACAGCTACCGGATCACCGCCTTCACCGACGAGGAGGAGGACCAGACCAAGGCCGGGAAGATCGGCATGCCCTGGTACGTGGAGGCGGCGCTGAAGAACCGCGGCGCGATCTTCGACGACGGCGACGCGGCCTGGGTGTCCCACGTCGTCGTCGACCGCAACCTGATCACCGGGCAGAACCCGGGATCGGCCGAGGCCGTTTCCGGCGCCCTGCTCAAGCGGCTGCGGGTGTGAGCGGTGACCGCGCAGGACACCGCCGAGAAGTTCTTCGGCGCCATGCAGGCCGGGAACGTGGATGCGGTCCTCGCCCTGGCGACGCCGGACGCCACCGTGTGGCTGGTCCCGCTGGACCGGCGCGGGCCGTTGGCGGCCGACGGCGCGCGTTACCTGGGCGAGCTGGCCGGGGCGTTCCCCGACCTGCTGGTGCGGGTGCGGCGGCTGTTCGTGGCGGCCGGCCGGACCGCCGTGGCCGAGATCACCATCGAGGGTACGCAGGCCGGTGACTTCCTCGGCGTGGCCGACCAGGAGAAGCAGTTCGACCTGGACCAGGCCTGGATGCTGACGATCGCGGAAGACGACCGGATCAGCGCGGTCACCGGGTACTGGGACCAGAACCAGCTCTACCGCCGGCTCGGCGTCAAGCGACTGGACAAGATCAATATTGCCGCGGGGTGAGACGGTGGTCGCCGCGTTCTTCGCCGCCTACCGGGCGCACGACGTCGAGGGCATGGTTGACCTGTGCGCGGAAGGAGCCCGGCTGCGCTACGTGCCGTTCGAGGTGTGGGGCCGCCAGCGGGTGCTGCACGGCGAGGGCACGGTGCGCACGGTCGGCAAGCTGATCTGGACCGCCTTGATCGACGCCTTCCCCGACCTGACCAACACCGTGACCAGCCTGCGCGTTGGTGCGGAGGGCAACGTCGCGGCCGAGGTGAGCATCGGCGGCACCCAGGCCAAGCCGTTCGGCGGCATCGCCAACGCCGGCCGACGCTACGAGCTGCCGCACCTTTTCCTGTTCCGGGTGAGCGGCGGCGAGCTGATCGAGGACATCGTCGCCTACTGGGACTACGCGGCCTGGAAGCGGCAGCTGGGCTGCCTGGAGGTTGACTGACCGATGGCGCGCCTGCCCCGCGAAGAGTGGTACGACATCGCCCGCGACGTGGACTGGGACCTGTCGTACGTCGACTACGACGAGGTGTTCCCGGAGTGGATGTCGGGGACGGGCAAGGTTCCCCGCGAGGCCTGGGCCGAGTGGGACGAGCCGTACAAGGTGACCTACCCCGAGTACGTGGCGACGCAGCGGGAGAAGGAGACCGGCGCCTACTCGGTCAAGGCGGTGCTGCGCAAGTCCCGGGTCTTCGACCAGCTCGACGAGGGCTGGAAATCGGTGGCCAAGCAGCACTTCGGCGCGGTCGCCCTGGTCGAGGATCTCGCCGCCTACGCCGAGCTGCGGATGGCCCGCTTCGGCCTGGCCCCGGCCTGGCGCAACATGGCGGTCTTCGGCGCGCTGGACGAGACCCGGCACGCCCAGATCAGCCTGTACTTCCCGCACGAGCTGCTCGGCCGGGACCCGCAGTACGACTGGGCGCACAAGGCGTACCACACCAGTCAGTGGACGGTCGCCGCCGCCCGGGCCACCTTCGACGGCATGATGATGAACCCGAACGTGGTCGACGTCGCGGTGCAGCTGCCGTTCACGTTCGAGACCGGGTTCACCAACGTGCAGTTCGTGGCGCTGGCCGCGGACGCGCTGGAGTCCGGCGACATCAACTTCGCCAACATGATCTCGTCGATCCAGACCGACGAGGCCCGCCACTCCCAGCAGGGCGGCCCGACGCTGAAGATCCTGGTCGAGCACGACCCGCGCCGGGCCCAGTGGGTCATCGACAAGACGTTCTGGGTGTCGGCCCGGCTGTTCTCGGTGCTGACCGGCCCGGCCATGGACTACTACACCCCGCTGGCGATGCGGAAGCAGTCGTTCAAGGAGTTCATGCTGGAGTGGGTCGCCGGGCAGTTCGCCGACCAGCTCCAGGACTACGGGCTGAAGAAACCGTGGTACTGGGACGAGTTCCTGGCCGGCCTGGACACCTGGCACCACGGGCTGCACCTGGGCGTCTGGTACTGGCGCCCGACCGTGTGGTGGAACCCCCAGGGTGGGGTGTCCCCCGCGGAGCGTGACTGGCTCCGGGAGAAGTACCCGGACTGGGAGGACCGGTTCGGCCCGATCTGGGACGTGATCATCGGCAACATCAACGCCGGCCAGGCCGGGCTGACGCTGCCGGCGACCTTGCCGTGGCTGTGCAGCCTGTGCCAGCTGCCGGTCGGCACGGCTGGTTCGCCGGGCAATCAGCGGTATCCGGTGCGCAGCTACCCGCTCAGCTACGACGGCCGCACGTATCACTTCTGCTCGCGGCCGTGCCGGCAGATCTGGTGGGAGGACCGGGACACCCTGCACAGCCCGACCGTGGTCGACCGGGTGCTGGCCGGTGAGGTCCAGCCGCCGACCGTCGAGGGCCTGCTGACCTGGATGGGGCTCACCCCGGAGGTCAGGGGAACGGACGCCTACGGGTACCGGTGGGCCCGGGCCTACCCGCCCGGGGACCCGGGGCCGGCCGGGGACGCAGGGCCGGCCGGGGACGCAGGGCCGGCCGTAACCGAGCCTTCGAATGGGGGGCGTCCGGTGCCGGTCAACGCCCTGTTCGCGGGCGACTTCGTCACCCAGCTGGTGACGTTGCAGGACACCGACACGGTCGATCAGGCGGCGTCGCGGATCGCGGCTCAGGTCGTGGGCAGGCGGGTGCGATCGCGGGAGGCCGGCCTGGTGGTCCGGCTCGGTGGCCGGGTGCTGCCGGGTGAGCTGACCGTGGCCGCGGCCGGCATCGGCCCGCTGGACAGTGTGGACGTCAGCTGGGACGCCGGCCGGGTGGGGGAACGATGAGCGGGCGGGTGGGACCGGTGCTGCGGATGTCCGACGACGTCGACGCCATCGTGGCCGCCATCGAGGACGACAACCCCGGCCAGCAGGTCACGGTGGTCGACCGCGGCGCCTACACCCGGGTCAGCGGCGAGGGCGAGCTGCGGGTCACCCGCGCCTCCATCGAGCGGCACCTGGGGCGCGAATTCGAGATGCGCCAGTTCGAGGAGCTGATGTCCGCCTTCGCCGGGCGTATCGAGATGACGTCGCAGGAGGTGCGATGGCAGCTCGGAGGCTGAAGACCTGGAGCGCGCTGGGCCAGCTCGGGCGCCTGCCCGGCGAGTACGAGATCGTCACGCACGCCCTCAACTACACCACCCGTCCCGGGCGGCCCTCGGCGCTGGCGTCCAACCCGACGACGCCGGCCAACATGTGGCTGCTGACCTACCGGGACTCCTCGCCGCTGCAGGCCGGCGACTGGCTGGGCTTCCGTGACCCGGACCGGCTCACCTACCGCGCGTACGTGACCATGCAGGACCAGCAGGAAACCGTGGTCGCGGGGGTGCTGGACGAGTACGGGCCGGCCCGGCACGACGCGTCGCTGCCGAGCTGGTGGCTGGAGGTCCTGGCCGCGCTGTTCACCCCCACCCGGTTCCCGGTGCACGCGCTGCAGATGACCAGCGCCTACCTCGGGTACTTGGCACCGTCGTCCTACATCACCAACTGCGCCGTATTCGGCACCGGGGACCTGCTGCGCCGGGTGTCACTGGTGGCCTACCGGACCCGGCAGCTGGCCGAGGCCACGGACTCGGCGATCGGCCGCACCGAACGGGCCCGGTGGCAGCAGGATGAAGCCTGGCAGCCGGCCCGGCAGGCGCTGGAAAAGCTGCTGACCGCCTACGACTGGGGCGAGTGCTTCACCGCGATGAACCTGGTGCTGCGGCCCACCCTGGACCAGATCCTGCTGCATGAGCTGGCCGAGGCGGCCCGGGACAGTGGTGACGAGCTGACCTGGCTGCTGCTCAGCAACCTGGCCGCCGATGCCGCCCGCGGCATCCGCTGGAGCACCGCGCTGGCCCGGTACGCGATCGAGCAGCGCCCGGAAAACCGGGACGTCCTGCGGCGCTGGGCGGACCGGTGGGCACCCCGCGCCGAGGCGGCCGCGGCCGGGCTCGGCCAGCTGCTGTCCGGGGTCCGCCCGGCCGGCGCCGCCGAGCGCGCCGCCAACTCGGCCCGGCACGAGGTCCTCGACCGAGCGGGGCTGGCATGACCTGGCGGGCGGTGATGCCGGCCGAGGACCTGTGGGAAGGCGAGCTGACCGGAATACAGCTCGGCGCCCAGAAGATCGTTCTGGTCAACGTCGGCGGCGAGATCCGGGCCTATGCTGATCGCTGCCCGCACCTGGCTGGTCAGCTCAGCCAGGGTGACCTGGACGGGCGGGTGCTGACCTGCGCCAACCATCACTGGGAGTTCGACGCGCTGACCGGCGCCGGCACCAATCCGGGCCACTGCCAGCTGACCGCCGTCCGCATCCAGGTGCGGGACGGCCAGATCGAGATACTGGCCGACACAGACATCGACATGGCCGGTTGAGGGAGGTGCGCCCAGGGTGACGGCTTCCGCGTCGGAGCGTGATCAGGAGCACCGGGCCGGGGTCGAGCAGGCGGCCCGGCGCCGGGTGGCCGTGCTGGTCGCCATCGCCGTGGCCGGCGCCCAGACCCGGGCGGAGCTGCAGAGGTTGGCCGCCGAACAGGCGGCCCTGCGGCGCGTAGCGACGCTGGTGGCGGGCGGATCACCGCCCCAAGAGGTGCTGGCGGCGGTCGCCGGCGAGGCCGGCCGGCTGCTCCACGTCGACGTGGCGGTGCTGAGCCGGTATGAAGCCGACGGCTCGGCCACGGTGGTCGGCCGCTGGGACCGCCCCGGCGCCCCGCCCGGCACCGGCCGCGAGCAGGAACCCGGCACCGGCCGCGAGCGGAAACCCGGCACCTCGGCGGCCGTGCCGGTGTGGGCCGCCGGCCGGCGGTGGGGCGTGATGAGCGTGGGATCGCACTCCGGGCCGCTGCCGGCCGGGACCGGTGCCCGGCTGGCCGGGTTCACCGAGCTGACCGCGACGGCCATCGCCAGCGCCGAGGCCCAGGCGGCGCTGTCGGCCTCCCGGGCGCGGATCATGGCCGCCGCCGACCAGACCCGCCGGCGGATCGAGCGCAACCTGCACGACGGCGCTCAGCAGCGGCTGGTCTCACTGGCCCTGCAGTTGCGGGCGGCCCAGCAGACGGCCCGGGAGGCGGCCTCACCGGAGGCCGGAGAGCTGGCCGGGCGGCTGGAAGGGGCGATCAGGGAAGCGACCGAGGTGCTGGAGGAGCTGCGCGAGATCGGCCGCGGCCTGCACCCGGCCATCCTCACCGACACCGGGCTCCGGCCGGCGCTGCGCGCGCTGGCGCGCCGCTCAGCCATCCCCGTCGAACTCAACATCCAGGTGCCGGGGCGGCTGCCCGAGCAGATCGAAGTGAGCGGCTACTACGTGGTGGCCGAGTCGCTGACCAACACGGTCAAACACGCCCGCGCCGCGGCCGTCTCGGTCGAGGTGGGGGTGGCCGGCGACGCCTTGCGGATCACCGTCCACGACGACGGCATCGGCGGCGCCGACCTCGGGCGCGGCGACGGCCTGGCCGGCCTCAAGGATCGGGTGGAGGCGCTGGGCGGCCGGTTCCGGCTCGACAGCCCGCCCGGGGCCGGGACGGCCGTACGGGTGGAGTTCCCGCTGGCCGCCACCAGCGCCGCCCACAGCGCCTCCACCAGCGCCTCGGCCGGCGCCGGCCAGGTCCATAATCATGAAGGTGACCGATAAACCGACCAGCGTCGTGCTGGCCGACGATGACGTTCTCCTGCGGGAAGGCATGGCCAGCCTGCTGCAGCGGTCCGGCTTCGACGTCGCGGGCCAGGCGGGCGACGCGCCGCAGCTGGTGACCATGGTCCGCGAGCTGCGACCGGAGCTGGTCATCGTGGACATCCGGATGCCGCCCGGCTACTCCACCGAGGGCCTCGAAGCGGCCCGCGAGATCCGCGCGTCGTTCCCGGACATCGCCATCCTCGTCCTGTCGGCCCACGTCGAGGTGGAGCACGCGATGGACCTGGTGGCCAGCGGGCAGCGGAGCGGTTACCTGCTGAAGAGCCGGATCATCAACGTGGACGACTTCATCGAGACGCTGCGGCAGATCGTCCGGGGCGGCGCGGTGATCGACCCCGAACTGGTCAAGGAACTGGTGGCGGCCCGCCGGGTGTCCGATCCGCTCGACGTGCTGTCGGCCCGCGAACGCGAGGTGCTGGCGCTGATGGCCGAGGGCCGCTCCAACAACGGCATCGCCCGGGAGCTGTTCGTCACCGAGGGGACGGTCGAGAAGCACGTGCGGTCCATCCTCATGAAGCTGCGGCTGCCCGAGGCCGACGACATGCACCGCCGGGTGCTCGCCGTGCTCACGTTCCTCAACGCCCAGTTAGCGGGCTCACCAGCCGAGGATCTGGCCGATGCCGTCGGCTGACAGCTCGGCCTTGGCCAGGAACCCGGCGGCCGGGCTTTCCGCGACCAGGTCGGCGTAGTCGGATTCGGCCGCGCTGGAAATCATGATGATGGCCATCGCGCCCCCGCTGTCCTCGGCCAGGCGCTGGGCCAGCTCGAAGCCGTTTTCGTCGCCGAGCGCGATGTCGATCAGCACGACGTCGGGCCGCAGCGCGGCGGCCATCCGGGGCACTTCGGCGCTGCTGGACGCGGTGCCGACGACGCTGACGCCCTGCTGACCGAGCAGCGTCCGGGCGCTCGACAGGACGGCCGCGTTATCGTCGACCAGCAGGCAGCGCATCACCATGAGATCAGCGTGACCGCCCGGCGGCGCGGGCGCATTGCAGCTAGCTGGAATCCCGGTTCCAGCTAGCGGGTACCGGCGGTTGGTCGCCAGCCGGTAGCGACGGTTGGTGCTGGTGGCGATGATGACCGGCGGCGAACGCAGGATAGTCGTGGCCATGGATGGCATCAGGGTCAGCCCGATCAGGCGCCGGGAACTCCCGCCGGGCAACGACCTGCCCGTACGGGTCCAGTTCAGCGTGCTGGGCCCGGTTCGCGCCCGGCGCGGCCCGGCCGAACTGGACCTGGGCCCGTACCAGCAGCGCGCCGTGCTGGCCCTGCTGGTGGTGCGGGCCAACCAGCTCGTCACCAACGACGAGCTGGTCGAGCTGCTGTGGGAACAGGATCCGCCCGGCAGCGCGCTCAACGTCATCCACAAGTACGTGGGCTCGATCCGGCGTCTGCTCGAGCCCGACCTCGAAGCCAGGACCAGCGGCCGCTGGCTGACCCGGCACGGCACCGCGTACCGGCTGGCCGCCGACGAGACCACCTCGGACCTGATCGCCTTCCGGCGCCTGGTGGAAGATGCGCGGGCCGCCCACGCCGCGGGCCGGCCGGCCGACGCCCTCGACCTGCTGATGGAGGCGCTCGGCCTCCGGCACGGAGCGTGCGGCGAGGGCCTGGAACTGCACGGACGGCACCGGGACTACTTCACCACGGTGGACCAGGAATACGTCTCGGCCGTGGCCCAGGCGGCCGAGTCGGCCCTGGCCAGCTTCCAGGCGCCGCGGATACTTCCGCTGCTGCGGCAGGTCGCGGCCGGGGAGCCGTTCAACGAGTCGCTGCAGGCCCGGCTGATGCTGACGCTGGCGGCCACCGGCCAGCAAGCGCTGGCCCTGTCGCAGTACCGGGCGGTCCGGGAACGGCTCAGCTCAGAGCTCGGGGTGGACCCGGGCGTGGAGATGCGGACCGCGCACGGCCAGGTGCTCCGGCAGGAGATGCCGACGGCTCCCGTCGCAGGCCCCGCCGACCCCCCTGATGGCCCGTTCCCCCTGGTGCCTCCGGCCCAGTTGCCCGCCGACCTGCCCGCGTTCGCCGGCCGCGAGCCGGAGCTGTCGCAGGTGGCCCGGATGCTCAACCCCGACGACGGGTGCCCGATCGTCGCTATCTGCGCGATCGACGGCATGGCGGGTATCGGCAAGACCACCTTCGCGGTCCACTGGGCGCACCAGGTGGCGAAGCATTTTCAGGACGGTCAGCTCTACCTGGACCTGGGTGGATTCGACGCGAGCAGTTCGGCCACCACCCCGGCCGAGGCGCTCGCCAGCCTGCTGTCGTCGCTGGGGGTCCCGGCCGGCTACATACCCGATGGCCTGGACGCGCGGGCGGGCCTGTACCGCAGCCTGCTGGCCCGCAAACGCGTGCTCATCGTCCTCGACAACGCGCGGGACGTGCGGCAGGTCCGCCCCCTGCTGCCGGGCAGCCCCGGATGCCTGGTCATCGCGACCAGCCGCAACCCGCTGACCGGGCTGGCCATGACCGATGGGGCCCGGCTGCTCAGGCTGGACCTGCTGCCGCCGCCGACGGCCCGGGAAGCCCTCGAGCGGCGGCTGGGTGCGGCCCGGGTGGCCGCGGCCCCCGGCGCGGCCGAGGAGATCATCCAGCTGTGCGGGCGGCTGCCGCTGGCGCTGGCCATCGTGGCCGCCCGGGCCGCCCATCCCGGCTTCACCCTGGACGCCATCGCCGCCGACCTGCGCCGCACCCGGGGCCGGCTGGACGGATTCGACGCGGCCGGGGTGGCCGCCGACGCCCGGACCGTCTTTTCCTGGTCCTACCGGCACCTCAGCCCGCAGGCCGGACGTCTCTTCCGGCTGCTGTCGCTGCACCCGACCGCCGATATCGTCGCCGCGGCCAGCGCCAGCCTGCTGGGCGTCCGGCCCGACGAGGTGGGCCGGCTCATGGCCGAGCTGACCAACACCGCCCTGCTGACCGAGCATCGGCCCGGCCGGTACTCCTGCCACGACCTGGTCCGCACCTACGCCCGGGAGCTACTGGAAAGCGTCGACAGCAAGCAGGAGCAGCAGGCGGCCCTGGCCCGCTTGCTCGACCATTATCTGCACTCGAGCGCGGCCGCCCAGGCGGCGCTGCAAGCACCCGCCGAACCGGTCGCACTGCCGGGCCCGCAGCCGGGGGTGACGCCGGAGCGGTTCGCCGACTACGAGTCGGCCATGTCCTGGCTGACCGCCGAGCGGAGCGTGCTCAACGCGCTGGTCGCGCTGGCGGCCGAGGGCGACCTGGGCTTCCCGGCCTGGCAGCTGGCCATGACCCTGCGGCAGTTCTACCGCTGGCGGGGCTTCTTCGTGGACTGGCGGCAGGCGATGGAGGTCGCGCTCGCGGCCGCCGTGCGCGACGCCGACCTGGCCGGTCAGGGCCACGTGCTCAGGAGCCTGGCCGGGGCCAACTTCCAGCTCAACCGCCCCGAGGAGGCGCTGCGCTGCCTGGAGCGGGCCCAGGCCATCTACACCGTGCTCGGATACCGGACCGAGCACGCCCACCTGCACGCGATGTTCAGCGAGATCTACACCGGACAGGGCAAACTGCACCTGGCCATCGAGCACAGCCAGCAGGCACTCGCGCTGTACCGGGAAGCCGGGGACCGGGACGGCGAGGTGCGCGTGATCGCTGACATCGGGATCGCGCACGGGGCGCTGGGCGCGCACCAGCAGGCGGTGTCGTACCTCGAGCGTGGCATTGCCCTGGCCCAGGAAGCCGCGGCCCGGGCGCTGGAGGGCAAAACCCACAAGGAACTGGGGATCGTCCTGTCCAGGCTCGGACACCACAGCGAGGCCCGGCAAGAGCTGGGGCGGGCGCTGGCCCTGCTGCGCCGCCTGGGCCACCGCCCGCAGGAAGCCGCGACCCTGCTGGCGCTGGGCGATGCCCTGTCCGCCGAGGGCCGGGAGCACGAGGCGCAGAAGGCGAGGCGGCAGGCCTTTACGATCTTCTCGACCTTCCGCCGGGAACTGATGATCTCCGGTTGACCGGCCGGGCCGCCTACCGGAGGGTGGCGCGCATCAGCTGGCGGAGTGGCCGAGGAAACCGAGCACGGCCGCGTTGACCTGGTCGGTGTGGGTCCAGGGAATGGCGTGGGGGCCATCCTCGATGACCACCAGCTCGCAGTCGGAGATCAGGGCGGGCAGCCGCTTCCCGGTCTTCTCGAACGGGAGGATCCGGTCCGCGTCGCCCTGGATGACCAGCACCGGGACGTTGATCTTGGGCAGGTCGGAGCGGAAGTCGGCCTGCCAGGTGGCGATCTCGTCGCAGGTGCCGATGGCCGACATCGCCACCGCCACGTTGAAGCTGGCCCGGTAGGCCTCGTCGCTGACCCGGTTCCCGCCGAACTGGTCGATGTTGTAGAAGTTGTCCAGGAAGCCCTTGAGCCAGGCCGGCGGGTCGGCCGCCGCCTGCTGGCGGAACCCGTCGAACAGGTTGGCCGGCACCCCCTCGGGGTTGTCGGGGGCCTGCGACAGGTAGGGCGGGATCGGCCCGATCAGCACCGCCCGGTCGACCCGGTCCGACCCGAACGTGCCCAGGTACCTGGTCACCTCGCCGGTCCCCATGGAGTGGCCGACCAGCGCGACCTGGTCCAGGTCGAGGGTGTTGATGACCACGTTCAGGTCGGCCGCCAAGGTGTCCCAGTCATAGCCGGTGGCGGGCTGGCTGGAGCCGCCGGCGCCGCGGCGGTCGTAGGTGATGACCCGGTGGCCGGCCGCCAGCAGCGGTATGACCTGCTTGTCCCAGGCCCGGCCGCTGAGCGGGTAGCCGTGGATGAGCACGACCGGCGTCCCGCTGCCGTGGTCCTCGTAGTAGAGGTTGATGGGGCCGGAATTCTCAGTGCCGACCGTGATGACGGACATGGTTGCTCCCAGGATCTTGACGTTACGGGGCTGTCGGTGCCCTGGATGGTCTTGACGCTATGGAGGCGGTGGGCGCCGCGAATCGGCTGAAACACACAGTCCGCCGCTCAAGTCCCGGCGCGAGGAGACTCCGAGCTTCCGGTAGATCTTGTGCAGGTGATAGTCGACGGTGCTCGCCCCGATGAACAGTTGCGACCCGATGTCCCGGTTGGTCGCTCCGCTAGCGGCGAGCCGCGCGATCCGTAGTTCCTGGTCGGTCAGCTCGTCACCCGCGGACGGTCCCCGGCTGGCGGGGCGCTCACCGGCCGCTCGCAGCGCCAGCCGGGCCCGGCTGGCCCAGGCCGCCGCTCCGGCCTCGCCGAACGTCGCCGTGCTCTCGCTGAACAATGCCATCGCCGTGCGTAGCTGATGACCGCCCTCACCGGAGCGTCCCTGGCGCGTGAGCGCTTCGCCGTAGAGCAGATGGGCCCGGGCGACCTCCGCGGTCCGCGACGTCCGGCGCAGTGACCCGATCGCGGCGCCGAACGCCGCGTCGGCCCGTTCGTCGTCCGCCAGGATCCCCTCCGAGCAGTGCAGCTGCCCACGGACCCAGTCGGTGCCCGCGACGGCCGCCCGGGCCCGCAGCGTCATCAGCGCGGCCCGCGCCTGCCGGAGCTGGCCACCGGCGGCCGCCGCCTCGACCAGGTAAGGCAGGACTTGCTGCTCCAGGTGGAGAACGTCCCGGGCGCAGATGCCGACGGCCACGCGAAGCGCGGCCGCAAACCGGCGCTGGCCGAGGGCCGTCACCACCGGCGATATCCGCGCCGAGCCGCACGATCGCAGGGCGCTGCGGGCCAGCTTCTCCTGCTGGAGAGCACCGGTCGCGCGGGCCCGCTCGGCGACCCGTTCCAGCCAGCTGACCCCGGCCGTGTCATCCCACACGGCGAGCGAGCCGACGGCGGCGAGGGGGAACCAGTCGGGGATCTCTCCTGCCAGCAGCGCCGGTTCCGCGGTCATGGCCAGGGCCTGCCGCAGGAATCCGGCGGCCGGCTCATAGTCTCCGGCCGCCAGTTGCCCGAAGCCGCGCAGCAGCAGCGTTCCGAGTGGGCGGCCGGAGTCGGCCGGGTCGCTCAGCGTCGCGATCTGCCGGGCGAGGGCGGCCGCGGCGGCCTTGGTGGTGCCGCGCCCGCTGTCACCAGCGAGCACCAGCTGGCTGAGCGCGGCGAGGGTGCTGTCGCGGGCGGCCGCGGGGGCGGCCGCCCGCTGCGTGCGCGCGGCCCTCAGTAGCCAGGCCGAAGCCGACCCACCCGGCTGGCCGCGTTCCTGGCGAGCCTGTTCGCGGGTGGCCGCCGTCCGGGCCCGGGCGGCCGGGTCGTGGCGGAGGTGGACCAGGGCCTGGGCCGCCAGGACCTCGGCGTACGAGCTGGCGCCGGCGGCCAGCGCGGCCCGGGCGGCCGCCGCGTGGCGGATTGCCCGAGTGCCCGGGTCGGCCGACCGTTCGCCGGCCAAGACGAGGAGCAGGCACCGCTCGGGCACCCGGGCCACGGTCAACGCGGTATCGGCCAGCTCGGTCGCCAGCGCCTCGTCCGGCCCGGGCCGGGCACCGGTGGCCCGGTGCCAGGCGCGGCTACCCGGCGAGCCGGGGAGTCCGGCCACGACGCCGTGGACCCGGCGCCGCTGCCCGGGTGGTGCACCGTAGTAGACGGCCGACCGGGTCAGCGGATGCGTGAACCGGGGCTGCGGCCAGCCCGCGACCAGCCCGGCCCGCACCGCCGGACGCCATGAGCCGGCGTCGAAGCCGAGCACCGGACCGGCCCGGTTCACGTCCCGGTCCGGCGCCGCCGCCAGCGCCAGCAGCAGCGAACGGGTGTCGGCGGGAAGGCCCAGAACGTCCGCGCCGAAGTATCTGAGCAAGCTGGCGTCGACCGGAGCGGGGTCGGGCGCCAGCGCGATCCGGCCCAGTTCGGCGGCCGGGTACCGGGTCGCGAGATCGGTCAGGGCCCCCGGGTTCCCGCCCACGGCCGCCGTGAGCCGGTCACTGGTCGGCCGATCGAGCGCTCCGCCGGTCAGCCGGTGCAGCAGGCGCCCGGCCGACGGGAGATTCAGGCCGCCGAGCGGCAAGCTGGGCAGGTCGGCGAAGGGCAGCGCCCGACTGCGCACCGCCAGCAGCATCACCACCGGCGAGGTAGCCACCCGCCGGGCGGCGACCGCCAGGGCCGCGCGCGCGGCTGGGTCAAGCCGATCGGCGTCGTCCACCAGGCACAACAGTGGCCCGCCCTGACCCGCGCGCACCAGCCCGCGTAGCATCGTCAAGCCGGCCGGCAGTGAGGCGCCGCCGCCGGCCTGGAGCGTGGCCCGGGCGGGCCACAGTACCCGTACGTCACCCGCTTCCCGGGCGGCCTGCCGGAGCAGCGCGGTTTTCCCGGCGCCAGCGTCGCCCACCAGCACCAGCGCCGCGCCCCGGCCGGCGCCGGCCGCTTCGAGCAGGGCGGCGAGGGCCGATCGTTCCCGCTCGCGCCCGAGCAGCCTCACCGGTACCGGCCGCTGAGCTCGGTGGAGAACCGGGGCAGGGCGGCCCCGAGCTGGCGCCGTGAGCGGAGCCCGAGCTTGCCGTAGGTGTTGCGCAGGTGATGATCGACGGTTCGGCGGCTCACGAACAGCTCGACCGCGATCTCCTTGTTGGTCGCCCCGGCCGCCGCCAGCTCGGCGACCCGCCATTCCGCCCGGGTCAGCATCGGCGCGGTGGCCGGGAGCGCCGGAACGTTGCCAGCCCGTCTGGACGGTGTGGCGGTATCCAGCTCGCGCTGGGCCCGCCGGCCGAAATCCACCGCGCCCATGTCCCGGTACAAACGGCTGGCGGCCGCCAGCCAGTGCCGGGCCGCGATCCGCCGCCGTTTCCGCCGGAGCCACTCGCCGTAGAGCAGACGCGCGCGGGCGCGCTCACCGATGACCCCGGTGGTGTCGAGCAGCGCGATCGACCGCTCGTAGCAGTCGGCCGCCTCGGCCTCGCTGGCCAGCAACGCCTCGCACAGGGAGAGCGCCCCGAGGGCCCAGGCGGTGCCGCTGGCGGAAGCCCGCACCGCCAGCTCGCCGAAGGCACGCCGGGTCTCATCACCGCGTCCGAGCCGGGTACCCGCCTCCACCAGGACCGACAGTGCCTGGTTGGCGTACCCGCCGAGATCCTCAGCGCTGAGCTTTTCGGCGGCGGCGAACGCCTGGGCGTACTGGCAGCGACTCAGATGGAGGGTCATCAGGGCGGCGGTACCGGAGTGCTCGAGGTCGGCTCGCTCGAGGTCGGCGCCCGCCGCCACCAGCCGGTGGGCGGCTCGTTCGGCCGCGGGCCCAGCTCCCTGCCAGGCCAGCAGCTCGGCGCCTTCCAGGCTGGCGAGCAGAGCCGGGCTGCCGCCGATCGATTGAGCCAGGCGCCGGGCCCGCCCGGCCAGGCGGCCGGCTTCGGTGAGGCGCCCCAACCCCGCCAGGGCGGCCGACCAGCAGGCCAGCGTGGCGGACAGGTCGTGGCTGCTCGGGGCGACCCCGGCACCGCAGCGAGCAGGCCGGGTGGCCGTTCCCGGCCTGGTGAGCAGCGGCTCGTCGTACCACAGCGCGCGGGCGGCGTACACCCGGGCGGCGGCTGCACCGGGCAGGCCGGGCCAGGTCGTCCCCTTGGCCTGCAGGGCCCGGCGCAGCAGCGGCACCGCCCGCCGGTAGTCCCCGCTGAGCAGGGTGGCCAGGCCGGGCAGAAGCGCGCCGGGGGGCAGCCCGGGAAGCCCGGGCTCGCTCATCCGGAGTAGCGCCGACCCGATGGCCCGGGCCGTGGTCCCGCGCGTGTAGCGCCCGGTGGTGATGGCGAGCTGGGCCGCCTCGTGCATGGCCTCCAGCCCGGCCGCCCGGTCGCGGCCGGTGAGCCGGGCGGCTGCGCTCAGCATCTGCCGGCTGCTCTCCCCCGCTGGGGGCCGGAACGCGTGGTTCAGCCGCGCTTCCAGCCGCTCGGCCTGGGCTTGCTGAGCCGCGGTACCACCGGCCGCCCGGGCGCGGCGCAGCAGATCATCGGCGAGCCGGGGGGTGCTGGCCGCGAGGGCAGCGGCACTGGCCGCCAGGTAGTGGCCGGCCGCCCCGGTGGCCGATCGCCGGGCGGCCTGGGTCAGGTAGCTCACGGTCGGCAGGGCCGGGCGCCCGCGGACCGGATGCTGCGCCCGGTGAGCCAGTTCCGCCGCGAGATCATCGTCGGGGACGCCCGCGGCGGCCACCCGGTGCCAGGCGCAGGCGGTGGAGTCGGTCTCTGGATCGCAGGCCTGGGCCAGGGCCTGGTGGGCGGATCGCCACTGTTCGGGTGAGACACCGTCGAGGGCGGCGGCGCGCAGCAGCGGATGGCGGAACCGGACGTCCGGCCCGGGCCGGACGACCCCGGCCCGCCGGGCCGGGGCCAGTGCCTCCGGCCCGATTCCGAGCGTGGCCGCGGCCCGCCACAAGCATCTGGTTTCGCGGCCGGAGGCGCAGGCGGCCAGGGTGAGCAGGGCCCGGCTTGAGGCCGGCAGCATCCGGAGCTCGGCGACGATCGGGTCCGGCAGCGACCGGCCGGGCAGGCCTTGACCGCACAGGATGTCCAGCACGTCAGCCCGGCCGCCCGCCAGCAGGCGGCCAGTGGCCGACAGCGCCAGCGGATTGCCGCCGGCCAGCCGGGTGATGTGGCCGGCCGTCCTCCGGTCGACGACGCCCCCGGCCCGACGCATCAGCAACTCGGCCCCGGCGTCGGCCGGGAGGCCGGTGACCGCCAGCTCGGGTACCGACGCGAGGGCCGGAACCGGAGCCGGTTCGCAGATCGCCGCGACCAGCACGAGCGGTATCGCCCGCGCCCGCTGCGCGATCTGGTGCAGGACGGCCCGGGACTCGTGGTCGACCCACTGGAGATCATCGACGATGCAGAGCAGGCCGGCCTGCCGGACGGCCCGGGTCACCAGGGCCAGGACCGCGCTCTCCACCAGCTGCCTGTGCCGCTGCCCGTGTGAGGGTCCGCGGCCGGTTCCGATCGCGTCTTCGATGATCGTGCGCTCGGCGTCGGACGGCTGGCCCAGTTCGGCAGCGAACGCGAGCACCAGCCGGTGCAGCGCCGCCCAGGCCAGGCCGGCCTCGGCCTCAATCCCGGTCACCCGCAGCACGCGGCGTCCGGTGGCGAGCCTGACCGCCGCGGCCAGCAGGGCAGACTTCCCGGACCCCGGTTCTCCGCGCAGGACCAGCGCGCGGCCCGGCCATCCGCAGGCGCCCTGCACCAGCCCGCGCAACGCGGCCAGTTCCCGTGTCCGGCCGAGCAGTTCCGGACCGGGGTGGGGCGGGATCGGGGCACATTCGCTGACGCTCACCGGGCACCTCTGCTGGGCGACGTGGGGCCGGCCGTCGCCGGCCGGCCCCTTGCCGCATCAGGACACCCGGTGTCAGTGCAAAATCAGTTACCTGTCAGTTCATCCCTCAGGCAGAGACGGTCAAGGTCAGCTGTCGACCTTTTCGGGGGCCGCGAACTCGAGCTGGTTGTTGTCGGGGTCGCGGAACACGACGGTGGAGTACGGCCCGTTCGGCCGGCGGCGGATGCCGGTGTGACCGATGTTGAGCTCGTCGAGCCGGTCGATCCAGGCTTCCAGCGCCGCCCGGTCGGCGACCTTGAACGAGATGTGGTCGAGCCCGGTGTGGTACTCCTCGCCCTTCTCGCCCTGGTTGGCCACGTGGTGGTGCAGGCCGATGAGCAGGCCCGTTTGCTTGTCCTCGAGCATTTCCGCGAACCCGGTCTCCTCGCGGGCGTAGTGCGCGAGCCGTCCTGGCCACCGCTCGGCGCCGAACAGCTGCTGGTACCAGTTCACGCTGGTGTCGATGTCCGTGACGGTCACGCAGACGTGGTGGACCCCGGTAATGACCGGGCCGCTGGGTGGTGTTCCCATTTTCAGATCCTTCCTGATCTCAGCTGGTGGCGTGGACGGCCTTGAGGATGACGCTGGTGACGGTGCCCGGGTTGGACAGCATCGACAGATGCGGGGCCCCCTTGATCTCGGTGATGTGGGCGTGGGCACGCTCGGCCATGACGAGCTGCTCGGCCGGGACCAGCACGCGGTCGGCGGTGCCGATGACGTCCCAGGACGGGATCGTCTTCCAGGCCGGGACGCCCGACGGCTCGGTGAACGTGCTGGCCGCGGTCGGCCGCTGCTCGGCCGCGAGCTCGGCGCCCTCGGCGGCGGGCAGGCCGTTGGCGAAGCAGCCCGGGAACCAGGACTGCTTGATGTAGGTGTCGTAGTCACCGTTGGTGGCGCCCGGGTAGGGGGCGGTGGTGAGCACCGACGTGCTGGCCACGCAGGAGCCGGGCTTGGCGTTGTTCAGCTGCTCCAGCGTCTCGCCCTGGGCCGGCAGGTAGGCGTCCACGAAGACCAGCGCCTTGACCTGGGAGTTGCCGGTCGCGGCGTTGGAGATCAGGAAGCCGCCGTAGGAGTGGCCGACCAGCACGATCGGGCCGGAGATGGTGGTCAGGAAGTCCTTGAGGTAGGCCGAGTCCTCCGGCACGCCGCGCAGCGTGTTGGGCGGGATGTCGACGGTGTAGCCGAGCTGCTGGAGCCGCTCGGCGACCGGGGCCCAGCTGCCGCCGTCGGCCCACGCCCCGTGCACGAGGACGATCGTCGGCTTGGGGCCGCTGGTGGTGGCGGCGGCCTTGGCGATCGCGCTGGCGTGCCTGGCGCCGACGGCGGGCCGGGCGGTGGTGGCGTGGGCGGCGCCCGGCTGGCTGATGACCAGCGCGAGGGTGGCGACGATGGCGGTGACGGCGGCCAGCAGGATCAGCGTGACCCGGGACGGGCGACAGGCAGGGAGGGAGTTCACCAGTTGGCGTCCTTCGAGAGCGGGCCCCTCTTCGAGCCCCAGTGGCGGCTCGCCGGCGGTGCTGGACAGCACGTCGGCCGGCGAGCCCTTTACCCGACCATCGTGAGTCCGGGTGGGCGCATCGCGGATCGGCTAAAACACCCAGTCTCCGACCCGGCTGTATCAGAGCGGGAGTGATCCCCTCCGGATAGGTGAGCGCTCGCTCGGCGTTCACCTCAGCCGCAAGAAACGGGGATTTGAGCATGGCGATTTCACTGGATGCGACCGAATACATGTTCCAGGGCGACGGCATCACCGCCTCGTACTATCCGAACGGGGCGGGCGGCCCGATCATCGTCGGCCACCAGGAACTGTTCTTCTCCTACCAGGACTCCCACCTGTCGAAGACCTACGGCAAGGCCGACGTGGACGTTCAGTTCATCGACAACGTCGGCGCGCTGGTCTCGGTCATCCTGGTCAAGAGCGAGATCGCGGGGGGCCCGGTCACCACGTTCTCGGTGCTGGTGCCGGCCATCGGCGTCACCCTGACCTCAGGCCCGCAGACCTTCAAGACCAGAGGGATCACCACCGTGCAGGCGGCCACGCTGGTGGCGCGGGAGGTGTTCCCGGCCCTGCAGACCTACAAGGTCGAGCACCTGGACGGCACCGCCTCGGTGTTCGACGTCGCCCTCTGACGCGGGGATCCATCAGTTCAGGACCTGGGGGAAGCGGCCCGCTGCCTGGCAGCGGGCCGCTCATCGGGTAGGGGCCGGTGGGGGTGGCCGGTCATCGTGCGCCGGACCTCGCCGGCAGCCAGGTGAGCCTGCCGTTCAGACCTGAGCGGGCTCGGCCGGGCCGGCCTGGCGGGCTGGGCGGGCGCGGCGGAGGACGGCGACGGCCAGGGCGGCCAGCCAGGCCGCGCCGATCAGCGCGATCATCCGCTCGAACAGGCCGCCGGCCCCGTAGTGGCTGCCGATGGCGTCGGCGAACGTGACCAGGAACAGCGCCAGCATCGTCCAGCGGGTCGGCCAGGCCCAGCCCCGCCAGGTCGCGGCCCGGCGCATCGCGAACGAGAGGAACACGCCCGCCACGATCAGCGCCAGCACGCCGTAGGTGCTGAGGGTGTTGTCGAGCTGACCGCCGAGGTTGGAGATCTGCCTGGTCGCGGTGCAGCCGGGGTCGACCATCCGGCAGTCCAGCCGCTCGGTCACCGTCAGCAGGTCACCGAGGCCGACGATCGAGATGGCCAGCAGCGCCGACCCGACGGTGGCGGTCCAGCCACCCGGGCGCAGCGCCCGCCGCACCGCCCCGAACGCGAACCCCATGGTGGCGGCCCCGCACACGGTGAGCACGACGATCAGGAACCAGGCGTGCGGCGCGGTCTCGGCGTACATGTCGCTGATCGAGTCGGCCCCGGTGCTGTACCTCGGTCCCTGCCAGGTGACGGCGGCCACCCAGCTGACCACGAACAGGATCTGGGCCAGCAGCCCGGCCCAGGCCCAGCGCCGGATCCCGCGCGCGACCCGGGCCGGGCGACTCGGCTGGCTCGGCTGGCTCGTCCGCAGCTGGCCGCCCCCGCGGGTCAGCTGCTGGTTCGCCTCGCCGGGCGCGTGCTCGGTCATCATCGCTTTCCTCCCTCGGCTGACGCGGCCTGGTGCCGCGGCGTCAGGTGCGACGCTACGGATCAGGACCGGGGCCCCGAATCGCCCGGCGGTGGGCAGTTGCCGGTAGCTCTCACGGGGGACAACCGGGGCGGATGACCCGGAGCCTCGGCTTCGTCGAGCCAGTCGTCTCTGCCGGTACCGGGGCGCGGCGCTGCTGTGGTAACCCGTCGGCGCCGCGCACCCGGCGATTCCGCCGCGGAATATCAGGCAGAGTCGTACGACGGTTCCAGGTCCCGCTGTGGCTCCGTTGCGGCGACGGGCTCGCCGCGGGTATTGGATGCGCGCAGCGCGATCAACCCTGCCACCACGAGACAGATGGCGCTGGTCAGCAGGGCTCGCTGGAACCCGGAGGTGAGCGCCTCCGGGAGGGGGGTGTGAGCGGCCAGCAGGTGGCTGGTGCGGCTGGTCGCGATCCCGCTGAAGACGGCCAGGCCGAGCGCGGACCCGAGCTGGAAGGAGGTGGTGATCAGGGCCGCGGCCAGTCCGGCCTGGTTCTCGGGCACGCCCGCGTTCGCGGCGGTCTGCACGCCCGCATACAGCAGACCGAGCCCGGCCGCCATGATCACCAGGGGTGGGAGCAGGTTGCCGAGAAAGGTCCCGTGCACGGGGATGCGCGAAAGCCAGAAGATGCCGCCGGCGGCGAGCAGCGCGCCGGAGACGATGATCGGACGGGTCCCGGTCCGGATGAACAACTTCGTCGCGACGGTGGAGCCGAACCCGATGCCGATGGTCACCGGCAGATACGAGACCCCGGTTCTGAGCTGGGAGTAGCCGAGGACGTTCTGCATGTAGAGGGTGACGAAGAAGAACATCGAGTAGAACCCGGCCCACGCGATCACCTGGGTGGCATCGGCGGCGGCGAGGCCCTTGATCCGGAAGATCGACATCGGGACCAGCGGATGGGTGCGACGCTGCTCGTTAACCAGGAAGGCGGCCATGAGCACGGCCGAACCGGCCAACCCGCCGACGGTCCGGCCCGCCCCCCAGCCGACATCGGGTGCCTTCACGAGCGTGAAGATCAGCATCAGCATGCTGGCGCTGACCAGCACCGCGCCGATCGCGTCGAAACCGCCCGCCGTGGTCCGGCCCTGATCCGCGGCAAGGATCCAGAAGGCCCCGATCAGCACCAGGACGCACACCGGAAGGTTGACGAAAAAGACCCACCGCCACCCGAAATCCTGAGTGAGCAGCCCGCCGAAGAACACCCCGACCGCGGCGGCCAGCCCGCTGATGCCGGCCCAGGTGCCCAGCGCCCGGTGCCGGTCGGCCGCGCCGTTGAACGTGGTCGTCAGGATGGACAGTGCGGCCGGCGACATCATCGCGGCCCCGAAGCCCTGGGTGAGCCGGCCGCCGATGAGCAGCCCCCGGCTGTTGGCGAGCCCGCAGGCGAGCGACGAGAGCGCGAACAGGGAGGTGCCGGCGACCAGCAGCCGTCGCCGGCCCAGCAGGTCGCCGGCGCGGCCGCCGAGCAGGAGGAAACCGCCGTAAGTGATCAGATAGCCGCTGACCACCCACTGCAGGTTCTGCACCGAAAAGCCCAGATGCGCCCGGATGGTCGGCAGCGCGACATTCACGATCGAGCCGTCGACGACGTCCAGGAACGTCACCGCGCACAGCAGCGCGAGTGTGACCTTGCCGCGCCCGGTCGCCAGGAACGACCCCGCCGGCGGCGCCGTCGATGCGGTCACAGCGCTACTCATGACCCGGCGGCTTCCATCACGGGGCCGACCTCGACCCCGCCGCCGACCCGCAGCGCCGGGCAGTTCTTGGCCAGCGCCAGCGCGGAGTCCAAGTCCTCGGCGGACACCACCGAGTGGCCGACCATCCGGGAGCCGCTGCCGCCGACCTCGCCGAGCGAGGCGTACTCGGTCACCGCGTGGCCAACGTCCACCAGGGCCGAGCCCAGCTCGCCGAACCAGGCCTGCCACTCGGCCGCCGTCCCGGCGTCGGGCCGGTAGCCGGAGGGCACACGGTAGGAGAAAACGTACTTGGCCATGATCTGTGGTCCTGTCCTGTATCCCGGCGCTCCCGGACTGGGAGCACCTCCATTCGGGTAGACGCCGGGAAGTCCGCGGGATTGGGCGTGCGGACACCGCCCAATTCACCGGGCCGGCGGCGTCGGTACTTTCAGACGAGCCGGACGCGCCCGGCGGAAAGAAAGGCGAGGATGTATGGAGACAGCGGACCTGATCGCCAGGGCCAGAGCCGGCGACGACGACGCGTTCCGCCAACTGGTCGAAGTGCACTCTCGCGAGCTGCAGGTGCACTGCTACCGCATCCTCGGGTCACTGCAGGATGCCGAGGACGCGCTCCAGGAGACCCTCGTGTCCGCCTGGCGTAACCTGGGCGACTTCCGCCAGCAGTCCTCGCTGCGGACCTGGCTCTATCAGATCGCGACCAACCGGTGCCTGAGCATGCTGCGCGCGGACAGCAGGCGGCCACGCACCGCGACCCCGATCCCCGACGTGACGCTGCCCGAGCCGACCCGCGTCAGCGACGTTCCGCCCTGGCTGGAACCATATCCGGACGTGCTGCTGGACAACTTCGTCGACCAGGCGCCCGGTCCGGAGACCCGCTACGAGACGACAGAGGCGATCTCGCTCGCGTTCATCACCGCCTTGCAGCTACTGCCGCCGCGGCAGCGGGCCGTACTCGTGCTGCGCGACGTGCTCGGCTACCACGCGGGCGAGGTGGCCAAGATGCTCGATGCCACCCAGGAATCGGTTCAAAGCGCCCTCAAACGAGCACGAGCCACGGTCGACAGCCACCTGGCGGGCTCAGGCAGGCCCGCGCGCCAACTGGACATCACGGCCGAACGCCACCTCGTGGCCCAGCTGACCGACGCCCTCGAACGAGCCGACCTCCAGGCGCTGGTCGGGCTGCTCGCCGCGGACATCCAGCTCTCCATGCCGCCCGCGATGCTGGAGTACCGGGGCATCGACGTGGCCCGTCGGTTCTTCGCAGCCGTCATCCTCCGGCCCGGCCGGTCCTACCGGGTGGTGCCGACCCGAGCCAACGGCCAGCCAGCGTTCGGCATGTATATGGCCGACCCTCACACCGATGTCTTCCGGGCCTACGGACTGCTGGTCGTCACGATCGCCGACGACCGCATCACCGCGGTCACCGGCTTCAACGCGAGCGTGCTGCCACGCTTCGGGCTGCCCCGGACGCTTCCCGGAACGGCCTGAAGGCCAACGGCGCGAAGACCTGGAACGTGCGCCGCGGTACGCCCTACGCGCGGCGGACGCGGGCGGCCAGCGGGGGGCCGAACTGCCAGACCGCCAGCGCCACCCCGGCGCCCAGCGCAAGCCAGCCGATCGTCAGCGATGTCGCGCTGAACAGGACCAGGGCGCCGAGCAGGGCGAGGCCCAGGCTGGAGGCGAGGTTCCGGCGGACCCGGCGGCGGGCCGCGGAGCTGGTCGCCGCGCGGATTCGGGTGACCCGGCGCAGCCGTCCGAGCGGGTGGGCCAGCACAATCGTCCAGAAGACGGCGGCCAGCAGCCCCAGCGTGAGAGATATGCCGCCCAGCACGTAGGTGAGCATGGCCACCACCCGATCCGGCCCCGTGACGAACTATCCACCTTCACGGTAACCCCGCGGGCCGGGAAACGTACCGGCCGCCGGGCCCGGAATCACCCGGTCTGCGTCCGGCCCTCGTTCTTGCGGCGCTGGTAGGTGCCGTAGGCGGCGGTCCAGGCGGCGAGGATGCCGGCCACCACGAACGGCATGACCTTGGAGATGGCCAGGGCGGTGCCGGTCGAGGTGTTCTCGACGATGACCACCCGCAGCGCGGCCTCGACCAGGAAGCCGGCCCCCCACACGGCGGTGATGACCCGGAACAGGTGGCGGAACTCGTGGTGCTTACTCCACAGGCCGGTCATCTCCTGGCCCTGGGCGCTGCCGGGGCCGGTGAACTCCAGCGCGATCCGGTACATCAGCGGGCGGGCGGTCAGCAGCGAGCCCAGGGCCACCAGCCCGAAGATGCCGGTCGGGACCGACCCTTCCGGCAGCACCAGCCGGGGGTTACCGCTGACCAGCCCGACGATCGAGCCGGCGATGATCCCGGCCAGCACCAGCGCCCCGACGGCGTCCAGGCGGCGGTGCTGGATGACGTCGATGATCACCCCGATCGCCGGGAACACCCCGCTCAGGATCAGGGCCGACACCGTGCTCAGGCCGGCCGACTTGAACAGGCGATAGGCCAGCAGCGGGGCGGCCACGTCCAGCAGCGCGATCTTGATGACCGATCGCAGCTGGCCGCCGCGCCCACTCGGCGCGGGCTTCTCAGCAGGCGATGAATTCCCGGTCGGCGCGGGGTCCCCGTCCGGTCGCTGACCGTCCTCGCTCATGGCCCCAGGCTAAAAGGGCGTCCGGGCATCGTCTACGCAGATTGGCGGCGTGGTCTATGCAGATTAGCGGCACGGGCGGCGGAGCCAGAAGTCGTGCGGGTAGCGGCCGGGGTGGAAGCCGGCCGCCTCGGCCATCGCGGCCGCCGCGGTCAGGCCGTCGGCGACGGCCGCCGGCTCGTGGGCGTCGCTGCCGAACGAGACCGCTTCGCCCCCGGACTCGTACCACCAGCGCACGATCGGGGCCGGCAGCGGCACCCGGGTGTTGATCTCCAGGGCCCGGCCGGACCGGGCCAGCGCCCGCAGGACCGCGTGGTACTCGTCCTCGAAAGCGGCCGGGTCGAACGGGCCGGCCGCCGCGGGCCAGAAGCGCAGTGGGTAGTCGATGTGCGCCAGCACCGCGAACGGGGCGGCCGAATCGGCCAGCCGGAGGGCCTCGGCCAGGTAACGGCGGATGGTGACGGCCGGCCCGAACCGCTGGTAGACGTGGTCATCAATCAGCCAGGGCTCGTCCTCGGCGAGCGAGTGCAGCGAGCCCAGCACCCGGTCGAACTGGCCGGCCCCGAGCACCGCACCGACCTCACGCTGGTGCCAGTGCGGCTCCCCCAGTTCGGCTCCGGAGACGATGCGGAGGTCCGGGAACTTCTCCTGGCAGCGCTGCACGCAGGCCAGATAACCGGCGGCGTCCAGCTGGGGCGGGCGCAGGCGGCCGTCGGCCCCGACCCAGGCCGGGTCGAACCACATCTCTTCGGCCGCGACCGCCGGGGCGATCAGCCAGCCGGTGAAGTCGACGTGCTCGGTGAACGCGATCGACGTCAGCCCCAGCTCCAGGGCCCGGGCGCACGACCCCTCCATCGACCCGGCCACCGCATCCCAGGACCACTCGGTGTGAGTGTGATTGTCGGGCGGGTAGGCCGGCACCCGGCTCAGCCTAGCGGGGCGGTCAGCTCCACGTTGATGTCGTCCGGGTCCTGGAAGGACAAGATCGCGATGCCGGCCCCGTCCAGCTCGATGACCTCACCGTGCTTGATGCCGTTTTCGGTCAGGGCCGCGGCGGCGCGGTCGAGGTCGGCCCGGGATGCGACCGCGAAGCTGACGTGATCGAGGCCGAGGTGGGCCGGGTCGAAGCCGTCGTGCCCGGCCGGGCGCAGGCCGAACAGCGTGCCCTGCGGGGTCTGGTAAACGGTCCCGCCGAAGAACTGCTCGGGCGAGTCGGTGACGCCAGGCTGTCCGGCCGAGTCCGACTCGTCGACCGCGACCGGCCAGCCGAACACGCGGTCGTAGAACGCCTTGGACCGCTCGATGTCGGTGACCGTGAGGCGGACGTGCGCAAAGCCATCGCTGCTGATGAGAGCCATGATGGGCGGCTACCCGGGCGACCGGCGCTTACTCAGGTCACGCAGGATCCTGGTCACGAACGCCGCCTTCTCGTCGGTGTAACGCTCGCGATCACCGGCGTGGGCGGCGGCCAGCCGCGACTTGACCGCGGCGTACTGGTCGCGCAGCTCCGGGTCGGCCCGGAGCGCGTCGCGGAACCGCAACTGCTGGTCCCAGCGGGCGGCGTCCGGGGTCATCACGTGCAGGTGCGCCAGCCGATGCTGGCCGTCGGCCGACACCTTGGCGAAGAACCGGCGGAACGGCCGCTGGTCGAACTGCGGCGGCACGTGCGGCCAGCCCCGGTCGCCGAGCGGGCCGATCGTCGCGGCGGCCACCGCGTCCAGATCCTCGACCGGTGCCATCAGGTCGATGACGGGCTTGGCGACCAGGCCCGGGACCGAGGTCGAGCCGACGTGCTCGATCGGGCCCAGCAGCCACGGCCCGAGCACCGGCCGCAGCTCATCCGCGTACTGCCCCGCGCGGGCAGGCCAGGCGGGATCGTAGGCGCTCAGGTGAACGCCCTCGACCACCCACGCGGGGAGCTCGCTCACACCGGCTGGCTCTCGGCGGCGGGCTCGGACCGGCCGTAGTCGTCGTCCAGCCGGACGATGTCGTCCTCGCCGAAGTAGTCGCCGTGCTGGACCTCGACGAACACCAGGGGAACGTCACCGGTGTTGTGGATCCGGTGCGCGGTCCCGGTCGGCACGTCGACCGCGTCGCCGCGCTGAACCTCGGTCAGCTCGCCGTCGAGGGTGACCACGCCGGCCCCCTGGACCACGAACCAGTGCTCCGAACGGCGGGCGTGCCGCTGGTAGCTGAGACGCTGCCCGGGACTCACCTCGATCGTCTTGACCTTGAAATCGCCGCCCTCGGTAAGAACGGTGTAAGCGCCCCAGGGACGCTGGGTTTGATCCGTCATCCGGCCATCCTGCCCGATCAGCCCCGGTCAGCGGGAGGTGTTATCGCTCGCCGAGGTTACCTTCGCCGGAAATGTCGGTGGCCGGTGCCACAATGAGCGCGTCGCCACAGGAGGTGAGCGATTGGAAAATTCTGAAAACGTCGCACCGGTCGAGGTACTCGAGCAGGCCTGCGTGTCCACTGGAGCGGTGTTCAGCCAGGTCGGCGCCGATCAGCTGGACCGCACGACGCCGTGTGCGCAGTGGCGGGTGCGGGAGCTGATCGACCACATCATCGGGGCGGTCGGCTTCTTCGGCGACCTGGCCGAGTGGGGCACCTCGCCCGCGGGCCGGGACTGGCCGGCCTGGTCGGCGGCCGGCGCCAGCGCGGTGTTCGACGAGGAGGCCCGGCGGATGGTGGCGGCGTTCTCGTCCCCCGGCGCGATGACCAGGATCATGGGCCTGCCGACCGGCCCCAGCTCCGGCGCCGAGGTGATCGAGGTGGCGACCGGCGAGATCTTCGTGCACGGCTGGGACCTGGCCCGCGCCGTCGGGCAGCCGCTCCCGCCCGACCCCGGCGTCGCCGCGGCGCTGCTGGCGTCCGGCTGGCCCGCCCGCTGCGACCAGGTCCGCTCGGGCGACCCCGCCCCGATCGCCCCGGCCCGGCCGGTCGCGGCCACCGCCCCGCCCCTCGATCGCCTGCTCGCCCACCTCGGCCGCGACCCGAACTGGCTGAGCGACTGATCTAAAAGCAAGGAGTTGCCACCGGGAACGGAGGTCAGCATCCTTAGACAAGCAGGGATACCTCGGAGGGCGCAGTGACGAGCTATGCGGTCGTCGTCGAGCGGGCGAGTGACGGCGGTTATGGCGTATGGTCACCGGATCTGCCGGGAGTTGCCGCCCTGGGTGAGACCGAGTCCCAGGCCTTGGACGAGATGCGCCGGGCTGTTCAGTTCCACTTGGACGGGCTGCGCGAGGACGGCCTTCCCATCCCGCGGCCGTCGACGGTGGCAGCCACGGTTATCACGCTGGACGCGGCCTGACTGGAAGACCAGGTCACTGGGGCTCAGGTTCGCGGAGGCCGACGCAGTCGAGGCGCCAGAACGGGTCGGCCAGGACGAGGGTGCCGGTCATCCAGGGCTGGTAGGCGGGTAGCGGGTGGACCATGAAGGCGGGCTCGGGGATACGCAGCGAGGGGCGGCGGAAGCCGAGCGGGACCGCGGGCCGGAAGCCGAAGCGCGGGTAATAGGACGGGTGACCCTCCAGGAACACCAGTGGCTCGGGGCGGTCCTGCATGACGGTGAGGGCGTGCCGGACCAGGCCGGAGCCGACGCCGCGGTTCTGGTGGGCCGGGTGGACGGCCAGCGGGCTGAGCAGCAGCACGTTGACCAGGCGGCGGGGGGCGTCGAGCAGGTTGACGGTGGCCAGCAGGTAGCCGATGACCTGGCTGGCGGCAGGGTGGGCCCGGGCGTCGGCCGGCGGTGAGCCGGTCTCGCCCGGGCCCGGAACGGTCTCGGCGACGAAGGACAGGGCGGGGTCCCAGGCCGGGCTGGCCTGCAGCGCCTCGATCAGGCGGGCCACCAGCGGGCCCTCCGGGCCGAACGCGGTGGTGACGACCTCGGTGATGGCGGGGGCGTCGGCTGGGGTGGCCACCCGGACGCGCGGATGGTCGGGGCCGGGCGTGCTCATGAGCGGGACCGGGCGGGGACGTTTTCAGGGTTTTCCTGATCGGCATGGACGGCGGTGGCCAGCAGGTGGGTGCCGGCCCCGAGCAGTTCAGGCACCTGTTCCAGCGCCCGGATGGTGTCCATGACGACCCGGCGGTCGGCCGGGTCGGCCAGCCGGGCGGGCAGATCGCCGAGCAGGAAGGCCGGGCCCTCGACGCTGACCAGGCTGTTCAGGTGCAGGCCGGCCGCCCGGACCTCGGCCCGGAGCTCGTCCGGGCGGTGGGTGTAGCCGACGAACGACCCCGGGTAGATCGGAGTGATCCGGCCGGTCCGCTCGAGCGGGGCCAGCGCCGTTTCCAGGTTCGGGAACTCCTGGTAGCGGCGGCGGCGGAGCACGTCGTCGAGCCGCATGGCCCAGCGGTTGATGGCGGCCGCGAACACCGGGGCGCCGGGGCAGGCGATCCGCCCGGCCTCGGCCAGCGCCGCCACCCGGTCGCGGCGGGTGTCCAGGTGGTAGAGCGGGCCGAGCAGCAGCACCGCGTCGACGCTGGCGCTGGCCAGGTCGAGCTGGCGGGCGTCGGCGACGGCCGAGTCGATGCGGGCGCCAGCCGCGCGGGCCTGCTGGAGCTGGGCCACGTGCAGCGGCATCAGGTCCCGGTGCACGACCTGGTAGCCGAGTCCGGCCAGCCAGTGCGCGTAACGCCCGGGGCCGCCGCCGATGTCGGCCACCACCGCGGGCGGCGGCGGCAGGTGGCGGAGCACGATCTCCTTGGTCCGCTCGAACTCCAGCTCACCGGCGGCGCCGTCGGCCAGGCGCGCCTCTTCCTCGCCGCGCTCGTAGTAGGCGCGCATTGCGGTCAGGTTCTGGTCATCGGGCATGGGGGCCATCTTGGCCGGGCCGGGCGCCGGTGCGCACCTGCGTTTCGGCTAGAGGGCGTCCTCGCCGAAGTCATGGTCCGGGTGGTTGGACTCGCCCGCCCGCCAGTAGCCGCGGGTCACCACCCGGTCGCGGGCGAACCCGAGCGGGCCGAGCAGGTGCGCGCGGATGTCGCGGACGGCCAGCGCCTCGCAGGCGGCCCAGATCTGGCCCGGCCCCTCGTCGGGCGGCGGTGTCCAGCTGTTGATGGCGGCGCCGAGGGTGGCGCCGGGCTGCTCCCCGGTCACCCGCGGCAGCCACTCGATCGTGGTGCCGGTGTGATCGGGCAGCGGGACCTGGTGGGCCCCGTCCTCGATCTCGGCCAGGATGTGCACGGTAATGTCGGCGCGGGCGGCCTCGAGGATGGTGGCGATCGCGGGCAGCGCGCTCTCGTCGCCGGCGATCAGCAGCCAGCGGGTGTCGGGCAGCAGCTCGAACGTGCTGCGGGGCTGGCTGACGGCGGCCAGGTCGCCCGGCTTGGCCTGCCCGGCCCACTGCGAGGCGGGGCCGTGGCCGTGCAGCACGAACTCCAGATCGAGCTGGCCGGAGCCGGCGTCCCAGCGGCGCGGGGTGAACGTCCGCGTGGTCGGCCGGGGGCGCCCGGGTACGCTGACCATGAGGCCCTGCTCGTCGGCCGGCGGCAGCTCGACGTCGCGCTGGCCGGGCTCGGGCAGGAACAATTTCAGGTGACTACCCGGCCCCGGCCAGCGGAAATTGGCCAGACCGGCGCCGCCCAGGGTGACCCGGGTCAGGAACGGAGTCACCGGCGCCACCTCGGTCACGGTGGCCTCATAGGGCCGCGGCCGTCGCCGCGGTGGGGCGGCCGGGCGACCGTTATTCTCAGTCGTTGGCATACTTGTTACAATATCACGACTGTTCTCCGATATATCGACCAGGATCTCGGCGGGGACCGGGCCAAGGTCGTGGTCGGGGGTCGGGGCCGCAGGCCGAGTCGGGAGCCGGGGTTGGAGATCGGGGCCGCAGGCCGGCTCGGGGCCGCAGGCCGGCTCGGGGGCCGGGGGTCGCGGCCGGGCTGGGGCCAGGGGCGGGGGCCGGGCCGGGGATCAGGAGCAGGGGCCGGAGCCGGGAGCCGGAGCGGGAGCGGGAGCCGGAGCCGGGAGCGGGAGCCGGAGCCGGGAGCGGGAGCCGGGGCCAGGGGCCGGGAGCCGGGAGCCGGGCCCGGGGGGCTGGGGGCCTGGGCCGGGCGAGGAGCCAAGGGTCCGGGCGGGGGCTGCGACGCGCGCCAAGCTGGGGCGGGGGCGGGCGTGGCCGGCGGATTCGGGAAGACTTTTTTACAAATGCTGCGCAAAGGTCTTCCCGAATCGGGGGGAGCATGCGGAGCGGAGGCGCGTGGGGTCTGTGTGACATGAGGGTTCAGGGGCGCGCGTCGCGCATCCGGTGGGTCAGGACGGAGGAACTTCCCCAAAGTAGGGCCGCCGGAGGCATAAGTGACACCTGGGGCCGGTGAGCTCTGTGTGACGCGGCCGGAGCGAAGGCTGGCGCCCGCGGCCCGGCGACCGGGGGGATGCCTCGAGCAGGAAGCCTGCGGGCGGGCAGGGGTGACGGTCGGGCGGGGCGAGCAGGACGGGGACCGGAGCGGGGACCGGAGTACGGCCGGCGCTGGCCGGTCACGGGTGATGAACGGCGCGGTGATCGCGCCGTCGATTCGGTCCGGAGCGGCCGGGCTGGTCGCTGCCCACTGGTGCAGACCCGGGGGTTTGGGGGTACTTTCCTGGTACGGCGCTTTGCCTGACGGGGGCGGCGCGCCGGGTGAGCCAGGGAGGTCCCTATGGCATCGAGCTACAGTCCGCCGCCGGTCAACCAGGCTGAGCTGGACCGGATCGCCCGGACCGACTATAACGAGCGTGACCGGACGGCCGCCGAGGACCAGGCGGCGCACGCTCCGAGCGGCAAGACCTGCGAGAAGTGCGGCGAGCCGATCACCGGCCGCCAGGACGCCCGCCGCCGCGGGGAGTCCGGCTGGGTCCACGACGTCTGTCCGATCTCGTGATCATCTTCGCCGTCTTCGGCGGCATCATCCTGGTCCTGGCCGTGCTGCTGGGCTGGCGCGACCACCGGGCCCGGCGCCAGGGCGCCCAGATCAGCTACGAGCACGGCCGGACCATCCAGAACCGGATCGACGCCGATCTCAAGGAGCTCTACCACCTGTCGATGCGGCATCCGCACGACCCGGAGAGCCAGCCGCCCCGCGACATGCCCGAGGACCGCCCCCGCACCGAGTACGACGTCGGGCTCATCGACGGGCCGCTCGGCAAGCACGACCAGTAACTGCGGGAACCTGATCCGGATCGGTCCCCGCGCGGTCCCGGGATCGACCTTATGGCCGCGCTGGGTCACCTCGACCTCACCCCGGCCGGCCAGCCGGGCCGCCGCCGACCGGACGTCGTCCATCAGCGCCCGCCAGCCCTCGGTCCGGGCCGCCCGGGCGGCGTCCGAGGGGCAGATCGACGCGCCCGCCGACCGCTGGTGCAGCAAGGTCAGGATGACCTGCTCCAGGTCCGGGGCCGGCTTCCGCTCAGCTGCCATGAACCGATTATCGCAAGCGGCCGCCAGGACCGCTGACGGGGTTATTGACAAAAGTGATCTAACGCGCATTACGGACAGCTGGCCTGCATATTCAGGCGGGACATTACAAATCATTGTGCGGTCATTCGCTGCTATGCCGACGGATGGGGTGATGCCGGTCTTACGATGTTTCCGTGCTTGCGCTAACCTGCGGTCGCTAACCGGTTTTCGGCCGGGCGGCCGCAGTGCCAGGAAGGGAACGTTCGTGATCTTGTCTGAGGCCGACACGCTGCTCGCTCCGGTGACCGAGATCGACGGCTTTGTCCTGGCCGGCCTGGTCGATGTGTCAACGGGCATGGTGCTGGCTTCGCGGCAGGTCGCGGACGAAATGAGCCTGCCGGCGGTGGCGGCCGGGGCGGCCGACATCGCCCACGTGCTGTCGCTGCTGGGCGGCCAGCTGGCCGCCGATGAGGCCCTGGAAGACGTGATGGTGACGTTCGGCCGGCATTTCCACGTCATATATCCGGTCAGCCCCGATCCGGACGCGCGAATTGTACTGCTGGTGGTACTTGATCGGTCACGGACAAATCTGGCCATGGCGCGACGTGATATTCGTTCCTTCTGCACGAACTTCGTTTCATGAGTCAGCTCCCCCGGTTTTCCCGCGCCCGCCAGCTGACCGCTTCGGTCTGGTCGGGAAAAGCGCCCGACGATCACGGCAGCCTGGTCGCGGCCCGGCTGCGGAAGCTGGCCGAGACCGGCAGCACCGGCACGCTGCCGTTCTCGGGGGCGGGCGACGGGGCGATCCACTTCCGGGACGGGGACGTCGTGCTGGCCAGGTCGACGCGGACCCCCAGCCCGGACGGTACGAACGGTACGGGCGGGGCGGGGGCCGCCGGGACGCCGTTCACGCGGCTGACGGCGGCGCTGGCGGTGGCCGAGCCCACCATCGACGCGACCGTGGAACTGCTGTCCAGCGAGGCCCGGTTCGCGAAGTTCCGGTCGGCCAAGGCCGCGGTCAGCGCGGCCAGCCCCGGGATCGGGGTGGAGGACCTGCTGACCGAGGTGGCCCGCCGCCAGCGGATCCTGCAGCAGCTGGCGCCGGTGGTCACCGCCGACACGGTGGTGGCCCGCAACCCGCACCTGAACGCGCCCGACATCGGCGTGCTGGCGCCCCAGTGGGCGCTGCTCATCCGGATCCGGGACGGGTCGACCCCGCGCGCCCTGGCCTGGGAGCTGAACCGCAGCGTGTTCGGGACCACGCTGGAGATCTACCGGCTGCTGGCGCTGCGGCTGCTGTCGGCGACCAGCCCGCGCCCGCGGCCGGGCGGCCAGGAGCCGCGGTTCGGGCTGGTCACGATGTCGTACGTCCGGGCCGTAGTGGCCGGAAACGGCAGCGTCACGGCGGGGCCGGCGTACTCGGAACCGGCGTACTCGGAAGTGGCGACTGATGTCTGAGGAACTCGAAGCCTGGCTGCCGGTCGAGGAGCGGGTCCGCAACGAGCTGCGGCACATTCGCGAGTACGTGGCGGGCGTGCACGGCAGCCTGACCGCCACCAGCGACGGCCTGCTGATCGCCCACGACCTGCCGGACCAGGAACCGACCCAGATCGCCGCGCTGGTCGCGACCACGCTGGCGCTGGGCAGCCGGATGACGCTGTCGACCGGACGGGGCCAGTTCCGCGAGACCGTCACCCGCGGCACCGACGGCTACCTGGCCGTCTACGCGGCCGGCCGGAGCTCGATCGTGGCCGTCATCGGCACGCCCCGGCTCAATGTCGGCATGCTCCAGTACCAGGTCCGCGACATCATCGACCGCATCGCGGCCTATTCGACCGAGTTCGGCACCTGGGCGTCGCCGGCCACCGTGCGAACGGGAGCCGATGAGGCGCACGGGCGGGGGGATTCCGGGCCCGAGGCTCAGCCGGTGCTGCCGGAGCGGCGGCGGCCAGCGGAGTAAGGCTGGCGCGCGCGGCCGGGGTCGGGCCGGGCCGCGATCCCGGAGCGGCGCGGCGAGCTGGGGTCAGCTGAGGCGGCGGAGGCCTTCGAGGACGCGGCGGAGCAGGTCGGGGGCGGCCTGGGTGAATTCCTCGGCCTGGGCTCCGCGGGGGGCGGAGTGGCCGGGGGTGGGGGTGTTGGCTGGTCCGAGGGTGCGGCGGCGGCGCGGCATGCTGGCCAGGTCCGGCGGCTGGAGGTCCTCGGTGGGCTGCGGGGGTGCGG
>JAFAYQ010000035.1 GCA_019240215.1 Actinomycetota bacterium | reverse complement strand
CAGCGGTGGCCGGCTGGTGCTGGGGGCCGGGATCGGCGATGATGTGCCGGAGTTTGAGCAGCTGGGGATTCCGTTCGAGCCCACCGGCGTGCGGCAGCAGGCCATGGCTGAGACCGTCCGCACCGTGCGCAAGCTGTGGGACGGCGGGTTGCGGCCCGGCCCGGTCCAGCAGCCGCACGTCCCGGTCCTGATCGGCGGCGGCGGGGAACGCACCACGCTGCGGCAGGTGGCTGAGCTGGCTGATGTGAGTAATTTCGCCCCGCACGAGTGGGCCGGGTCCGCGTTCGACGTCACCGACGTGGTCCGCAAGTACGGCGTCCTCCGCACCCACTGCGCCGCGATCGGCCGTCCCTTTGAGTCGGTGCTGCGGTCGCATTTCACCCCGCTGCTGGTGCTGGCCGACGACGACGCCCAGCTGGCCCGCAAGCAGGCCGCCACCCGGATCCCGGATGCTGACCTGAACGTCCGCCGGGTGTTCGCCACTCCCAAGGACGCGATCGGCCACTATCAGGCACTGGCCGACGCCGGCGTCCAGTACTTCATCGCCGGGATCAACGTCACCGACGAGGAAACCACCCACCTGCTGGCCGACGCCGTCTGGCCCGCTCTCCGGGTCGGTGCTCAGCCGCTGTTACGGGTGGGCGCCCTGAACTGGGGGTGGTGATCACCAACTACCAGCCCCGGGTCCGTGGCCAACCGGCCGCGGGCCCGGCGGTCAGGGACGGCTGGGCCGGCCGTGGTCACGGATCGTCTGCAGGACGAGCTGCGGCTCACGCACGGTGGGGTAGTGGTCGACACCGGGCATGGTGATGAGCTGACAGCCCGGTATGCGCTCGGCGGCCTGCCGGTTGGCCCGAAGCCGCGGTTGTCGTAGCGGATCACCCGGAAATCGGTGACCAGCCCGGGCCAGACCGGATCCCACAGCCGGGAGTCGGCCACCCCTGAGTGCAGCAGGACCAGCACCGGCCCGTCCCCGCCCGAATCCTCCGCCCACAGCCGGTCCGGTCCGGCCGCCACCATCGTCTGCATGGCGCCCACGCAATCATGGCCGGACCTGACCGTAAAGCGTTTAATCGGCATAGGGCAGACAGGTGGATCGCAGGCACGACCGAGCCCATGAGGGAGGACAACGATGACGACCGTGGGCCGGCCGGCCGAGCTGGATGAGCCGTATCCGCTGACCGATGAGCAGATGCGGAAGTTCGAACGGGACGGCTACGTCAAGCTGCGCGGGGTGCTCAGCGCCGAGGTGCTGGACAGCTACGAGCCGGAGATCACCGGGCAGGTGATCGACCTCAACACCCAGCACCTGCCGCTGGCCGAACGGGACACCTACGGCCGGGCGTTCCTGCAGATCGAGAACCTGTGGCGGCACAGCCCGGTGGTGGAGAGCTTCGTCCGCTCCACCCGGCTGGCCCGCCTGGCGGCTGAACTGCTGCAGGTGCGCGGGGTCCGCCTCTACCACGATCAAGCCCTGTACAAGGAGGCCGGCGGCGGCATCACCCCCTGGCACGTGGACCAGTACTACTGGCCGCTGTCGAGCGACCGGACCGTCACCGTCTGGATCCCGCTGCAGGACACCCCGGATGAGATGGGGCCGCTGACGTTCGCGGCCGGCAGCCACCGGGCGGCCGACGGGCGTGAGCTGGTCATCAGCGACGAGTCCGAGCAGGCGCTGGCCCAGTTCGTGACCCGGGCCGGCTACCCGGTCGACGACTTGCCGTACGCGCTGGGCGACGTCAGCTTCCACACCGGCTGGACCGTCCACCGGGCCGGGACCAACACCACCCCGATCCCGCGCCGGGTGATGACGATCATCTACATGGACGCCGACATCGAGATCACCGAGCCCGACAACCAGTGGCGGCGGGCAGACTGGCGCAACTGGCTCAGCGAGGCCCCGGTCGGCGGCCACCCCGATGGCCCGCTCAACCCGATCCTCTACGCCGCGCCTGGGCGACCGGGCCCCACGCTCGGCGCCCGCCCCGGCCCCCGGCCTGGTGTTGACTGAACGTTCAGTCTATGCGAGGGTCCTGACCATGACTGATGCCCCGCCCGTGATCGACACCGCCTTCCTGGCGGCCGCGTCCACCGCCGAGCTGGAGGACTGGGGGCCGCTGGCCGAGGCGACCTCGGCCGACACCCCGATGACAACCCGTGGCCTGACGATCTGGTCGGCGCCGGACTCATCCGGCGCCGAGGCCGGGATCTGGGAGTGCACCGCCGGTCCCTCCTACTGGGTGCAGGAGGAGACCGAGGTCATCTACGTGCTGTCCGGCTCGCTGACCGTCACCCCGGACGGCGGCACGCCCCGGACCCTGCGCCCGGGCGACGTGGCGGTGTTCCCGCGCGGCTGGCGCGGGCCGTGGGAACTGCACGGGACCGTGCGCAAGGTCTACGTCATCTTCTGAGCTGATACCCGACCGGCGGAGACGAGGACTCGATGGAAAGGCTGGCCGACCGCTCGCTGTCGGCGGCGATGGTGACCGACCGGCAGCACGACCCGCTGCCGCCGCGGGCCCGCGTCGTCATCGTCGGCGGCGGGATCGTCGGCGCCAGCGTCGCCGCCCACCTGGTGGCCGAGGGTGAGCGCGACGTCCTCGTCATCGAGGCCAACCGGCTGGGCAGCGGCACCTCCTGGCACGCGGCCGGGCTGGTGACCGGGGCCCGCGCCACCGGCACGCTGACCAAGCTGGCCAGCTACGGCCTGGGCGTGTACGAGGGGCTGGAGAAGCGGACCGGGATCGACGTCAACTTCGCCCGCTCCGGCTCGATCTCGATCGCCCGCACCCCCGGCCGGGTCGACGAGCTCACCTACGCCCGCGATGTCGCCCGCCAGCACGGGATCGACACCGAGATGCTGAGCCAGGACCGGGCCGCGGAGCTGTGGCCGCTGGCGTCCTGGGGCGACGGCGTCCGGCTGGCCCTTTACTTTCCGGATGATGGCAGCGTCAATCCGGGCTACGCGGCGATCGCGTTCGCCCAGCTGGCCGCCGACGGCGGGGTGGCCCTGCGCGAAAACGTCCGCCTGCTGGAGGTGCTGACCGACCGGGGCCGGGTGACCGGCGTGCGCACCAGCCAGGGTGACGTCGAGGCCGAGGTGGTGGTGCTGGCGGGCGGCCTGTGGACCCGGGAGCTGGCGGCCGCGGCCGGCGCCCACGTCCCGCTCTACCCGGCCGAGCACGTGCACGTGCGGACCAACCCGATCGACGGAGTGCGGCCGTCGTTCCCGGTGCTGCGGGACCTCGACCACAGCTACTACATCCGCCACGAGCTCGGCCGCCTGCTGGTCGGCGCGTTCGAGCCCAACGGCATCCCGCGCGCCCCGGGCGGGATTCCCGACGGCGGGTTCGCCGAGTTCCCGGCCAACTGGGAGCACTTCGCGCCGGTCCGCGGGCACGCCGAACGGACCGTGCCGGCCATCGCCGCGGCCGGTTTCGACCGGTTCATCAACGCGCCGGAGAGCTTCACCCCGGACGCCAACTTCGCCCTCGGCGAGACCAACGAGGTGCCGGGCCTGTTCGTGGCGGCCGGCATGAACTCCCAGGGCATCATCTTCGCGCCCGCGGCCGGGCGCGAGCTGGCCGCCTGGATCCTGACCGGGACGCCGCAGTTCGACGCCAGCGCGGTCGACGTCCGCCGGTTCGCCCGCGCCCAGGCCAATGCCCGGTTCCTGCACGACCGCACCCGCGAGGGTCTCGGCCGGCTGTACGCGATGCACTGGCCTCAGGTGCAGATGACCACCGGGCGCAACCTGCGCCGGTCCCCGCTGCACGGCCGGCTGGCCGAGCGGGGGGCGGCGTTCGGTGAGCTGAACGGGTGGGAACGGGCCAACTGGTTCGAGGAACCGGGCACCGCGCCCGGCCGTGCCTACAGCTACGGCCGGCCGGGCTGGTTCGGCCGGGTGGCCGGCGAGCACCGCGCCGCCCGCGAACGGGTGGCGATCTTCGACCTCAGCTCGTTCGCGAAGTTCGAGGTGACCGGGCCCGGGGCGCTGGCCGTGCTCCAGCACACGTTCACCGCCGACCTCGACGTCCCGGTCGGCAAGGCCGTGTACACGCTGCAGCTCAACGCCGCGGGCGGGATCGAGCTGGACGGCACCGTGACCCGGCTGGCGGCCGGCCGCTTCCTGGTCGTCACCCCGGCCGCCTACCAGGACAAGACGTCGTCGATCCTGAACCGGGCCGCCACCGCTGGCCAAGCGACTGGGCAGTTCGCGGCCGTGTTCGACGCGACCGCGGCGCTGGCCACGATCGCGGTCATGGGCCCCCGGTCACGCGAACTGCTGCAGCGGGTGTCGCCGGCCGACTGGTCGGACGCGGCCCAGCCCTACACCTACGGCCGCACCGTCGAAGTGGCCGACGGCTACGCTTACGCGCTGCGGGTGAGCTTCGTCGGTGAACTCGGCTACGAGCTCTACCCGACCGCCGACCTGGCCGTGAACGTGTTCGACGCGCTGTGGGCGGCCGGCCAGGACCTGGGGCTCCAGCTGGCCGGGTACTTCGCGCTCGACTCGCTGCGCTGCGAGAAGGGCTTCCGGCACCTCGGCCACGACATCGGCCCGGTCGACGACCCGACCTCGGCCGGGCTGCGGTTCACCCTCGGCCTGGGCAAGCCGGGCGGGTTCGCCGGGCAGCAGGCGGCGCTGGCCGTCGACCGGGACCGCCCGCCGCACCGCACCGTGTACATCGCCCTCGATGACCCCGAGCCGCTGCTGCTGCACGACGAGACGATCTTCCGCGACGGCGTTCCGGTCGGCCGCTGCACCAGCGGCAACTACGGGCACACGCTCGGCCGCGCCGTCGGGCTGGCCGCGATCGATTCCGGGGTCCCGCTGGACGGGCGCTTCACCGTCGAGTGCAAGGGCCAGCGTTACCCGGTCACGGTCGCCCGCCGCCCGTTCTACGACCCCACCGGCGCGCGCATGAAGGGCGGCCCGGACTAGGACCCCATCGGGACGCTGACGCCGCCGTCGGGGTGGGTCCGCAGCGGCGCGTCGTCGGCCGCGTCGCCGGAGTCGATGTGGCGGATGACGCCCATGCCGGGGTCGTTGGTGAGGACCCGCTCGATCTTGGCCGCCGCCAACGGGGTGCCGTCGGCCACCGTCACCTGACCCGCGTGGATCGACCGGCCGATGCCGACGCCACCGCCGTGGTGGATCGACACCCAGGAGGCGCCGGAGGCGGTGTTGACCAGCGCGTTGAGCATCGGCCAGTCGGCGATCGCGTCGGAACCGTCGGCCATCGCCTCGGTCTCCCGGTACGGGGACGCGACCGAGCCGCAGTCGAGGTGGTCGCGGCCGATCACGACCGGCGCGGTCAGCTCGCCGCTGGCCACCATCTCGTTGAAGCGGACGCCGGCCCGGTCGCGCTCGCCGTAACCGAGCCAGCAGATGCGGGCGGGCAGGCCCTGGAACGCGACCCGCTCCTGGGCGGCGTTGATCCACTTGTGCAGCCGCGCGTTGTCCGGGAACAGGTCGAGCACGGCCCGGTCAGTGGCGTAGATGTCCTGCGGGTCGCCGGACAGCGCCGCCCACCGGAACGGGCCCTTGCCCTGGGTGAACAGCGGCCGGATGTAGGCGGGCACGAAGCCCGGGAACGCGAACGCGCGCTCGAAGCCGCCCCGCCGGGCCTCGTCGCGGATCGAGTTGCCGTAGTCGAACACCTCGACCCCGGCGTCCTGGAAGCCGACCATCGCTTCCACGTGCTTGGCCATCGAGGCCCGGGCCCGGTCGGTGAACTCCTCCGGCTTCTTGGCCGCGTAGTCGGGCCAGTCGCCCAGATCGACCCCTTCGGGCAGGTAGGACAGCGGGTCGTGGGCCGAGGTCTGGTCGGTGACGATGTCGACCGCCACCCCTCGGCGCAGCAGTTCCGGCAGCACGGTGGCGCAGTTGCCGGCCAGCCCGACCGACAGCGCCCGGCGCTCGGCCTTGGCCCGCTCGCAGCGGGCGATCGCGTCGTCGAGCCCGTCCGCCACCTCGTCCAGGTAGCGGAACTCGACCCGGCGGTGCAACCGGGCCGGATCCACGTCGATCACCAGGCAGACCCCGTCGTTCAGCGTCACCGCCAGCGGCTGGGCGCCGCCCATGCCGCCGCAGCCGCCGGTCACGGTCAGCGTGCCGGCCAGGGTGCCGCCGAACCGCTTCTCGGCCACCGCGGCGAACGTCTCGTAGGTGCCCTGGAGGATGCCCTGGGTGCCGATGTAGATCCACGAGCCGGCCGTCATCTGCCCGTACATGGTCAGGCCGAGGTGCTCCAGGCGGCGGAACTCGGGCCAGTTGGCCCAGTCGGGGACCAGGTTGGAGTTGGCGATCAGCACCCGCGGCGCCCACTCGTGAGTTCGCATGACGCCGACCGGCTTGCCCGACTGCACGAGCATCGTCTCGTCCTCGCGCAGCTCGGTCAGCGTCCGCACGATCGCGTCGTAGCTGGCCCAGCTGCGGGCGGCCCGGCCGGTGCCGCCGTAGACGACCAGGTCGTCGGGCCGCTCGGCCACCTCCGGGTCGAGGTTGTTCATGAGCATCCGCATCGGGGCCTCGGTCTGCCAGGAGCGGGCGGTGAGGGTGGTGCCGCGCGGTGCGCGGACGGGGCGGGCGCCTTCCATGGCGGGTCTCCTCAGGGTTGTGGCGGGCCCGCGTGGGCCCAGGACCGGGTTAACGCAGGGGGCCGCAGGCGGTCTCGGCCGCCGCGACGAGCTGCCTGGACCGGACCAGCTCGACGGTGGCGGCGATGTCGGGGGCCAGGTAGCGGTCGGGCCCGGGGCCGTCCACCCGCTCGCGCAGGGCGGCGACGGCGGCGGCGGTGGCCGGGGCCGGGGTCAGCGGCGCTCGCAGGTCGAGCGCGCGGGCCGCGGTCAGGATCTCGATCGCCAGCACCTGGGTCAGGGCGTCGACCGCCCGGCGCAGCTTGCGGGCGGCCGACCAGCCCATCGAGACGTGGTCCTCCTGCATCGCGCTCGACGGGATCGAGTCGACCGAGGCCGGGACGGCCAGCCGCTTCAGCTCCGAGACCAGCGCGGCCTGGGTGTACTGGGCGATCATGTAGCCGGAGTCGACGCCCGGGTCGCCGGCCAGGAACGGGGGCAGCCCGTGGTTGCGGGCGCGGTCGAGGAACCGGTCGGTGCGCCGCTCGGCGATCGACGCCAGGTCGGCGGCGGCGATGGCCAGGAAGTCGAGCACGTAGCCGACCGGGGCGCCGTGGAAGTTGCCGTTGCTCTCCACCCGGCCGTCCAGCGTGACCACCGGGTTGTCGACGGCGCTGGCCAGCTCGCGGTCGCGCACCAGCCGGGCGTGCGCCAGGGTGTCCCGCCCGGCCCCGTGCACCTGGGGTGAGCAGCGCAGCGAGTAGGCGTCCTGCACGCGGGTGCAGTCGCCGGTGCGGTGGCTGGCCATGATCGCGGAATCGGCCAGCAGCGCCCGCAGGTTGGCGGCGCTGTCGGCCTGGCCGGGGTGCGGGCGCAGCGCCTGCAGGTCGGCCGCGAACACCGCGTCGGTGCCGAGCTGGGCCTCCACGCTCATGGCGGCGGCCAGGTCGGCCGTCCGGTAGAGCTGGGCGAGGTCGTGGGTGGCGAGCGTCAGCATGCCGAGCATGCCGTCGACGCCGTTGGTCAGGGCCAGGCCTTCCTTCTCGCGCAGCACGACCGGGCTGATCCCGGCCGCCGCCAGCGCCTCGGCCGCGGGCAGCTCCTGGTCGCCGACCCGGACGGTGCCCTCGCCCATCGCCGCCAGCGCGCAGTGGGCCAACGGCGCCAGATCGCCCGAGCAGCCCAGCGACCCGAACTCGTGCACGACCGGGCTGATGCCGGCGTTGAGCATGGCCGCGTAGGTCTCGGCGGTTTCCAGCCGGACGCCGGTCCGGCCGGTCGCCAGCGTCGACAGCCGCAGCAGCATCAGCGCCCGCACGACCTCGCGCTCGACCTCGGGGCCGGATCCGGCCGCGTGCGAGCGGATCAGGCTGCGCTGCAGGGCGGTGCGGTCGTCGGGCGCGATCTGCTTGGTGGCCAGCGCGCCGAACCCGGTCGAGATGCCGTAGTGCGGTTCGGGGTCGCCGGCCAGGCCCTCGATGATGTCCCGGCTGCCGGCGATGGCCTTGCGGGCCTCGTCGGTCAGCCGCACCAGCGCGTCATGACGGGCGACGGCGAGCACCTGCGGTTCAGTCAGCGCCTCGACGCCGATCTCGATCTCGTCCATAACGCCATACTGCCGGGTGGCCGGTCCTCCTGTGACCTCCGGGCCGTCCGTCTGTGTCTGAGATCCCAGATTCAGAGCCGGCGGCTGATCTCGGTCGCGGTCCGGGTCACCCGGGCGGCCAGCCGGTCCCGATCGGCCTGGTCCACCTCGTCGCCCGGGAACGTCACCGCCACCGCCGCGACCGGATAGCCGGTGCGGTCGCCGACGGCCACCGCGACCGAGGCGAACTCGGGGGTCACCTCGCCGTCCTCGGACGCGAACCCCTGGCGGCGGGTGTCGCTCAGCAGCTGCCGGAGCGCGGTCAGCGACCGCGGGCCCAGCTCATTGCGCAGTACGAACGAGCCGGGATCGGAGTAGAGCGCGCGCACCTGGGGCGGCGGCATCTGCGCCAGCATCGCCCGGCCGCTGGCGGTCAGGTGGGCCGGCAGCCGGACCCCGACGTCGGTGATCAGCGGCGGGCGCCCGCTCGCCCGTTCCTCGATGACGTAGATGACGTCGCGGCCGTGCATGATCGCCAGGTGCGCGTTCTGGCCGACGCTGTCCACCAGCGTCGCCAGCGGGATCCGGGCCAGCCGCTGCAGCGACGTCTGGCGGCTGTAACCGGAGGCCAGCTCGTACACGGCGACCCCGAGCGCGTACCGCCGTTCCTCGGCCACGTGCACCACGAAGCCGGCCCGGACCAGCGTGTCCAGCAGGTGGTAGGTCGTCGACCGCGGCAGCCCGAGATCCCGGCTGATCGCGGCCGCCGCGGCCGGCTGCGCCTGCGTCCCCAGATACTGCAGCACTTCCAGCGCCTGCGCGGCGGCCGGAACAACTCCCACGCCCTCAGCCTAGGTTTCGCGGGTGACGTTGGCTGGGTCCTTGTCGTTACGCAGGCCCTGGTAAGAAGCGGCCCGCAGCCGCCCTTCCGGCGTCCAGACCGCGAACGCGACGTCGACCACCAGCCGCGGCTGGACCCAGACCGCGCCGCGGGCATGCTCGCGCGGCAGGTCGCTGGCGAACGGGCTGGCCGCCTGCTGCAGCGCGGCCAGCCGGCCACCCAGGGTGATCAGGGTCTGCTCGGTGAAGCCGGTGCCGACGTGGCCCACGTAGGCCAGGCCGCCCGGGCCGTGCACCCCCAGCAGCAGGGAGCCGATCTGCCCGGTCCGGCCGCCCTGGCCGCGCCGCCAGCCGCCGACCACGAACTCCTGCCGGAGCACGTTCTTGATCTTGCGCCAGTCGGGGGAGCGCCGGCCCGGCTGGTAGGAGGAGTTCAGCCGCTTGGCGACGATCCCTTCCAGGCCGTGCTGGCGGGACACGGCCAGAATGCCGGCCCCCGGGTGCCCGGTGAACGAGGGCGGAACCTGCCAGCTGCCGCCGCCCGTCCCCAGGTCGAGGCGGTCGAGCAGCTCGCGGCGCTGCCCGTAGGGCACGTCGAGCAGCGACCGGCCGCCCGCCGACAGCACGTCGAAGATCAGGTAGGACACCGGGATCCGGCTGGCCAGCCGGGCCGCGGCCGCCGCCGAGGTGACGTGCATGCGCGGCTGCAGCTGGGCGAAGCTCGGCCGTCCGTCCTCGAACGCCACCACCTCACCGTCCAGCAGCAGCGGGCCGTCGCCGGCCGAACCGAGCGCCGCCAGCTCCGGGTAGGCCACGGTGATGTCGCGGCCGGTCCGCGAGGCCAGCCGCACCGGTCCGCCGTCCAGCCAGGCCAGCGCCCGGACCCCGTCCCACTTCATCTCGAACGCCCAGCTCAGGTCGTCGTCGCGCGGCAGCGGGCCGGGCACCGCCATCATCGGGGACAGCTGCTCAAAAGTCATGGAAATCGCAGGTCAGCATACCCATTCACGGGCCGGCGGCGAAGACTTGCGGGTCAGGGCGGCGGCTAACGGACGTCAACCCGGCGTTGACCGGCGATTGCTGCACTCGAGGGCATGGACTTCGGGCTCACTCTTCCGCAAGGCGCTCAGCGCGATCTGCAGCGCGACGTGATCAAGGTGGCCACCGAGGCCGAGGAGGCCGGCTTCGCCGGGCTCTGGGCCTACGAGCGGCGGTTGTTCCCGCTCCATCCGGCCGACGGCGCCTACGGGGTCGAGGGGCTGGCCTGGGACGAGTACTACTCCTACTGCGCCGATCCGCTGACCGTGCTGGCGCTGGCCGGCGCGGTGACCCGGCGCGTCCGGCTCGGGACCAGCGTCCTGATCGCGCCGTTGCATGACCGGCTGTACCCGTCCCGCGCGCTGACGACGCTGGATCAGGCCAGCGGCGGCCGGGTGACGGCCGGGCTCGGCGCCGGCTGGTCCACCGATGAGTTCGCCGCCTCCGGCCGGGATTTTGCCCGCTGCCGCGCCGCCGGCAGCGGGCCACGATCCTCATCGTCTGTCTCGCCAACGCGATGCTGTGCCTGGACACCGCCGTGGTCAACACGGCCCTGCCGTTCATGGCGCGTGACCTGCACTCGGCCCTCGGCGGGGTCCAGTGGGTGGTCGACGCCTACACGATCGCGCTGGCGGCGGTGACGCTCAGCGCGGGTTCGATCGCCGACCGTCGCGGCCGCCGCCGGGTCTTCACGATCGGGATGGTGGTCTTCACCGCCGCCTCCCTGGCCTGCGCCCTGGCCCGGACGATCGCGGTCCTCGACGGGGCGCGGGCCGTACAGGGCATCGGCGGCGCGGTCATGTTCGCCTCGTCGCTGGCGCTGCTGGCCGACGCCTACCCGCCCGGCCGCCAGCGCGCGGCCGCGATGGCGGCCTACGGAGCCACGATCGGCGGATCGCTCGCGGTGGCAGTCGGTCTTCTACGTCAACCTGCCGCTCGGGATCGCCGCCGTGGCCGGGACGCTGACCTGGCTGCGGGAGTCGCGCGACCCGGGGGCCCGCCGGCTCGACTGGCCCGGCCAGCTCACCCTCAGCGCGGCCCTTTTCCTGCTGGTGCTGGCGCTGCTGCGGGGCAACGGCGCGGGCTGGGGGAGCGCGGCGATCATCGCCGAGCTGGCCGGGGCCGGGCTGCTGCTGGCGGCCTTCGTCCTGGTCGAGTACCTGGTCGCTACGCCCATGCTGCCGCTCGGCCTGTTCCGCCGCCGCGACTTCACCGCTGCCCAGGTCACCGCGTTCGCGATCTCGGCCGGATTCTTCGGCCTCTACCTGTACCTGAGCCTGTACCTGCAGAACGTGCTGGGGCTGTCCCCGCTGCGCGGCGGCCTGGCGATGCTGCCGGGCACGGCCGTGCTGTTCGGGGTGTCGGCGGCCAGCGCCCCGCTGCTGCGCCGGGTCCGCCCCGGCCTGGTGCTGAGCGCGGGCCTGGTGGTCGTCGGGGCCGGCGTGGCGCTGATGGCGGCAGCCGGTCCGCACTCCTCGTGGGCCGCTATCCTGCCCGGGCTGATCATCGCCTGCGCCGGCGTCCAACACCTTCCGCAGCGGCGGGATCGCGGTCGGGGTGGCCGCCTTCGGCGCCCTGCTCCCGGTCCGGGCCGCCCTCGGCCAGGGCTCGGCCGCCGCCTACGTGACCGGCCTGCACCACGCGCTGTTCATCGGCAGCGGGCTCACCGTCCTCGGCGCGATCGTCGTCGCCATCCTTATCGGCCGTCCCCGGCTACCCGCCGTGCGCTCCGAGGTCCTGCCCGTTCCGACCGGCGAGAACGCCGGGGCCGAGGCCGTTTAGATGACGACCGAATCGCTGCGGTCGGCGGCGGCCGCCCGGGCGGCGCCAGCAACTCCGCTAGGAGCCTGGGGTGATCTCGACCGGGACCGCCGCCTGCAGGGTGTGGCCGACCGGGGAGCTGGCCGCGACCTTGCGGTGCAGCTGGGCGACCGCCTCGGGAGCGGCGTCGGTGTCGAGGTCGACCCGGACCCGGATGGCGGAGAAGCCCGCGTGGCCGGGTGCCAGCCCGAGGAAGCTGCGCAGATCCACGTCACCGTCGACCGCGATGTCGAGGTCCTTGATCTCGATGCCGGCCGCGGTCGCGTTGGCCGCGTAGCCGACCGCCAGGCAGTTGCCGAGGGCCGACAGCAGCTGCTCGACCGGGTTGGGGGCGGTGTCGCTGCCGCCCAGCCCGGCCGGTTCGTCGGAGGCGGCGGGCGGGAACGACCGCACCTGGCTCTCGGACCGGAACGCCCCGGTCCAGTGCACGTTGGCGGCCCACCTGGTCTGGCCCGCGGCCGGGTCCTGCTGGACCTTTCCGGCCAGCGCGCCGACCGCTTCGAGGTCGACCTGGTTGAGGGACGAGGTGGTGGTCATGGGCCCACGCTCCCTGCTCAGAACAAAACCGATCGGTTAAGTGGACTATAACCTGGCCGCCCGCCCGCTGCCACCGGGCCGCCGGACCCGCTAGCCGAGCCCCAGCAGCCGCTCGGCGTTCCGGTACGCGATGTCCTCCTTGACGCCCGGCGGCAGATCCGCCCGCCCGAGGAAGTCGGCGGCGCCGTCGTTGCCCACGAACGGGTAGTCGACCGAGTAGATCATGCGCTCGGGCCCGAGCACGTCCAGGCAGAACCGCAGGTGCGGCTCGGTGAACATGCCGCTCGGGGTGTACCAGCTGTTCTGGCGGACGTAGTCGCCGATGGTGCGCTCCAGCCCGGTTGTCCGGCGCGGCAGCGCCTCGTCCAGCCGGTCGAGGAACCACGGCACCATTTCGCCCCAGTGACCGAGGATCACCTGCAGGCCCGGGTAGCGGTCGAACACGCCGCTGAGCACCAGGTGCAGGAAGTGGATGCCGGTCTCGTTGTGCCAGCCCCAGGCGGCGGTCGCGAACCGGGTGGCCACGACCGGGTCGAGACCCGCCTCGTAGTTGTCGGCGCTGGTGACCCGGGTCGGCACCGCCGGGTGCAGGTAGATCGGCACGCTCAGGCGGGCGGCGGTGGCCAGGATCGGGTCGAAGCGCGCGGCCGACAGGAACTCGCCGTCGGTCCGGCCCATGATCATGGTGCCCACGAACCCGAGGCCGTTCACGCAGCGTTCGAGCTCGGCCGCGGCGGCGCCGGGCACGGTGGTCGGCAGCGCCGCGAACGCGGCGAACCGGCCCGGATGGCGGCCCACCGCCGCCGCCAGCATGTCGTTGGCCGACCCCACCAGGTCGGCGGCGACGGCGGCCGGTACCTGCTGGGTGGTCAGGTTCGACAACACCTGCATGGTGATCCCGTGCTCGTCCATGTCGGCCAGACGGCCCTCGTCAACGTCGGTGAGCACCGCCGCCGACGGCGTGTACGGCAGCCCCGAGGCCGGGTCGAAGGTGGCCCCCCAGTGTGGGCTGAGCTCGCGCAGGGCGGGCGCGCTGGCCTGCGCCACCGCCGGGTCGAGTACGTGCTCCTCGATCGTGATGATCTTCACTGGGCCGCCTCCACCGGCACGCCGGCGCACCACACGGCCGCGATGCTGCCGATCGCCTTGATGTCGGACAGCGGATCACCGTCGATGAGCACCAGGTCCGCCCGCCGGCCGGGCGCGATCACGCCCCGGTCGGCCAGCCCGAACTGCTCGGCCGCGAGCACGGTGGCCGAGCGGACCGCCTCGGCCGCGGTCAGGCCCGCGCCGGTCAGCAGCTCCAGTTCGTGGTGCAGGCTGGCGCCGTAGGGCGGCGCGGCGGGCGCGAACGGCGCCTGGTTGGCGTCGGTCCCGGCCAGGATCGTGACCCCGGCCCGGTGCCAGGCCTCGACGGCGGCCCGGGCGACGTCGTAGGAGACCGGCGCGTGGCCGCCCAGCCGGGCGACGATCGCCTCCATCATCGTCAGCGTCGGCACCACGATCTCGCCGGAGTCCCTGGTCCGCTGCACCGCGCCGTCGGCCAGGGCCCGGTCGAGGGGGGCGTGGGTGAGCACGTCGGCCCCGGCCGCCTGGGCCAGCAGCACGGCGTCGCGGGTGGCGGCGTGGGCGATGGTGCGCAGGCCGTGGGCGTGGGCGGCTTCGACCAGCGCCCGGACCGTGGCCTCGTCGAAGCCGGGCAGGTCGACGATGATCTTGATGTAGTCCGCCCCGCCGGCCGCCCGCTGGTCCACGTAAGCCTGGGCCTGACCGGGGTCGGCGACCAGGCCCCGGGCACGTCCCATCCGCTGGGCGTGACCGCTGGCCGGGTGGGTGGCGCTGGGGCCGCACGAGCGGATGTCGGTCAGCCCGGCCCGCCCGCGCTGCGACGCGACCAGCTCGTCGGACTCGGTCCCCATGTCGAGGGCGGTGGTGACCCCCTGGCGGGCCAGCGCGGGCAGCGTCGTCTCATCGGTGAGATGGACGTGGCAGTCGATCAGCCCGGGCAGCAGCGCCCGGCCCGCCCCGTCGAACGTCCGGGCGCCGGCCGGATCGTCGCCGACGCGGTCGCCGTCGATGACGACGGTGGCCGGTTCGCTCAGCCGCTCGCCGTCGAACACCCGCACGTTCGTCAGTGCGACCTTGTCCATAGGGTTTCCGCTCCTTGCCGGCCGCCGAGCACGGCCATCGTCGTGTCCAGGAATCTCGTCTCGTCGTACTTGCTGCCCAAGGGGCCGCCGCCCGCCGGCGCCGGCCAGGCGGCGGCCACTATCTGGTCGGGCCGGACCACCAGCAGGTCCGCGCCCAGCTCGCGCATCAGCGGGGCCGCCACCGTCCGCACCGTCACCGGCACCCCCGCCGCCGCGGCCGCCCGCCCCGCCCGCTCGCCCAGACCGCCGTCGGCCGTCAGGATCAGATGCTCGCCGCTGACCAGGTCGAGCGTGGACACCTGGGGCGAGACCCACCGATGCGGCAACCGGCGACCGGCCGCCGCGCAGCTCGCCCACGGGCCCGGCGCGGGCGCTGACCCCGGCAGCACCGGGGAGTCCTCATAGCGGTGGCCGAGCACCAGGTCGGCGCTGAAGTACTCGGCCCGCTTGGTCGCGGCGATGCGGCGGGCGGCCGCCGCCCGGGCCCGGTCGCCGTCCGGGCCGCGCTCATCGAGGCCGTCGCCCAGCAGTTCGGGGGCCAGGGTGGCCATGTTGGCCGCCGCCTCGTCGATCACCCGCCGGTGCAGCGGGCGGCGTTCGGCCTCATAGGAGTCCAGCAGCCGGGCCGTGCCCCAGCCCGCCAGGACGGCGGCCAGCTTCCAGCCCAGGTCGACCGCGTCACCGATCCCGGTGTTGAGGCCGTGGCCGCCGAACGGCGGGTTGAGGTGGGCGGCGTCGCCGATCAGGAACACCGGCCCGCTCCGGCACCGGTCGGCCAGCTCCATCCGCGCCGTCCACGGGTCGGTGCTGACCACCTCGGTCGCCAGCTCACGGCCGAGAGCCCCGCCGATCAGCCGCTGCGGGTCGAACTCAGCCGCCCGGCCGTCGACGCCGAACGCGATCAGCCACCACAGGCCGTGCCGGTCGATCGGCCCCATCATGCCCGGCGTCTGCCGGTTGAGCAGCCAGGTCTGCACGGCGGGCGGCTGCGGCGCCGCGGCCGCCAGCTCAGGGCTGCGGAACACCAGCCCGGTGTTGGGCCGCAGCCCCGCTGACCCTTCATAGCGAGCGCCGATCGCCTCGCGGACCACGCTGCGGGCCCCGTCGGCGCCGACCACGTACGCGGCCGTGGCCGTCACCGGCTGCCCGGCCGGGTCGGCCAGCGCCACCCGCACCGGGCCTGGGCGGGCCGCGTCGAGGCCGGTCAGCCGCCACCCGAGCCGCAGGTCGACCGCGGGCAGTTCGGTCACGACCGCCCGCAGCACCTCCTCCAGCACGTACTGCGGCAGCTGCTGCCCACGTTCGGGTGAATCGCCGTCGTCGGCCAGCCCCAGCACCCCGGTGAACCGGGTGATCTCGGTCCCGAGGAACGTCGTGCAGAACGACACGTCCTGCGACCAGCTGACCGGCAGCGGGGCCGCCGCCCGCAACCGGGCGGCCAGCCCCCAGCGCCGCGCGTGCTCCATCGTGCGCGCGTTGAGCGTCTTGGCCCGCGGCCGCAGCCGGGTCGGCGCCTGGCGCGGCTCGACCACCAGGCAGTCGACCCCGCGCAGGCCCAGCTCGACCGCCAGCGCGAGACCGGCCGGGCCCGCGCCGGCGATCAGCACCGGCGTGTCGCAACCGGTCATCCGACCGGCGCCGCCTGGCTCCCGGCCGGCGCCGCCTGCGCCAGCCGCACGGCACACTCCTCGGCGAACCCGAGCTGCATCAGGTCCAGCGCACTCCCCATCAGGTGGTGGTCGATCGAGTGGCCGGTCCCCGGCAGCACCGGCGCGGACACCGGCCCGCTGAACCGGCTCTCATAATCGGCCCGGGCCGCCGCCGAGGAGTCCCACAGCGCGTCGTACTCGGCCAGCACCGTCAGCACCGGCACCCGAACCGCCGCCGCCACCGTGGTGAGCCGCTCGGCCGCCCAGACCGGAGCCCGCACCAGCTCGACGAACGGGGTGGGGGCGTAGGAGCCGTGGGCGGCGTCGCGGGCGGCCTCGGTGAACGAGCCGACCGGGCCGAACATCACCCCGTCGCGGTCGGCGACCGGGAGATCGACCACCCCCGACAGTGGCAGGGCCCCGAGCGCCTCGGCCGCGCCCCCGGCCGGGATCCGGGCTCCGTTACCGCTGGTGGTCACGCCGGCCAGCGGCCAGCGCGGGGGCCGGGCGGCGATTTCCAGGCTGATCATGCCGCCGATCGAGTGCCCGACCAGCACGACGGCGGGCGCCGGCCACCGATTCAGGGCGGCGGCGATGACGCGGTCGAGGATCTCGGCCTGGCGGGCGAAGGTGTTGTCCTCCTCCGGCAGCAGGGTGCTGGTCCCGTAGCCGGGCCGGTCGACGGTGAGCACCGGGAACCCGTTGCGGGCGGCGATGTCGAGGAACGATCCGGCCGGGCCGCCCGCGACCGCGAAGTAGGTGCTGGTGTAGGTGCCGCCGTGCAGCGCCACCAGCAGCGGCCGCCCGGCGATCTCGGTGGCCGGGGCGTGGTAGGCCACGGCCACCTGGCCGCCCTCAGCGGCGATCAGTCTGGATTCCATGGTTCCTTCTTCCTCGGGGAGCGCTTCGTTGCGGCCCGCGGGTCTAGCGGCCCGCCAAAGTCATGGCGGCGTCGACGATCGAGCCGGTGTCGATGTGATGCAGGCGGTAGGCGTCGTCGAGCCCGGACGACTGCCCGAACTCGGTGACGCCGAGGCAGCGGATGGGGTCCCCGCGCACGCCGGCCAGGAACGCGAGCGTGTGCGGATGCCCGTCGAGCACGGTGACCAGCGGGGCGGCCCGGCCGGCCGGGAACAGCTCGCCGACGATGCCGCCGCCGATCCCGGCGTCCCGCCGTCCGCGCTGCTGGAACGACCGGAAGACCAGGTCCGGGCTGGTCAGGCAGACGACCCCGGCGTTCAGACCAGCGGCCGCCAGCGTGGCGGCGGCCGCCACCACCTCCGGCATGATCGCGCCCACCCCGACCAGCGTCACGTCCTCGCGGGCCGCCGAGTAGGCGGCCGGCAGCCGGTACCCGCCCGCCACCGCCTGCTGCCGCCGCCGTTCGGCCCGGGCCGGGTCGGCCGGCACCTGGGCCAGCGCCGGATCGACCGGGCGGGTGCTCAGCCGGAAGTAGGACGATGTGCCGCCCGTCACCCCGACCTGACTCATCGCGTGCAGCAGGCACCACTCCAGGTCCTGGGCGAAGGCGGGCTCCCAGGCGACGCAGCCGGGCTGCTCGAGCCCGATCGACGGGGTGGTGATCGACTGATGGGCGCCGCCCTCGGGCGCCAGCGTCACCCCCGACGGGGTACCGACCAGGATCGACTGGCCGCCGGAGTAGATGCCGTAGGACCAGGGTTCGAGCGCCCGGGCCACGAACGGGTCGTACAGCGTCGCGATCGGAATCAGCCGCTCGCCCCAGCGGGACCAGGTGGCGCCCAGCTCGCCCAGCAGCGACACCAGGTTGACCTCGGCGATGCCGAGCTCGATGTGCTGGCCGCTGCTGACCTCGCGCCAGCGCAGGACGCGCTCGCTGTCGTCGGCGAACCAGTCGTGCCGGTCCTGCACCGACCAGACCCCGGTCTTGTTGATCCAGCCGCCCAGGTTGGTCGACGACGCGACGTCGGGGCTGCAGGTGACAACCCGGGCGGCGGTGGCCGGGGCGTCGTGCGCGAGGTCGGCCAGCAGCCGGCCGAGGGCCGCCTGGGTCGAGACCGGCTTGCGGTGCGGGTGCCCGAGCGACGCCGGCACGCTGACCGGCCGCGACTCCGCCGCCGACGCCGTCACTGGCGCCCGCTGCAGCTCCCGGGCCCGGCGCGCGCACAGCTGGCCGGCCGCGGAGCCCGGATCGAACCGCTGCCAGGGCCGGGCCGGGTCCATCCCGCTGGCGGTGGCCAGCGCCTGCAGCTGGGTGGCGGTCAGCAGGGCCGAGTGGTTGTTGGGGTGGCCTTCGGTCGGCAGCCCGCGGCCCTTGATCGTGTAGGCGAACACCACCGCCGGGCGGTGCGGGTCGACGCCGCGGAACGTGTCCACCAGCAGGCCCAGGTCGTGGCCGCCGAGGTCGCGGATCGCGGCCGCCAGCTCGGCGGGCTCGACGCTGGCCAGCAGCGCCCGCAGTTCCCCGCTGCCCGCCCCGCCGAGGATGCGCCCGGCCACCTCGGCCGGGCGCACCCGCAGCATCCGCTGGTACTCCTCGTTCGGCATCGTCTCCAGCCGCGCCCGCAGCTCGGCCCCGCCCGGCCGCTCGAACAGCGCGCTGATCCGGCGGCCCCACTTGATCGTGCTGACCTGCCAGCCAGCCGCCGTGAACATGCCCTGCAGCCGCTCGATCTGGATGTCGGGCACCACCCGGTCCAGCGACTGCCGGTTCAGGTCGACCACCCACAGCAGCTCCCCGAGCCGGGCCACGGCCGGGTCGGCGACCGCTTCCCAGATCGCGCCCTCGTCGAGCTCGGCGTCGCCCAGCAGGCTGATGAACCGGCCCGCGGGCGGCGAGCCCGGGAACTGGGAGGCGACGTAGCGGTGGGCGACCGCCGCCCACAGCGCCGCCGTCGCGCCGATGCCGACCGACCCGGTGGAGAAGTCGACGGTGTCGGGGTCCTTGAGCCGCGAGGGGTAGGACTGCAGGCCGCCCCGGGCCCGCAGGGTCGGCAGGTAGGACTCGTCCAGCCCGCCCAGCAGGTAGCTGATCGCGTGCAGGACGGGGGAGGCGTGCGGCTTGACCGAGACCCGGTCCAGCGGGGTCAGCTCGGCGAACCACAGCGCGGTCATGATGTCGGCCATCGAGGCGCTGCTCGCCTGGTGGCCGCCGACCTTGACGCCCGAGTGGTTGGCGCGGCCGGCGTTGGCGGCGTCAACGATCGCGGCCGACAGCCACAGCGCCCGCTGGGCGATCGTCCGCAGCACGTCCTCGTCGTAGTCCGGCCCGGCGGCCCCGGCCAGGGTGGTCCTGGCGGTGACCGCCTGGTCAGCGGACGGTGGCGTGCTCGCGCTCATCGACGATCTCCTCGTAAGCGAGCCTGACCCGCGCGGCCAGGGCGTGCGCGGCCGGGACGTCGCGGCCCTCGGCCAGCAGCCCCAGCAGCGCCCAGCCGCGCCGCTCAGGCGGTACCCGGTCGCCGCGGGCGGCGACCAGCGCGTGGAAGTGGCGGTAGTTCTCCCCGAACGACAGCAGGTAGACGGCCGGGGCGCCGGTGACCCGTTCGACCGCGCTCACCAGGTCATGGGCGCGGCGGCCGAACGTCGCCGTCTCCGCCTCGTCCAGGCCGGTCAGCTTCTCCGCGTGACGGCGGGACCGCAGGAAGAACCAGCCCGGTACCTCGTAACCGGGAGCCACCTCGGCCGCCCACTGCTGGTCGCGGAAGACCCGGGCGGCCGGGCCGGATTCTTCCATCGAGCAGATCAGGCACTCGTCCGCCATCGGAGCCGTCAGCGCCATCAGATGAGCGGGGTGATCTGGTCGTCGCGCCCGAGCAGGGCCTTGCCGTACACCTCGTAGTCGACGGCCGGCAGGGTGACCGCGTGCCGGGCCGCCACCGCCGAATCCCGCCAGATCCGCTGCAGCGGGTTGCTCTCGGCGAAGCTGCCGGCCCCATGGGCCGACAGCAGGATGTCGATCGCCCGGGTGACGTTTTCCAGCACCCAGCCGGTGTCGGCCCGCACCCGGGCCCGGGCCAGCACGTCCAGGTACTCGCCATCGGCGGCGGCCCGGTCGATGTCGTCGGCCGCCCGGTAGGCGTGCAGGTGTGCGCTCTCGATCCGCATCGCCGCCTCCGCCACCTGCAGCTGGAACGCGACCGAGTCGGCCTGGGCGGTGTAGAAAGTGTAGGAGATCGGCTTCTTGGCGGCCGCCGCGGTGACGATGTCGAGGGCCTTGCGGCCCATGCCGAGCTGCGGGCCCGCCAGCACCAGGGCCAGCAGCGGCACGAAGGCCGAGCGGTAGAACTTCTCCTCGGTCCGCTCGGTCGCGTACTGGCCGCCGATCGCCGGGGGCACCGACATGATCCGGTGCTCGGGGACGAACACGTCCTCGGCGATCAGGCAGTTCGACCCGGACGAGCGCATGCCGGCCACGAACCAGGTCTCCTTCAGGCCGAGATCGCTCCGGGGGATGAGCGCCAGTCCCTGGTCGACCGGCTCACCCTGGTCGTCGACGATCGGCAGGCCGAGGACGGCCCAGTCGGCGTGCCAGGAGCCGGAGTTCCAGAACCACTGGCCGGTGACCCGGAACCCGCCCTCGACCTTGACGGCCTGCGCGGTCGGGGCGAGCACGCCGGAGACCTTCGCGTCCGGGCTGGCGGCCCACACGTCGTCCTGCGCCCGCTCGCCGAACAGCCCGGTCAGCCAGGCGCAGACGTTGCACAAGGTGACCACCCAGGCGGTCCCGCCGTCGGCCTCGCCGACCGCCGAGGACACGTCGAGCATGGTGCGCATGGAGGTCTCGTAGCCGCCGTAGCGCCGCGGGATCGCGATCTTGAACAGACCGGCTTCGGTCAGGGCGACGATGCTCTCCTCGGCTACCCGCCGGTCGGCCTCGCCCTGGGCGGCGTGGGCGGCCAGCAGCGGCTGCAGTGCCCTGATCCGCGCCACCAGCTCCGCGCTGGCCGGTACCTCGACGGCGGGAGCCCGGTCGGTGGTGGTCATGGCGCTCAGCCGCCCATCAGCACGGTCAGCGGGCTGGGCAGATCGGCCTTGAGCGCCCAGGACCGGTCCGACAGCTCCTCGACGCTGGCGCCCGCCCGGCGGGCGGCCAGCAGCTCGGCCGGGTCGAAGGCGGGACCGACCGAGTCGGCCGCGTACTCCGGGCCGCGCATGTAGGCGGTGGCCTGGTCGGGCTCGGCGAACCGGTCGATCTGCAGCTCCACGAAGTTGCGGTCCGGGTCCTGGTAGTACATCGAGGTCGTGACGCCGTGGGCGATGCACACGGCCGGGGTGATCCCCTCGTCCCGCAGCTGCTCGTAGCGCTCGAGCAGCGCGTCCAGGCTGTCGAAGGTGTAGGCCGAATGGTGCAGCGAGGCGGTGCTGGCCGTCTTGGCCGTGAACGCGACCGGCGGGTGCAGCAACGCGACCCGGTGGTGCTCGTCGTCGAAGGTGAGGAACGTCAGCGTGTCGTCCTCGTAGACGACGTGGGCGTCGAGGACCGCGCAGTACCAGTCGCGCATCGCCTCGTGGTTGGCGGTCTGGAAGACGTTGTGGGCGAACTTGGGCTTGGACATCTCGGGCTCCTCGGCATCCCCTCGTTGGGCTCCGGCCTGCTCCGGTCTGCTTGGCTCACAACGTAGGCCTGATATGTGATAACAGTCAAGGAATTGATATTTTTGATAACGTCACCGCATGCAGTCCTACGGAAGCGGGGAGCGGACATGACGGTCTCGCCGGCCAGTTCCAGGTTGGTCCGCCCGATCGAGAGCCGCTCGGTTTCCGAACAGGTGACGAACGAAATCCGCCGCTCGATCCTGGCCGGCAGCCTGCCGCCCGGCCAGAGCCTGTCACTGCGCAAGCTGGCCGAGCAGCTCGACGTCAGCTTCATCCCGGTCCGGGACGCCCTGCGGGTGCTGGAGGCCGAGGGTCTGGTGGTCAACCCGCCCGGCCGCAGCGCCAGCGTGGCCCCGCTCGACCTCGATGAGTTCCACGCGATCTACCGGTTCCGCCGGCTGATCGAGCCCGATCTGGCCCGCCGCTCGGTGCCCCAGCTGACCGACGCCGAGCTCGACCGGCTCTACCGGGCGGCCGCCGAATTCGGCGGGGCCGAGCGCAGTATGGATGACATCTACGACGACCACCGCGCGTTCCACCTGGCGCTGCTGGCCCCGGCCGCCTCCGCCTGGGACATCCGCATCCTCACGATGAGCGAGCGGGCGACCGAACGGTACGTGCGGATCGGCTTCGGGCGGCTCGACCCCGACCCCCGTGAGCACGACCGGCGCCGGGAGGCCCACCAGTCGCTGGTCGACGAGTTCCGCAAACGGGACCCGGAGATCGCCGCCCGGGCGCTGGACGAGCACCTGGCCCACAACGAGGACCTGGCCCACGACGCGCTCAGCGGTACGACCGGGGCCGAGTGATCATCGGCGTGGGGCAGGGCCCATCATTGAGGCGCTGCTGTTGATGATCCAGGGACCGGAGGTAGACCCGTGAATGCTGCCGTACCGCCCGACGCGAGGCTGCAACTGATCGTCGGCTACGACGGATCGCCGCCCGCCGTCCGCGCCCTGGACGCGGCCATCCGCCTGCTCAGCGGCCGCAACGGCCAGATCCTGGTGCTGTACATCGGTCACCTGTCGGCCGCCGACTCGATGTCGCCCGACGCCCTGGCCGAGATGGAGCAGAGCTTCAGCGAGATCGGCGCCGACCTCAAGGCCCAGGCCACCGGGCAGCTGCGCGGGCGTGAGGACCGCTGGTCGTTCGAGTGGCGGCAGGGCGACATCGCCCGCGAGCTGACCGAGGAAGCCGAGCGCCTCGGCCACGCCGACCCCGACGAGACCGTGGCCATCGTGGTCGGCAGCTCCTCGCACGCGATGCACCGGGTGATCGGCTCGGTCGCCGTCAGCCTCAGCCGCCACTCGCCGGTGCCGCTGGTCATCGTCCCCTAGCGGATCCGAGCCCGCAGGAATCGGCCTATCTGGCCGGTCGCTTCGGCCGCCTCGGGGGTGCCGAGCATGATCGGGTAGACGTGCGGCAGGCCGTCGCCGACGTGCAGGGTGACGTTGTCGCCGGCCTTGGCGGCGGCCGCCGCCAGCCGTTCGGAGTCGCTGAGCAGGATGTCGGCCGTTCCCACCAGGATCAGCAGCGGCGGTAGCCCGCCCAGCGGGGCGAACAGCGGCGACGCCAGCGTGTTGACCGGGTTGGCGCCGCCCAGGTAGCCGGCCGCCAGCTCGCGCAGCAGGGCGGGGGTCGAGAACGGGTCCTGGGCCGCCCGTTCGGTCATCGACGCCCCCGAACTGGTCAGGTCGACGGTCGGGGACATCAGGGCGGCGGCCGCGGGCAGCGCCAGCCCGGCGTCGCGGGTGGCCACCAGCGACGAGACCGCGAGGCCGCCGCCGGCCGAGTCCCCGGCCACCGCCAGCGACCGCACGTCCAGGCGCTGGTCGTCCCGGAGCCAGTGCCAGACGGCCATCACGTCGTCAATGGCGGCCGGGAACGGGTTTTCGGGGGCGAGCCGGTACTCGGGGAACAGCACCCGCATCCCGCTGGCCCGCCCCAGCCGGGCGGCCAGCTCGCCGTCGCTGGCCAGCGACCCGAGCTGGAACCCGCCGCCGTGCAGGAACAGCAGCACCCGGCCGGGGTCGCCGTCCGGGGCGGTGAGCCAGTAGGCCGGTACGCCGTTGGCGTCCACCGCGGCCACCCGCACGTCGCCCGGTATCGGGTGCCGGTGCCCGGCCGGCGCGAAGGCCGCCCGGCGCTGAGCCAGCGTGGGCGCAGCCTGGCCTGCCCCGGTCGCCTGCTGCGCTTTCCTTATGTAATCGATCACGTCCTGCATGGCCTGGCTCGGCATGCCGTATCTCCGTTTTACAGCCGGGAGGTCAGCTCGGCCACGATGTCGGCCGCGGGCTGGCGCTGCTTCATCAGCGCGACGTCCTGCCCGGCCCACATCGACAGCGCCTCGATGTCGCCGGTGGTCCCGATCATCGGCGGCGCGGGCTCATAGCGGACGATCGCCTCGCCCGACGCGAAGTGCGCGATCACGTCGCCGTAGCCCGGCCGGTGGGCCAGCGGCGGGCGGCCCGCCGCTTCCCAGGCGTCGGCGGTCGAGTTGCGCAGCGCCCGGTGCGGGGAATCGGGCCAGCCGACCTCGTACAGGTCGGGGTACATACGCGCGTCGGTCTCGGCCGCCGCGATCAGCCGCCGCTGATAGTCCTGGTGGATCGGCATCTCCTCGGCCATCAGGAACCGGGTCCCCAGCCAGGCGGCCTGGGCGCCGAGCGCCAGCACGGCCGCTACCCCGCGGCCGTCGCCGATCCCGCCCGCCGCGATCACCGGCACCGGCGCCACCGCGTCCACCACCGCCGGCACCAGCGGCAGGGTCGCGATCGCGCCCCACACGTGCCCGCCCGCCTCCCAGCCCTGGGCGACGATCACGTCGACCCCGGCCGCGACCGCCCGCCGGGCCTCCTCGGCGGTGCCCACCGTGTGCAGCACGATCCCGCCCGCATCGTGTACCGGCTGGACGTAGCCACCCGGGTCGCCCCACATGAACGAGACGATCCGCAGGCCGGCCGCGAGCGCCTGGTCGAGCCGCTTGTGCTGGTCCTCGGCCAGTACCAGGTTGCCGCCGAAGGGCCGCTCGGTTCGCCCGGCCACGTCCCGGACCAGTGCCCCGGGGTCGTCCGACCAGGTCAGCGTGACCATGCCGAGCGCCCCGGCGTTGGCCACGGCCGCCGCCAGCGCCGGGATCGCGGCCATCGGGGCCTGGACGATCGGGTGCTCGATCCCGAGCAGTTCGCATACCGGCGTGGCCATGGGCTCAGTCCTTTCCGTGATCGTCGTAGGAGTTCGGCACGGTCTGCGGGGCCCGCCGGTTCCAGCCGTGGAATTTGGTGTAGTCGCCCGCCTCCCAGGCTTCCCGCAGTCCCGGGGTGGCCAAATCCCAGTCCGGGCGGATCTCGGCCGTGGCCACCCGCAGGTCGCGCCACAGGTCGTAGAACGACGGGCGCCCCCAGAACCAGTAGCCGTTGTAGATGCTGTGGATGATCAGCCCCGGCTTGAGCACCAGCGTGTGCGGGACCATCGGGTTGTGCTCGGGGTCGGTGTACTCGGCGATGTCGAGGTCACGCTGGACCGTGCGGCCCGGGTCGGAGAAGAACGGCCACTGGGCGCCGACCGACGCCCGGAACTCCTGCGACGAGTGGTGGTCGTCGGTCGAGATCGTCGCGACCTGGGTGTAGGCCACCGCGATCTTCGGGTAGTTGGCCGCCAGCTCGAGGTGCTGCTGGTGTTCTTTGGGGCAGTAGCTGCCGCGCGCCAGGGTCAGGATCAGCGGGTCGTCGCCCTGCACCTCGCTGAGCTTGCGTGCCGTGCTGGTGTGGTCCGGTAGCTCGTAGTCGGGGAAGGTGCCGCCGGGGATGATGTCGGGACGCATGGGACCGCCTTTCGGGCATCCGGTCAGTGACCGGCGGCTTGGCCGCCGTCGACGTGCAGGATCTCGCCGGTGATGTAGGCCGACGCCTCCAGGAACCAGATGGCGTCGACCACGTCGCTGATCTGGCCGACCCGCCCGATCGGCGGCAGCTGGTCACCGAGGTCGGTGTAGCTGTCGGCCGCGTGCATCGGCGTCTGGATGATGCCGGGGGAGACCGCGTTGACCCGGATCGCGCGGGCCGCGTACTCGATGGCCAGCGACCGGGTCACCGCGGCCAGGCCGCCCTTGGTCAGCGCGGTCAGGGCGGCCGGAGTATGGGCGTCGGGCTGCTCGGCGATCGTGGCCGAGATGTTGACCACGTGCCCGCCCGAGCCGGCCAGCATCTCGGTGATCGCCCGCTGGGTCAGCCAGAAGAAACCGCTCAGGTTGACCCCGGTGATCAAGGCGTAGTCGTCGGCGGTGTACTCGGTGAACGGCTTGGACCGGTACACGCCCGCGTTGTTGATGAGCGTGTCGACCCGGCCGAACCGTTCCAGCGCGGCGCCGATGATGTGCCCGGCGGTGGCCGGGTCGGCGACATCGCCTTCGACCGTGTGCACGCCAGGGTCGTCGGCCGGCTTGATCGTGCGGGCGTTGGCGACCACGTTCCAGCCCCGGCCGCGGTAGGCCGCGACCAGGCCCGCGCCGATCCCCTGTGAGCCCCCGGTGATGATCGCGACCTTCGGGCCGCCCGAGCTCACGGCGCCGCCGCCGGGGCTGGCGGCGCGGCCGGCGGCCGGAGGGTCCCGGGGTCGCTGGGGTGCGGGGTCAGCGGCGTGACCTCGTCGGTCCGCCACACCCGCAGCGGCATCGACGCCAGGACCTGTTCGAGCTGGCCGGCGTCGGCCGCCGCGAACAGGCCGATCGAGCGCCACTCGCCCGGCTGCAGGGGCGGGCGCCACAGCCGCAGCAGGTGTCCCTGGGCGGCCAGCTCGCGCGAGTGGGCGGCCTCGCGGGCGCGCATGTCCGCGACCGCCTGGTCGGTCGTGCCCGGCGGGACGTGGGTGGTCATGGTGACGAGGAATTCCACCCCCCGACGATCGCAGCTGGCGCCGTCGGCCGCGCCCGTGCAAACCCCTGGCCGGCCCCCGGGCCGCCCGGGTCAGCCAGGCCGTTCGGTCAGCCAGCCAGCTGGGTCAGCCGCCGAAGTCGATCCGCTCGGCCGACTCGCCCCGGCCGATGAACGCCATCGCCACCATCTGCGGCGGGAACAGCCCGTGGGCGACCACTCCGGGCGTCGTGGACAGCTGAATCGCCAGCGCCGCCGGGTCCTCGACCGCCCCCTGGTAGTCGGCGATCACCCCTCCGTCCGGGCTGTGCGGCACATCCCGCAGCGCGGCCGGCTCGACCAGCCGCAGCGTGGCCCGCAACCCGAACGACAGCAGCTCGAGCGGCACCGGCGCGTGCAGCGCGTCCACCGGCTTGGACGAGTCGGCGATGACCACGAACCGGTCCGCCGCCCCGGCCACGATCTTCTCCCTGCTGTGGGCGCCCCCGCCCCCCTTGACCAGCCACCCGTCCGGCGCGATCTGATCGGCCCCGTCGATCGTGATGTCGAACCGGTCAATGCTGGTGACATCCTCGATCCGCAGCCCCAGCTCCCGGGCCGCATGCTCGGTCCGCGGCGAGGTCGCGGCGCAGACGATGTCCAGCGACCGCTTGGCCAGCGCCGGCAGCAGATAAGCCACGGTCGATCCGGTGCCCAGCCCCACCGTCATCCCCGACTCGACCAGCTCCGCCGCCGCCTCCGCCGCGACCCGCTTCTCCCGCTCAACGTCCATGCCCGCACGCCTCCATCGCCGACCGCTGCTGGCACCACCGTACGGCCCGCCCCGGCTCGGGCGTCGTGCAGATGGGAGAGAGGGGCTCAGGCCCGGGCGTGAATCACTTGTAGCGGTAAACGATGCGGCCCTGCGACCAGTCCGCCGGGCTGATCTCCAGCAGCACGCGGTCGTCCTGGATTACGCGGATGTGGTTCTTGGTCATTCGTCCCGACATCCTCGCCAGGACCTCGTGCCCGTTGGCGAGTACCACGGTGTAGAAGCCGTGCCCGCGCATCCGGGTGATGGTGCCCTCGGTCTCGATGAAGTCAGCTCTCGGCACTTAGCGATTCTCCTCATTTGCTATGGCGGCGTCGCACAGCGAGCCGGCGTCAGTTAGGTAAGCGCGTAGGCGGCCTTCAATGTTCCCGCTGACGGCCAGCGCGAAGACCTTACCGTACACGTCACCGGCAGTGGCCGGCGCTGGGTGGCGGAACGTCGAGGGCGGGGTTGCGATCAAAGAACCCCACCGGCTTCAGCACGAACCCGGTCTGGTCGACCGGCATGATCGGCCAGTCCTCGGGGCGCGGGAAGTGGGTCAGGCCGAACGTGTGCCACAGCACGATGTCGGTGCCGTCGATGTCGCGGTCGGCTTCGATCCAGCTGTCGATGCCGGTGCCGCCTGGGTTCTGGTTGACGTAGGCGCCCGCAGGGTAGCGCTGGTCATCATCGTGGGCGGTCACCCAGAGGTGGCGGCTGGTGAACGCCGCCCGGCGGGCGATCGAGGAGGCCGGGTCGGCCAGCAGGGCCGGGCCGCCCTCCGGGTGCAGGGCGTAGGCGACCGGCTGGCCCATCGCGTTGTGAACGGCCGGGTTGCTGACGTGCCAGGTACGGCCGACGGCGCCGTCGGCCAGGCGGGCCCCGTCGCGTTCGGTGCGCAGCCGGGTCGCCTGGCGGGTGAAGGCGTTGCCGTAGGGGTTGGCGGCCGATACCGGGACCCGGACCGCGTCGACCTCGTCGACCGCGTTGGTGGTGCCGTCCAGCATCATGTCGAGCCGGGCCGAGAACAGATGCTGGTGGAACGGGGCCCCCACCCCCGGGGCGATCTCGCTCGCCCACGGGTAGGAGGCGTCGCCCGGGGTCGGGTAGGCCGACGCGAACACGACTCCGGTCGCCTTGCACTCCAGCTCGATGGTGCCGTCCAGGTACAGGTACCAGTAGAAGCCGTAATCGTAGTTGCCGACGGTGATGAAAAACGAGATCACCAGGCGCCGCTGGCGGCGGACCGACGAGCTGCCGTTGTACATGTCGGTGTGCTTCCACAGCACCCCGTAGTCCTCTTCGTGCAGGCAGATCGCGTGGGCCAGGGTCCGGGGGCGGCCGTCGTCGTCGGCCACCACCGCGTCGAAGTAGCGGATCTCGCCCAGGCAGTCGCAGCCCAGCGCCAGCGTGTTGGCCTCCTTGCCGAGTGAGTACTCACCGGCGTCGAAGTAGTTCTGCCAGAACCGGACCGGCGACGGGTCCCCGTAGGGCACGACCATCTCCGCGACCGACGCCCGGTAGATGATCGGGCGCCCCCGCCCGCCGTCGGTGAACCCGAGCTGGTGCAAGGTGAGGCCCTCGACCTGGTCGAACCCGATCCGGAACTGCCATTTCTCCCAGCTCACGAGGTTGCCGTCGATGGTGAAGCTGGGCCCTTCGGGCTGGCGGATTTCGATCGGCCGCTGGCTGATGCGGGCCGGGACGGCCGGGTCGTCGAGGTGGAAGTCGGCTGCCGCCAACGGGACGCTGAGCTCGCGGTCGTCGATCAGCTCGATCACCTCGCAGCTGATCAGGTCGACGTAGGCGACGATGCCGTCGACCGGGTGGGCCCAGACGTTGTCGTCGTCGTGCAGCTGCAGGAACGACAGGCAGCGGACCAGCCGGCGGCCCTGCTCGCCGGGCAGGTCGAACACACCCGCGCTGAGCGCCGACACCCGGATGCGGGCCGGGTCGGCCAGCCCGCGCCTGGCCATCGCCGCGCACCAGCCCGGGTCGGCCCACAGGATCTTCTCGACCAGGTCGAACTCTTCGCTCAGGATCGGCGGCTGGCCCTCGCGGGTCACGTCGACCGCCCGCCGGGAGACCACCGCCTGGCTGGTCAGCGACGTGACGACCTCGGTGACCTGGCCGCTGGCGCGGTCCAGCAGCACCGTGCGCACCTGCCGGTCCAGTGCCTGCTGGTCCGGGGCCCGCCCGGTCGCGGCCTCCCAGGCCAGCACGTCGCGCTTGGCCGGTTCGTGCAGCAGGACGAGCGGGAAGCGGGTGGCCGGGCCGATCAGGCCGGCCTGATCCAGGATCGTGCGGTTGAGCTCGAGCTCGGCGCCGGTGAGGCGGTCCAGGGGATGCTGCGGCATACCGGCAACATAAGTGCATCGGCCGCCGGAGGAACAGGCGCAGACCTGGCGAAGTTGGACCTACCCGTGTGGTCTCGCCGCGTGACGCTGCCCAAGCCGGTCGCCTTCTGGATCCTGGCCGGGGTGTTCCTGATGGTGTTCTTCGCCTCGGCTGCCGCCTCGCCGTTGTACGACGTCTACCAGCAACGCTTTCATTTCTCGGCCGCCACCTTGACCGCGGTGTTCGCCGTGTACGTACTGGTGCTGCTGGTCACGTTGCTGTTCTTCGGGTCGGTGTCGGATTACCTGGGCCGCCTCCCGGTCATCGCCGCGGCGCTGGTGTTCAGCGTGGCCGGCTGCGTGGTCTTCCTGGACGCGCACGGCACCGGGGCGCTGTTCGCGGCCCGGTCCCTGCAGGGCATCGCCAGCGGGCTGGCGACCGGCCCGACCGGCGCCGCCCTGATCGACCTGCAGCCGCCCGGCAGTCACCGGGCACCGCTGGTGACCAGCGTTTTCTCCAGCCTCGGGCTGGCTCTGGGCGGTCTGGTCACCAGCGTGCTGGTCCAGTACGCGGCGGCCCCGACCCACCTGGTCTGGTGGGTGCTGCTGGGCGTGTTCGTGGCCGGCGTCGCCGCCGTGCCGTTCATCCCCGAGCCGGGGATCCGGCGGCCCGGGGTGCTGGCCTCGCTGCGGCCCCGCGTCGTCGTGCCCCGCCCGGCCCGGCGGACCTTCTTCGCGGCCGTGCCCTGCATCGTCACCGGCTGGGCGCTGGGCGGCCTGTACCTGTCGCTCGGGCCGAGCCTGGCCGCCGAGGTGACCGGTTCGGCCAACCTGGTGTGGGGCGGCCTGGTGATCTTCCTGCTCTGCGGGGTCGGCGCCGCCGCCGCGCTGCTGCTGCGTGACATCAACCCGCGCACGATCATGCTCACCGGCTGCCTGTTCCTGCTGGCAGGCATGGCGATGACGTTCGGCGCGACCGCCGCCAGCACCGCGCCGGTCTTCTTCGTCGGCAGCGGCATCGCCGGCGTCGGCTTCGGGCTGGCTTTCCTCGGCTCGTTCCGCGTGGTCACCGCGCTGGCCGAGCCCGGTGAGCGGGCCGGCCTGGTCACCGCCATCTACGTGGTCGGCTATCTCGCGTTCAGCATCCCGGCGCTGATCGCCGGGGTCGCGACCACCGCGTACGGGCTGCACTCGACCGCCCTGGTCTACGCGGCCGCGCTCGCCGTGCTGGCCGCCGCCGCCATCGGGCTGCTGCTGGCGCAGGGCGGCGGCTCCTCGCGGGGCAGGCTCAGGAGATCAGCGGGAAGCCGCGCAAAATCTGCCGCAGGTGCATGACCTGCCGGGGGAAGAACTCGGCGACGGTGAACCCGACCACGTCGGCCACCTGATCCAGGTCGGCCACCACCCGCCGGGCCTGGGCGCTGGTCAGCCCGCCGGGTTCGGCCCCGAGGCCGAGCACGATCTCGTCGCTGTCGATCGTGTCCACGTCGAAGTGGATCGCCACCCGTGAGCAGCCGGTGGCCGCCAGCCAGTCCAGCAGCGGGCCGCTGGAGTCGCGGAGCTGGCCTGGGCTGAACGACCGGATACCCCAGCCGGCCACGTTGCCGATGTCATCGTCGGTCCAGGCGTGCAGCCCGGCCAGCGCGACCCGGCCGCCCGGGACCGTGGCCGGCAGCAGGTCCAGCAGGCCGGGGTGGCCGTGGCCGGTCAGCGCGGCGACCGCCATCGCGTGCCAGCCCGGATAGCCGCTGGCCGGGGTGCCGATGTCGGGGTGCGAGTCGATCCAGACGATGGCCAGGTCGTCGCCGTACCGGCGGGCCAGGTGGGAGAATGGGGCCACGCTGACCGAGCATTCGCCGCCCAGCGTCGCGATCCGGGCCGGCCCGTAGGCATCGATGACCGCCAGCGCGGCCGCCAGCTGGTCGCGGACCACGGCGGCGGCCTCGACCCCGCCGCGTTCGGCCAGCCCGTCGCCGGACATCGTGACCGGCACCGCCGCCGTCGGGCCGTCGTGGGGCGGCAAGATCGCCTCCAGCACCGCCGAGCCGAGCGCGTACCCGCGCCGGGCCACCTCGAGCGGGAACTCGGCCGCCAGCCCGGCCACGCTCGAGGTACCGGCACCCTGCCACTGCGGCCACAGCAGCCGCAGGTGGACGCCGTCGGCCGACACGGAACCAGGACTGGTCATACCGCCCAGTTTTACGTGATCATCAAGATCACTGTGCCGTTTGCGTCCCCCTGGGAGTCCTCGTGACCGACCTGCCTGCCCTGTTCGACCTGTCCGGCCAGACCGCCGTCGTCACCGGCGGCGGCGGCGCGCTCGGTGCCGTCGTCGCCCGGGGGCTGGCCGACGCCGGCGCCGCGGTCGTGGTGGTCGACCTCCGCCCGGCCCACGCCGAGCAGGTCCGCGACTCGATCACCGACGCCGGCGGCCGGGCGGCCGGCTACGGGGCCGACCTCAGCTCCGAGGCGGCCGTCGACGAGGTGTTCACGCAGGTCGACGCCGCCTTCGGGCCGGTCAGCATCCTGGTCAACGCGATCTCGGCCCCGGTCGAACGCCACCGGGCCGAGGACTATCCGCTGGAGCAGTGGAACTACTCGCTGGCCTCCAACCTCACCAGCTACTTCCTCTGCTCGCGGGCGGCCGCCCGCCGCATGATCGCGGCCGGCCGCGGCGGCAGCATCGTCAACTTCGCCTCGACCGCCGGGGTCAGCGCCCTCGGCCGCGGCAACCTGGCTTACAGCGCGGCCAAGGGCGGCGTGGTCCAGCTGACCCGGGAGCACGCTTACGTGTGGGCTCCGCACGGGATCCGCGTCAACGCGGTGCTGCCCTGCCAGTTCGTCAACGACTGGTGGGCGGGCCAGATCGACGATCCCGCCCACGCCAAGCTGGTCAACCGGGCGGTCAGCGGCATCCCGCTCGGGCGGATGGGCTCACCGCCCGAGATCGTCGGGCCGGTGCTGTTCCTCGCCTCGGCGGCCGCCTCCATGGTCACCGGGGTGATGCTGCCGGTCGACGGCGGCAACCTGGCCATGAACGCGGGCGCCAGCATCGACTGGTGACGCCGGCCCTTTATGTCCGCACGGGCAACGGGCAATTGGCTTCCACCCAGGCCAGCGTCTCGGCCGCGATGCTGGTGCCGCTGAGCGCGTCGGTCTCGCGCACCCCGGTCGGGCTGGTCACGTTGACCTCGGTCAGCAGGCCGCCGATGACGTCGATGCCGACGAAGGGCAGCCCGTGGGCGCGCAGCAGCGGAGCCAGCCGGGCGCAGAGCGCCTCGTCCTGCTCGGTGACCGTGTCGGCCACCGCCACCGCCCCGGTCGCCATGTTGCAGCGGAAGTCGTCGGCCCCGGCCAACCGCCGGATCACGCCGGCCGGGCGGCCGTCGAGGACGATGACGCGCCGGTCACCCTCGGCGCAGGCGGGGATCCACTGCTGGACCACGACCTGGGTGCGGCCCCGGTCGGTCGCGGTCTCCAGCGGCGACGCGAGATTGGGATCGGCGCAGGCGCTACCCAGGGAGATGCGACCTAGGCAACAACGACGAGAATTACGCTAGGACTAATTTTCTTAGAGGTCAACTATTTGCTTCTAACCTATCTGCGGAGGCCGGGTCGGGGGCCGAGGCCGGGTCGAGGTCGGGGCCGGAGGCCGGGTCGAGGTCGGGGCCGGAGGCCGGGTCGGGGGCGGGGCCGGTGCCGGGGGTCAGCGGCTCGAATCGGGCCAGCAGCGTTTTCAGGATCCGCCGAAGGTCGTCCTGGTCCGGCCCGGTCAGCCCGTCGAGCAGCTTGGCCTCGTGGGTCATCAGGTCGGCGAGGATCGAGTCGATCAGCTCGACCCCGGCCGGGGTCAGCCCGACGTCGATCCGGCGCCGGTCCTCGCTGTGGATCTCCCGGGTCACCAGGCCCGCCCGTTCGAGCTTTTCCAGCCGCTGGGAGACCCCGCCCGAGCTCAGCAGCGAGTGATGGGTCAGCTCGCCCGCCGTCATCCGGAACGGCGCCCCCGACCGGCGCAGCATGGCCAGCACGTCGAGCGTCACCCGGTCGGTGCCGTGCTCGGCCAGCCGTTCCTTGCGCGCCTGCTCCAGGTGCCGGGCGATCCGCCAGATCCGGGAGACGATGCCGACCGAGCTGACGTCCACGTCGGGCCGCTCCCGATGCCACGCCGCCTCGATCCGGTCGATCGCGTCCTCACCAGGCATCGCGAACCCCTCCGCCGGCCGAACTAACTCAGCACTAAGTAAAAGCGACGCTAAGAATAACTCAGCGAATCCCGCCCCGGCCGGGGCCTGGGGGGTCAGCGCAGCCGCTTGGCCAGGGTGGCGAACTCCAGGTCAGCCACCTTGGGACGGCCGACGGTGCCGTCCTCGTACGGGAAAGGCTTCAGCTCGCCCGTCCGCTGATAGCCGCGGCGCTCGTACCAGGCGATCAGCGTCTCCCGCTGGCGGATCACGGTCATCTCCAGGCTGGCCGCGCCGAACTCCTCGCGCGCCACCCGTTCGGCCTCGGCCAGCACGATCCGCCCGAAACCGCTCCGCTGCCGGGCCGGCCGGACGGCGAACATGCCGAAATAGGCCACCCCGCCCGGCGAGTCCGGTTCGCGCAGCTCACAGCACGCTTGCAGAGCCCCGGCCCCCCCGGCTCCGGCCTGCCCGGCTCCGGCTTCCTCGGCTCCGGCTTCCTCGGCCAGCAGCACGTGCGCGCCCGGCTCGGCGATCAGCGCCGACACCGTGGCCGCGTCGGTCCGCTGGCCCTCGATCAGGGCCGCCTCGGACGTCCAGCCGGCCAGGCTGTCCTCACCCCGGTAGGCGGAGTCGACCAGGGTCACCACCGCGGGCACGTCGGCCGGTCCGGCGTACCGGTAGGTCAGCTCCGGCCCGCCCGCCAGCCCGGTCACGCGTCCGCCAGCAGGTCCAGCACCTGCTGGTGCAGGGCGGGGACGCGCTCCTCGATCTCCGGTTTCATCAGCACGCTGCGCAGGATCCGGCCGCTGGCCACGTCGGCGTCGACCCGGTGGCCGCGGGCGGCCAGGCTGGCGCCATCGACGGTGTAGGTGGCCACGAACAGCGACTGGTCGCTGGGCCGCTGCATGCCGCCGTCCAGCACCCGGGCACTGGCCGCATCGATCTGCGACAGCCGCGGCCGGCCCGGGAAGCAGCTCGGGAAGTAGCTGAGGATGTCCAGCTGGGGCGGCTGGAACAAGCTGAGCTGTTCACTCTCCTCGATCAGGCCGGCCCAGGCCCGCGCCGCCCGCCGTCCCGGTCGCAGCACCGCCCCCAGCCCGTCGGCGGTCAGCGGCAGCAGCTCCAGCGTCAGCCACAGCGCGGCGGCCGCCGCCCCCGCCCGCGAGCATTCCAGCGAGATCTCGCCCAGGTGCAGCTCGTCCGAGGTGAAGTAGGTGTAGGGGGAGTCGTGCAGGTAGTGCCGGGCGACCCCCGGGTCGCGGAAGATCACCGCGCCGCAGCCGTAGGGCTGCAGGCCGTGCTTGTGCGGGTCGATCACCACCGAGTCGCTGCCGGCGATGGCCGCGAACGGCGCCGCCGCCACCCCGTCGCCGCTGTCGTCGGCGATCAGCCGGAAGAACCCGCCGTAGGCGGCGTCCACGTGCACCCGGGCGCCGTAGCGGCGGGCCAGCGGGATGATCTCGTGCACCGGGTCGACCGCACCCAGGCCGGTGGTGCCCGCGGTCGCCACCACCGTGCCGATGCGCCCGCCGCGCAGCGTCTCCTCCAGCGCCTGCAGATCGAGAGTGCCGTCGGCCCCGGCCGCCACCGGTACCGACTCGACGCCCAGCAGGTGGCACATGCGCGCGTGGGTGTAGTGGGCGTCGGCGCTGTGGGCGATCGCCTGGCCCGGGTGGGTCTGGCGGGCGACGAACAGCGCTTCCAGGTTGGCGATGGTGCCGCTGCTGGTCAGGTGGCCCAGGTGCGTGGGGTAGCCGAACATCGCGGCCAGCTCGGCCGTGACCTCTTTTTCCATCCGGGCGGTGGCGGGGCCGCCATCGAGCGCGTGGTTGTTCGGGTTGATCAGCATCGCGGTGAGGTAGCCGATGACCGCCGCCGGGTGCGGGGGCTTGAGCATCTGCCCGACGTAGCGGGGATGGAAGAACGGGTAGTTCTCGCGCAGCCGCTCGTGCAGGGCCCCGGTCGCCCGGCGCAGGTCGTCCTCGGCCACGTCGAGCGAGGGATGCGGTGTGAACTCGCCGTACTCGGCCATCCAGTCGCCGACGCTGCGGACGGCCGCCCGCAACTGCTCGGCGAGCTCGCCGTAACCGGCCGGGCCAGCGTGCATCACGTCGGTGCTCCTCTCGCCCCGCTGGCCGCCGGCTAGCCGATCAGGCGGCTGGCTTGCCGTACCACCTCGCGGCAGAACCGGGGCAGGTCGCGTGGATCATCGATGAACATGGAGGGTTTCACGCAGATCGTAGTGAACCCCTGCTCCCACTGTTCGGCGATGGTGTCCACCGCCGGCCCCAGCTCGGCGACCGCGTCCGGGGTGGGGAACGTGCCGCGGATGCCGCCCACCATCTCCAGCTCGGCCGGGTCGCGGCCGGCCGCGGTCATCGCCGCTCGCAGCGTCTCCAGCTCGGCGGCCCGCGGGCGGCCGAGCGGGTTGAAACCGTCCCCGTGCCGGACCAGCCGCCGCAGCAGGGCCGGGTGCAGCCGCTGGCCCCCGAACCACAGCCGCGGGCCGTCCGCCCGGTACGCCTTGGGTTCCAGGTAGACGTCGCGGAACCGGTAGTGGGCGCCGTCGAAGCTGGCCGGGGTCTTGCGGTACAGCTGCTCCCAGGCGGCCAGGTGCTCATCCAGCAGCGCGCCGCGGTCGGCGAACGGCACCCCGAGCGCGTCGTACTCGTCGTGGCTCCAGCTGACGGTCGGGATCACCACCAGCCGCCCCTGGGCCACCAGGTCGAGGGTGGCCAGCTCCTTGGCCAGCAGCAGCGGGTGCCGGAGGGGGACGATGACCGCCCCCGCCACCAGCCGCAGGGTGCTGGTGACGGCGGCCATCGCGCTCAGCAGCACCAGCGAGCTCGGCCAGGGGGTGGCCGGGTCCTGGTTGCCGGGGTAGGCCCAGTCACGCGGGTTGTCCATCACCCCGGCCGCCCCGGCGTCCGGGCCGAGGACCACGTGCTCGCTCAGCATGACCGCGTCGAAGCCGTTGTCCTCGGCCTGCCGGGCCATCCGCACCAGCGCGGGCAGGTCGGTGCCCGCCAGCATGGTCCAGTTCTCGGTCAGCACCAGGACCAGCCTCAGCCCGCGCTTCTCCTCGGGCACCGGTCAGGTCCCGGCCGGCCCGGGCACCGCCGAGCTGGACTCTTCGCCGAGGTCGGCCACGGCGTGGCTGGCCTGCGGGCGGCCCCGCACCACGAACGCCACCACCAGCCCGACCGCCAGCCAGCCGATCGCCGCGTAGGGGGCGATCACGGTGGGCGCGGCCACCTTGTAGATCGAGCCGAAGATCGCTCCGCCGGTCACCAGCAGGCTGACCGTGACCGACAGGTACACCGCCCACCGTTTCGGGTGATCGCGCAGGCCGCGCACCGCTCCCACCGCCAGCAGCAGGTAGATCAGCGCCAGCGCGAAGCTGCCGAAGGTGGAACCCCAGGAGAACATGGCCGAGTAGTGCGGCGTCCTGGGCAGCGCGAACAACCCGGTCCAGAACGTGGTCAGCAGCGCGTAGACCACGTAGCAGCCGACCACGAAGATGGCCGCGCCCAGCGGCGTCCCGCGCCGGGGCGAGACCGTGGCCAGGAACCGCGGCAGCCGCCGGTCCCGCGCCATCGCGAACAGCCCGCGCGGGCCCGACACCGAGATGCCGATCAGCACCGCCAGCATGTCGAACAGCACCAGCAGCTCGGCCAGCCGCCGGATCGCGACCGAGCCGTAGCCGCCCTGGCCGCCCGGCCCGGCCAGCACGAACAGCGGGCCGCTGGCCGCCTTGGCGATCTTCCCGAGGTCGAAGTGGAACCCGGCCACCTGGGCGTAGGAGGCCAGCAGGTAGAACACGGTGGCCGCGATGACCGCGAACAGCACCGCCCGCGGGATGTCGCGCTTGGGGTGCTCGGTCTCCTCGGCCAGGTTGGCCGCGGTCTCGAAGCCGACGAACAGCAGCACCCCGTACAGCACCCCGAACAGCACCCCGGTGAAGTGGGTGGGCGACGAGCTCGGCGAGAAGGCCTTGGCGCTGTTACCCGAGCCGACCCGCACCATCACGTAGATGAAGAAGATCGTCAGCAGCGTCAGCGAGAGCAGCGCCAGCACCAGCTGGGCGCGGGTGGACAGCTGGACCCCGGCGTACAAGATCGCGGAGATCAGCACGATGAGGACGACCATCCAGCCGCCGACCGGCAGCGGGGTGACATTGAACTCGGCCTGCAGGGTGTCGTGGATGTAGCCGGCGATCAGCACCATGATGCCGCAGCCGAGGATGATGATGCCGGAGTAGTACAGCCAGCCGGCCGCCGCTCCGACCTTGGCGCCGAGGCCGTCGGTCACGTAGTCGTACAGCGAGCCGGCCGCGTGGATGCGCTTGGCGTACTCGGACACGATCCAGCCGAGGCCGAGGATGCCGATCGCGGCCACCAGCACCGCCAGCGGGGCCGCGCCGCCCGCCCCCTGGCTGGCCGCGTTGACCCCGACCAGCAGCGGGACCAGGAAGGCGATGGAGAAGACGGGGCCCATGAACCCGATCGACTGGGCCACTGCGTCGGGGAGCTTGAGTTTGTGCTGAGCCGCCAGCCGTTTGTATGACGAGCCTGCCTGCGGTGAGCCCACTGAGTCCTCCTGAGCTGCCGGGACCAGCCGAACGTTTGCTACTAAACGAACGCGATACCGGGATCATACGGACCCAAACGATCGTGAGCAAGGCCTGCGCGGTAACAAAGTCCGCGAAGTCCTTTTTCTGAATTTAAAGGGGTTCGGCCGGAGGAGCGTCCCCTTGATGTTCCGGCCAGCCGGGGTGCGGGCTACCGGATCTCGTACGTCCCGTCCAGCCGCGCCCGCCCGATCACGTGGCCCGCCATCGCCCCGGCCGCGTCGGCCACCGTGAAGCCCGCGGCCAGCTCGGGCCGGTAGTCCAGCGCGAACAGCTGGAACACGTAGGCGTGCGGCCCGTGCGAGGGAATCGGCATCGGCCCCGCCCAGCCGCGCCGTCCGAGCGGCCCCTTCCCGTGCTGGAGCCCGGCCACCGGGCTCGGCTGGCTCAGGCCACCCTCGGGTATCCCGGCCAGCGCCGGATCGATGCCCACGGCCAGCGCGTGGGTGGCCGGCTGCCCGAACGGCACGTCCGGGTCCTGGGCGATCAGCAGGAGTTCCTTCGTGCCGTCCGGTGGCGTCGTCCAGGCGAGGGCGGGGGAGATGTTGGCCCCGAAGACCCTTCCCCTGTGCCGCGCCGGTATCGGCTCGCCGTGGTCGAAGGCCGGGCTGCTGAGCGTGAAATTCTCCGGCGCCTGCAGGTCGGGCCGCGCCCACATCAGCTGGTCGTGCCCGGCCCGCCGATTGCGGAGGGCCCGTCCGAGGGGATTGGGCATCGGTTCCCGACCTTTCTTTAGGTATACTAAAAGAACGAACTTTTAGGTATACTAATGACCTATGGACACGGGTGCAAATGCCGGTGATCCGGCGGCTGCCGACGACGCCGGGCTCGGCGATCAGTTGCGGTGGACGGTCGGGCGCCTCTACCGCCGTTTCCGCAGCGAGCGCCCGGAGGGCACCCTCGGCGACACGGCCCTCGAGGTCCTGACCCGCCTGGACAAGGCCGGTCCCCAGACCCTGACCGAGCTCAGCGTCCACTACCACGTCGCCCCCGCGTCGATGAGCCAGACCGTGAACCGCCTCACCTCGGCCAGTTACGCGGTCCGCACCCCCGCCCCCGGCGACCGGCGCAAGGTCCTGTTCGCGACCACGCCCGCCGGCGCCGATCTGGTCCAGGCGGCCCGCCGCCAGCGCAACGCCTGGCTCGACGCCCAACTGGACGCGCTCCCCGCCGAGGATCGCGACGTGCTTGCCCGCGCCTGCGACCTCCTTGCCGCCATCACCGACTCCTGACCCAGCGCACCCGCCCGGCGGCCCGTTCTGATGTGCGTGGTGGCGGCTGAGTCGAGGTTGGCGGCCGGACCCGCATAATCTCGGACACCGACCAGGGATCGTTCTCCGTGAAAGAGCTCAACCTCGCCGACCGCCGCTGGACCTACCACGCCGGCGACGTCTTCAGGTTCGACCGGGCCCCGTCGTGGTGACCCACAAGGACATCCAGCCCTGGAATCTGCTGGCCCGGGACGGCCGGCCCGTCATCCTCGACTGGGAGCTGTCGGGGCCGCTCGAGCTGGCCAGTGAGCTCGGCTCGACCGCCCTCAGCGTGGCCAAGGGACCTGGCTTCGACAGCATCGAGCCCGTCGTCTTCCGCTCGGTCCTCGACGGCTACGTCGCAGGCGGCGGCGCGCTGCCACCGCCCGGTCCGAGCTGGTTCGTGTTCATGATCAAGGGCTGGCTGGGGTTCACACGCTGGAACATCGTGCGTTGCCTGGCCGGCGTCGAGCCGTCGGCCGGTCCCGATCTCACGATGGGCCATCAGGAGGTGCGCAACGGGCTGCGCGGCCTCCCTGACCTATTCGGCCGGCTCCCCGAACTCGAGGATCTGCTCGCTTGACGGCCAGCCCCTTCTGCGCTCCATCGACGCGGGCGGCCGCCGCGGTCACCAGGGCGGCGAACAAGCGCTGCTGGGCCGGGTCGGTCGCGGCGGTGTCCTCCGGATGCCACTGCACGCCCAGGAACCACCCGCCACCCGGAGCGTCCGCCTCGATCGCCTCGACCACGCCGTCGGCCGAGGTGGCGGCCGCCCGCAGCCTGGCCCCGAGCCGGTCGACCGCCTGATGGTGGTAGCAGCTGGTGGTGACCACGTCCTGGCCGAGCACGCCGTGCACGGTGGTGTCGGGCTTGAGGATCAGCTCAGAGACATGGTGCCGGTGCGGCCGGGGCATGTCCGGGATCAGCGTGCCGCCCACGGCCACGTTGACCACCTGCAGGCCGCGGCAGATGGCCAGCAGCGGCCGCCCGGCCCGCAGGCACCAGCGGGCCACCGCCAGGTCGAAGGCGTCCTGCTCGCGGTCCAGGTCGTACAGCGAGTCGTGCCCGCCGCCGCCGTAGGCGGCCGGGTGCAGGTCGCCGCCACCGGGCAGCAGTACCCCGCCGGTGAACTCCAGCCGCTCGGCGACCTCCGCGTCGCCGGCGGCACCATCGGGCGCCGCGGGGTGGATGATCAGCGGCTCACCGCCGGCCGCGTACACCGCCTCGACCAGCTTGCGCGCCGCCACCTCGGCCTCGAACCGCAGAGCCGCGGCCGAGGACGAGAAACGGGCCGGGATCGCGATCAGCGGGCGCATGGCTCAGGCCGGGGTGTCTTCCAAGCCCACCACGATCTTCCGCAGCGCGCCCGCCAGCACCCGGACCTCCTCGGGGTTGAGCGATTCCACCACCCGGGTCTCCTGCTTGTTGAACACCGGGAACAGCTCGGTCATGAGCTGGACCCCGGCCGGTGACAGCCGCAGCAGCACCCGGCGGCCGTCATCGGGATGAGTGCGCCGCTCCAGCAGCCCGCGCTTCTCCAGCGTGCCCGCCACCCCGGTCAGCGTGCCCTTGGAGATGCCCGCCTCGGCCGCCACGTGCCGGGTCTCGATCTCCTCCCAGATCCACACCACCCACAGCACCACCCAGCCGGTCCAGGTCAGGTTGTAGGGCGCCAGCACCGTGTGCTCGAAGTGGTTGCGGATGGCGCCGGCCGCCCGGTAGAGGTTGCTGACCGCGGTCATCGCCGGCATGTCGAGCGGCATCGAGGCCAGCCGTTCGCTCACCGCTGCCTCAGTCGCCGACAGCGTCCGGTGATCGTCTTCAGGGTGATCGTCTTCCGGCCTGTGCACGCCCTGATCCTATTCGTCGGACGAGGTCACGGCCGCCTCGCCGGAGCCAGCGCCGGAGCCGAGGCCGAGAAACGCCGTCACCAGCCGCCCGGCCCGGGCCCGCGCATCCGCTGACCGGGTCGCGGTCTCGGCGATCAGCTGCTCAGGATCGGCGCCGAGGTCGACAACTTCCTGGCGCCCGCCATTGGTCAGCCAGCCGGCCAGCATCTCCGACGTCAGCTCCGGGTGGAACTGCACCCCCATCGAGCGCCCGGCGATGAACGCCTGGTCGGCGACGTCGGTCCGTGCGAACGCCCGCAGTCCGGCCGGCAGTATCCAGCGGTCGAGGTGCCACTGGAACCAGGGGCCGGGCTCGACCAGGTCCGGCCGGCTGGTCTCGATCTTGGTCCAGCCGATCTCGGGCCGCGCGGCCCGGACCACGGTGCCGCCCAGCGCGGCCGCCAGCGCCTGGCCGCCGAAGCAGATGCCGAGGACCGGGATCCCGGCCGCGTGCGCCCGGCGCAGGAAGTCCAGCTCGTCGCCGATCCAGCTGCCGATCCGCTCATCGTTCGTCACCGACCAGGCGGCGCCCATCGGTACCACCGCATCGAACTCGAGCGGGTCAGGGAAGGTGACGGTGACGCCGGGGGAGGTGAAGCGCTCCTCGGGCACCACCATGAACTCCTGGACGTCGAAGCCGTGGTCGGCGAACGCCGTCCCGACCGGCCCGGTCGGCGACATGTGATCTTGCTGAATGAACAGCACCCTCACTTTGCGTCCACCCCTTGCCTCAGCGTGGTGCCCAAATTATGTTTGGACCCTAACGATTGTACCGGAGGAGCCGTGAACAGCAACCGCCAGGACGTCGGTGCCGTCATCGAGCAGCTCAGATCGCAGGACGTCGACGTGGTCCGGGTGTCGTACTCGGACATGATCGGCATCGACCGCGGACGGGACGTGCTGCTGGATGAACTGCCGGGCGCGCTCGGGCACGGCCTCCCGTTCAGCCGCTGTATCTACCACACCACCCCGATGGGGGACTGCATCCCGATCCAGGGCGGCATGGAGGACGGGCTGCCCGACATCCACGTCCGGCCCGACCTGAGCACGCTGGCCCCGCTGCCGTGGGAGCCCGGCGCCGTGTCCTGTCTGGGTGACACGTTCCTGGCCGACGGCACGCTGGCGCCCGAGTCGCCGCGCACGGTCGTCAGCCGGGTCGCCGAGCACCTGGCCCAGCTGAACCTGCAGGCCATTATCGGGCCCGAGCTTGAGTACTTCCTGTGCGAGTCAGATGGGGCGGGCGGCTACCGCCGCTACGGCGAAGGCCCCGGCAACGTCTACGTGGTCGGCCGCAAGGGCGACCCCAACGGCGTCCTGCTCAAGACCCTGCGTCACCTCCGTGAGGCCGGCCTGCGGGTGACCGCGGCCAACCACGAGTTCTGCGCCGGCCAGTTCGAGGTCAACCTCAACCACAGCGAGCTGGTCGACGCGGCCGACCGCGCGTTCCGGATGAAGTCGGCCGTCCAGGAGATCGCCCGGCACGAGGGGCTGCTGGCCACGTTCATGGCCAAGCCGTTCAACGACGAAGGCGGCTCCGGGTTCCACCTGCACCTGTCGCTGGAGAACGAGTCCGGCGACAACGTGTTCGGCGACGCCGACGGCGAGCACGGGCTGTCCGAGACCGGCCGCCACGCGGTGGCCGGGGTGCTGCGGCACGCGCCCGCGCTGGCGGCCCTGGCCAACCCGACGATCAACTCCTACAAGCGCTTCGGCCCCGACACGCTGGCCCCCTGGCTGATCGACTGGGGCCTGGACAACCGCAGCGCGATGGTCCGCATCCCGCCCGACCGGGGGCCCGGCACCCGGATGGAAGTCCGGCTGGGCGACGCCACCGCCAACCCCTACCTGATCATCGCGGGCACCGCCGCGGCCGCCTACCTCGGCGTCCGCGACAAGGCCGAGCTGACGGCGCCGGTCGAAGGCTACGGCTACAACCCGGAAGCGGCCCCGATGCTCCCGCCGACCCTGCCGGCCGCGCTCGACGCGCTCGAAGCCGACACCGCCCTGACCGAGGTGCTGGGCCGCTACTTCGTCGGCTCGTTCCTGGCCTACAAGCGCAACGAGGTCGAGCGCTTCCAGCGGTTCGTCACCGACTGGGAGTTCCGCGAGTACGCCTACCACCTCTAGCCGTCCCCCCGCTGGTAGCCGTCCCCCGCTGGCCAGGCCCTGAAGGAGTTCTCATGTACCCGCCGAAGCCGGTCCCGCTCGAAGACGTCGACCTGTCCAACCTCGACGTCTTCGTCCGCAACGAGGCGTGGGGGATGTTCGACACGCTGCGCCGGGAAGCCCCGGTGTTCTGGAACCCCGAAGCCGGCGGCAACCAGGGCTTCTGGTCGGTGACCCGGTTCGCCGACATCGAGCAGATCGACAAGGACCACGAGACGTTCACCTCCGAGCGCTTCGTCAACCTCGAAGAGCCGCCCGCCCGGTACATGGACCAGCGGCGTTCGATGCTGGAGACCGACGGGCCCCGCCACCAGGCGCTGCGGCGGCTGCTGATGCGCGACTTCAGCGCCAGCACCCTGCGCCGCTACGAGGACTTCCTGCGCGGGCTGGCCCGGCTCACGGTCGACAGCGCGCTGCAGCACGAGGAGTTCGACTTCGTCGACGCGGTCGCGGCCGACTACCCGATCAACGTGCTGGCCCGGCTGCTCGACGTGCCCGCCGAGTTCACCCCCCAGCTGGTCTCCTGGGGCAACGAGATCGTCGGCGCCACCGACCCGGACTACGCCCGCGTCCTGGTCGACAGCCCTGAGTCGGAGCAGTACGCCCACCTGCCGTTCCGGTCGCCCGCGTCGCTGGAGATCTACGAGTACGGCCGCCAGCTGGCGGCCGAGCGCCGCGGCGGCAGCGGCGACGACCTGGTCAGCCGCCTGGTCAACCGGATGCCCGAAGATGGCGTGCCGCTGACCTCGACCGACTTCGACAACTACTTCCTGCTGCTGGTGGTGGCGGGCAACGAGACGACCCGGCAGGCCATCAGCCACGCGATGAAGGCGCTGATGGACCAGCCCGACCAGCTGGCGTTCCTGCGCGACCATCCGGACCGGGCCGCGGTCGCGGTCGAGGAACTGCTGCGGTTCGCCTCGCCGGTGTACCACTTCCGGCGCACCGCCACCCGCGACGTGGAACTGCACGGGCAGCGGATCAAGGCCGGCGACAAGGTCGTCATGTGGTTCGCCTCCGGCAACCGCGACGAGTCGGTGTTCGCCGATCCCTACCGGCTCGACCTCACCCGCTACCCCAACGAGCACATGACGTTCGGCAAGGGCATGCACGGCTGCCTGGGCGCCCACCTGGCCCGGCTCGAGATCAGGATCATGTTCGAGACCCTGCTGCCCCGGCTCACCTCGATCGAGCAGGCCGGTGACATCGTCCGGGTCCGCAGCAACTTCGTCAACGGCATCAAGAAGTTCCCGGTCCGGGTCACCGCCCAGGCCCGGCGGCCGGTCGTCACCGAGACCCGCACCTCGCTCCGGGAGCGCGAAGGCGACCTGGTGATCAAGGGCATCGACCAGGCCGCTGACGGCGTCGCCGCGCTCACGCTGGCCGACCCGGATGGCGCCGCGCTGCCGCCCTGGACCCCCGGCGCCCACGTGGACCTGCTGCTCGGACCCGGCCTGGTCCGCCAGTACTCGCTGTGCGGCAGCCCGTCCGACAGCGGCACCATCCGGGTTGGGGTGCTGCGCACGCCGGACAGCCGGGGCGGTTCGGCCTTCGTGCACGAGCGGCTGCAACCCGGCTCCACCGTCCGCGTCCGCGGTCCCCGCAACCATTTCCCGCTGGTGAAATCGCCCCGCTACCTGTTCATCGCCGGTGGCGTCGGCATCACCCCATTGCTGCCGATGATGGCCGAGGCGACCGCGGCCGGCGCCGACTGGACGCTGGTCTACGGGGGCCGGTCCCGCGCGTCCATGGCCTTCCTCGGCGAGCTGGCCGGCTACGGCGAGCGGGTCACGATCGTGCCCCAGGACGAGCTCGGCTTCCCCGACCTGGACGCGCTGCTCGGCCAGCCCCGTAACGACACCCTGGTCTACTGCTGTGGCCCGGAGGGTCTGCTGGCCGCGGTCGAGCAGCGCTGCGCCGCCTGGCCCAGGGGGGCGCTCCACGTGGAGCGGTTCGCGGCCCGGGCGGCCGCCCCGGGCGCCGCCGATCGGCCGTTCGAGCTGGTACTGGCCCGCTCGGGCCGGACGCTGACCGTGCCGGCTGGCCGCTCGGTGTTCGACGTGGTCCAGGAGGCCGGGGTCAGCGTGCTCGGCTCCTGCCACGAGGGCATCTGCGGTACCTGCGAGCAGATCGTCCTCGGCGGCGACGTCGACCACCGCGACTCGATCCTCAACGCCGACGAACGGGACCGCAGCGAGACGATGATGATCTGCGTCTCCCGCTGCCGCTCCGACCGTCTCACCCTCGACCTGTGACGAAAGGCCAGGCACGATGACCGCAATCCCGATTGAATGCTGGTACGTGCTCGGCCCGAGCGAGTCGGCCGGCCGCACGCTGCGGGCCTACCGGGTGGCCGGCCTGCCGCTGGTCGTCTTCCGCACCGTCGGCGGGCAGGTGGTGGCGCTGCACGACCGCTGCGTGCACCGGCCTTATCCGCTGCACCTCGGTCAGCTGGAGGGTGACGAGCTCAGCTGCGGGCTGTGCGGCTTCGTCTACGGCCCGGACGGGCGCTGCCTGCGGGTGCCCACCCAGAGCCGGGTCCCGGTCGGCGCGGCCGTCCGGTCCTACCCGGTCCGTGAAGCCCACGGGCTGGTCTGGGTGTGGACCGGTGAGCCGGGTCGCGCGCGGCTGCACCGGCTGCCTGACCTGCCCTGGCTGGCGGGCGACGGCTGGGCCACCGTCGGCGGCGAGCTCAGCGTCGGCGCCGGGTTCCTGCTGCTGCACGAGAGCTTCGCCGACGTCACCAAGATCCCGGTCCTGGTGCCCGAGGTTTCGCCCTCGGTCCTGCGGGCCGCCCCGCCGCCGCTGGACGTCGAGGTCACCGAGACCACCGTGTCGCTGGCGCGCCGCTACCCGCCCGGGCGGGTGCCGGACTGGCAGGCCCGGGCGCTGGGGCGGCGCGGCGACCAGGAGCTCGAGCACCTCCAGGAGGGTCATTTCCTGTCCCCGGCCGCCTGGGTCGATCACTGGGACGTGGTGCTCGACCGTCCTGGCCCTGGCCTGGTCGGCGACGGTCCCGGCGGCCGCGCCCGGATGCGGTTCACGCAGCTGGTCACCCCGGTCGACGGCCACCGCACCCGGCTGCTGTGGCGAGTCAGCCGTGACTTCAGCGTCGGCGACGGCGCCACCACCGCCCAGCTGGCCGAGATGTTCGCGCCCTACTACGCCACCCTGGCGGGCGCGCTGGAGACCATGCAGCAGGTGATCGACGAGGACGGCCCGGCCGCCGAGGTCAACGTCAGCGCCGACGTGGCGGCCCTGCGGGTCCGCCAGATCGTCCAGGCGATGCTGGCCGAGGAGAACGCCGGGCTGATCTCCCTGCCGGGTTGACCTGCTTACTTGCCGCGCTTGGGCCAGTCCCCGCCCATCGCCGTCGACAGCACCTCGTCGCTTTCGGTCGGCTGGGCGCCGACGTCGTCGCGGATCGCCGTCGGCCCGCTGACGATGTGGTTGGTCAGCCGGCCGAGGCCCTCGACCTCGACCTCGACCACGTCACCGGGGTACACCGTGCGCGAGTTGGCCGGGGTGCCGGACAGCAGCACGTCGCCCGGCCGCAGGGTGATCGTGCGGGCGATGTCGGCGACGAGGTAGTGCATGTCCCACTCCATCTCGTCGGTGTTGCCCTCCTGCCGGACCTCGCCGTTGACGAACGTCCGCAGCGTCTGGCCGCGGAAGTCCCAGCCCTCGACCAGGCCCGGGCCGAGCGGGCACAGCGTGTCCGAACCCTTCACCCGCAGCATCGAGCCGGCGTCGGTGTCGCGGAAGTCGTGCAGCCCGTAGTCGTTGGCCACGGTGTAGCCGGCGATGTAGTCACCGGCGTCCTTGGGGGAGACGTTGCGGCAGGTCCGCCCGATCACGATCGCGATCTCGCCCTCGTAGTTCAGCCACCGGCAGCCCTCCGGCCGCACCACCGCGCTGCCGTGCGCGTTGAGGGCGGTGGTCGGCTTCTGGAAGTAGGTCGGGGCAGCCGGCAGCCGGGTCCCGAACTCGGTCACCCGGCTGCGGTAGTTCAGGTGCACGGCGATGATCTTGGTCGGCTCGACCGGGGGCAGGTGCACGGCCTCGTCCACCCCGACCGTGCGGCCGTCGCCGGCCACCAGCCGGTCTCCGTCCCGCTCGACGCTGACGGCGACCCCATCGAGCAGGATCCGGCGGGTCTCGATCCGGCGGGTCTCGGTCATGAATCCTCCAGTCCGGCGCTGTGCATGGTCGGCAGTTCGGCGGTCAGCGGTTCCAGGTGGGTCTCCCGCGGCCGCGGGAAACCGCCGGCCGGCCGCTCGAACCACAGGTGCACCTGGCCGGTGCCGACCGAGTTCTCGTACTCCCCGTACTGCCGGGAGGTGGCCGTGCAGTCGCCCTCGCCGAGCGCCCCGATCATCATCAGGTAGTGCCCGAACCGGGCCTCCGGCTTGTACCGGTAGAACTCCGGCATCGTCTCCAGCACCCGCGCGTGGTCGCCGCGGCCGAACCAGCCCAGCCGCTCGGCGTCGGCCGCCGCCGCCTCCGGCGTGAAGATGTGCTCGACCCCGGCCGCCTCGTGCCTGCGCAGCTCGCGCAGCGGCCAGAACGTATGGCTGAGGGCCCCGCTGGCGATCAGCACGACCTTGCGGTCGGCCGCCGCGATGGCCTGGCCCAGCGCCCGGCCCAGCCGCAGGTTGTCCTCGGTGTCGGCCGTCTGGCAGACGCCGATCGACACCCAGCGCTTGTCCAGGCCGCGCCCCAGGTACTCCCACAGGTTGGTGGTCGCGTAGAAGATCGGCAGGTGCGGGTCGTCGATCGCGGTGATCCAGGTGCCGTTGGCGTCGGCCCGGCCCGCGATCGCGTGCGCCAGCTCGGGGTCGCCGGCGAAGTCGTACGGCCGCCGGGTCATCCCGCGCGGCAGCTCCTCGGAGGTGAACAGCCCGGCCCGCCGGTCCTGGGCGGTCACCACGAACTCGACGGTGGTCGCCCAGTGCGAGTCGAGCACCACCACGGTGTCGTAGTCGAGCACCTCGAACACGTCCCGGCGCAGCTCCTGCAGGCCCGCGACCAGCGTCGAGTCCTGGCCGTGGTTGAGGGCGCGCCGTTCCGCTTCTGGCAGCACGATCGTCGGAACGTGGGCCAGCAGCCCCGCCCCTGTCACTTCACCCATGGCTTGCTCCCGGGCCGGTCCAGCCGTTCGGCGCGAACACGGTGTTCTTGAGGTCACAGTAGAAGTCGAACGAGTGGGTGCCACCCTCGCGCCCGATGCCGGACTGGCCGCTGCCGCCGAACGGGGCGCCCAGGTCGCGTACGAAGAAGCAGTTGACCCACACGGTCCCGGCCCGCAGCCGGGCACTGACCCGCTCGGCCCGTTCCGGGTCGCCGGTGACCATCGTCGCCGCCAGCCCGAACCGGGTGGCGTTGGCCCGCGCGACCGCCTCGTCCTCGCTGGTGAACGTCTGCATGGTCAGCACCGGCCCGAACACTTCCTCGGTGAGGATCTCAGCCCCGGCCGGCACCGGCGTCAGGATCGTCGGCTGGTAGAACAGCCCACCGAGCTCGCGGTTGGGGGCGCCGCCAAGCGCGACCGTCGCCCCGGCCGCCGTGGCCCGCTGCACGAAGCCGTCCACCCGCTCGAGGTGCAGCCGGCTGACCAGGCAGGAGATGCCGGTGGCGGGGTCACGGGGGTCGCCCTGGACGACCGCCCGGGCCTTCTCCAGCACCGCCGCCAGGAACTCCTCGGCGATCGAGTCCTGCACCAGGATGCGGAAAGCGCCCAGGCAGACCTGGCCGGCGTTGTCGAACTGCTCGACCGCCAGGCTCACCGCCAGGTCGAAGTCGGCGTCGGCGAACACCAGCAGCGGGGACTTGCCGCCCAGCTCGAACGACAGCGGCACGATGTTGGGGGCGGCCGCGGCCGCGATCCGCCCGGCCGTCGGCACCGATCCGGTGAACGACATCCGCCGGATGCCCGGGTGGGCGGCCAGCGCCGCGCCGGCCTCGGGCCCCAGCCCCTGCACGACGTTGAACACCCCCGGCGGCAGGCCCGCCTCGGCGGTGATGTCGGCCAGCAGCGAGGCGGTCAATGGCGCCCACTCGGGCGGCTTGGCCACCACCGTGTTGCCGGCCGCCAGGGCCGGCCCGATCCGCCAGGTCGCCAGCATCAGCGGGGCGTTCCAGGGTGTGATCACCGCCGTCACCCCGGCCGGGTCCCAGGTGATCCGTTCCCGGTGGCCGCGGATCTCGCGGTCGGGCTGGGCCAGGTCGCGCAGCAGGTCGGCGAAGTACCGGAAGTTCATCCCGACCCGGGGCATCACGCTGCGCCGGTGCGACCGCAGCAGCGACCCGTTGTCGCGGGTCTCCACCACCGCCAGTTCCTCGGCCCGTTTGTCGATGCCGTCGGCCACCCGGTGCAGCAGCGCCGCCCGCTCGGCCGCGGGCATGGCCGCCCAGCCCGGGAACGCGGCCTGGGCGGCGGCCACCGCCTGGTCCACCTCCGGCGCCCGGCCCGCCGCGATCTCGGCCAGCGGCTGCTCGTCGATGGGGGAGACGTCGGTGAAGGTGCCCGGGGACGCCACCCGCTGGCCCCCGATCCAGTGCCGGGTGTCGACGCTGACGCCTTCCAGCACGGCTTGGTCAGACACGTCGGCCGACCTCCGCGTCGTCGGCCGCGCCGCTTTCGGAGGCGGCCAGGTTGTCGTGCAGCAGGCGGCCGCCGTTCCAGACCACGCCGACCTGCCGGTAGTAGCCGCCGATGATCTCCTCCGGCGCGATCCGGTCCAGCTCCTCGGTCGGCGACGGGAACAGGGTGAAGGCGTCCACCCGGGCCTGGAAGGCCGGGCCCCCCTCGGCGCTGGCCGAACTGGTGGCGATGATCTCATCCAGGCGGAACCGGGCCGGGTCGTCGATCGCGCGCACGAACCGGTTGTGGGCCATCGGGTGCCCGTTGACGAAGCCGTTGGCCGGCGCTTCCCCGGTCAGCGTGATCCGCGCCTCGGCCAGCCGCCGGTCGGCCGCCGCCAGCGACGCCCCGAACTGCCCGCCCGCCGCCACCCGCGGGGCCGGCCCGTACGGGTGCGGCCGGGTCATGTGGATCGAGCCGAGCTTCTTCGGGTACCCCTGGTGCAGGCCGCGGGCGATGGCGAAGTCCGAGTCGACCCAGATGAACACGCAGCGGCTGTAGATCTCACCCCGGTAGGAGCAGCGGACGACGGCGAACGCCTCCTTGTACTGCCCGAGGACGGGGTCGAGCAGCTGCGCCCGGTCGGCCGCGCACGACTGCCAGTCGGCCCAGATGAACGCGACCGCCCCGGGGTCGTCGGGGGCCAGTTCGAGCGGCTCGGGCAGCAGTTCGCGGACCCGGTCGGGGTTGACCCGGTATTCGATGGTGAGCAGGTCGCCGGAGTAGTGCCAGGGCGGCTCGGGCAGCAGCGCTGCCGACCCCGCCGCAGTTCGCGGGCCGAAGAAGCCGTGCTGCGCAGGCACGCCCCACCTCCAAATTCGTTTGGCTCCAAACGTATTTTAGAGACGGGCTCCGCCCACCGTCAAGGGAGCCGCTGGGCGCGTTGGCCGCTCGGTCCCCGCTGCCAGGCAGTGCCGGTCAGCCGACGGCGGTCTTGATCAGCTCGGCGACCTTCTGCTCGACGGCTGGGCTCCAGGCCGGCAGCGCGAACGACACCGCCCAGATGTCGCCGTCGTCGAGGTGGGCGGCGTCCTGGAACTCCAGGGTCGAGTAACGGGTGCCGAACTTGCCCGAGTTCTTGAACGCGACCACGATCTTGCCGTCCGGGTTGGTGTAGGCGGGCATGCCGTACCAGGTCTTGACCGACAGCTCCGGGGCGCTGTCGAGCAGGGTGGCGTGCACGCGCTCGGCGATCACCCGGTCCTCGGGGGCCATCTTGGCGATCGCGTCGAGGGCGGCCTGCAGCTCGTCGGCCTTCTTGGCCCCCTTCTTGCCTTCGGCCCGCAGCTCGGCCGCGCGCGCCTTCATCGCGGCCCGCTCGGCCGCCGAGAATCCGTCCGACCCGGTCTGCGAAGTCTTCGCGGGCATGATCACCACGCCTTTCTGGCTCAATCGGCTCGGTACGGTACCGGCCAGCGATCAAAAGGCTAGGCCGACGGCGGTCCCGGCTGCTTCTCGATTCCTGACCAATGCCCCGGTGACCTTGTTCTTAAGTCGCGTTGGTGAGTGATAGACCGCTCACGCTGGGGAAAGATGACAACGAACGCTCAATGAGGAGATGGATGACAGTGACTGCTGATGCAGCGACCGGCCGCGCCCCGCACGAGTCCCGGCTGGTCACCATTTCGGCCGCCTACGGCGCCGGTGGCAGTGTCGTCGCCCCTGGCCTGGCCGAACGGCTCGGCGTGCCGTTCCTGCAGCGGATGACCAGCACCACCGACGACCTCGAGGACTGCGGGCCCTGCGTGGAGCAGCTGACCCCCGCCGAGGCCCGGCACACCCCGGTCCACCGGATGCTGACCGCGCTGGTGCAGGGCATGCCGGTCGGGCCCACCCAGTCGCCGCCGCCCGCCCACCTGCTCGAAGACGAGCTGCGTGGTAACGCCGAGCAGGGGATCCACCGGATGGCCGCCAGCGGTGAGGGCGTGATCCTCGGCCGCGGGGCGGCCGTCGTCCTCGGCAAGAGCCGTGGCTTCCACGTCCGGCTGGATGGGCCGCCCGACCGCCGGGCCGCCCAGGGGGCCACGATCGAGGGCATCAGCCGGGACGAGGCGATGGCCCGCCTGGGCGCCGCCGACAAGGCCCGCACGGCCTACGTCCGCCGCCTCTACCGGGTCAACCCGGCCGACAACGACCACTACCACCTGGTCATCGACTCGACCGCGATCCCGCTGACGGCGGTCACCGAGATCATCCTGCAGGCGCTGTCGGCCCGCACGATGGTGCCGTCCTGACGCCGGCGCTCACCGGCCCCGAGCTCACCCGACGGCGGGCTTGAGGACGTCTCGGCACCACTGCCGGAAGCTGGTGGCGGTGGCCGCGGCCTGGTCGCGCGGTTCGGCGTCGTAGATCCCGTCGTTCTGCGCCTCGGTCATCTCGGCGAAGCCCTGCGCCATCGCCGGGCTGGCGCCGCGCCGCCGCATCATCGCCTGGTAGTCCGCCACCGGGACCTGCTGGTAGCGGACCGGGCGGCCCAGCGTGTCGGAGATGACCTCGGCCATGCCCGTGGGGGTCAGGTTGTCCGGGCTCACCAGCGGGACCCGGGCCCGTCCACTCCAGGAGGCATCGAGCAGCAGCGCCGCCGCGGCGGCGGCGATGTCCCGGGTGGCGACGGCCAGCAGCGGCCGGCCGGCGGTGTTCGCCATCGAGAACATCCCCTGCTCCTTGATCGGCCGGACCTGATGGAGCAGGTTTTCCATGAAGAACGGCATCGCCAGCGCCCGGTAGGCCACCCCGGCGTCCTCGATCAGCTCGTCCATGGCCAGCGCGCCCGACAGCAGCCCGGCCTGCCCTCGATACCCGTGACCGAGGGTGGTGACGCTCACCACCCCGACACCCTGGCTCGCGGCCGCCTGGCTGGCCGGCCGGGTGAAGTTCAGGTAGTAGTCCCCGGCCGGGCCGGGACTGCTGAACGGGGGCGGCGGCACCAGCCAGAACAGCCGGTCGGCGCCCGCCAGCGCCTTGGTGATCACGTCGGCGTCGCCGTGCGAGCCCGGCACCACCTCGGCGCCCTCGTGCACGCGCGCGGGCAGCCGGGCCGGATCGCGGGCGATCACCCGGACCGCCTCGCCGTTTTCCAGGATGCGGGCGAGGACTTGCGCGCCGATATCGCCCGTCGGCGTGGTGACAACCATCATGGTGCCAGCTAACCGGGCGCATTCCCGCAGGTGAAGGACCGATTCGGTCGCGATTGGTACCCTGGGGGTATGAATGACCCGGAGGTGCGGCAGCTCTGGTACTTCGTCGCGGTCGCCGAGGAACTGCACTTCGGCCGGGCCGCCGCCCGGCTCGGCATGGCCCAGCCGCCGCTGTCCCGCGCGATCCGCGACCTCGAACGGCAGCTCGGCGTGGCCCTGCTGGAGCGGACCACCCGGCAGGTGCGGCTGACCGCGGCCGGGGAGGTGTTGCTGCGCGACGCCCGGGCCGCGCTGGAGGCGGTCACCGCCGCCGCCCGCCGGGCCCGGGAGGCAGGCCGGGTGTCGCCCCGGCTGCGGGTCGCGCTCAAGGCCGACGTCGACGGTGGCCTGCTGCCGCAGATCCTCGACGCCTACTGCGCGGACGGCGCCGCCCTGCCGCCCGAGCTGGTCCTCGGCCGATTCGGCGAACAACCCCAGGCGCTACGCGAGGGCCGCGCCGACGTGGGGCTGGTGCTGTGCCCGTTCGATGACCGCGGCCTGGACCGCGAACCGCTGCTGACCGAGCCGCTGCTGGTGGCGCTGGCCGCCGCCGACCCGCTGGCCGCCCGGACCGAGCTGTGCCTGGCCGACCTGGCCGGCCGTAAGCTGCCCGGCGGATCGGCGGCCAGCGACGGCCGCCCGACCGGACCGCGCCGCCCCGGCGCCGGCTGGCCCGCCTCGAACCTGTCCGAGATCTTCAGCCTGGTCGAGACCGGCAGCGTCGTGTTCTTCGCGCCCGCCTCGGTCGCCCGCCGCTACCGCCGCCCCGCGCTCGCCTACCGCCCGGTCACCGACCTCCCGGATTCCACCCTGGCCCTGGCCTGGCCCGAGGACACAAGTTCACCGGCGGTCGCCGCCTTCGTCCGCGCCGCCTGCACGGTCGCCGCCACCCGGGTGGAATCCGTCATGCCGAGCTGAGGAACTCCAGGATCGCGGCGGTCAGCTCGGTCGACAGCAAGGCGCTCCCGTGGTCACCCGGCACCCGTACGACCCGCGCGTTTCCGAGCCGACCAGCCAGCTCTTCGGCCGTATCCCCGCGGGGGTCCCGATCGCCCACCACCACCAGCGTCGGCACCGTCACCGCCCGCAGCGCGTCGCCCGCCGTCGCCGTGAACGAGTCCAGCACCAGCGACATCGCCACCGGATCACCACCCCGCGCGCTGATCCACTGCGCCGCCAGCGCGTCCGGAGTCCCCGGCTCGAAGGTTTCCCCGCTGGCCATCCGCACCAGCAACTTCCGGTGCCCGCCCGTCCGGGAGCTGGCCGCCTCAAGAGCATCCAGCCCCTGCCCGGCCACGACCGCGTGCCCCGGCCGCGCCCCCCGGGCCAGCATCCGCAGCACCACTTTCCCGCCCAGCGAATACCCCGCCAGGTCGAACGCCCCCGCCCCCACCTCGAGCGCGTCGATCAACGCCAGCCCGTCATCCGCCAGCACGTCGGCCGGATACGCCTCCGCGTCATGCGGCCGCCCACTCACCCCGTGCCCCCGCAAATCCGGCGCGATAACCCGGTACCCATGCTCGGCCAGCGCCGCTGCGGGCCCGTGCTCCAGCATCAGCCGCCCATCGGCCGTGAACCCATGCACGAGAATGAGCGGCCGCCCACCCCCGATCTCCCAGTACGCCAGCCGGACCCCATCCCGCCCCGCGAAATACCGCACCAAAGGCTCATCCACCCTACGATGCTAACGATCTCCCGTGACCGGACAGCCTCCCGCCGTACTCCGCTCCCCGCTCCGGTCCCCGCCGCTCACCCCCGCCCCTTGATCACCGCTACCCGCCCCCGCCGAGTCCGCCCGGCCCCGCCTGGCCAGACCCACCGACCCCCCGCCCTTGGCGATAACAGCAAGAAGCGGAGTCGCCCGCGTGCTCTGGCGCCCGATCCGCCGCGCCCGCTGCCCGCCGCCCCTGCCCGATAACAGCAAGAAGCGGTCCGCGCCTCAGCCCCGGGCAAAGCGCAGGCCGCGGCCCGGAACGAGGCTTGCTCGAACCGGCCCGCGGCTCGCGGCCGTACTGTTACTCGCCGAGCGCCTTGGCGATGCGGCGGTGTGCTTCCCAGATCTCGTCGGGGAGGTCGGGGAACTGTTCGAGGTGCTCCTGGCGGAAGCCGATCTCCTGCCGCCACCGCTCGGTGTCGATGGTGAGCAGCCGGTCCAGGTCGGCCGGGTCGATGTCGAGGCCGTCGAGGTTGAGTTCGGCCTTGGCCGGCAGGATGCCGACCGGGGACTCGACGCCGCTGACCTCGCCGTCGCGCAGCTGCATCAGCCACAGCAGGGCGCGCAGGTTCTCCCGGTAGCCGGGCCACAGGAAGTGGCCGTCGCCGGCGTCCCGCTGGAACCAGTTGACGTGGGCGAAGATCGGCTGCTGGCGGCAGGCGCCGACCACGCTGAGCCAGTGGGCGGCGTACTTGCCCTCGGGATAGGACAGGAACGGGCGCATCGACATCGGGTCGTAGCGCAGCTGCCCGTCCAGGCCGTCGGCCGCGAAGGTGGCCTCGGCCCCCAGCGTGAGCCCGTCGTAGACGCCCTCGGCGAGGTCGGTGATGGCCCGGATCAGCGGCTCGCGGTCGCGGGTGCGGCCGCCGAAGATGATGCCGTCGATCGGCACGCCCTCCGGCTTGTCGTAGTCGGGCGCGATGTTGGGCACGTTGGCCAGGGTGGTCGTGAACCGGCTGTTCGGGTGGGCCCAGGGGTCGCCCTGGTGGTCCGGCGTGCGCTCCGCGACCGGCTCGCCCTTCCAGTCCAGCCAGCCGTCGAGGTCGGCCGGCGGCTCCGGGGTGCGGCCCTCCCACCAGACCTCGTGGGTCTTGGCGTTGTAGGCGATGTTGGTGAAGATCGCCCGGGTGCCCGGCCCGACCGCGTCCAGCGCGCCCGGGTTGGTCTTCTCGTTGGTGTCCTTGGCCACGCCGAACACACCGAACTCGGGGTTCATGCCCCACAGGCGGCCGTCCTCGCCGGTCCACATCCAGGCGATGTCGTCGCCGTAGAACTCCACGTGGTAGCGGTCGCCGAGCGCGTCCGGGGGCAGCGTCATGGCCAGGTTGGTCTTGCCCGAGGCGCTCGGGAAGCCGCCCGCGATGTGCCACTTCTTGCCGGTCACCTTGTCGGTGATGCCGAGCAGCATGAACTGCTCGGCCAGGAAGTTACCGAACGCCCAGCCGTCGTAGCTGGCCTGGCGCAGCCCGTGGGCGATCTTGCCGAGCAGCGCGTTGCCGCCGTAGGAGGAGCCGAAGTGCAGGATGGTGCGCTCGTCGGCCACGGTCACGAAGTAGCGCTTGTCCTCGGGCGTGCCCTGCCCGAGGTTCTCCAGGTCACCGGTGACGTGCACGGCCCGCACGAAGCTGTCCGGGTCGCGCAGGTTGTTGATGTACTCGACCCCGACCCGGGCCATCCGGTTCATGTGCAGGACCACGCTGCGGTTGTCGGTCAGCTCGACGCCGGCGGCGTACTTCTCCAGCGGTGATCCGGGGGCCGACATCAGGTACGGGATCACGTACATGGTCTTGCCGGCCGACGCGCCGGTCATCAGCCCGGTGAGCTTGGCCTTCATCTCCTCGGCGGGGTACCAGTTGTCGTAGACACCCTTGTCGGCCGGGTTGCTGGTGGCGACGATCGTGCGCTCTTCGGACCGGGCGGTGTCCTTGTAGTAGCTCCGCGAGTAGTAGAGGTCCTGGCCGGCCGGCGCGATCTCGCCCGCCTCCAGCGCCTCCTGCAGCAGCCGAGCGTCGTCGTCGACGCTCACGACCTCGATGTTGTCGGCCCCCGTCACTCCGGCCCAGTGGCGTACGTACTCGCGCACGCTGTCGTTTTTCAGGTGGGCGGCTTGCAGGATCGCATCGACGTCGGCCACAGCTTGGTCCTCTCGGTCGTCAAGCCCGCCGGCTTGAGAAATTAACGCTTTATTCATCCTGTCCCACATTCGAGAAACCTTGCAGTGAGGGATCTATCACGCTCTCGATACTTTTCATCACGGAAGGTAACCAGGACGTGCCCGCCCGGAGTCCGCCAAGGTGACAGCGGGAAACCTCTCCGGTGGTCTAGTCCAAGGGTCTTGACCTGCGGCGACGTGATTTCCGTAACATTGACGCTGCCGACCGGAGCTACTCGTGCAGAAAATCACAAGCTGGCGGTCTCAGATTGAGCCTCCGGGACGGCTCAGGCCTCGGCTGCGTCCAGCGCGATCGGCCGGAACAGCTCCGGCTCCTGCTCCGGCGTCAGCGCTGTCGGCCCGAACAGCCAGTCCAGGAACGAGTAGTCGTATGGGTCCCGGCTCCGCAGGATGGTGTTACGCCGCTCCCGCTCCGCCCCGTCCAGGTGCCACAGCCGCCCCCACGCCCGGGCGGTCTCCACCACCCGGCGGCAGTGCTCGGTCCGCACCGCCTCGTACGCCGCCAGCGCCGCGTCCCAGTCGGCGGCCGGGCCACCGCCCGCGACGTGCTCGGACAGGACCCAGCCGTCCTCGATGGCCATCACCGCGCCCTGGGCCAGGTACTGCAGCGGGGGATGAGCGGCGTCGCCGAGCAGAGCGATCCGGCCGTCGACCCAGCGCATGATGGGGTCGCGGTCGAACATGCGCCACCACCGGTCGCGCCACATCAACGGCAGGCCCTTGCGGATCGGGCGGCACTTGCCCGCGAAGGCGGCGTCGAGTTCGTCGGGGGTGCCCCAGTCGGCCGCCCCGGCCCGCGCCTTGGCCGATTCGAACACCGCGACCTGGTTGAACATCTCGCCGCCGCGCAGTGGGTACTGCACGAAGTGGCACCGTGGCCCGACGTAGACGACCACGTCATGGGCGAAGATCTCGTTCTCCGCCACCGCCGCGAACGGCACCGCGCCCCGGTAGGCGACGTAGGCCGAGTTCACCGGCTCGTCGTCGATCAGCAGCGGCCGGGCGACCGAGTGCAGCCCGTCGGCCGCGATGACCACCGCGGCCGTGTCGGTGCGGCCGTCGGCGAACGCGACCCGGGCCCCGCCCGCGACGTTTTCATAACCGGTACAGGTGGCGCTGGTGACCAGCTCGGCGCCCAGCCGCCGGGCCTCGTCCAGCAGCAGCCGGTGCAGGTCGCTGCGGTGCATGACCAGGTAGGGGGAGCCGTAGCGCTGCTCGGTGGCGGCCAGGTCGAGCTGGGTCAGCTCGCCGCCGCCGAGCGCGTCCAGCATCCGCATCCGCTCGGGCACCACCCCCAGCCCGATGGCCGCCTGCAGCAGGCCGTAGTGGCCGAGGATGCGCGTGCAGTTCGGCGCCAGCTGGAGCCCGGCCCCGACCTCGCCGAACTCGCCGGACTTTTCGTACAGGCGGACGCGCACGCCCCGGCGGCACAAACCGACGGCCGCGGCCAGGCCCCCGATGCCGCCGCCGACGATGATCGCGTCCGGCCTCACAGCCACGGGGGCAGCGACGGCGCCAACGTCCCGTCGGCCGTCGTGACGCCGGAGTACGGACGCCCGGCCAGGTACGCGGTCACCTCGGCGTCGGGCCCGCTCACCGCGGGCACGTTCCCCGCCCCCCGCTTGGCGACAATATCCGCCCGCAATGCCGCCCGGAAGCCGGCGGGCAGGTCGGCGAACGTGACCCCGGTGGCCAGGTCGACCGCGTGCACCATCACCTCGCGGCTGCGCATCCAGGGGATCTCGGCGGCGGGCACCGTGCGTCCCTGGGCGGTGACCACCTCGGCCCGCCAGGCCCGGTCCGGCAGCGCCGCCATCGCCGCCGCCAGCTCCCGGGCCGATCGCTCGAACCAGGCGCTGAGCTCGGGGCCGGAGCGCCGGGCGCCGGCCTCGATGTCGGCCCGGCGCTGCTCGGGTGAGGAGTACATCCGCTGTTCGGTGCCGGTGCGGGCCCAGCTGACCAGCCGCCCGATGGCCTCGGCGTTGGCCGCCAGATGGGCGACCAGGTGCCGCCGGGTCCAGCCGTCGAGCCCGCAGGGGGCGCCGTAGCCGGCCGCGTCGAGGCCGGCGATGGCCTTGCCGCACAGTTCGGTCCCCTCGGCCGACCAGGCCAGCGCCTGCGCCAGCGTACGGCTCACGGCCGCTCCGCGCTGTCCGCCCGGAACAGGCTGAGCTTGGTGAAGATCGGCGCGTCGCTGAACTGGAACAGATCGAGCGCCCCGGAGTCGGAGTCCGAGCCCGACGCCTCCGACCGGGCCGAGAACGGCAGCCAGGACGGCACCACGAACAGGTCGCCGCGGGTCACCGACCAGGAGAACTCGCCCACCGTGATCCGGCCGGAGCCGTCGAACACCTGGTAGACCGACGAGCCGGTCTCGCGCCGGGGCGCGGTCTCGGTGCCGGCCGCGACCCGGTGGAACTGCGCCCGGATCGTCGGCAGCACGTCCTCGCCGTTGGTCGGGTTGGTGTAGCGGACCAGGGCGTGGCCGGGCTCGACGACCCCCGGGTGGCCTTCTTTCTCCAGCGCCAGCTGGTCGGCCAGGGCGGCGTCGGTGTCCGCCCACCGGTAGCACAGCAGCGGTGAGCCCGCGGTCTCGCCGAGCTGGGAGACCGGCGCGACGCCGGGATGACCCCACAGCCGCTGGGACCGGGACCGATCCGGGGTGGCGTGCTCGGCCTCGGTCAGCTGGTCGCGGCCGGGCGTGAAGAACTGGGCCTCGACCTCGTACTGGAACGGGATGTCGAGGCCGTCGATCCAGGCCATCGGCTGGCGGGCGCCGTTGTGGTGGGCGTGCCAGTTCCAGCCGGCCTGGGGCAGGAAGTCACCCCGGCGCATCGGCACCGGATCGCGCTCGACCACCGTCCACACGCCCTCACCCTCGACCACGAAGCGGAACGCGTTCTGGGTGTGCCGGTGCTCGGGGGCATCCTCGCCCGGCATCAGGTACTGGATCGCCGCCCACAGCGTCGGGCTGGCGTAGGGCTTGCCGCCCAGGCTGGGGTTGGCCAGCGCGATCGCCCGGCGCTCACCGCCGCGGCCGACCGGGACCAGCTCACCGGCCCGGGCGGCCAGCTCCAGCAGCGTCTGCCAGTCCCAGCGGTGCGGCTGGGCCTTGCTCTGCGGGCTCAGCGGCATCAGCGCGCCGACCTCGGTCCACAGCGGGACCAGCAGCGCCTTCTCGAACCCTTCGTAGAACTCGATCAGACCCGGTGACACCGGCGGCTGACCAGGGCGATCCTCGGCCCGCAGCCGCACCGGGGAGACAACAGGGGGATTGGCGGTCATGGCTCCACTATCAAACGGCGTCTACCGTCAGGAACAGAAGATTCTGTAGAGCAGAACGACCGCGGAACGGGGGGCCGGTGCCCAAGTCGCTCAAGGAACCGCCGCCCTACGCCGTCACCAGCGTCGACCACGCCCTCCGGCTGGCGGTGATGCTGCAGCTGGAGGGGCCGATGACGGTATCGGTGGCGGCCGGGCGGCTCGGGGTGGCCCGGTCGACCGCCCACCGGCTGCTGTCGATGCTGGTCTACCGCGACTTCGCCGTCCAGGACGAGAACCGCGCCTACCGGGCCGGGCCGGTCCTCGAGCTGGCCCGGCACGCCCACTCCGACCTCGGCGCGCTGCGGGCGGCCGCCCTCGGACCGCTCCGGCAGCTGGTCGACACCCTCGACGAGACCGCCAACCTCAGCGTGCGGACCGGCGCCACCTGCCGGTTCCTGCTCTCGGTGGAGGGTGCCCAGGCGCTGCGGGTCAGCAACCGGGAGGGCATGGTGTTCCCCGCCCACGAGGTCACCGGCGGCCTGATCGGGCTGGCCGCCCTCAGCGACGAGCAGATCGAATCGCTCTACGCCGGGGACCGGTACGACGATCGGCCGGAGGAACGGCCCGACCGGGCGCGGCTGCTGGAGGACCTGCGGGCGGTCCGCCGGACCGGGTTCGCCGTCAACCTCGAGCGGTCCGAACGGGGCCTGGCCGCGGTCGGGGTGCCGGTCCGCGACCCGGCCGGCGACACCGTGGCGGCGGTCTCGCTGTCGATGCCGACCGTCCGCTACAACCCCGCCCGGGTGGCCGCCATCGTCGCCGCCCTCACCGCCACCGCCCAGGCGATCTCCGCCCGGCTCTGACCATAGGCTGCGCCCAGGGGGCCGGTCGCCAGCCGGTATGGTCCCGGTCTCACGTCGGGAACTCTTCCCGCCCGTCCGATTTCGGCAGTTTTCACGGTGCCGTGAGACGCTGCCCGGGACCGTGACCTTGACCGCGTGAGAGCGGGGGCAGCGTGCCTGACGTCGAGTGCGGCGACATCAGCGTCCACTACGAGGAAGCCGGGAGCGGGCCGCCGATCATCTGGATTCCGGGCACCGGGCTGCGCGGCCGCACCTGGGAACTGCAGACCGCCCGGTTCCAGGCGCAGCACCGGTGTTTGACGGTGGACCTGCGGGGGAGCGGGGACACCACCGGCGGCAACGGCACCGGCAACGACTACACGGTGACGGGAATGGCCGCCGACATCGCCGCCTGGATGGACGCCATCGGAGTGGGCAACGCGGTGGTGGCCGGACTCAGCCTCGGCTCGGCCGTCGCCCAGGAGCTGGCACTGGCCCGGCCGGACCTGGTGCGGGGCCTGATCCTGCTGGCCACCTGGTCCTCGTCCGCCCGCGAACACCACATCCGCCGCCACTTCCAGTCCCGGCTGTACGCCATCGAGAACGGACCGCTGGACGTGTACGCGCAGTTCGCGTTCTGGATGTCGTCGCCCTCGCTGTTCGACCATGAGCCGGACCGCCAGGCGGCGGTCGAGCAGCGCCTGAAGACCCACATGTCCAGCACCCCGGCGGGTACGGCCGGCCACTTCAAGGCCGACCTGAGCCACGAGACCCGGGACCGGCTGCCCCGCATCGGCTGCCCGGCCCTGGTCGTGCACGGCGACGAGGACCTGATCACGCTGCCCTGGTACAACCGCACGGTCGCCGGCCTGATCCCCGGCGCCAGCTACCGGACGATCGCCAAGGCCGGCCACCTGGCGTGGCTGGAGCGGCCGGACGAGCTCAACGACCTGATCGAGGCCTTTCTGGCCGACGCCAGCTACCGAGGCGTTCAGCGTGGGGCTTGACCAGGCAAGTTACGCTTCCGCGTACGAGTAATAGACCTGAACGGGGGATGACGAGGTCCCAGCCGGGGCGACGACGAGACGGTGAGGTGATCAATTGACCGACAGCAGCCTCCGTGTGATCCGCCGCAAGATCATGGTGCCCCCACTGGCCGACTCGGTCGTCCCCCGCAAACGCGTCGACGCCCTGCTCACCGGTCTGCTCGACCAGCATCGGCTGGTCTTCATCTACGCCTCCGCGGGTGCCGGCAAGACCACCGCGATCGTCCAGGCCGCCCGGCGGCTGCAGCGGCCGCTGGTCTGGCTCGACCTGGACGCCACCGACGCCGCCACCGGCCGCCTGCTCACCTACCTCGAAGCCGCCCTGGCCGTACAGGTTCCGGAAGCGGCCGACGTCGCCACCTCGGCGCTGGCCGCGCACCTGCCGCACGCCGAAGTGGCCGGGTTGCTGGCCGAGGCCATCGGCGACGTGCCGGTGCTGATCGTCATCGACGACGCCGAACGGCTGGTGGCCGCGCCGGACGCGCTCGAGGTGCTGACCTCGTTCGCGCGCTACCTGCCGCCGTTCGCCCGGCTGGTGGTGTGCAGCCGTACCGAGCTGCCGTTCCGGTCCAGCGTGGGCCTGCTGCCGTGGGTGGCCGCGGTCGGCGAGGAGGACCTGGCCCTGACCGTCGACGAGGCGGCGGCGGCGCTGGCGGCGGCCGGGCGCGAGGACATCGACCCGGTCGACGCGGTGGTCGACACCGGCGGCTGGATGACCGGCGTGCTGTTCGAGGCCTGGGAAGCCGTCGACCACGTGATCGGGCTGGGCGGCGAGGCCGACCCGCTGCACGGGTACCTGGCCACCGAGATCCTCGGCCAGCTGGCCGCCGACGACGCGGACTTCCTGGTCAGCACCGCGGTGCTGACCGAGGTGACGGTGCCCAAGGCGGAGGCGCTGGGCCTGGCCGGTGCCTCGGCCCGGATGCACTCGCTGGCCGGGGCCCGGCTGCCGGTGAGCTGGCTGTGCCACGGTGAGGTGCTGCGCTGTCACCCGCGGTTCCGGGAGTTCCTGCTCAAACGGCTGCACCGGCGAGGCGAGCACGAGCAGCGCCAGCTGTACCGGGCGCACGCCCGGCTGCTGCTCAGCGAGGGTCACGACGAGGAAGCGGTGGAGGAGTACCTCAAGGTCGGCTGCCCCGAAGATGCCCTCACGATCGTCCGGCCGGTGCTGGAACGGGTCATCGAACGGACCGACTTCGCGCTGGCCGAACGGTGGCTGGCGGCGCTGGCCCCGGCCCGGCCGCCCGACGACATCGAGCTGGCCGCCTCCGAGCTCATGCTCACCGTGGTCCGGGAGCGGTTCGCGACCGGGGTGGCCCTGGCCGACCGGCTCGACCGGCTGGGCCAGCGGCACAAGCTGGCCGCTTCCTCGGGGCCCGCGGCCGGCCTCATGGCCTGGCTCTACCTGCACGCCGGGCGGGTCGCCGACATCGACGCGGTGCTGGCCGCGGCCCCGCCCGGCCCGGCCGTGGACGCCGCCCGCTACGCGATGGCGGTGGTGCGGGACGAGCCCGCCTCCGGCCCCGCCCACCCGCTCGGCGAGTTCACCGGCAGCCCGATGGACGCGCTCGTACTGCGCACCCACTTCGACCTCGGCCGCCTGCCCGAGCTGACCTCGGCCCCGAGCTCGCCCTGGGCGGCCAAGGCCACCGAGTCGTGGCAGGTCAGTGCGCTGCTGGCGGCGGGCCGGACCGAGCAGGCGTTCGAGGTCTACCACGCGCTGGTCGACTCCTCGGACCAGAGCGTGTGGCTGTCCGGCCTGGTCGGGCCCCGACTGATGCTGGAGATCGGGGACCGGGACGAGGCGTGGCGGCTGCTGCGGGAAGGACGCCGCCAGATCCTGGCCACCGGGTCGGTCATGTTCGAGGCGTACAGCCTGCTCATCGAGGCCGAACTGGAGCTGCGGCTGAACCAGGACCCGGCCGCCGCCCGGGTCATCCTCGACAAGCTGGCCTGCCATCCGGCCGGCAGCACGTTCGCGTTCCTGATCGAGCACCGGGCCATGCTCAGCGGCCTGCTGCACCTGCTCACCGGCGCTTCCCAGGACGGTGCCAGCCAAGACCGGGCGAAGGAAGCCGCCAGCGACCTCAAACGAGCGGTCGAAGGCATGCAGCAAGGCCACCGCCTGCTCTACCTGCCCCCCGCTGCCGTCTACCTGTCCGAGGCCGAATGGCGCTGCGGCCGCGAGGACGCGGCCGACGGCTACGCGGAGCTGGCCCGCACCGTCGCCGCCCGCCAGCGCTCCAACCACTCCCTGCTCAAAGCGCTGGCCGAGTTCCCCGACGTGCTGGCCCGCTGCCTGGACCTGCAATCCTCGGCCGACTCGGGCTGGCACGCGCTCGGCCGGGCGCTGCGGCTGCGCGGCATCTCGGTGGCGCCCACGGTCGCCGCCAGCGTGGAGGTGGCCGAGTTCGGCCGGGTCGCGGTCACCGTGGACGGCCGCGAGGTCAGCCCCGGGCTGAGCAAGAGCCTGGAACTGCTCGCGTTCCTGGCCAGCCACCACGGCGAGGAGGTGTCGAGGGACGCGCTGCTGGAGGCGCTGTTCGACGGCCGCCGCGACGGGTCGTCGTCCTCTTACCTCCGGCAGGCCGTGCTCAAGCTGCGCAAGGTGGTACCGGACGTGCTCGTGCAGGACTCCCGGCACGGCACCGTCCAGTTGAACCCGCAGGTCCGGGTGGTCACCGAATCTCAGCGGCTGGCCGGGCTGCTGGGCCAGGCGGCCGCCGTCACCGGCGAGGAAAAGCTGACCCTGCTGCTGTCGGCGCTGCGGATCGCCGACCACGGCCCGTATCTGCCCTCGGTCACCTCGATCTGGGCCGACGAGCGCCGCCAGCGGCTGGATGAGCTGGTGTGCAGCGCCCGGCTGGACGCGGCCGAAGCGGCGTTCGCGGCCGCCCGCTACCAGCAGGCCGCCCAGCTGGCCGAGACGGTGGCCCGGGCCGACCCGTACCGGGAGGCGGCCTGGCGGCTGCTGATGCGGATCGCGGGCACGCTCGGGGACTGGGACCGGGTCATCGCCGCCTACCGGTCGTGTGAGCGGGCGCTGGCCGAGCTGGGCACCGAGCCGTCGGCCGCGACCGCCGCCCTGCTGCGCGACAGCCGCCGCTGAGCTGGCATTTCGCCGGTTATCACGCCCTTCGGGTGAGGGTGAGGCCACCTGCGCAGCCGACCGGAAGGGACAGTGCCGATGCCGTCAACGTGGCTGCTGATCACCAACGCGACCGTGGTCGATGGAGCTGCCAACCCGCCCCAGCCCCGGACCTCGGTGCTGGTCAAGGACGGCCGCATCAGCGCGGTCGGCACCCAGGTGAGCCGGGAACTGGTGCCGCGCGGCGACGACCTCACCGAGATCGACGCCACCGGCAAGACGGTGATGCCGGGCCTGATCGACGCGCATTGCCACATGACCTACGGCGAGAGCCGCACCGAAGAGGAGATCGACCTCTACACCAGCCCCGAACTGCGCACCCTCAAGGCCGCGTTCCACGCCCAGAAGGTGCTGCGGGCCGGGGTCACCGGCATCTCCCAGCCCGGCGGCAGCTACTACATCGGCGTCGGCCTGCGCGAAGCGATCAAGGACGGCATCGTCCAGGGGCCGCGGATGACCGCGGCCGGCCGGTATCTGACCACCAGCAACGGCCTGACCGACTGGTTCCCCGACTCGGTCGGCGTGCCCGAGGGCTCGATCGGCATCGTCCACAACCGGCTCGACGACATGATCGACGAGGTCCGGCACCAGGCCAAGAACGGTGTCGACTTCATCAAGCTGGCCGACAGCCCGTACGGGGACTACCAGGCCTTCACCAGCGACGAGATGAAGGTACTGGCCGACCTGGCCCATCAGCTCGGCAAGAAGATGACGATCCACGCCCGCGGCGACGCCGAGGTGCACGCGGCCGCCAGCGCCGGCATGGACTGGATCATGCACGGCAACATCATGAGCGACGAGACCATCGCCCACCTGGTCCAGACCGGCACCCCGCTGGTACCGACGCTGCTGCTGCTGTCGAACGTCGGTGACTGGGGTCATCTGGTCGGCGCGCCCGCCCCGATGCGCGACGGCATGAAGTCGATGCTCGACAAGTCGGCCGACGCCCTGCACCGCGCCCACGCGGCCGGGGTGACGATGGTGCTCGGCACCGACAGCGGTTTTTCCGTCACCCCGTACGGGGTCTGGCACGCCCGCGAGCTGGAACTGCTGATGACCTACGCGGGCCTGACCGCGCTGGAGGCGATCCAGGCGGGCACCAGCAACGGCGCCCTCATGCTCGGCCTCGACGGCCAGATCGGCGTGGTCGCCCCCGGGATGATCGCCGACCTGATCGTCGTCGACGGCGACCCGGTGGCCGACATCACCGTGCTGCAGCGCCGGGCGGCGATCGAGACCGTCATCCAGGACGGCAAGGTCGTCCAGTTCGACGAGGAGATGATCGCCCGCTCCTGGCCGCACGACCGCGGCATCGGCTACTCGGTCGGGGACCTCACCTACGACGTGGTGCACGGCCACGCCGACCCCGACGACCCGTCCCTGGTCACCGCGGGCGGGCCGCCCGGACTCGCCTCCCGCGAGGAAGCCAGGGACGTGGTGGCCGACCTGACCCGTCGCGAGCACGCCGCTCGCCAAGAATGACCTGCCGAGCCTTACGCCCCCACCCGGAGGACACCATGCCAGCCGACTACGAATTGGATCCGGCGGCGGCCGCCAGCCTGGACGACGACTTCGACGACATCGAACTTGTCAACGAGAAGGCGCTGACCTGGTTCGATGTCTCCGCCATCGGCACCGGCGAGATGCTGTTCACGGCCGGCTGGGCGTGGATCGTATTCATCGCCAGCTCCTACGGCATCATGTGGACGCTGCTCGGCTTCTTCGGCGGGGTGCTGGTCATCCACACCGCCTGGTGGCTGTACCGGGAGATGATCACCGCGGTCCCGGAGCCGGGTTCGCTGCAGTCCTACGCCCGTGAGGCCGGGGTGTTCTCGCTCGGCACCTCCTACCTGATCTTGTACGCCCCGGTCTACGGCGGGTTCATGTGGCTGGAGCTGGAAGTCGCCCGCGGCCTGCTGGAGACGCTGATCCCGGCCGTCCCGCACGGGCTGTGGGCCTACATCGTGCTGCTGCCGGTGATGGGGCTGAACCTGCTGGGCCACCAGATCACCGGCAAGGTGCAGTCCGCGCTGGTGGTCATCACGCTGATCGGTGACATCCTGCTCGGCATCTTCGTCATCGTGCTGATCGCCAACGCCAAGGACTGGTCGGCCAACTGGAACTCGCCGACTCCGGTGCACTGGTACACGTTCTTCGTGGCGGCCGGCCTGTGGCTCGGCATCATGGCCGGGATCATGGAGGTCCAGCAGGTGCTGGTGGACGAGTGGCGCGACTTCCCGCGGTCACGGGACGTCGGCCTGCTGTCGGCCGGCTGGCAGCTGTGGATCCGGCAGATCCCGCTCGCCTTCGCCATGCTGTCCAGCCTGCCGCTGGCCGCCCTGGCGGTGCTGCCGGTGCCCAGCGTCGGCGTCGTCGAGCACAAGTTCGGTCACAACGCGCTGTTCTACCTGGCCCTGGCGACCATGCTGGTGGCCACGTTCACCACCCTCAGCGTCTACTTCATGGGCATGGGCCGGATCGTCGCGCTCTACTCACAGCAAGGCGCGCTGCCCCGGTTCGTCGGCCGCTACAACTCCCGGTCGGTGCCGTGGGTGGCCATCGTCCTGCTGGGAGCGTTCGCGCTGATCGGCGCCTACTGGACGAACTTCAGCTTCGTGGCCAGCGTGCTGTCCACCTGGTCGGTCACGCTGTACTTCTTCGTCGCCGTGTTCTACCTGCTGATGAAGCGGCGCAGGGACCTGGACCGGCCGCTGACCAGCAAGTTCGGCACGCCGCTGGCCTACTTCCTGCTCGCCTACACCGGCGTCATCGGCGGCTCGATCGTCGCCACCACCTGGAAGCCGTCGCTGACCTGGTTCGCGATCGTGGCCGCGGTCGTTGTCTACGACATGTTCGTGGTCCCGCGCACCAAGCGCGGCAGTTTCTACCGAGCCCAGGTGCTGCGCCGGCGCACCAGCGCCGCCCGTCTCTGACCACCGTGCCCGACACCACGCAAAGGAGCGCCCCCATGCCGACCAGGCACGCCGAGATCGCCGGAGCGGGACTGGGTGGCCTCGCCGCCAGCATCGCGCTCGCCCAGCGCGGCTGGACCGTGCGCGTGCACGAGCGCGCCGACTCGCTGCGCATGTTCGGGGCCGGAATCTGGCTGTGGGAGAACGGGCTGCGGTCGCTGGCCGCGCTCGGGGTCGAGGACCGCGCGACCAAGAAGGCCCGTCGTATCGAGACGCTGACCGCCCGCGACGCCGGCGGCCGCGCCCTCATGCACCGGAAGTTCGGGGCGGGCGACCGGCTGATCCTGCCGCCGCGGGCCGACCTGTACGACGCGCTGATCGAGCGGGCCGGTGAGCTGGACGTCGACATCGTCACCGGTTCACGCGCGGTGGCCGCCACCACCACCGGTGAGCTGGAGCTGATCGACGGATCAGTGCACCGGGCGGACCTGGTCATCGCCGCCGATGGCGCGTTCTCCCGGGTCCGCGAGTCGCTGCTGCTGACCCAGCGGGTGGACTACCTGGACGAGGGCTACACCCGGCTGCTGATCCCGCGGGTCGACGGCGACCCGGCCACCGAGGTCACCGAGTACTGGAGCGGCTCCCGGCGGCTGCTGTACGACCCCTGCACCGACGACGTGAACTACGTCTGCCTGTGCTGCAACGTGGACGACGAGACCGGGCGGCGGATCCCGGTCGACAAGGCGGACTGGCTGCGTTCGTTCCCCGAACTGGGTGGCATCATCGAGCGGATCGACGAGGTGGGCCGCTGGGACCGCGCGATGCGGGTGACCTGCCGGGCCTGGTCCCGCGGCCGGGCCGCGGTGGTCGGCGACGCGGCCCACGCACAGCCGCCCAACCTGGGGCAGGGGGCCAACTTGACGTTCCAGAACACGCTCGCGCTGGCCGACTACCTGGACCGCGACCGCGACATCGAGACCGCCCTGGCCCACTGGGAGCAGCGGGAACGGCCGCTGACCGACCACATCCAGCGCTGGACGGCCCTGTACGGACGGGCGGCCAGCGCCTGGCCGGACCGGTTCGCCCGACAGCGCAGCCAGTTCCTGGAGCGGGCCTCGCGGGTGCCGTGGGTGGACCGGCAGCTGAACAAGGCGGCCCGGCACGTCCCGGTCGGGGCGGCGTGAGCCAGCAGCGCGGTGCCGTCGCGCGCCGGTGCGCACTTATTCAATGATGAAAGGGACACGATGACTCAGCAGGCCCAGGATTCGCAGGGCTCGGCGGACAAGAAGTTCATTTCGCGGCCGGACGTGGTCACCAACGACTACCTGCGCGACATCCTCGACGGGTACTACATGACCAAGTGGAACCCCAACAAGGACACCGTCGCCGCCGTGTCCAAGTGGAAGGACTGGCCGCTGGTCGTCCGGATGCCGGACGTGAAGCAGGACTTCACCGTGCTCATCGACCGCGGTGTCGTCCAGGAGGTCAGCGTCGGCCTGCCCGAGCGGCCGCGCATCTTGTGCGTGATGCTGGCCGAGACCATGCAGCGGATCTACTACGAGGAGACCACCGCCGCCATCGAGGCGATCTCCGGGCGCATCAAGATCCGCGGTAATGAGGTCGAGCGCCGCCGCCTGCTGGCCGCGATCTCGTTCCTGACCTGGTAACCGGAGGAATTGACGGTATGACCCAGACCCCGCACCGGCCCGCCGAGCACACCACCCGGCCGCGCGGCCGGCTGGTCGGGCAGTCGGTGCCCCGCAAGGAGGACCTGGCCCTGCTGACCGGGACCGCGCGGTTCATCGACGACATCAAACTGCCCGGCATGGTGTACGCGAAGATCTTGCGCAGCGAGGTCGCGCACGCCCGGATCCGGTCGGTCGAGGTCGCCGCCGCCCGCAAGATGCCTGGCGTGCTCGACGTGCTGTGCGGCGCCGACCTGGTCGGGAAGGTCAAGCCGTGGGGCGACATGATGCAGGACCTGCTGGTCGGCGACCACACCCCGTTCGCGGTCGACAAGGTGCTGTACGAGGGCCAGGAGCTGGCGGCGGTGGCGGCGCAGACCAAGTACCAGGCGCTGGACGCGCTGGAAGCGATCGAGCTCGACCTGGAGGAGCTGCCCGCCTACGTCGACCCCGAGGAGGCGATCAAGCCGGACGCAGCGCTGATCCAGGAGGGCATCACCTACGAGTTCGGCGACGGCAACATCTTCGACCGCTACAAGCTGCGAGTCGGCGACATCGAGGCGGCCGAGGCCGAGGCGGCGGCGGTGGTCCGGCAGCGGTTCAGTACCAACCGGCAGGCGGGGGCGGCGCTGGACCCGCACGGCTGCGTGGCCAGCTTCGACTCGTTCACCCGGGAGCTGACCGTCTACTCCTCGACCCAGTCGATCTACATGGTCCGGGACGTGCTGGCCGACGTGCTGCAGATCCCGCGCAACAAGGTCCGGGTCATCGTGCCCGAGGTGGGGGCCGGCTTCGGATCCAAGGCGCAGATCTTCCCGTATGAGGTCATCGCCTCGATCTTCTCGATGCGGCTGGGCCGCCCGGTGCACCTGGTGCTGGGGCGCAAGGAGATCTTCCAGTCCGGCACCGCCCGCAACAGCCAGATCCGCTACGCCGAGCTGATGTGCGACCGGGACGGCCACATCACCGGCTACCGCGACTACACCGTGCACAACTGCGGGGCGATGTCGGTCTGGGGTAACCAGGTGCTGCACATCGGCACCAACGTCGGCATGCTGCCCTACGCGATCCCCAACATCCGCGTCGACGGCAACATCGTGCACACCAACACCGCGCCCGGCGGGGCGCTCCGCGGCTTCGGCATCCCCCAGTTCATCTGGGTCAAGGAACAACTGGTCGACATGGCCGCGGCCGAGCTGGGGCTGGACCCGCTGGAGATGCGGGCCCGCAACGTCATCCGGCCGGAGAGCTTCCCGTTCCGCACCCCGATGGGCCAGGTCATCGACAGCACCACGGTCTACGACTGCCTGCACAAGAGCGCCGCCGCCATCGGCTGGACCGAGACCAAGGCGAACCCGGTGCCGTACGAGGGCCTGGGGCTGGCGGTGTCAATGAAGTACACCAGCTGCCGGCACCCGTCGTTCGACACCGACCTGTCCGCGGTCCGGCTGCGGCTGGAGACCGACGGCACGGTGACGATCTACTCCAGCGACGTGACCCACGGGCAGGCCCACGCGACCATGCTGGCCCAGATCGTCGCCGACGGCCTCGGGGTCGGCTTCGAGAAGATCACGCTGGCCCGCCCGGACAGCGTCACCTCCCCGTTCGGGCTCGGCACCTACGCCAGCCGCGGCGCCGCCGTGCTCGGCACCGCCTGCCGGCTGGCGACCGAGCGGCTGCGGGAGAAGGTGCTGGCCATCGCCGCCCACGTGCTCGAGGCCAACGCCGACGATCTCGACATCGGTGACGACCGGGTCTTCGTCAAAGGCCTGCCCGACAGCGGCCTGTACCTGGAAATCCTGGCCAGCCTGGCCGCCTACCGGACCCACCAGCTGCCGCCCGGCTTCGAGCCGACGATGGAAGCGATCGCCACCTACGACACCCCGACCGAGCGGGAAGGCCCGGACGGCACCGGTAACCTCAGCGTCACCTACTCGGCGGCCGCGCATGCAGCCCGGGTCCGGGTCGACCCCGGCACCGGGCTGATCCGGGTCGTCGACTACGCCATGGCCCACGACACCGGCGTGGTCATCAACCCGCTGGTGGTCGAGGGCCAGCACCAGGGCGGCTTCCTGATGGGCCTGGGCATGGTGCTCGGCGAGGACTACGTGTACGACGACGAGGGGCACCTGACCAACGCCAGCTTCAAGGACTACCTGGCCCCGACCTCGACCGACGTGCCCGAGCTGACCAAGATCTACGAGCTGCCGGCCCCGTCGCTGACGATCCCGGGCGGCCAGAAAGGCGCGGGGGAGTCCGGCACCGGGCCGGTCCCGGCCGCGGTCGGCAACGCGGTGTTCGACGCCACCGGGGTGCGGTTCACCTCGCTCCCGATCACGCCCCAGCAGATGCTGCTGGCGTTGCGGGAGAAGGACCGCCGCGGGCTGGCCACATTCCGCTACCCCGACGACATGCCCGGCTTCACCGGACCGCGCGAGCCGCAGGACTGGCCGGAGCCGCTGCTGCCCGACGACATGGGCTTCGACTGGGACAACTTCGAGGACGAGCTGTGAAGGCGTTCACTTATCTCACTCCCGGCAGTGCCGAGGAGGCGGTCGGGCTGCTCGGCCAGCACGGCCCGCAGGCCCAGGTCATCGCCGGCGGCCAGAGCCTGCTGCTGGCCATGAAGACCCGTACTGCCCGGCCGTCGGCGCTGGTCTCGCTGGCCGGTGTGGACGACCTGGCCGGCGTCCGGCTGGCTGCCTCCGGCGAGCTGGTGGTCGGCGCGACCACTACCTACGCCGCGCTCAGCCGGGCCCCGCTGACCGGCTGGCACACCGAGATCGCGGCCGTCGCCGGCAACCTGGCCGACCGGCCGGTGCGGACGATGGGCACGATCGGCGGCGCGCTCTGCGACGCCGGCCCCCGCTACGACATGCTCACGCTGGTGACCGGGACCGGGGCCCGACTGGAGGTGCTGGGCCCGTCCGGGGTGCGGACGCTGAGTCCGGGTGAGTTCTTCGCGCCGGGCGGCGGCACCACGCTGGCCGCCGACGAGATCCTGGCCGCGATCCGGTTCCCGGCCGCCGACGCGTTCACCCGGGTGGTGTTCGCCAAGTTCCGGCAGCGGACGTTCGACGCCGCCCTGGCCTCGGTGCTGTGTGCGGCCCGGCCGGGGAACGGCGGCGTGCAGATCACGGTCGGGGCGGTGCGGCCGGTCCCGGTCGTCGCCACCGCCGCCGACCCGGAGGCGGTCGCGGCCGAGGTCCTCGACGCCGCCGGTGGGCCGCCGCTGGTCCAGTACCAGCGGGAGCTGGTCCGCACGCTGACCGCCCAGACCCTCAGCACAGTCAACGGGAGCTGACCCATGGTCAATGTCACGATCACCGTCAACGGCCAGCCGGTCGCCGCCGACATCGACGAGCGCACCCTGCTGCTGGAGTTCATACGCGACGTGGCCGGGCTGACCGGTACCCACAACGGCTGCCTGGAGGCCCGCTGCGGATGCTGCTCGGTCGAGCTCGACGGCGCGATCGTCAAGTCCTGTAACGTGCTCGCCGTGCAGGCGGCCGGCCGGTCGGTGACCACGATCGAGGGCCTGTCACCGCAGCGGCTGCACCCGGCCGAGCACATCACCACCGGCAGCCTGGCCGGCATGTACCAGCCGCTGGACATGCTCGGCGCCGACGCCGCCGACCTGCACCCGGTGCAGGCCGCGTTCCACAAGTGCCACGCGCTGCAGTGCGGGTTCTGTACCCCCGGCATGGTGATGGCGCTGAAGAACTACCTGGCCGAGAACCCGGAACCTACCCGCGACGACATCCGCGCCGCGATCGCCGGCAACCTGTGCCGGTGCACCGGCTACCAGCACATCATCGACGCCGGCATGGAAGCCGCCGAGCAGCTGCGTGCCCAGGCTGATGCCTGAGGGGGACCCGGTCACCGAGCTGTCCGATCGGCTGGCGGCCACCGGCTACATCGCCGACCGGCCACTGGCGATGGTGCTGTACCTGGCCGGCCAGCTGCAGTCGCCGGTGCTGCTGGAAGGCGAGCCCGGGGTGGGCAAGACCGCGGTGGCGGAGGCGCTGGCCGCCACCACCGGGGCCCGGCTGGTTCGGCTGCAGTGCTACGAGGGCCTGGCCGCCCACCACGCGCTGTACGAGTGGGACTACACCCGCCAGCTGCTGACGATCCGGATGAGCGAGGCCCGCGGCGAGCCCGGCGCCGCCCTGGAATCCAGCATCTTCAGCGAGCAGTTCCTGATCCGGCGGCCGCTGCTGGAAGCGATCTGGCCCGGCGACGATCGGCCGGTGGTGCTGCTGATCGACGAGATCGACCGGGCCGACGAAGAGTTCGAGGCGCTGCTGCTCGAGCTGCTGTCGCAGTTCCAGATCACGATCCCGGAGATCGGCACGATCACGGCCGCCCGGCGCCCGGCCATCATCTTGACCGCGAACCGGAGCCGGGCGCTCAGCGACGCGCTGCGGCGGCGCTGCCTGTACCACTGGATGCCGTTCCCCGGCATCGACCGGGAGATCGCGATCCTGCACGCCCGCCAGCCCGGGGCCACGACCCTACTGGTCCAGCAGACCTGCCTGTTCGTGGACCGGATCCGGGCCGGCTACTACCGCAAGGCGCCGGGGGTCTCCGAGACGCTGGACTGGCTGCGGGCGCTGACCCTGCTCGGCGCCCGGCAGATCGAGCCCGGCCTGGTCGGTGAGACGATCGGCGTGCTGCTGAAGGACAGCGAGGACGTCCGCCTGTTCACCGGCCAGGACCACGAGCGGGTCTACCGCGAGTACGGCGTGCGGGCGGCCCCCTGATGGGCCCCGCGGTGGCCGAGCATCCGCTGGTACGGCTGGCGCACCGGGCCCGGGCCCAGCGCACCGGCGACCTGCCGCATGACCTGGCCACCTTCACCGGCCTGCTGCGGGCGGCCGGCAGCAAGGTCTCCCCGGCCGCCACCGTCCAGGCGCTGCGCGCGGTGAGCGTGATCGATCTCGGGCAGCCCCGCGACTTCCGGGCCGCGCTGGAGTGCTGCCTGACCAGCAGCACCAAGGATCGGGCCTGGTTCGGCACCGTCTACGACGTGTTCTGGACCGCCGACCTGTCGGTACTGCCGGCCCAGGCCGGGGCGGACCGCGACAGCGCCGGCGCCGACGGGAACGGAGACGGGGCCGCTGCCCCGCCGGCCGCGGCCGACCGGCCCGGACGTGACGCCACCCGGACCCGGCGGGTCGCGGGCCGGGCGACCTGGAGCCGCCACCCCGGCCAGGGCGGCACGGTGGCCGCCCAGCCACGCCCGGAGATCGATCAGCTGTGCCGGCGGCTGGCCCGGGCGCTCGGCTCGGCCCCCGGCCGGCGGCTGGTCACCGGGCCCCGCGGCGAGACCGTCGACGTCCGGGCCAGCCTCCGGCAGAACCTGCGCTTCGGCGAGGAACTGCTACTGCTCCAGCGCAGCAGCCGGCGCCGGGACCGGCCCCGGATCGGGGTGCTGTGCGACGTCAGCTCGTCGATGATGCCGTACGCGTCGCTGTTGCTGGCGTTCGTGCACGCGCTGACCCGGCTGGTACGGCACACCGAAGCCGCGGTCTTCAACGTCGAGCTGGCCGTGGTCACCGAGGTGTTCAGGGACAGCACGCTGCCGCAGGCGCTGCGCTGGATGGACCGCCAGCAGGCGGTGCTGGCCGGCGGCACCCGCATCGGCCACTGCCTGCATCAGTTCACCCGCCACCTGGAGACCTGCGCGGTCACCGGCCCGGCCACGATCGCGCTGGTGCTCAGCGATGGCTGGGACGTCGGCGACCCCGACCGGCTGCGCGACGGTATGCGGCGGCTGCGCGGCCAGGCCGGCCGGGTCATCTGGTGTGACCCGCACGCCGCCGCGGCCGGCTACCAGCCGCAGGTCCAGGGCCTGCGGGTGGCGCTGCCCTACGTCGACGACTACCTGGACTTCTCGTCCGTCCGTTCACTGTCCGAGCTTGTCTCGCGGATCGAGACCGGCCACCCCTTGAGGAGCTCCGCATGAGTGCCAGCCAGCGTCAGGAGTACACGGTCGACGGGCTGCCCGCGCCGGTCAGCCACTACACGGACATGGTGCGGTGGGGCGACCTGCTGTACATCTCCGGTTGCGTGGGGATGACCGCCGACGGCCAGATCCCCGACCCGGACGACGTCACCGCCCAGGCCGAACTGGTCCACCAGCACCTGGACCGGGCGCTGCGGGCGGCCGGCACCGACTTCGCCCACGTGCTCAAGGTGACGGTGTTCCTGACCGACGTCAACGACCGCGCCGCCGTCAACGTCGTCCGCCAGAAGTACTTCGGCGACGCCCGCCCGGCCAGCACCCTGGTCGAGGTCAGCGCGCTGATCCTGCCCGAGCTGAAGATCGAGATCGAAGCGGTGGCCGGCATCCCCGCCTAGGCATCGACCGGACGTGCAGCCTTCGCCGAGGTCGTCGCCGCGGGGGACGCGGTCGCGCCCGATGCCGGGGCGCTGGCCTCCACGCAGCGGTTCTCCAGCACCCCGATCCGCTCGATCTCAGTGCGCATGGTCAGGCCGGCCGTCAGGAACTCGGGCGGCCGCCGCCCGTTCCCGACTCCGCTCGGGGTGCCGAGGAAGATCAGGTCGCCTGCCTCCAGCGTCATGATGCTGGACAGGTAGGCGACCACCTCGGGCGGGCTGAAGATCATGTCGGAGGTACGGGAGCTCTGCTTCAGCTCGCCGTCGAGCGAGCAGGTCACCGCCAGGTCAGGGCTGACCCCCACCTCGTCGGTGGTGACCAGCACCGGGCCGACCGGCGTGGTCCGGTCCCAGGTCTTGCCCTGGAGCCATTCCGACGTCCGGTTCTGGTAGGCCCGCTCGCTGACGTCGTTGCCGACCGTGAACCCGGCGATCGCGCTGGCCGCCTCGGCCGCCGGGCAGTGCCGGACCGGCCCCTGGACCACGATGATGAGCTCGGCCTCCCAGTCGGTGCTGCGTGAGCCGTACGGAATCTCCACCGGGTCACGGGCGCCGACCAGGCTCTGCGCGAACTTGGCGAACACGGTCGGGTAGACCGGAAAGTCCAGGCCCATCTCCTCGGCGTGCTGGCGGTAGTTCAGCCCCACACAGAGGATCTTGGACGGAGCCGGCACCAGCGGCGCGAAGTCCACCGTGTCGGGGTCGGCCGGCCCGGTGACCAGGTCGTCTACCGCCCGCCGCCAGTCCGGGCCGGTGCTGAGCAGCGCGCGCACGTCCGGGACGCCGAGCAGTTCCACCGACCGCCCGGTGATCCGGGCCGCCTGGGTCGCGCCGCCGGCCCGGACCGTGGCCAGCCTCACTGCTCACCCTTTCGCGCGACCGCCTCGATCTCGACCTTGGCGCCGGGGATGGCGAGCGCCGAAACCTCGACCAGCGTGCTGGCCGGCCGGGTGGTGCCAAAGAATTCCTGCCGGACCGGGTTGATCAGCGGCCGGTCGTTGATGTCGGTCAGGTACACCGTGACCTTGAGGACGTCCGCGAAGGTCGCGCCGGCCGCGGCCAGGATCTTGCCGATCGCGGTCAGGCACTGCCGGGCCTGGGCGGCCACGTCGTCGCCGCCGACGATCTCCAGGTTCTCGTCGGCGGCGGTGCAGCCCGACACGAAGACCAGGTCTCCGCACACCACCGCGTCGGTGTAGTGGCTGATCGGCTCGTGCGTGTCTTCCAGCCGGATTTCGGTCCGGGTCGTCATCGGGCAAGACCTCCTGCCGTGGCGGCAACGGTGGCGGGCAGAGCGTGGTCGGCCAGAAACCCGTCGACCTGCGCGACGAACTCCCCGGCGGCCTCGAAATAGGGTGCGTGACCGGTATCGGGCATCAGCGTGAGCGGCACGTCGCCGAGGGCGCGGCGGGCCGGCTCGGCCATCTCAGTCGGCACCATGACGTCCTTGGCCCCCCAGACCAGCAGCGTCGGCACGGTGGCGGCCGCCGCCCGCAACGGCCCGGCCACCACGTCGTCGTTGATGCCGGTGGCGAAGTAGCGGGCCAGTGCGGCGAAGGCGGCGGCCGCGCCCGGTGAGTTGTTGATGCGGAACTCCTCGTCCACCCACTCGTCGCTGATCAGTTGCTGGTTGACCAGCAGCCGGGCCAGCTTGGCGGCGATGCCGGCCCGGGTCGTGTCCTGGATGGAGGCCGCGAGCGCGTCCAGCACCGGCTGCGCGGCCGGGAGCATGCCCATCGGGCCGACCAGGACCAGCGCGCGCACCGGCGGCGGCCGGCGGACGGTCACCGCGCCGGCCACGTGCCCGCCGAGCGAGGTGCCGACCAGGATCACCTCGGTCAGCCCGAGCGCGTCGAGCAGGGCCTCGGTGAACGCCGCGTAACCGGGCACCGTGTAGTCGAACGTCTCCGGCTTGCCCGCCAGCCCGTGGCCGGGAAAGTCGAAGGCGTAGCAGTGCCGGCCGCGCTCGGCGAACCGGCGCAGCGCGGGCGTCCAGCGGTCCGCCCGCGCCCCGACGCCGTGCAGGAACACGACCGGGATACCGCCGGCGCCGCTTTCGAGCACCCGGGTGGTCGTGCCGCCGCACCCCACCGGGTACTGCCGCACGTCGGTTGCGGTCACGAAGGCAGCCGGGCCGGCGCCTTGGTGGGGATGGCGGAGACGTCGGACGGGTCGATCAGGTCGGGGACCGTCCAGCCGTGGGTGTCGTATTCGGCCATGCAGTCGTCCACCATCTCCATGAACGAGGTGGCCTGGCCGCTCATCGTCGCCGCCATGTAGGTGTCCATGCGGACCAGCTCGTAGCTGCCGGCGTAGTTGCGCTCGTACAGCTCGTGGCGGCTGCCGAACTCCGAGCCCATCGCGTCCCAGATCAGCTTCATGACCTTGACGCGCTCCTCGGCCGACTTGCCGTTGCTGCCGCGCACGTACTGGTCGACGTACTCGCGGATGTCGGCCACCTCGAAGTCGACCGCGTTGGAGTTCGAGTAGATCAGCGCGCTGGCCAGGTCCTGCTGGAACAGCTCACGGACGCGCGGGTAGATGGTGCCCGCTAGCACCCGGTAGGTCGTGCAGGCCTCCAGGTTCGGCACCATCGTCCCGTCGGTCCACGGCTGGGCACCCCGCACCATGGCGCGTACGCAGGTCCAGAACAGGTGGCGGTAGGTGATCATCTCGCCGATCCGGACCTGCACCCCGCGGAACTCCTTGGCCCCGGTCATCTCCAGGCCCTTCAGGAACAGGCCGCAGGCGAAGTCGAGCTTGACCGCGAGCCGGATGCAGCCCTGCAGCAGCGCCCGGTAGATGAAGCCGGACCCGTGGTAGAAGTCGTTCGCCTTGTCGATGTCGTAGCAGAAGACGTTCTCCCACGGCACCAGCACGTTGTCGAAGATGAAGATCGAGTCGTTCTCGTCCAGCCGGCTGGACAGCGGGTAGTCGAACGGGCTGCCGGCCGCGCTGGCGGCGAACTCATACGACGGCCGGCAGATCAGCTTCACGCCCGGGGTGTTCATCGGCACCGAGCACATGACCGAGAAGTCCTTGGTCTTGACCGGCAGCGGCCCGGCGTTACCGACGAAGTTGTGATGGCAGAACACCGAGCCGGTCGCCACCACCTTGGCCCCGGACATGATCAGCCCGGCGTCGGTTTCCCGCTCGACGTGCATGTAGACGTCTTTGACCTCTTCCATCGGCCGGTGCCGGTCGACGGGCGGGTTGATGATCGCGTGGTTGAAGTAGAGGACCTTCTCCTGCGCTTCTTTGTACCAGCGGCGGGCGTTGTCCTCGAAGGGGGAGTAGTACTCCAGGTTGGAGCCGAGGGTGGTGATGAACGACGACTTGTAGTCGGGGCTGCGGCCCATCCAGCCGTAGGTCAGCCGGGACCACGCCTCGCAGGCGTCGGCCCCCTTCTGCAGGTCCTCGACGGTGTAGGGGGCCCGGAAGAACGCGTGCGTGTAGCCGTTGCTGCCGGTGTCGGTCGGCACGATGAGCTTGCCGTTCTTGGCCGGGTCGTGCAGCGCGTCGTAGAGCCGGGCGACCATCCGCGCGGTGTTGCGGAAGGCCGGGTGGGCGGTCACGTCGCCGACCCGCTCGCCATAGATCCACACTTCACGGCCGTCCCGGATGCTTTCCAGGTACTCGTCGCCGGTGAGCGGGCGGCTGCCCGGGTTGTTCTTGATCTCGTCGGTCATTTCCCAGGAGTGCTCGGCCTCGGTCACTTGGGGTACTCCATCCGGGTTGGTTCGGATTACCAGGACAATGCAGAAGTCAGGTGCAGGTCGGCGTAGACGTCGGCCATGGCGGCCAGCGAATCGCTGGCGCTGCCCAGCCGCCAGAACGCGCCGCGGTAGAACAGCAGCGGCTGGCGGCCGGCCAGGTTGTCGCTGACCTTGATGTCGGCGACCTGGCCGATGATCAGGTCGTGGTCGCCCGCGTCGACCACCTTCCAGGGCAGGCACGACACGTAGCCGACGCAGCCCTGGATGCGCGGGGCGAAGTCACCGTCCTCGAACGCGGTGACCAGGGTGTCCTGCGGCCGGCCGGCGAAGTGCAGCGCGTGCAGCTGCTGGTCGGCCGACAGGATGTTGACGGTGAAGTTGCTGCCTTGCAGGTAGCCACAGGCCTTCGAGCGCTTCGACAAACAGGCGAGCACCAGCGGCGGGTCGAGCGAGACCGAGGTGAACGAGTTGACGGTCGCGCCGTGCACTTCGCCGTCAACTTCGCAGGTCACGATCGTCACGCCGGTCGCGAAGGTGCCCAGCGTCGCCCGCAGCGCCTGCACATCGGGTTGGGCCATGGCCAGTTTGTATCCCGCGTTGTATCCAAAGTCAATGGTGACCATCCCGTTGACTTTTGGATACAAGTCGGGATACAAACACAGGAAAATTGCCGGTGACGGAGGATCCGCCATGACTCAGGCCTCGCACCCACACCTATCGACCGGCACGGCCGGCATGGAACAGCACGGCATCGACTACATCCCGGCCGATGAGCGGAAGTCCGCGCCCCGCAACGTTTTCTCGATCTTCATCGGCGCCAACCTGACGTTCGGGCTGATCGTGCTGGGCTGGCTGCCGATCTCGTTCGGGCTGGGCTGGTGGGCGGCCTTCTGGTCGATCATCGCCGGGGCCGCGATCGGCGCCGTCGTCATCATCCCGATCGCCCTCATGGGCCCCCGCACCGGGACCAACGGGCCGGTCAGCAGCGGCGCGATCTTCGGGGTGGTCGGCCGGATCATCGGCTCCCTGCTCGCCCTGTTCATCGCGATCGGGTTCTACGCGCTGGCGGTCTGGACCGGCGGCCAGGTCGCGGTCTACGGGGCCCACAAACTGTTCGGCTGGTCCACCGGTGACGCCGCCCTCGGCATCAGCTACGCGATCATCGCGGTCATCTCGATCATCGCCGCCATCTGGGGCCACGCCAAGCTTGTGCTGGTCGAGAAGCTGCTGATCCCGACCGTGGGCACCGTCATGGTGATCGGGTTCTTCGTCTACGCCGGCAAGTTCAACGTCCACCACGCGGGCGGCGGTTACCTGCTGGGCAGCTTCTGGCCGACCTGGGCGCTGGCGGTCACGATCTCGGCCGCGGCCACCTACGGGTACGCGCCCTACGTGAACGACTGGACGCGCCACATCGCCCGCCGCCGGAACACCGACCGCAACCTCGCGCTCGCCACCGGCGGGGGCGCGTTCCTCGGCCTGGCCTTCCCGCTGCTGTTCGGCGCGTTCACCGCCGTCGCCTTCAACGACGCCAAGCTCGACTACGTGAACGGCCTGGTCGGAATCACGCCCAAGGCGTTCTTGATCCCGCTGGTGATCGTCGGCCTGATCGGCAGCCTCGGGCAGAGCACGGTCTGCATCTACAGCAACGGCCTGGACTTCTCGTCGATCTTCCCGATCTTCAGCCGGGTGACCGCGACGATCATCCTCAGCAGTATCGGCGTGCTGTTCATCTTCCTCGGCACGCTGGTGTGGAACGCTGAGAACACGGTGTCGGCCTTCGTGTCGTTGTTCGGCGTGATCGCCGCGGCCTGGATCGGCATCGTCGTCAGCGGGCACTTCCTGCGGCACGGCCGCTACGATCCCGACGCCCTGCAGGTCTTCAACCGTGGCGAGCGGGGCGGAATCTACTGGTACACCGGCGGCTGGAACCTGCGGGCCACCCTCGCCTGGCTGCTGGCCAGCGGCGTCGGCCTGCTGTTCCTGAGCACCAGCCTGTACGCGGGGCCGTGGAGCGGCCTGGCCAGCGGCATCGACCTGAGCTGGATCAGCGCCATGGTCGTGGGCGCGGCCGGATACCTGCTGGCGGCCACCGTGTTCCCCGAACCGCAGGCGGTGCTGACCGCCGACGGCAGCGCGGATCCCGCTAATCTGGCTCCGAGCCTTTCCGAACTCCCTGGCCACTCGGTGCCCGATCCGGTCCCGGATTCGCGGCCCGAGCAGAGTTCCGTCCCTGAGGAGCGGTAACGCCCGATCGGAGGAAGCCATGTCGCCGGCGATGGTCTGCCCCATCGCCGGCGACTTGGTGTGGGGCGGGTATGAGTCAACAGGAGGACATCGATGTCACCCCAGAGCCGCACCGGACTGGCCGGGGCGCGGCCCGGCAACGCGGCCGAGACGGCCGCCGACGCTATCCGGGCGGCGCTGACGACGGGCGAGCTGCGGGTCGGGGCACCCGTCCGCGAGGAGGACTGGGCGGCGCGGTTGTCGCTGAGCCGGACGCCGATCCGCGAAGCGATCAAACGGCTGGTTATCGAGGGCATCCTCGTCCGTGACGGCCGCACCGCCTACGTGTTCCAGCCGTCGCTGGATGACCTGCTCGACATCTACAATGTACGCCTGCCGCTGGAGACGCTGGCGGCCCGGCGCGCGGCCGAGCAAGGCGGCCCGGAGCTGGCCAAGGGCCTGATGGAGCGGTTCAAGCGGATCCGGGGCCGCCAGACCGACAACGACTGGTATCACGACCACGAGGACTTCCATCTGTTCCTGTTCGCCGGGGCCGGCTCGCCCCGGCTGAGCTCGACCATCGCCACCCTGCGGGCGCAGTCCGAGCCGTACGTGCGGTTCGCGGTCACGGCCGACCTCAAGTTCCGCAACGAGTCGAACACCCAGCACCGTGAGATGGTCAACCTGGTCCGCAAGCACGACGGCGACGGGATCGCCGCCCTGGTCGAGGACCACCTGATGCGGACCCGGCGCGAGCTGGACAAGCTGATGGCGGCCGGCTGGACCGGGGGGATGGTGCCGCCGATCCCGGCCAAACGCGGTTGACCCGGCCGATCCCCGGGGAGGGGGGCCGGCCGGGAGTACCGGGGCTCACCGGAAGGATCGCTTCGCGACCCCGCTGACGAGCGCGCCGACGGTGATGCCGATGGCCAGGTTGACCACGGCGGTGGCGATCTTGCCGTCGAGGGGCGCGGTGGTGCTGAACGGGAACAGGACGCCGATCACCGTGATCAGGCCGACGATCCAGCCGAAGAACAGCAGCGGCCGCTGGGTGCCCATCATCAGCAGGTGGACCAGCGCGGTGGCGCCGATCGCGGCCGCCACCGCCAGGATGATCAGGCCGGTCGTGTGCATGTCGCCGTAGGCGCCGTCCTGGCGCGGGGCCAGCACCGACAGGTTGAACAGCCAGCGGCAGGCCAGCACGCCGACCAGGGCCACCAGCGCCGATACCACGGCGCTGACCGCGCCGCCCGCCCACAGCTTGCGGGGGTCGACCCCGATGCCGACCCGGCGGCTGGGGCGCTGCGGCTCGTAGGCCGGCTCGAAGCCGGGCTGGTACTGCGTCGGGTACTCGGGTGCGTAATCCGGAGTGGCCGGCGCGGCCGGGGTGCGGTAGCTCAGCAGGTGGGTGGGGCGCTGCTCGGGGCGGGTGTCAAATGAGGTGGCCATGTCGGGATCTCCTGTTCTCGGCGCTGTTCTTTCCCGGTAACCCCATTTTCGTTCTTGCCGAGAGCAAAAACCCTGGTAAAACTCCCTAGTCCCCAGCCGCCTGGGTCCCCGACCGCCGGGTGGCCTGGGTGATCTCGTCGAAGATGAGCACGGTCTGGGTGCTCACCACCTCGGGCATCGCCTGCAGCCGGGTCAGCACCAGGTCACGCAGGGTGGCGGCGTCGCGGGTGCGGACCAGCAGCACGATGTCGTGCTCGCCGGAGATGAAGGCGGCGTGGTCGACGTCGGGGATGTCGAGCAGCCGCTCCTGCAGCCGCTGCCAGGCCTGCTGCTGGACCTTGAGGTAGACGTAGGCCGACAGCGTGTGCCCGTACCGCTGCGGGTCGATGACCGCGGTGTAGCCGGTGATCACGCCGTCCCGCTCGAGCCGTGCGACCCGGGTGTAGACGTTGGCCCGGGAGATGTGCAGCGCGGCCGCCAGCGCCCGCATCGACATCCGGCTGTTGCGCCGCAGCTCGTCCACGATGCGGAGGTCGGTCTCGTCCAGCTCGGCCATTTGTCCGCTCGCACGGTCCTGCGGCCCCTGTTGATCAGACATTTTATAAATATTAAAGGGCGATCGAATCCATAAGTCTCAGATTCCGTGCAGAGTCTAGATTTTCGGCCGTTCCGGGCGCGACACTGGCGTCAATTGTTCACTGACGTCTCGCACTGGGAGCCGAACGTGACCGCTGTTGCCGCCCACCCCGTCAGTTCCTCGCCGCCGGCCGGCACCGGCCTGCTGCCCAGCGGGGAACCGTGGCAGCTGATCGACCCGGCCGGCCAGCCGGTGACCGAGGCCGGCCCGCTGCCGCCGGACCCGACGCTGACCGAGCTGTACCGGCGGATGGTGATCGGGCGGCGATTCGACGCCCAGGCCACCGCGCTGACCAAGCAGGGCCGGCTGGCGGTCTACCCGTCCTCCCACGGCCAGGACGCCTGCCAGGTCGGCGGGGTGCTGGCCCTGCGCGAGCAGGACTGGCTGTTCCCGACCTACCGGGACTCGGTCGCGATCGTGACTCGGGGGGTCGACCCGGTCGAGGTGCTCAGCCTGCTGCGGGGCGAGTGGCACTGCGGCTACGACCCGCACCAGCACCGGGTCGCCCCCCAGTGCACCCCGCTGGCCACCAACACCCTGCACGCGGTCGGGCTCGCCCACGCGGCCCGGCTCAAGGACGAGGACACCGTCGCCCTGGTGCTGCTGGGCGACGGCGCGACCAGCGAGGGTGACACCCACGAGGCGCTGAACTTCGCCGCCGTCTGGAAGGCGCCGGTCGTCTTCCTGCTGCAGAACAACGGGTACGCGATCAGCGTCCCGCTGGCCAAGCAGACCGCCGCCCCCTCGCTGGCCCACAAGGGCATCGGCTACGGCATCCCCGGCGAGCTGATCGACGGCAACGACGCCGCCGCCGTCTACACGACCGTGCAGGCGGCCGTCGAGCGGGCCGCTGGCGGCCAGGGGCCGACGCTGATCGAGGCGCTCACCTACCGGATCGAGGCCCACACCAACGCCGACGACGCCACCCGGTACCGGAACAGCGACGAGGTCGCCGCCTGGCTGGCGCGCGACCCGCTGACCCGCCTTGAGGCCTACCTGCGGTCGGCCGGCCAGCTCGACGACGACGGCGCCGGTCGGCTGCGGGCCGAGGCCGAGCAGTTCGCGGCCGTGCTCCGCGAGCGCATGAACGCCGACGTCCCGGCCGACCCGGCCGAGCTGTTCGCCCACGTCTACGCCGAGCCGACCGCGCCGCTGCGCGAGCAGCGCGACAGCCTGCTGGCCGAGCTGCGGGACGCGGGGGAACAGCGGTGACCAGCACCCTGGACGCCGCGACGGTCACGATGGCCGGGGCGCTGAACACCGCGCTGGCCGATGCGCTGGCGGCCGACCAGGGGGTGGTGGTGTTCGGCGAGGACGTCGGCACCCTCGGCGGGGTGTTCCGGGTCACCGACGGGCTGGCCGCCCGGTTCGGCCAGGACCGGGTGTTCGACACCCCGCTGGCCGAGGCGGGCATCGTCGGCACCGCCATCGGGATGGCCATGAACGGGCTCCGCCCGGTGGTCGAGATGCAGTTCGACGCCTTCGCCTATCCGGCCTTCGAACAGGTCACCAGCCACCTGGCCAAGCTCCGTAACCGCACCCGGGGCGCGGTCAGCCTGCCGATCGTGGTGCGGATCCCGTACGGCGGCGGCATCGGCGGGGTCGAGCACCACTGCGATTCCTCCGAGGCCTACTACGCGCACACGCCTGGGCTGCGGGTGGTCACCCCGGCCAGCCCGGCCGACGCCTACCGGCTGCTGCGGCAGTCGATCGACTGCCCCGACCCGGTGATCTTCCTGGAGCCCAAGCGCCGCTACTGGTCCAAGGAGACTGCTCAGCTTGAGGCCGGCGGCCCCGCCCTCGACCAGGCGGCGGTGGTCAAGCGCGGCACCGACGTGACCCTGATCAGCTACGGCGGCACGGTCGCGACCACCCTGGAGGCGGCCGCGGCGGCGGCCGAGGAGGGCTGGGATGCCGAGGTCATCGACCTGCGCAGCCTGTCCCCGGTCGATGACCGGACCCTGACCGAGTCGGTCCGGCGGACCGGCCGGGCGGTCGTCATCCACGAGGCGGCCGGGTTCTGCGGCTACGGCGCCGAGATCGCGGCCCGGCTCAGCGAACGCTGCTTCCACTCCCTGCAGGCGCCGGTGCTGCGGGTGACCGGCTTCGACATCCCCTACCCGGCCCCCGCCCTCGAAGGCCACCATCTGCCCAGCACCGACCGCATCCTCGACGCGCTCGCCCGCCTGCAGTGGGACGACGAACCGGACGAGCGGTGGCTGGACTCCGGCGGTGCCCATGCCTGACTTCCTGCTGCCCGACCTCGGCGAGGGCCTGGCCGAGGCCGAGGTCATCGAGTGGCGCGTCCGGGTCGGCGACCAGGTGGCGACCGACCAGACCGTGGTCGAGGTCGAGACGGCCAAGGCCGCCGTCGAGGTCCCGGTCCCGTTCGCGGGCACGGTGACCGCGCTGCACGCCGACCCCGGCACGATGGTCGCGGTCGGCCAGCCGCTGATCACCGTCGGTCCGGCCGCCGCCGAGGAGGCCAGCGGGAACGTGCTGATCGGGTACGGGACCACCGCCTCGCCGGGCACCCGGCGCCGGCGCGGACGACGGCGGCCGCAGAACCACAGCGCCGGGCCGGTGCGGGTCATCTCGCCGCTGGTGCGCAAGCTCGCCCGGGACGCCGGGCTCGACCTGACCGCGATTCACGGCAGCGGGCCGTCCGGGATCATCCGCCGGGCCGACATCGAGCTGGCCGCCCAGGCCAATCAGGCCGCCCCAGCCACTCCACTCGCTCCAGCCATGCCACTCGCTCCAGCCACGCCCATCACTTCAGCCACACCCGTCACTTCAGTCCCATCAGCCCCATCAGCCCCATCAGCCACTGAAACCACTCGCATCCCACTGCGGGGGACGCGCCGGGCGATAGCCGACAAGCTCACCCGGTCCCGCCGTGAGATCCCCGAGGCCACCGTCTGGGTCGACGTCGACGTCACCGACCTGCTGACCGTCCGGACGCAGCTCAACGCCAGGACCCCGGACCGGCCGGTCAGCATCCTGGCGCTGTTCGCCCGGTTCACGGTGCTGGCGCTGCGCCGCTACCCGGAGCTCAACGCCCACCTCGACGGCGACGAGATCGTCATTCCCGATCACGTGCACCTCGGCTTCGCCGCCCAGACCGACCGGGGCCTGGTCGTCCCGGTCGTCCGCGACGCCCACCAGCTGTCCGCCCGCGACCTGTCGGCCGCGCTCACCGCCCATACCGCCGCCGCCCGGGCCGGCCAGCTCAGCCCGGCCGAGCTGACCGGCGGCACCATCACCGTCAACAACTACGGCGTGTTCGGGGTCGACGGCTCGGCCGCGATCATCAACCACCCCGAGGTCGCGATCATCGGCCTCGGCCGGATCATCGACCGCCCCTGGGTGGTCGACGGCGAATTGGCCGTCCGCCAGGTCACCGAGCTCACCTTGGCCTTCGACCACCGGGTGTGCGACGGCGGCACCGCCGGCGGCTTCCTGCGCACGCTGGCCGACTACCTCGAAGACCCGGTCACCGCCCTCGGCGACCTCTGACGCTTACGATCGGTGCTTACGATATTGGCGTGGGCCAGCCGGTCGAGGTTCCCGCCGACATCGTCGAGCGGGTCAGCGGGCTGTGCCGGGCGCTGCCCGAGGTGACCGAGCGGGTCGACCACCCACGGGTCGAGACGAGGTCGACGGCGTACTCGTTCGACATCCGCCGCCGGTCGTTCTGCCTGCTGGTGGCGGTGGCCGACCCGGCCGGCCAGCTGGTCCCGCTGCTGGTGCTGCGGGCCGACCCCGAGGAACGCCGGGCGCTGCTGGCCACCGGCCACCCGTACTTCACCCCCCGTGGCGGCCGCGGCCGTCTCGGGGTCCTGCTCGACGACGGCACCGACTGGCAGGAGATCCGGGAGCTGGTGACCGAGAGCTACCGGGTGCTGGCCCCGAAGAAGCTCACCGCGCTGCTCGACTAGCGGCCGCCGGCCGCCCCGTACAATCGCCCCTGTGCCGCCTGAGCAACGTCGTGACCGGGGCCGAAGCACCCTGAGCCGGACGCTGATGGAGTCCCAGCTGCTCGACACGGCCACCTTGCTGTTCGCCCGCAAGGGGTACGAGAGCACCACGCTGGAAGACATCGCGGGGGAGATGGGGATCTCCCGGCCGGCCCTGTACCACTACGTGTCGAGCAAGGCGCGGCTGCTGGAGATGCTGGTCGAGCAGGTGACCCAGAGCATGGCCGACGTGCTGGAGCACCTGGCCGCCCGCGCAGACCTGTCGGCCGGGCAGAAGCTGACCAACGTGGTCGCGCTGATGGTCCGGCAGCGGGCCGAGCACCCGGACCAGTTCCGGATCCTCGACCGGTCGGAGACCGTGCTGCCCGAGCAGGCCGGCGCCGAGCACCTCAAGGCCAAGCGGGCCATCCTCCGCGACCTGGCCGCGGTCATCGAGCAGGGGGCCCGCAGCGGTGAGTTCCGGCCGGTCGAGCCCCGGGTGGCCGCGCTCAGCGTGCTCGGCATGTGCAACTGGGTCGCGTGGTGGTTCCGGCCGGGCGCCGACGTCGACGCGGTGGTGGACCAGATCACCGGGCACGCCCAGGCTATGCTGCTGGCGCCCCGGGCCGACGGCAATCAGGCCGAGGTGCAGCGGCTGGTCGGCGAGGTCAAGACGCTGGTCGACCAGCTGCACGAGCAGGTCTGACCGCTGGCCGCCGGTCAGGCCGGGCTGAAAACGGCGAAATCAGCCCGGCCGGCCGCGATCGAAGTCGCCGCGAACCCCTTTTCTGAAGCGGGAAACTCCACCCCGATGCAGAGCCCCGTCTGCAACCGCAGCCGTTCGGCCAGGTCCACCCGGGCCCACTGCGCGGCCGGCTCCGGGCCGGCCGTCAGCAGCACCGGCCGGTCCGGCCCGGCCGCGACCCGGGCCACCAGCTGGTCGGCGGCCTCGCCCCACACGTCCGGTTCGGACCAGGCGACCTCGTCGACGGCCGCGCCGGCCGCGGGCGCCGCCCGCCCGGAGCGGGCCAGCACCCACTCGTCCAGCTCGGCCGCGGCCGGCGGCGGCTCGCCGAACCGGCCCAGCGCCGTGCGCACCACCGCCGGCTCGGCCTTGGCGTAGTCGGTCATGGTCAGGTTGCCGGACCGGGTCATGAACGACAGGCCCAGCTGCTCGGCCGGCCAGCCGGACCGCCAGCGATAGGAGTCCCACCAGCGCTGGCTGCGGCTGGCCAGCTGCTGGAACCGCCGCACGGCCGGCCGCCGGGCCTGCTCGTAGGCGGTGAACGCCGACCGCACCGACCCTTCCCCGGTCAGCGCGGTGGCCAGCGCGATCGCGTCCTCCAGGGCCAGCTTGGTGCCCGACCCGAGCGTGTAGTGGGCGGTGTGGGCAGCGTCGCCGACCAGCGCCACGTTCCCGGCGTGCCAGCGGTCCAGGCTGAGGCGGGTGAACCGGCTCCACCGGGTCCGGTTGGTCAGCAGCCGGCCACCGCCCAGCTCGGCCGCCAGGATCTCCTCCAGCCGCCGGACGCTCTGCTCGTCGGTCTGGCCGGGGCCGGTGGCCGCGTCGAACGGGCCCAGCCCGGCGCCGGCCCAGGTGGTGTCGTCGACCTCGATCAGGAACGTGCTGCGGTCGGCTGCGTAGGGGTAGGCGTGCACCACGAACTGCTCCTGGCCGCGGGCGGTGGCCGAGAAATACGCCGACGGTACCGCGAACCCGGTGCCGCACCACAGGTAGCGGGTCCGCCCCAGGCTGGCGTGCACACCGAGGTCGGGGGCGAGCTTGGCCCGGGTGGCGCTGCCGACCCCGTCGGCCGCGATCACCACGTCACCGGACACGGTGCCCAGGTCGGCGGCCGAACCGGGCCGGTAGTCCACTCCGGCCTCGATCGCGGCCTGCGCCAGCACGTCGAGCAGGGCCGCCCGGCCCACGGCCAGGTTCCGGGCCCCGTGCAGCCGCACCGACCGGTCCGGCCCCCGCCAGTGCAGCTCGTGCCCGGCGTAGCTGACCGCCCGGACCCGGGCGGCCGTCTCCGGGTCGGCTTCCTCCAGGTTGCGCATGGTGGCCTCGGTCAGCCCGACCCCGAACCCGAACGTCTGGGCGGCCCCGTCCATCCGCTCGTGGACGGTCACCTCGAGGCCCGGGTCGTAGCGCTTGAGCAGCCGGGCGGCGTACAGGCCGCCGGGCCCGCCGCCGATGACGTCCACCCGGCGGGTCACGACTCCTCCCGGGCCGCGGCCAGCCGGGCCGCGATGTCCTCGCGCAGCTTGTTCTTGGCCACCTTGCCGATGTTGGTCAGCGGCAGCGCGGTCACGATCTCGACCCGCTCGGGCAGCTTGTAGCGGGCCAGCCCGTGGCCGAGCAGGTGGCTGGTCAGCGTGCCGACCGTGAGCGGGGCGGCGCCGTCCTCCATCACCAGGTAGGCGCAGGCGCGCTCGCCCAGCACCCGGTCCGGCATCGCGATCAGCGCGGCGGTGACCACGTCGTGGTGGCGGACGATGATCTCCTCCACCTCCTCGGCGAAGATTTTCTCCGCCCCCCGGTTGATGACGTCCTTGATCCGGCCGTCGATCGAGTAGAAGACGCCCTCGGCGGTGACGTGGCGCCGGGCCAGGTCCCCGGTCCGGTAGAACCCGTCGCTGGTGAAGCTGGCCCGGTTGTGCTCCTCGGCCCGGTAGTAGCCGCGGATCGTGTACGGGCCGCGGGCCGCGAACTCGCCGACCACCCCGTCGGCGACCTCGGTCTCGGAGCCGGGCTCGAGGATGCGGATTTCGTCGGCGGCTGACACCGGCGCCCCGACCGTGTGGTGCCGGACCGCCTCGCTGGCTCCGGCCGGGGTGGCCAGGAACATGCCTTCGGCCATGCCGAACATCTGCCGGACCCGGAAGCCCAGCTCGTCGCGCAGCCGTTCGGCGACCCCGGCCGCCAGCCGCTGGCCGCCGATCACGAAGTCGCGCAGGCCCGACAGGTCGGTCTGGTGCGCCCGCGGCGATTCGAGCAGCCGCACCGCCAGCGCGGGTGGCACCACCGGCACCAGTCGCGGCTGGTGCTCCTCGATCAGGTCCAGCAGCGTGTCGATGTCGGCCGAGGGCGCCAGCACCAGTGTCGACCCGGCGAACAGGGTCGGCTGCAGGCCGGTCGAGATCCCGGCGTTGTGCATCAGCGGCAGCGGATAGAGCATCCGGGTACCGGTGTCCATCTCCATCGTGTCCGCCCACACCCGGGCGTTGTAGCCGTACTCCTCGTGCAGCCGGGGGGCGACCTTGGGCAGCCCGGTGGTGCCGCCGGACAGCTGGAACACCGCGGGCAGGGCCGGGGTCACGGTCGGGTCGATGTCGCGGTAGGGGAGCGGGCCGGCTGATTCGGCCGCTCCGGCCTCGACCAGCTGGGTGTAGCCGGGGGTGGATCCGAGTGGCTCGCCGCGGCTGATCACCACGTCGGTGATGACGCCCCCGGCCAGCAGTTCGGCCGCCTGCGCCCGCAGCCGGCCCGAGCCGTAGTCGTGCTGGCTGATCAGCGTGCGGGCCCCGACGTGGCGGGCCAGCAGCCCGATCTCGCGGGTGCCGTGCATGGGCAGCGTGCACACGGGCGAGGCGGCCGCCAGCAGGCATCCCAGGTAGGCGACGGCGGTCTCGGCCACGTTGCCCATCTGGAACATGACCGGCTCGCCGGGTCGGACCACGCCCGCCGCCAGCAGACCCCGGGCCAGCCGCCCGGCCTCGGCCAGCAGCTCGTCGAAGGTCCAGGTCCGGCCCTCGGCGATCAGGGCCGGGCGGGCGCCGTGGCGGGCGGCCGCCGTCAGCAGCTGCGCGGGCAGCGACGTGCCGGTCCACAGTCCGGCCCGCCGGTAAGCCAGCACGCTGGCCTCGTCGTAGGGAGTCACGGTTTCCGGTATCGGCGGCGACGACATGCGGTCAGCGTAAGCGGCCGCCCGGCCCAAGTTCAATACTAACGTCAATATTTCGACATCACCGTAAATGGAATGAGTGCCGCCGCCGCGTTGCTGTCGCCTGAGCATCCACCGAGGAGGCTTGCCCATGACGGCCCGGCCGCTGCACTTCAACGCCTTCATCTGGCCGAACGGCTACCACGAGTCGGCCTGGCGGGTGGTACCCGACGACGTCCGCGGCGTGCTCGGGCTGCCGTACTACGCCGAGATCGGGCGGATCGCCGAGCGCGGCCTGATGGACTCGATCTTCCTGGCCGACAACATCGCCATCGCCGAGTACCGGGCCACCTACCTGCCCCAGACCCAGTTCGACCCGATCTCGGTGCTGTCGGCGCTGGCCGCCACCACCAGCCGCATCGGGCTGATCGGGACCGGCTCGACCACCTACAGCAAGCCGTGGGAGCTGGCCCGCCGGTTCGCCACCCTCGACCATCTCAGCGGCGGCCGGGCCGGCTGGAACATCGTCACCACGGTCACGCCGCTGGCGGCGGCCGCTTTCGGCGAGCCATTCCACCCCGATCATGCCGACCGCTACGCCCGCGCCCACGAGTTCGTCGAGGTCGTCCAGCGGGTGTGGGACAGCTGGGACGACGACGCGGTGATCGGCGACCGCGAGCACGGCGTCTGGGCCGACCGCGGCCGGCTGCACGACCCGCGCTTCCACGGCCAGTACTACGACAGCCAAGGCGTGCTGCCGTTCCCCCGGCCCCCGCAGGGCCACCCGGTGCTGGTCCAGGCCGGCCAGTCGGCGGCCGGCATCGGGCTGGCCGCCCGCTACGCCGACCTGGTGTTCTCCGGGCCGCCGTCACTGGCGGCGGCGGTCGCGTTCCGGTCCAGCCTGCACGAGCAGGCGGCCGCGGCCGGCCGTGACCCCGCCCACGTGCTGGTGCTGCCCGCGCTGATGGTGACGCTGGGCGGCACCGAGGCCGAGGCCCAGGCCCGCGCCCAGCGCCTTGAGGAGCTGGCCAGTCCCGACTTTCGCTGGCAGAACGCGCTCTACACGGCCGGGCTGGAGCCCGACGGGTTCGACCCCGACGCCCCGTTGCCCGCCCGCCTGTGGGCGGACGGTGAGACGGCCCCGTCCAGCCGGGCCGAGCTGCTGTTCGAGGCGGCCCGGGCCCGCCCGCAGGCCACCCTGCGCGAGCTGACCGATCACACCAGCGGCGGCGCCGGCCAGAGCCACTTCGTCGGCACCCCCGAGCAACTGGCCGACCACATCATTGCCTGGCAGGACGCGGGCGCGGTCGACGGCTTCACGATCATGGGCTCGACCCTGCCCTACGAGCTGGCCACGTTCGCCGACCAGGTCGTCCCGATCCTGCAGGGCCGCGGCCGGTTCCGCACCGAGTACACCGGCCGCACCCTGCGTGACCACCTCGGCCTGCCGCACCCGGCCGCGCTGCTGCCGCGCTGAGCCTCAAGCCCAGTCCGGCGGCTGCCAGCGCAGCACCAGCAGGGCGACGTCGTCCCCGACCGGCTCCCGGCCCACCAGCGTTCCCATCACCGCGACACAGACACTCTCCGGGGGTGCGGGCGTGATCGTCCGGCACAGCAGGGCGAGCCGGTCGTCGATCAGGGCACCACGCCGTTCCACCAGTCCGTCGGTGAACTGGCCGAGGACGGTCCCCGGCGCCAGCCCGATGGTGGTGGTCAGCCGGGGCGGGTCGTCGGCGACGCCGATCGGGACGCCGACGGCGATGTCGGCCAGCACTGCGTTCCGGCCGGGGACGGCCACGACCGGCGGGAAGTGACCGGCCGACGCGATGTCCAGCCGTCCGGTGCCGGGATCGGCGACCGTGTAGGACACGGTGGCCATGACGTCGGACTCGAAGTGCTGCATCTTGCGGTCGAGCCGCCGCAGCACCTCGGCCGGGTCGCGCGTCTCCAGCGCGTACGCGCGCAGGGCGCTGCGCATCCGGCCCATGATGACCGCGGCCGGCAGGCCGGAACCGGCGACGTCGCCCATCACCACGCACAGCTGGCCGGACGGCAGCGTGAACACGTCGTACCAGTCCCCGCCGACCCGGCCGTGCCCGGGCACGTAGCGGGCGGCGACCTCCACCCCCGGGACCGTGGGCAGCTCGGAGGGCAGCAGGCTCTGCTGCAGGGCGGTGGCGGCGGCCAGGTCGTCGCGGGACCGCAGCGACTGGACCGCCAGGGCCGCGCGTTCGGCCGCCAGTTGCAGCAGCGTCACGTCGTCGGTGCCGAACTCGCGCCTGCTGAGCGAGCCCACGTGCAGCACGCCGATCACGGCCCCGTTGACCAGCAGCGGCACCCCGATCAGGGAGCGGATCCCCTTCTCCCACAAAATCGGGTTGAGCACGCTGGTGTGGTCGACGTGATCCAGGGCGACCGGCCGCGCCTCGGCCGCGATCCGCCCCGCGAATCCCTGCCCGACCAGGATGTGGACGCCCTGCCGGACCTCCTCCTCCAGACCGCTGGCGGCGGTGGCGATCAGCTGCCTGCCGCTGGCGTCGAGCAGCAGCACGGCCGCGGTGTCGGCGTCCAGGCTCGCCTTCACCCGGCCCAGCAGCTCGGTGAGGAAGGCGTCGGCGCTGAGGTAGGACAGGGCGGCGTCAGTGATCGCGCGGATGTCTCTGAGCCTGTCCTCCGCGTCCGGCAGCGGCCCGATCGGCGTAGCCACGGGCAAAGACTAGTCCGATTCAGGCCCGCCGTTGCGGGGCGGCCGCCCGCCCGCTTGCTTAAATGAGCTGGCCCGGCCGTAGCGATGCAAGGGGAGACCAGCCGATGACGTCCGCACGTCCGCCGATACCGTCCGCCGAGTCCCGCGGCCGCGGGCTGGCCAGTGAGCTGTTCGGGCTCGACCAGGGCTTCCAGCTCCGGTCGCTGCTCGGCTGGCCGGTGCTGCTGTTCCTGGTGCTGATCTGCGTGCCGCCGATCGCCCTGGTCATCCTCGGGGCCGACCCCACCGCCAGCACCTTCGACCACGTGGCCTGGATCTTCGCCGCCTACTTCAGCATCGCCTGGCTGCTGCTGCTCGGCATCATCATCCGCCCCGAACAGGTCACCCGGGCGATGCTGGTGCTGGTGACGGTGGTCGCGCTGGTGGTCGAGGTGCCGCTCGCGATCACCCTGGAAGCCGACCTGCACGCCGCCAACACCGGCCTGGGCCAGAGCATCTTCACCATCGGCCTGCCGGAGGAGCTCGCCAAGGCCATCCCGGTGCTGGTGGTGGTGCTGGTCTACCGGCGGCGGAGCCTGACCCCGCGCGACTACCTGTTCCTGGGCGCGGTCAGCGGCCTGGCGTTCGGGGCCAGCGAGGTCGTGCACTACTTCACGGTCAACGGCGTCGAGCAGTTCTACCTGACCATCAAGTCCGCCGTCCCCGAGATCGAGCGGCTGCTGGCCACCGGCCACGACGCCCCCACCGCGCTGTTCTCGGTGCTGATCGAGCCGGTCCGCTACTTCACCCTCGACTTCGTGTGGCGGTTCCTGACCGACCCGATCTCTCACGCCTGCTGGTCCGGCCTGACCGGCTACTTCATCGGGCTGGCGGTGACCCGGCGGCACAAGTGGTACGCGACCGCCTGGATCGGCCTGGCGGCCGCCATGATCCTGCACGGCCTGAACGACTGGGGCCGGGTCAACGGCCGGCCGCTGTGGATCGTGGTCGTCGCCGTCAGCGGCATCCTGCTGCTGGTGCTGGCCAAGTCCGGGTCCAACGCCAAGGACGGCTCCAGCGCCCAGGCGGCCGCCCACCGGGCCCCCGGCCCCGCCGCCGACGACCTGCCGCTGTTCCTCCACGTCCACGAGACCCCGGAGGGCGCGCAACCAGAGGGCGCGACCCCGGCCAGCGCGTCGCCGGCCCCCTGGTGGCACCACTAGCGGCCCCTTGCCCCATCCGGGCGAAATATTCCGTTTATGCCGGGAGGGATGACCCGGGGAAGCCGCGGACCGGGTGCAGCTCGACCGAGAAGATGCCGGCCCGCACACCCGGGTCCTCGTCCATGAGGCGGCGAGTCATCTCCACGTCGGCGTTGAAGACGCCGTAGCCGGCGACACTGCTGTCATCGTCCACCGGCAGGACCACTGCCAGCAGACCCGCTTCCACCAGGGTCATATTGCGGCGCCCGTGCTCCCAGATGATGGCGTCGCAGGCCGGCCGGGCGAAGGCCGGCGTGGTGTTCAGCACCAGCATCGTGTAGGGCTGGACCTCGGCCAGCCGGGACCGCATCACCTCGTCGGTGATGACCGGAAGTGCCTCGGCGAGCCCGCCGCCGGCCGGCTGCTGGGCCGCCTTGGCGAAGCCTTCCAGGCTCCAGCCGGAGCCGACCGCGTCGCGCATTCCTTCCCAGCCGTCGCCGTGCCGGTCCAGGTGCCGGTGGGTGAGCACGACCCGGGTGCGGCTGGCCGCCAGCGGGGTGAAGGTGATCTCGACTTCGCTGGTGCGGTCCGGGTTGGTTTCGAGCTGCCACTGCAGGTTGATGTTCCAGCTGAAACAGACCCGGGCGGGCGGCTCGTAGGCGAGGATCGTGGCCCACCGGCACTCGCTGCCGTCGGTGCCGCGGTCGATGATGTGGCCGCCCACGTAAGGCTCGAAGATCATCTCGGCCAGCGGAGCCTGCAGGATGTGCTTGTCGTCATCCCACCAAGTGCCGATTTTTTCGGTGAAAACGCGGAACGCGTGCTCGGCGTCGGCATCGACGTCGATCTCGGTGCTGACCGAGGTGGGACTGGACTGCGTGGTCACGGCGTACCTCCGGGGCGGATCGGGGTGGGCGCCGTCTCGGCGGCGCGGCGGAAACCTTCGAGCGAGCGGTTCCAGAAGGCGTCGAAGTAGCTGCGCAACAGGGCCAGCGCGTCCGGGTCGACGGCGTAGACGCGGCGGGTGCCGGCCGGGGTGTCGGCGACCAGCCCGGCCGACTTCATCGTCTGCAGATGCTGGGAGATGGCCGAGCGGGTCACCGGCAGCTGCTGGGCGAGCTCGGTCGCGGTCGCCGGGGCGTCCAGCAGCCGCTCGAGGATGGTGATGCGCATCGGCTCGCCGAGCACCTCGATGAGAGACCTTGCGTTAGTCATGGCTTGCGCAAGCTATCACTGTCACAAGGCGGTGTCCAGGCTGCCCTTCCTACTACCGACAATGTAGTAAGTGTCATGCTCCGTTCAGGTCGTGATCATGTGTGGTCTGCTTTCGGGCGGTGGGCTGACCGCATGCAGAAGAAGAGGTTCGGCTCACCATTGGTCCAGGCCGCCGCGGTGGCGGTCGGCGTGACCACCGCGGCCCTGACCGGCATGTCCGGCGCCGGAGCGGCCGTCACGGCCCCTGCCAACCACGGCAGCTCCCCGTCGTTCACGGTGACCCGGATCGCCTCCGGGCAGCGGCTGACGCACTCGTTCACGGCGGCCGGTTCCGGCCAGCGGCACCAGGAGCACCTGACCAGCCCCGACGACATCACGATGCTGCGGGGCCGGCTGTACGTGGCGTTCCAGAATGGGGTCGGTCCCCAGGGCCAGGCCAGCACCGACGGCAACCGCGACAGCACCGTGGTCGAGTTCACCACCGGCGGCCGCGAGATCCGGCAGTGGGACCTGACCGGCAAGTGCGACGGCCTCACCGCCGATCCGCAGGCCGGGATCGTGGTGGCGACGATCAACGAGGACGCCAACTCCAGCCTGGACACGGTCACGCCCGCGGCCCGGCCCGGCCACCAGATCGGGCACTACGCCTACAGCGAGCCGCTGCCGCACCACGGCGGGACCGACGCCATCTCCGTCTACCACGGCCAGCTGCTGGTCAGCGCCTCCGCCCCCGGCACCAGCGGGGCGGCCGCCCCGAACCCGGCCTACCCGGCCGTCTACGCGGTGGCGCTGCACGGCCGCACCCACGTCGCCGCCGTCCGGCCGCTGTTCTACGACGAGGCCAGCGCGACCGTCGCCAACACCGGGGCCACGGCCGGGAAGACGGTCAAGCTTGCCCTCACCGACCCCGACTCCAACGAGATCGTGCCGTCCACCGCGCCGCGCTTTGGCGGTGACTTCATGCTCACCAGCCAGGGCGACAAGGAGCAGATCTACGTGCGCCACGCCGGCGCCCGCAGGCAGTCGCTGGCGGTGCTGCGCCTGTCCCAGTCGGTCGACGACACCGCCTGGGTCACCGGGCCCGGCCGCATTTTCACCACCGACAACAGCCAGGACTACGTCGACACGGTCACCGGCTCGTTCCGGCCCGGCGCCGCCTTCGTGGCCGTGACCCCCTGCGACGCCAGCAACGCTCCGGCCACCTGCCCGGCGCCGCCCGCGTTCCCGGCCAACTACCTCGGCCAGCTGAACATGTCGACCGGCCACATCAGCAAGGTCACCCTGAGCGGCCCGTCGCTGCAGCCGCAGGGCATGATCTTCGCGCCCGGCTGGTAGCCGCCCCCGGGATGACGCCGCTGGCACCCGGTTACGCCCCAGGGATGAAATTGCTGCGCCCGGGGAATGAGATTGGCCCGCAGCGGGCGTGGCCGGGTGGCCGGCGTCATTAGGGTTCCGGGCATGGTCATAGGGCAGGCGGAACAGCGGACCGGCGAGCGATCGGCGGCCCCGCTGGCCGTGTCGACGGACGGACTCAGCAAACGCTTCGGCGACCGGACCGTGGTGGACAACGTGGCGCTGGCCATCCCGGCCGGGGCGGTCTGCGGCTTCGTGGGGCCGAACGGGGCCGGCAAGACGACGACGATCCGGATGCTGCTGGGGCTGGTCCGCCCGACCTCGGGCAGCGGGACGATCCTGGGCGGCCGCCTGTCCGAGCCCGCCAGCTACCTGAACAAGGTCGGGGCGCTGATCGAGTCGCCCGCCTTCTACCCGCAGCTGAGCGGCCGGGAAAACCTCAAGGTGCTGGCCCGGCTGGGCCGGCTCCCGCTGGCGGCGGTCGATCCGGTCCTCGAACGCTCCGGCCTGCTGGCCCGGGCGGGGGACCGGTACCGGTCGTACTCGCTGGGCATGAAGCAGCGCCTCGGCATCGCGGCCGCCATGCTGGCCGGGCCCGAACTGCTGATCCTCGACGAGCCGACCAACGGCCTCGACCCGGCCGGCATCGTCGAGATGCGCAGCCTGATCCGGTCGTTCGCCGGCGACGGGATCACGGTGCTGGTCTCCAGCCACCTGATCTCGGAGATCGAGCAGATCTGCGACCACGTGGTGATGATCAGGGCCGGCCGCCTCGTCCACCAGGGACCGGTGGACGCGCTGCGCGCCACCCAACAGGCGGAGTACCTGATCGCCCCGGAACACGACGCCGACCGCGACCGGCTGGCCCGGCTGCTGCAGGAGGCCGGCTGCACGGTACTGCCGGGCGAGGGCGCCGGCGTACTGCTGGTCCAGGAAGGCGGGCTCGGCGCGGCCGACGTGAACCGGCTGGCCACCCAGTACGGCATCACCCTGCGCCAGCTGGGCGAGCGCACCCGCAGTCTGGAGCGGGCGTTCTTCGCGCTGACCGGCTCGAAATCAGCTGACGTGCCCGACGACCAGGAACTGGGAGCGATCCGATGACGTGGGCGGCCTTCACCAGCGAGTGGACCAAACTCCGGCGGCCCACCCTTTTCTTCTCGACGTTCCTCGGGCTGGCGCTGGCCGCCTCGCTGTTCGTGATCCTGGTGTTCTCCCAGGCCACAACCCACGGCGGGATCGTGACGCTGCACCAGCTGGCCCAGCCGAACGGCCTGGTCATCGGCGTTGCCCGGGCGGCCATGCTGCTCGGCGTGGTCGCCTTCGGCATCGCCGCCTCGCAGGTCGCGAGCGAGTACAGCCTCGGCACCCTGCGCCAGCTGCTGGTCCGTCAGCCCCGGCGGGCGGTGCTGCTGGCCGGGAAGATGCTCGGGGTGATCACGTTCTTGGTGCTGGCGCTCTGTTTCGCGGCGGTCGTCGCGCTGATCGTGGCGGTGGTGGCCGCCCACAGCCGCGGCGTCTCCACCAGCGCCTGGTTCACCGGGACGGGCCTGGGTGACCTGTTCCGCGAGCTCGGCGACCTCGCGCTGGCGGTGGTCGGTTACAGCGTGCTGGGGATGGCGCTGGGCCAGTTCGTCCGCTCGGCCGTGTTCGCGGTCATCATTGGCTTCGCCTGGCTGATCGCGGTCGAGAACATCGTCGTCCGCATCGTGCCCAGCACCCAGAGCTGGCTGCCGGGCCAGTCGATCCTGGCGGTGGCCTCGGGCGGGGGTGAAGGGGTGAGCTACGGGCACGGCCTCGTCCTCGGGGCCGTCTACCTCATCGCCGCCATCGCGGCCGCCACCCTGGTCTTCCTGCGCAGCGATATAACTGCTTGATGACCGGCCTGCCCGTCACCTTGCCCGTTACTCCGCCGCGGACCACGCTGCAGCCACCCGACGAGATCACCCGCAGCCTGTTCGTGCGGGTCCGCCGGGTGCTCGGCGCCCACCCGCTGTTCCTGGACTCGCTGGCGGCGGCCGTGCTGCTCGCGGTCTGCAGCTCGTGGCTGGCGCAGTCGCCGTTCAGCAGCGTGCGGGCCTGGCTGGTGCAGGCCGTCCTGATCGCCGTGATCGCCGCCCGCCGGATCTGGCCGACGCCGGTGTTCGTGGCCGCCTGCGCGATCGCGTTCACTCAGTGGCTGCTGGGTTTCCCGCTGCTCGGCGACGCGGCCCTGCTGGCCGCGTTGTACTCGGTGGCGGCCCACCAGTCCCGGGCCCGGGCCGCGCTGGCGGCGGTGGTGCTGGAGATCGGGGCGATCGTGGCCGCCGTCCGCTGGGTCCCGGCCGCGACCGTGCCCCGCTCGCTGGCGTTCCTGACCGCGATGGTGGTGGCCGCGTTGTTCGCCGGCCTGACGGCCGCCTCCGGCGCGCGCTACCTGGCCTGGCTGGACGAACGGGCCCGGGGACTGGAGATCGAACGCGACCAGCAGGCCACGATCGCGGCCGCCGCCGAGCGGACCCGGATCGCCCGCGAACTGCACGACATCGTGTCGCACAGCCTGTCGGTGGTGATCACCCTGGCCGACGCGGCCGCGGTGGTGAGCCGGGCCGACCCGGACAAGAGCGCCGAGGCGATGACCGAGGTCTCCGAGGTCGGCCGCCAGGCCCTGTCGGACATGCGCGCCATGCTCGGGGTGCTGCGCACCGACGAGCCGTCCGGCCAGGACCCGCCCGCCCCGCTGCCCGATGTCGCCGAGCTGGGCGCGCTGATCGACCGGATCCGGGCCACCGGCCTCGACGTCAGCCTCACCGCCACCGGAGCCCCGTTCCCGCTCGGGGCGGCCGCCGGGCTGACGATCTACCGCGTCGTCCAGGAAGCGCTGACCAACACGATCCGGCACGCGGACGCCCGGCAGGCCCGGGTCACCATCAGCTACCAGGAGCCCGAGGTGCGGATCACGGTGTCCGACGACGGCCACGCCGCCACCGGGACGATCACCCAAGGGCGGGCCGGCCACGGCCTCGACGGCATGCGCGAGCGGGCCGCCCTGCACCGCGGCACGCTGCGGGCGGGACCCGCGCCCGGCGGCGGCTGGCTGGTCGAGGTGACCCTGCCGGCGGCGGCCCGGTGAGCAGGCACGCGGCGCGGCAGGCGCCGTGAGCATCTCGGTGCTGCTGGCCGACGATCAGCCGCTGCTGCGGCGCGGCTTCCGGATGATCCTGGAGACCGAGGACGACCTGACCGTGGTGGCCGAGGCCGGTGACGGCGACGAGGCCGCCGACCAGGCCCGCCGCCACCGGCCCGACGTGGTGCTGATGGACATCCGGATGCCCGGTACCGACGGGATCGAGGCCACCCGCCGGATCACGGCGGCCGACGCCGGTGTCCGGATCCTGGTGCTGACCACCTTCGACCTGGACGAGTACGCGTTCGGCGCGCTGCGGGCCGGTGCCAGCGGTTTCCTGCTCAAGGACGTGCGCCCGGCCGAGCTGGTCGCCGCCATCCGCACGGTCGCCGCCGGTGACGCGGTCGTCTCGCCCCGGGTGACCCGCCGCCTGCTCGAGGAGTACGCCCCGGTCCTGCCGCTGGCCGCCGGTCAGCCGGGCCCGCGCCAGCCGCAGCTGGCGGCGCTGACCGACCGCGAGCGTGAAGTCCTGATCGCGGTCGCCCAGGGGCTGTCGAACGCGGAGATCGGCGCCCGCTTGTTCGTGTCCGAGCCCACGGTGAAGTCGCACGTCCGCCGGATCCTGGCCAAGCTCGGCCTCCGCGACCGGGTCCAGGTCGTGGTCCTGGCCTACGAGACCGGGCTGATCCGGCCGGGCGGAAAATTCTCCGCGGAGTAGCGAACCGCGGGGCGGCCGACTGCAATAGACAGTCGATGGACGATGACCTGCTGATCGCCGCGATAGCGGCCGGCGACGACACCGCGCTGCGGGCGCTGTTCGCCCGGCACGCTCCGTGGCTGGCGGCCCGGCTGCGGTCGGTGCTGCCGGCCGCCGACGTCGAGGACGTCCTGCAGGAAACGTTCCTGGCCGTGTGGCGGGGCGCGGCCGGTTACCGGCCGGAGGGGGCCGCAGGGGGCTGGCTGTGGGGCGTGGCCCGCCGCCAGGCGGCCCTGTTCCTGCGCCGCCGCGGCCCGGCCGGGCTGACGCTGGCCGTCCTCGACTCGGCCAGCGACGGTGACGGTGGCGACCCGGCCGACACTGCGTTGTCCCGGACCGCCCTGGCCGAGGCGGTCGGGGCGCTCGGACCCGAGAGCAGCCCCGAGCGGGAGGTGTGGCAGCTCATGTACGTGGAGGACCGGCCGGTGGCGGAGGTGGCGGCGCTGCTGGGGGTGCCCGAGGGCACCGTGAAGAGCCGCGCCTACCGGGCCCGGCAGCGGCTGCGGGCCGCGCTCAGCAGCAACCCGATGGCAGGAGGGGCGCGATGACCGGCGCCGGCCCGAACCCCGGACCCTTCCCCGGCCCGGTCCCGGACGTCGACCTGTCCCGGGTGTGGACCGGCGTGGCTGCCGAGGTCTGGCGCCGCCGCCCCGGCCGAGCCGAACGGCTGGCCGCCTGGCTGCTGCGATCGCCTGGCCTCGCCCGGGCGCTGGTGATCACGCCCTCGCTGCTGCTCGGCTGGCTGATCGCCACCGTGGTGGTGCTGGCCGCGGGCGTGATCGCCACCTGGGGGACCGGGACACCGTACGTGGCCCTGTTCGCCCCGGCCGTGGCCGGCGCCGGCATCGCCTACGCCTACGGCCCCGGGCTCGACCCGGCCTGGGAGCTGGCCCAGTCCACCGCGGTCAGCGGCCGCATGGTGCTGCTGGTGCGGGCGCTGGCGGTGTTCGGGCTGAACGCCGCGGCCGGCCTGGTCGCCTCGGCCGCCACGGGGGCGGCGGCCGCGGTGACGTTCGGCTGGCTGGTGCCGATGACCGCGGTCTGCGCGCTGGCGCTGGCCACCGCGACCGTGACCCGGTCGGCCAACGCCGGCGTGGCCGCGGGCCTTTCCGGCTGGGTGATCGCGGTGCTGGCGGGCCGGGCCATCGCCGGTCAGCTCACCGCCGCGATCACCGATTCGGCCCTGCTGTTGCCTTATCTGCTCTTCGCCGCGGTCTGCGGCGCGATCGCCTGGTACGTGACCCGGATTCCGAGGGGAGCCTCATGAACATTGAGCTGGACGACCTGACCCGCCGGTTCGGCAAGACCTACGCGGTGGCCGGGGTCACCATGGAGGCAGGCCCGGGGGTGTTCGGCCTGCTGGGACCCAACGGGGCGGGCAAGACGTCGCTGCTGCGGATGATGGCCACCGTGCTGCCGCCCACTTCGGGCCGGCTGCAGTTGCTCGGGCGGGACCCGGGCAGCTACGGCCCGCGCCGGGAGATCCGGCGCCGGCTCGGTTACCTGCCGCAGAACCTCGGCTACTATCCGGGCTTCACGGTGGTGGAGTTCGTCGAGTATTTCGCGCTGCTGAAGGACATGCCGCCCGGTCAGGTGCCGCGTGCGGTCGCCCGCGCGGTCGAGCAGGTCGGGCTGGGCGACAAGGCCCGGGCCAAGCTGCGGACGCTGTCCGGTGGCATGCTGCGCCGGGCCGGGATCGCCCAGGCGATCGTCAACGACCCCGAGCTGCTGCTGCTGGACGAGCCGACCGCCGGGCTGGACCCCGAGCAGCGGGTGTCGTTCCGGGCCATGCTGCGCGGGCTCGGCGAGCACGCCACCGTGGTGGTCTCCACCCACCTGGTCGAGGACGTGGGGGCGGCCTGCAGCCAGGTTTCGCTGATGGACGCGGGGAAGATCGTCTTTCACGGCACCCCGGCCGAGCTCGTCGCCCGCGGCGAGGGCAGCGGGGCGGCCGGGGACGCGCCGCTCGAACGCGGCTACAGCGCGGCGCTGGCGGCTGCGCGATGACCGCCGTCACCGAGGCCCCGGCCTGGCCGGCCCGCACCGGCGCCTCCCGCGCGGCCGCGCCGCTGTCCCTGCTGCGGCTGCTGCGGATCGAGCTGCGCCGCAACTCGATGCCGTGGCTGCTGCCGCTCATCGCGGTGCTGTTCTGGTTCGACAGCTACCGGCCGAGCGCCAGCGTGCCGCCGCTGTACGTGCTGCGCACGTTCTGGAACCTGGGCCAGGGGCACACGATCATCGACTTCGGCCCGTTCGTGGCCGGGGTGGCGGCCTGGATGGGCTCCCGCGACGGCCGCCGCCGCACCGCCGACCTGGTGACCGGCACCGCCTGGCCGCGCTGGACGGCGCAGCTGGCCACCTGGGCGGCCACCGCGATCTGGGCGGTCGGGGCCTATCTGGTCTTCGTCGGCGTGATGTTCGCGGTCTACGCGACCGAGCACGTGCAGGGCCAGCCCCCCTGGTGGTGGGTGGCGGTCGGCGCGGCCGCGGTGGCTGCCTTCAGCGCGGCCGGGTTCGCGGTCGGCGCGTACTGGCCCAGCCGGTTCGCCGCCCCGCTGGCCGCGTTCGGCGGTTTCCTGGCCATGGTGATGTCGTCCCAGACCGGATTCCACGACACCAGCGGCTGGGCGCTGATCCTGCCCACCAACTCCAACGGGAACCTCCAGCCCGATTCGGGGATGCTCTACCCCTACCTGCCCGACCTCCCGATCGCCCGCGTCATGCTGCTGGCCGGCCTGGCCATCGCCTTCCTGGGGCTGACCGGGCTGCCCCGGGCCGCGGGCGGCCTGCGGCTACGGCAGATCGCGGCCGCGGTCACGGTGACCGGCATGGCCGCCGCCGGGACCGGTATCGGCCTGGTCACCACCGCGCGCCTCAGTCCGCACGGGATCGTCATCCCGGCCCTGCACGACGCGGCCAGCGACCGGCTGAGCAGCTACACCCCGGTCTGCGGGCAGGCGGCCGGACGGCCAGTCTGCGTGAACCCCGCTTACCGGTCCGACCTGGCCGACGTGACCACGGCCCTGGCCCCGCTCCTCGCTGAGGTGTCCGGCCTGCCCGGGGCGCCGGTCCGGGCCGAGCAGATCCCGGCCGTCTACGACTCGGCCGACGGCCAGGCCGGCCAGGCGATGACGATCACCGGCCAGCCGCCGGTGCTCGGCCTGCCGCTCGGCGCGCTCGGTGTCCGCGGCGCCTTCGGCTGGACCAGCGCCGAGGTTGACGGCCAGCTCCGGCTGCTGGCCGCCCACGCCTTCGTGGGCGGCGGTGCCGGTACCGGCACGCTGGCCCAGCAGGCGGTCGAGGCCGCCCTGCTGGAGGGAGCGGGGGTGCCGTTCGCCAGCCAGCCGTCGTTGCGGACCACGGTCGGGCTGCCGTCCTGGGCCCGGCCCGCGACCGGGAACACCGGCGGTCACCGCCACGGGCCGCCGGCCGCGGCCGGTCCGGTCTACGCGGCCGCCCGGCGCCTGGCCGCGCTCCCGGCCGCCAGCCGGGGCGCCTGGCTCACCACCCACCTGGCTGCCCTGCGGGCCGGTCAGCTCACGCTGGCGCAGCTGCCGTGACCGCCGCCGTCCAGGACCCGGCCGCGGGTGCCGCCCCGGCCCCGGTCGCCCGTGGCCGCCGGAGCGTGCTCCGGCTGGCCCGGCTGTACTCGGCCAGCCGCCGCATCCCGGTCGCGCTCGCCCTGCTGGCCGCGCTCGGCCTGCTGCTGTGGAGCGCGCTGAACTGGCGCTGGAGCATCGCCGGCGGCCCGGCCGCGCAGGACTTCATCTCGCTCACGGTCGAGGCCGGCGCGGCCAGCGTCATCGCGGTCAGCACCCACGGGCCGTTCGGCGAGGTCGAACGGGCCACCGGCCGGTGGCTGCCGTACCTGCGGGCCGGGGCGGCGGTCGCGCTGACCGCGATCGCGTTCGGGGCGCTGGCGGCCGCCGCCACCGGGGGGTCACTGCCCGGCGGCAGCCTGGCCCTGCTCCGCAACCTGGCCGGCCTGGCCGGCCTCGGGCTGCTGGGCGCAGCCGCGCTCGGCGGCGCGTTCGGCTGGACCGGGCCGCTGGCCTACCTGCTGGTCACCGAGGTCGCCCTCAGCGGTCACCCGACCACCCCGTGGATCTGGGCGGCCCGCCCGCCGCACGACCTCGGCGGGGCGCTCTGCGCCGCTGGCGTCCTGGTCGCCGGGGTCGTCGCCGTCACCGTCTTCGGCACCCGTGACTCCGGCCGTCGGCCCGCTCCTGAGTAAGGACCGACGACCGGCCGGGTGACCGGCCCGGGTGACCGCACCGCCCCACCGCCCCAGCGCACCGGCCCGCCCCAGCGCACCGCACCGCCGCACGCCCCGCCGGCCCGCCCACCGCACCGGCTGCCCCGCCGGCCCTTTCTGTGTTGACAGCACCGATCATCGCTGTACCCTTGTCTTATTGTTATAGATAAAGGGGTCAGATGATCGAGTTCCGGCTTGACCCGGCTTCCGGGGTCCCGACCTACCTGCAGCTGGTGCAGCAGGTCGAGCACGCGCTGCGGCTCGGTTACCTCAAGCCCGGTGATCAGCTGCCCAAGGTCAGGGACGTGGTGGCCAACCTTGCCATCAACCCCAACACGGTGCTCAAGGCCTACAAGGACCTGGAGACCAAGGGGCTGGCGGTCGGGCGGCCCGGCCAGGGCACCTTCATCCAGGCGGCCCTCAGTCAGGTTGCGCTGCCCGAGCTCGCGGAGCTGCGCAAGTCCCTGCTCGGCTGGCTGACCACGGCCGACGCGGCTGGCCTGGACGAGGACGGGATCGTGGCGCTGGTCACCCGGGCGCTACGGGATTTTTATGAGCGGTGCCCGGGCCAGGGGGGCCGGGGTGGCGCCGCCAGCGGCGAAACGGAGGTTGTCGCGTGAACACCAACATCATCGAGGCCAGCGGCCTGGGCAAGCGCTACGGCAGCACCTGGGCGCTGCGTGAGTGCACCTTGGCCATCCCGGCCGGGCACGTGGCCGCGCTGGTCGGCCCCAACGGCGCGGGCAAGACCACGCTGCTCAACCTGGCGGTCGGCCTGGC
>JAFAYQ010000001.1 GCA_019240215.1 Actinomycetota bacterium | reverse complement strand
GCCGCTGACGCCCGCGGATGTGCGGAATAAGCAGTTCAGTACGACCAGGCTCCGGCCCGGCTACGACGAGGAAGAGGTCGACGCCTTCCTCGACGAGGTCGAGGCCGAGCTCGACCGGCTGATCCAGGAGAACGAAGAGCTCCGGGCGAAGCTGGCTGAGAGCCTGCGGGGAGGCAAGTCCTCCGTGCCCGCGCTGAGCTCACCGCTGGCGGAAACCAAGATGGACATGATGCCTCCGGAGCCTCCGCAGCGGCCAGAGCCGCCGCAGCGGCAGCCTGAGCCGGTGATGATGGGCTCGATGGCGCCGGCCGAGGACAACATGGACACGGCCGCCCGCGTGCTCTCCCTGGCGCAGCAGACCGCCGACCAGGCCATCGCCGACGCCCGCCGCGAGGCGGACGAGACGCTGGGCCGGGCCCGCCGCGAGGCGGACGAGGTGCTGACCAAGGCGCGCCGTCAGGCCGAGCAGATCACCGGTGACGCCCGGGCGCGGGCCGAGAGCCTCGAGCGCGACGCTCAGGAGCGGCACCGTCAGGCCATGGGCTCGCTGGTTCAGCAGCGTGAGGAGCTGGAGCGCCGGGTCGACGACCTGCGGGCGTTCGAGCGTGAGTACCGCAGCAGGCTGAAGGCGTACCTGGAGGGCCAGCTTCGCGACCTGGAGGCGGGCGTCACCGACAGCGGCGCGTTCCCGACCATGGGCTCCTCGCCGCAGCCGCCGGCCGTGCCGGCGGGCCTGGGCCAGCCGACCCCGCGGAACGGCGCTCAGGCGACCGGCCAGTACTCGGTGCCCGAGGTGCAGCACGCAGGCTTCCACGGTGGCGACGGCGCTCCGGCGCACGACCGCCGCTAAGTTCCACCCCCGCGGCCCGGTAGCGAACGAGGACCGGGTCGCGGGGATTTTTTTGTCCACATGAAGCGACGCCGGCTGGGGTGTCGCGCCGGCGAGGGCGGCTGGGGGCCGCGCGTTCTGGGAGAACGCTTGTGATCAGGTTCAGCGCTTCGCTGGTCGTGGTGGGGCTCGGTCTGCTCGTCGCGGGGGGAATCACCAGCAAGCTGGTGCTGATCTACATCTCCATCGCGGTCTGTGCGGTCGCACTGCTCTTCTTGATCATCGGTGCCATCATGCACCGGTCCGAACTGCTCGGCCACGAGCCGGACGGCATCACCAGCGGGCAGAGTGAGGCCGACGGGCACGCAGGCGAGCGGCACGAGGCGCCGGAGCCGGCCACGACCGCAGTCGGCGCGGGAGCCAGCCAGAGCCGCGGCTACGCGGACGGCCCCGGTCGCACCGAGAGCCCCGGGTCCGCAGCGGCCACGCCGCCCGACCGGCCCCGGGAAACACCCTTCGCCCGCGGTCACCAGCCCGCGAGCAGCGACTTGGCCGGCTACGAGCAGTTCGCCAAGGACGCCGAGCGCCGTCGGCCCGATGACCGGCCCGGCGACCGCCGCGACGATCAGCGCCGTGACCAGCCGGTGCCGGCGGCGGCCGATCCCGAGGCGACCCGGATGGACCTGAATGCGGCCGAGATCCGGGCGGCTGGCCGGCAGGAGCGGGAGCGGCCCGAGCGGGACCGGCCTGAGCAAGGTCGTACCGACCGGGATCGCACTGGCCGCGATCGCACGGACCGGGGGCGCCGGGATCAGCCGTTCGCCGATCCGCAGCCGACCCGGATGGACCTGAACGCGGCCGAGATCCGGGAAGCCGGGCAGCAGGATCGAGCCCGGCCGGCCCAGGAGCGGCCCGAGCGGGACCGGCCTGAGCAAGGTCGCACTGACCGCGATCGCACTGGCCGCGATCGCACGGACCGGGGGCGCCGGGATCAGCCGTTCGCCGATCCGCAGCCGACCCGGATGGACCTGAACGCGGCCGACATCAGGGAAGCCGGCCGCCGCGAGCGGGAGAGCACGCCGGCCGGCCAGCCCGCCGCCCCGCAGCCCGCCCCGGCTCAGCCCGCCGCCGACCGCCCCGACAAGCTGCTGGTCAGCCGGACCGACAAGGCCCCGGCCGAGCAGTCGCCGGAGCGGGACCGGCCCGGGGCCGACGCCGAGGCGCGGAGCGGTGAGCGTGACACGGACCGGCCGGCCGACAACGATGCCGAAGACACCCAGAGCGTCTCCGGCCAGCCCGCCCCCCCATCGGCCGCCCGACCCGGCGCCAGCCCGGACATCAGCAAAGGCGACAGCGGCCGCGTCGAGGAGGTCGCCGCGACCCGGGAGCAGGCCACCCTGGCTCCCGTGGCGACGTCTGGCGAGCAGGCCGCCGACGATGGAAAAGCCAGCGATGACGCCAAGTCCGGCGACGCCAGCTCCGGGTCCGGGCCGTCGGCGCTGACCGACCAGGACGTGGTGACCGTGGTCCCGGGGGTGCCCCGGTACCACCGCAGCGATTGCATCCTGATCCGGTTCATGGGCGACAACGACCTGCAGCGGATGCCGGTGGCCCAGGCCCGCGAATCGGGTTGCACCGCGTGCCGGGCCTGCCAGCCCGACGGCGAGGAAGACGACTGAGCCTGCCGTCGGCCTGAGCCCGGGCTCAGTACGACCCGGGACCACGGCTGGTCGAGTCACCCGGCCACCAGTAGCCCCGGAGTACCTGACCGAGCCGGCCGGGTGTTTCACGTTTTCAAAAATCCGATGCGAGCAGAACCGGCGCGGCCGGGCGCGGGTGAGCGGCCGCCCGCCGGCGCCCGGCCAGTGCTTACGCCTTGGCCAGCCAGAACGCCAGGCCGAGGCCCGTGTCGCGGTGCTCGAAGGCGCCAGCGGCGACGTCGGCCGGGGGATGGCCCGGCTGGTAGCTGGTGGCCAGCACCTCGTTCGCGATCAGCGAGCCCTGCTCTTCGAGCGCGGCGGTGAGCTCGGGGTCGCTGGCCTCCCACCACAGCTGGATGCGGTCGGTGACGTCCAGCCCGTCGCTCTTGCGCGCGTCCTGAACCAGCCGGATCACCTCCCGGGCCAGGCCTTCGCGGCGCAGCTCGGGGGTGAGGGAGGTCTCCAGGGCCACGGTTTCGCCGCCGTCGCTGGCCACCGTCCAGCCCTCCTTGGGGGTCTGGGTGACGACCACCTCGTCGGGGCCGACCGTGACCGGCTCGCCGTCCACCGTCACCGAGGCCTCGCCCGCGGTCCGCAGGGCTTCGGCCAGCTCGGCTCCGTCGGCCGCGCCGATGGCGGTCGCGACCGCGGGCGTACCCTTGCCGAACCGGCGGCCGAGCGTGCGGAAGTTCGGCTTGACCGTGTAGTCGACCAGGTCACCGCCGACCGTCGCGAGCGGCTCCAGCGTGTGCACGTTGAGCTCCTCGGCCACCTGGGCGCGCAGCTCGCCGGGCAGCGACCCGAACCCGGGCGCCCCGACCAGAGCCCGGGCCAGTGGCTGGCGGGTCTTGACGGTGGCGGTGGCCCGGGCCGACCGGCCCAGCTCGACCAGCCGCCGGGCGAGCGCCATCTCGGCCGACAGCTCCTCGTCGATCAGCGCCGGGTCGGCCTCCGGCCAGCGGGCCAGATGCACCGATTCCGGCTCGTCAGCGGTACGCAGCGCGCTCCACACGTAGTCGGTGAGGAACGGCGTGATCGGGGCCATCAGCCGGGTGACGGTCTCGAGGCACTCGTACAGGGTCGCAAACGCCGAGGCCGAGGCGGGCGTGCGCGGCCCTTCCCAGAACCGGCGCCGGGACCGCCGCACGTACCAGTTGGACAGGTCATCCAGGAACCCGGCGATCCGGCGGCCCGCGCCCGCGGTGTCGAAGCCCTCCATCAGGTCGGTGACGTCGCGGACCAGCGTGTGCAGTTCACTGAGGACCCAGCGGTCCAGCACCGGGCGCTGAGCTGGGGCCGGCGCCTCGCTCAGCCGGTCCGGGCCCCAGGCGTTGCCGTCGGCGGCGGCCGCGTTGGCGTACAGGGTCAGGAACGACACCGTGTTCCAGTAGGTGAGCAGCACCTTCCGCACGATCTCGTCAAGCACGGCGGGGCCGATCCGCCGCTGCCCCCACGGCGACCCGGACGCGGCGAAGTACCAGCGCACCGCGTCCGCGCCGCTGGAGTCCAGCAGCCCCATCGGTTCGATGACGTTGCCGAGGTGCTTGGACATCTTCCGCCCGTGGGCGTCCGTGACCAGCCCGAGGCACACGACGTTCTCGTACGCGGACCGGCCGAACGTGAGCGTCCCCACCGC
>JAFAYQ010000031.1 GCA_019240215.1 Actinomycetota bacterium | reverse complement strand
TGCCGACGATCGCCTGGTGCTTCATCCGGGCCATGTCGGAGACCTTGATGATGTCCTTGTTGCCGGTCGTCGTGATGAACACGTCGGCCGTCTCGATCACGTCCTCGAGCGTCAGCACCGGGTAGCCCTGCATCGACGCCTGGAGCGCGCAGATCGGGTCGATCTCGGTGACGATCACGCGGGCGCCCTGGGCGCGCAGCGACTCGGCCGAGCCCTTGCCGACGTCGCCGAAGCCGCAGACCACCGCGGTCTTGCCGGCGAGCATCACGTCGGTCGCGCGGTTGATGCCGTCCACCAGCGAGTGGCGGCAGCCGTAGAGGTTGTCGAACTTCGACTTGGTGACCGAGTCGTTGACGTTGATCGCCGGGAAGAGCAGGGTTCCCGCCTCCTGGCGCTGGTACAGGCGGTGGACGCCGGTGGTGGTCTCCTCGGTGACGCCGATGATGCTGGCCCACCTTCGTCCACTTGTCCGGGCTGGCGGCCAGCGACTCGCGCAGCAGCTCGAGGATGACCTTCCACTCCTCGGCGTCGTCCTCGGAGGCCGACGGTACGCCGCCCGCCCGCTCGTACTCGGCGCCCTTGTGCACCAGCAGGGTGGCGTCGCCGCCGTCGTCCAGTAGCATGTTCGGGCTCTCACCGCCCGGCCAGGTCAGCGCCTGGTTGGTGCACCACCAGTACTCCTCCAGGGTCTCGCCCTTCCAGGCGAACACCGGGACGCCCTGGGGGTCCTCGGGGGAGCCGTTGGGGCCGACGACGATCGCGGCGGCCGCGTGGTCCTGGGTGGAGAAGATGTTGCAGCTGGCCCAGCGGACCTCGGCGCCCAGCGCGGTCAGCGTCTCGATCAGCACGGCGGTCTGGATGGTCATGTGCAGCGAGCCGGTGATCCGGGCGCCGCGCAGCGGCTGCTTGGCCGCGTACTCCTCGCGGGTCGCCATCAGGCCGGGCATCTCGTGCTCGGCCAGCGTGATCTCCTTACGCCCGAACTCGGCCAGCGACAGGTCCGCGACCTTGTAGGACAGCGGTGCGGTGGACAATGCGTTCTCCTCGTTTTGGTGTCCAAGCGGGGCCTCGCCCCGTGGGGGTCGCCGGCGGGCGGCGCCCAAGCACGCTATCGACGGTAGGGGAAGCGAGCGGGGCGGCGCACGATTGCAGGCCTGTATCTAACAAAAGAATGTTAGCTTTACGTCCATGCGTATCTCGGAGGCGGCCCGGCGGCTCGGAATGTCGCCCCGGATGCTGCGCTACCGGGAGGACCTGGGCCTGCTCCCCCGGGTGCGCGGGGCCGGGCACGGGCCGGGCCGGGGACCCCGGCACCGGCAGTTCGGCGACGCCGACCTGAACGCGGTCTACGCCGCCCTCCAGCTCGAGCGCCGCTACCAGATCAGCCCGGCCGCGCTGGCGTTCGGGCTGCGGGTGCTGTCCGAACCGGGCGTACGGGCGTCGGTCGCCGACCTCAGCCGCCGGCTGGGACGGCTGCCGGAGCAGCCCAGCCGGGCGCTGGACTTCGAGCAGGAGCGGGCGCTGCGGCTGCTGGGTCGGCCCCCGAGAGAGCGGTAGCGGCGCGGCCGGGTTCGCTGTGAGCGGGACCGGTACCGGAGCGGGCCACCGGAGTACGGCGGGATGCTGTCCGGTCACGGGCAAAAATCGTCCAGCGAAGTGACGGCGGCACCCCGAGAGAGCGGTAGCGGCGCGGCGTCGTCTGGACTGAGGAGCGCCAAGCGAGGGACGAGCGCGGGCGCGACGAGGGAAGACGACGCCTTCGAGCGCCGCGAGAGCGAACGAGGCCGGAAACACTGCGGGAATGCGGGCGGGGCTCTCCACGCTGACCTGGCCAGGCCGGCGCGTAAGGTCGAGCCTGGGTGTTTTGGTCAGCACGAAGGGATGTTGGGTGACGTCTTCCGCTGCTTCCGCGCAGACTCAGCCGGGCATGCGCCGGGCCCTGGCCCGGGCCCGGGACGGCAAGGCCCTGGACGCCGGCGAGGCCGAGATCCTGCTGCAGGCCCGCGGCGGCGACCTCGACCAGCTGCTCGGCTACGCGAGCCGGACCCGGGACGCCGGCCTGGAGGCGGCGGGCCGGCCCGGCGTGATCACCTACTCGCGCAAGGTCTTCATCCCGCTCACCCGGCTGTGCCGGGACCGGTGCGGGTACTGCACGTTCGCGACCGTCCCGCACCGGGTGCACAGCGCGTTCCTGGAGCCAGAAGAAATACTGGCTGTCGCCCGGGAAGGAGCCGCCCTGGGATGCAAGGAGGCGCTGTTCACGCTGGGTGACCGGCCCGAGGACCGGTGGACCGCCGCCCGCGAGTGGCTGGACGCCCGCGGTTACGACGACACCCTGTCCTACGTGCGGGCGATGGCGATCCGGGTGCTGGAGGAGACCGGGCTGCTGCCGCACCTCAACCCGGGCGTGCTCAGCTGGGCCGACTTCCAGCGGCTGAAGCCGGTCGCGCCGTCGATGGGGATGATGCTGGAGACCACCTCCAGGCGTCTTTTTGAGGAGAAAGGGCAGCCGCACTTCGGCAGCCCCGACAAGGACCCGGCCGTCCGGCTGCGGGTGCTGGAGGACGCGGGCCGGGTGAACGTGCCGTTCACCACCGGGATCCTCATCGGCATCGGCGAGACGCTGGCCGAGCGGGCCGAATCAATCTTCGCCATCCGCCAGGTGGCGCGGGAGTACGGCGGCATCCAGGAAGTCATCGTGCAGAACTTCCGGGCCAAGCCCGACACCAAGATGCGCGGGGTGCCGGACGCCGAGCTGGCCGATCTGGCGGCCACGATCGCGGTGACCCGGCTGGTGCTGGGGCCCAAGATGCGGGTGCAGGCCCCGCCCAACCTCATCGGGGACGAGTACGGGCTGATCCTGCGGGCCGGGATCGACGACTGGGGCGGAGTGTCGCCGCTGACCCCGGACCACGTCAACCCCGAGCGGCCCTGGCCGCAGATCGACGAGCTGGCCGCGCTGACGGCCGCGGCGGGCTTCACTCTGCGCGAGCGGCTGACGATCTACCCGCCCTACCTGCGGGAGCCGTGGCTGGACCCGCGGCTGGCGGGGCACGTGGGCGCCCTGGCCGACCCGGAGAGTGGTTTGGCGGCCGACGGGGCAATGCCGGTCGGGCGGCCGTGGCAGGAGCCGGACGGCGGCTGGCAGGAGGCGGGGCGGACCGACCTGTTCACCACGATCGACAGTGTCGGGCGTACCGCGGACCGGCGGGACGACTTCGCCGAGGTCTACGGGGACTGGGACGAGGTCAAGACCCGGCTGTCCGGGCCGGCCGCGCCGGTGCTGGACCAGGACGTGAAGGCGGCGCTGCGGCAGGCTGAGAAAGCACCGGCCAGGTTGTCGGATGAGCAGGCGCTGGCGCTGCTGGCGGCCGACGGCCCCGCTTTGGAGGCGCTGACCAAGCTGGCCGACGACATCCGCCGGGACGTGATGGGCGACGACATCACCTACGTCGTCAACCGCAACATCAACTTCACCAACGTCTGTTACACCGGGTGCCGGTTCTGCGCGTTCGCCCAGCGGCGGACCGACGCCGACGCCTACACGCTGTCCCTGGCCCAGGTCGGCGACCGGGCTCAGGAGGCCTGGGAGGCGGGTGCGACCGAGGTCTGCATGCAGGGCGGCATCCACCCGGACCTGCCCGGCACCGCCTACTTCGAGATCGCTGCCGAGGTCAAGCGGCGCCAGCCGGAGATGCACGTGCACGCGTTCTCGCCGATGGAAGTGATCAACGGGGCGTCCCGCACCGGCCTGTCGGTCCGCGAGTGGCTGATTCAGGCCAAGGAGGCCGGGCTGAACTCGGTGCCGGGCACCGCGGCCGAGATCCTCGACGACGACGTGCGCTGGATCCTGACCAAGGGCAAGCTGCCCGCGGCCGAGTGGATCAACGTCATCACCACCGCCCACGAGGTCGGCCTGCCGAGCTCGTCGACGATGATGTACGGGCACGTCGACACCCCCGCCCACTGGGTCGGCCACCTGCGGGTGATCCGCGGCATCCAGGAACGGACGGGCGGGTTCACCGAGTTCGTGCTGCTGCCGTTCATCCACGAAAACGCCCCGATCTACCTGGCCGGCCTGGCCCGTCCGGGCCCGACCGCGCGGGAGAACCGGGCCGTCCACGCCGTGTCGCGGCTGATGCTGCACGGGGCGATCGACTCGATCCAGTGCTCCTGGGTCAAGCTCGGCGACGAGCTGTGCCGGGACATCCTTCAGGGGGGTGCCAATGACATCGGGGGCACGCTGATGGAGGAGACGATTTCGCGGATGGCGGGGGCGGACAACGGGTCGTTCCGGACGATTTCGCAGCTGGCGGAGATGGTGGCGCCGACCGGAAGGGCGATGCGGCAGCGGACGACTCTGTACGGGGAGGTGCCGGAGGAGCGGCTCGCGGCCGCGGCGGCGAGTGACGGGGTGTGCGCCTCGATCCGGTCGCCGCTGCCGGTGCTGGGGGGCTGAGGGAGCTAGCGGGGCTCGGGGGCTGCCCGGGCTTGTGGGGCTGCCGGGGCTTGTGAGGACGCCGGGGCTCGTGGGGCTGCTGGGATTCGTGAGGCGCCTGATCTTAGGGCTGCTGGAGCTTGTCGGGCTGCCGGGGCTCGTGAGGGCGCCGGGCTTGTAGCGGCGCCGCGCACGTCGGCGGGCGCGCCTCACCAGCCCCGCGCGTCCCAGCACTTACCCGTTGATCTCACTGGAGCAAAGTCAGGGATTATCCCGGCATTTGCTCCAGTACACCGTACGAGCCGAGGCTGCAGAGGTACTTGAGGCTGAAGGGACGGCTGGGGCTCGACCAGATGGTGCCGCTGGGGTTAGCGGGGTGCGTGGGGCTGGCGGAGCGATCAGGCGTTTCCCAGTTCCAGAAGTACCCCCGCCGGAGGCACGAACCCGAAGGCGCCAGGGACCCCGAAGGCGCCAGGGACCCCAGAGACGCCTGGGGCGCCTGAGACGCTTGGGGCGGCAAGGGTCAGAGGGTCAGGGTGAAATCGTCTGGGTCGCGTGGGGGCCGTGAGGCCGGTGAAGAGGCCGGGTGCCCCACCCCGACCGCGCCCATCGGCAGCCACCCCTCGGGCACTCCCATGGCCCGGGCCGCCACCTCCTGGCAGAACAGGGTGCTGGATATCCAGCATGACCCCAGCCCCTCGGCCGCCAGCGCCACCAGCAGGTTCTCCACCGCGGCGCCCATGGCGACCGTGAACATCGCCCGCTCGGACGCATTGCGGCCCGCATCCGGATACGTGTGCGCCTCGTCCAGGACCAGGCACGGGACCACGATCAGCGGCGCCCGGCGCAGCGGCTCGCCCCGGCGGACCCGGCGGGCGATCTGCTCCTCGGTGAAGCCGTCGGCGCGCAGGTCGGCGATCCACGCCTCCAGCATCGCGTCACACAGGCCGTCGCGGGCCTCAGCGGACTCCAGCACCACGAACCGCCACGGGGTGGAGTGATGCGGCGCCGGCGCCGTCAAAGCGGCGGCAATCCCCCGGCGGACCGCCCCCGCATCCACCGGGGCGCCGGTGAAGTCCCGCACCGTGCGGCGGGCCAGCACCACCTCGGCGCCGCCGTAGCGGAACATGTCCTCACCCGACGCCCGGATCAGCGCCGCCGCCCCCGGGCCGTCTTCGTCGGTGACCAGGTCGGCCAGGCCCCGCACGACCGCCACCGGCACCCCCCGGGCCTTCCGCTTGACCAGGTCACCGGCGGCCGCGATCTCGTCGGCGACGGCGGCCAGCGTGACCTCGAGGGAGTTGCCGAAGCTGTCCTCGGTGCCCCGGTAGTCGATCACCGGCGCCACCCCGGCCGCGCCGATCGCGGTGTCGGTCTGGCCGACCCGCCAGGCCCGGCCGAGCGTGTCGGTGATGATCACGCCGACCCGGGCGCCCGGGCGGGTCCGCAGCGCCTTGCGCAGCCGCCGGGCTGACTCGTCAGGGTCTTCGGGCAGCAGCACCACCGTGCCCGCCGGGGTGTTGGAGGCGTCCACCCCGGCCGCCGCCATCACCAGGCCGTGCCGGGTCTCCACGATCCGGGCCTCGCCCCGGCGGGCCACCACCCGGACGGTCTCGGCGTCGATCGCCGCCTCCCGGTCCTGGTGCACGGTGCGGCCCTCGGCCTTGCTGACGATCTTGGAGGTCACCACCACGATGTCGCCGTCGCGCAGGTCACCGGCCGCGTCGGCGATCAGCGCCCCCAGGTCCGCGCCGGCCGCCACCTCTGGCAGCCCGTCGACGCCCCACACACTGATCGACGGCCCACTCACGACGACAGCTCCGCGGCCAGATCGAGCGCGGCCCGGGCGATCTCGGCGGTGGCGGCCAGGTCGCGCATGTACAGCGGCAGCACCCGGACCTCGATCCCGGCCAGGGCCGGGTCGGTGGCCGCCTCCTTGTCCTGGTCGTCGACCAGCCAGCCGTTGATCAGGCCGGCCCCGTAGTGCGCGCCGACCGCTACGGCCGAGGTCTCCACCCCGATCGCGGTCAGGCAGGCGTCGGCCATGCCCCGGACCGGGGCGCCGCCGATGATCGGCGAGACCGCGACCGTGGTCTTGGCCGCCACCGCTTCGCGGATGCCGGGCACCGCCAGGATCGTGCCCACGCTCACCACCGGGTTGGACGGCGGGAACAGCACCACATCGGCGTCGGCGATCGCCTCCAGCACCCCGGGCGCCGGGCGGGCCTCACCAGCCCCGGCGGCCACGATGGTCTGGGCGGGGACGGCCGCGTGCATCCGCACCCACCACTCCTGGAAGTGCACGTAGCGGCGGCCGTCGCCCTCGTCGATGAGCACGTGGGTCTCGATCTGGTCGTCCGACATCGGCAGCAGCCGGACCCCCGGCTGCCAGCGCTGGCACAGCACCTCGGTCACGGCCGACAGCGGGTGGCCGTCGTTCAGCAGCTGGGTGCGGACGATGTGGGTGGCGAAGTCCCGGTCGCCGAGCGTGAACCAGTCCGGGCCGGCCGCGTAGGCGGCCAGCTCGTCCCGGATCGAGAACGTCTCGCCGGTCCGGCCCCAGCCCTGGCTCTCGTTGATGCCGCCGCCGAGCGTGTACATCACCGTGTCCAGGTCGGGGCAGACCCGCAGCCCGTGCAGGGTTATGTCGTCCCCGGTGTTACCGACCACGGTGATCTCCGCGTCCGGGGCGGCGGCCTGGAGGCCGCGGAGGAAGCGGCTGGCGCCCACGCCGCCGGCCAGCACGGTGATCCGCATAGCTGAAGTCAACCAGGCCCGCGGACCGGAGGAGACCGCGACCCGGTAACCGCAGCCGCTCCCCCGGCCCGCGCGAGGCACAGATCCAGCCTGCCGTTCAGGACTTTCCGTAACCGTCCCAGTGCTGTCTGCTAACGGCGCGGCAACGGAAACGCGGCATTCTTCGGGAACTTACAGCTCAGCGGAAGACAAATATGCGGTCAATATCACCTAGCGGGCTTGACTCGAAGCAAGACACGCGCGTGTAATTTCATAGTTGTAAGTACACGCCTTCCGGGGGAGGGCGTGAACCCGGGGGCCCCCGTCAGGGGTAGGAGGTGCGCGTGTCTGAGGTAATGGTCATCCCACTAACCGAGCACGAGGTGGAGTGCTCAGACGACGACGCTGAGGAGCTTGGCTGGCAAGATCGGGCCCTGTGTGCCCAAACCGATCCCGAGGCGTTCTTCCCAGAGAAGGGCGGCTCGACCAGGGAGGCCAAGAAGGTCTGCCGGAGCTGCGAGGTCCAGGCCGAGTGCCTGGAGTTCGCGCTCGAAAACGACGAACGGTTTGGCATCTGGGGCGGCATGTCCGAGCGCGAGCGGCGGCGGCTGAAGAAAGAAGCGGTCTGATCCTGGTGGGGCGCCCTGTCGCGCCCTGCCGGGTCAGCACCCGCACGAGGCGGGTGGGCGCCCGCTCGAAGTTCCGCCGGGATCAGGTCCCGTCGGCGTAACCCGGATCGATCGTGTCCGGGTCCAGGCCCAGTAGCTCGGCGACCTCCTCGACGACCACGTCGAAGATCAGCTCGCTCAGCTCTTCCTCGTCCTCGGCCCGGGCCAGCAGCGGCCGCCGGTAGAGCACGACCCGCGGCGAATGGGCCCCGCCGCGCGCGTTCGGGTCCGGCTCACCGGGGTCGATCCGGGCCAGCGGCACCGGCACCAGGTCCTCGCCCTGGATCTCCTCGTCCGGCACTTCCTGGACCGCGAACTCGATGCCGGACAGCTCGGACTCCCAGCGCGGCTCCAGCCTCGCCACCGCGTCCAGGACCAGGTCATCGAACTGCTGCGCGCGGCTGCGGTAGAGCGGGACGTCGGTCGGGACGAGGCGGCCGCGCAGGCCGCGCCCGTGCCGGTCCCGGCGCCGGACGCGCCGCCGTCCGGCCGCGGAACTTCTCTGTTCGGCTGGCACAGTTACCGAGCGTATCCCCAGCGTCGGCTGGTCGCGAAGACACGATCGTGAAGAGTGCCCCGGGTGGTGGCGTTACCGACCCTGGCCAGCTACCGTCAACGGGGTGCACCGGGTCTGCGTGCCCGGGACGATCAGGTGAGTGAGGTGGGTCGGTGAGTACGCGTTGCTGCTCGCGCACCGCATGCAGGCAGCCCCCCGTCTACACGCTCACGTACGTCTACCGTGACTCGACGGCGGTGCTGGGCCCGCTGGCCGCCTACGTCGAGCCGCACTGCTACGACCTGTGCGCCAAGCACGCCGAGCGGCTCACCGTGCCCCGCGGCTGGGACGTGGTCCGGCTGCCGGGTGACCCGGTCCAGCAGAGCGTGGACGACCTGGAGGCGCTGGCCAACGCCGTCCGCGAGGTATCCCAGCAGCAGACCAGGCGGCCGCCGGGCGCCGAGCCGGTCGGCCAGGGCGTGGAAGTGGGCCGGCGGCGGCATCTGCGGATGGTCCGGTCGGCCCCGGCCGAGCCCAAGCCGCCGACCGAGACGGCCGGGCGCCAGCCCACCACGTAGGACCGGTGCAAACCGGTAGGCTCTGAGGCCGGGCGCCGCCGCCGGGGGCGCATGGGCTCAGTGGGTGTGGGTGAGTTGGCGGAGATCTTCAAGGCGTACGACATCCGTGGGGTCGTGCCCGACGATCTGGATGAGCACGTAGCCGAAGCGGTGGGCGCCGCCTTCGCCCGGCAGACCGGCGCGCGCCAGCTGGTGACCGTGCACGACATGCGGACGTCGTCGGCGCCGCTGGCCGAGGCGTTCGGCCGGGGCGCGACCGCCCAGGGCGCCGAGGTGATCTCGGGCGGCCTGGGCTCCACCGACATGCTCTACTACGCCAGCGGCGTGCTCGGCATCCCGGGCGCCATGATCACCGCCAGCCACAACCCGGCCCGCTACAACGGCATCAAGCTGTGCCGGGCGGGCGCCAAGCCCGTCGGCCAGGAGACCGGGCTGGCCGAGCTCAAGGAGATGGTCGCGGCCGGGGTCCCGGCCGCCACCGGCCCGGCCGGTCACATCGTGACCCAGGATCTGCTCACCGGCTACGCGGAGCACCTGAAGAAGCTGGTCGACGTGTCCGCCATCCGCCCGCTCAAGGTCGTGGTGGACGCGGGCAACGGCATGGCCGGCCACACCGTGCCGACCGTGTTCACCGGCCTGCCGATCGACCTGGTGCCGATGTACTTCGAGCTGGACGGCACCTTCCCCAACCACGAGGCCAACCCGATCGACCCCGAGAACCTGCGCGACCTGCAGCGCAAGGTGACCGAGACCGGGGCCGACATCGGCCTGGCGTTCGACGGCGACGCCGACCGCTGCTTCGTGGTCGACGAGCGCGGCGAGATCGTCTCCCCCTCGGTGCCGACCGCGCTGATCGCCGCCCGCGAGCTGGCCGGTGAGCCGGGCGCGACCGTCATCCACAACCTGATCACCTCGCGGGCGGTGCCCGAGATCATCGCCGAGAACGGCGGCACCCCGGTCCGCACCCGGGTCGGGCATTCGTTCATCAAGGCCGAGATGGCCCGGACCGGCGCGATCTTCGGCGGCGAGCACTCCGGCCACTTCTACTTCCGCGACTTCTGGTTCGCCGACAGCGGCATGCTGGCGGCGCTGCACGTGCTGGCCGCCCTCGGCCACCAGGATGCCCCGTTGTCGGCCCTGCTGGCCGAGTACGCCCGCTACAGCGCCAGCGGCGAGATCAACAGCGAGGTGGCCGACCAGGCGGGCATCACCGCCCAGGTGCACGAGGTGTACGCCAGCCGCCCGGGGGTAACCAGCGATGACCTGGACGGGCTGACCGTGCAGGCGCCGGACTGGTGGTTCAACCTGCGGCCGTCGAACACCGAGCCGCTGCTGCGGCTCAACGTCGAGGCGGCCGACCAGGCCACGATGGAATCCCTGCGGGACGAGGTGCTGGGGCTGGTCCGCGGCACCTCCCGGCCCTGACAGAGCCCTGAGCAAAGGAGAAGGCGTGAAGCTCGACGACTGGCTGCTGGACATTCTGGCCTGCCCGAACTGCCATGGGCAGCTGCGAGCCGACAACGAGGCCAGCGAGCTGGTCTGCACCGGTGAGTGCGGGTACGCCTACCCGGTCCGGGACGACATTCCCGTGCTGCTGGTGGACGAGGCCCGCAAGCCGGGAGTGGATGCTTGAGCGAGCGCGGTGACCTGACCGGGCTGGACGACGGCGGGCTGGCCGACGAGTTCGCGGCCGACCGGCTGGACGACGCCCGGCTGGTCGAGGCGGCCGACCCCGGTGGCATGCTCCGCCAGGTGGCGTCGTCGGCCGCCCAGGTCCGGTCGGCCGTCCGCACCTGCGGCGAGGTCGACCTGGCGCCGGTGACGGCGGGCGACCGCCCGCGGGCCATCGTGGTGGCGGGCATGGGCGGTTCCGGCATCGCCGGTGACGTGCTGGCGGCGGTCTGCGGCACCAGCAACGCCACCCAGATCGTCACCTCCCACGGGTACCAGCTGCCGGGCTGGGTCGGCGCCGCCGACCTGGTCATCGCGGTGTCGTGCTCGGGCTCGACCGAGGAGACGCTGGGGGCCGCCACCGAGGCCGCCCGCCGCGGCTGCCACCTGGTCGGGGTGGGCGCGGCCGGCTCGCCGCTGGCCGACATCGCCACCCAGGCGCGGGCGCCGTTCATCCCGGTCAAATCGGCCGGGATGCCCCGGTCGACGCTGTGGGGGCTGTCGATACCGCTGATCGCGGTGGCCGAGCAGATCGGCATCGTCGAGGTCGGCGCGGACGGCTACGAAGCCACCGCCGCCACCCTGGAAGAGATCGCGTACCAGTGCCGCCCGACCAGCGAGTCGTTCGTCAACCCGGGCAAGTCGCTGGCCCTCGACCTGCTGGGCACGCTGCCGGTCATCTGGGGCAGCTCGCCGCTGGCGGGGGTGGCCGCCAAGCGGTTCGCGGCCCAGCTCAACGAGAACGCCAAGTACCCGGGCATCCCCGGTGAGCTGCCGGAGGCCAACCACAACCAGGTGGTGGCGCTGGACGGCCCGTTCGCACCCGGAGCCCAGCTCGAGGCCCGGTCCGGCTTCCCCCAGCGGCTGGTGCTGCTGGCCGACCCGGCCGAGCACCCGCAGGTGGCCCGGCGCCGGGCGGCGTCGGCCGAGCTCGCCTCCGAGCGCGGGGTGCGGGTCAGCGAGCTGGCGATGACCGGGGAACAACCGCTGCAGCGGTTCGCCAGTGTGGTGGGGCTCATTGATTACGCCACCGTTTATCTGGGCATCGCCTCCGGTGTAGACCCGACGCCGATCGAAATCATCCAGGACCTGAAGGAGCGGATTTCCTAGGCGCCGACCGGAAGGAAGCGGGCATCAAAACTCACGACAAGCCGCGCGAGCACGCCCGCGCCGGCGACGGCGACCAGGCGGGTCCGCCGGGGTCATCCGGCCAACCCGGCCGGAAGAAGAAACAGCGGTCCGGCAGCCTGCTGGCGGTGCTGGCGGCGCTGGGCGCCAACGTCGGCATCGCCGTCGCCAAGCTGATCGCGTTCCTGCTCACCGGCTCGGCCTCGCTGCTGGCCGAGTTCGTGCACTCGCTGGCCGACTGCAGCGACCAGGTGCTGCTGCTGGTCGGCCGGGCCCGGGCCGACCGGGCCGAGACCGAGGAGCACCCGTTCGGCTTCGGCCGCGAACGCTACTTCTACGGCTTCCTGGTGTCGGTGGTGCTGTTCGCGGTCGGCGGCGCCTACTCCATCTACGACGGCGTGCACAAGATCATGCACCCGGAGGCGCTGACCACCCCCTGGATCGCCTACGGCGTGCTGGCCCTTTCTTTCGTGCTCGAAGGCTCCTCGCTGCGGGTCTCGGTCAAGGAGGCCGGCAAGCTGCGGCGCGGGCGCAGCTGGATCACGTTCATCCGCCGGGTCAAGGAGCCCGACCTGATCGTGACCCTGCTGGAGGACACCGCCGCCCTGCTCGGCCTGCTGTTCGCGTTCGCCGGGGTGCTGCTGTCCGAGCTGACCGGTAACGAGGCCTGGGACGGCGGCGGCTCGGTGGCGATCGGCATCCTGCTGGCCTGCGTGGCGTTCGTGGTCGGCCGGGAGACCCAGAGCCTGCTGATCGGCGAGGCGGCCAGCGACGAGGCCGAGAAGACGATCGTGACCGCGCTGGTCAACGGCCCCGAGGTGGAACGGGTCATCCACATGCGCACGGTCCACCTGAGCCCGGATTCGCTGCTGATCGCGGCCAAGATCGCGATCCGGGCCGACGCCTCGGGCGAACAGGTCGTGCGCGGCATCGACGCGGCCGAAAGCCGCGTCCGCAAGGTCCTGCCGATCGCGCACGTCATCTACCTGGAACCCGACATCTTCCAGGAGTCCCGGATCGACGACACCGACCCCTCGATCCGCACCGTCCAGCGCGCCTGGGGCGAATACGACGGCCCGGATTACCCGCGCGGCAGCGGCCCCCTCCCCCAGCCCGACCAGGGCAGCTCGGCCCCGTAGCAACGCTCTCGGTACCCGGTCGCCGGCAGCATCGGTCGCCGTTTTTCCCGTGACCGGCCAGCACCCCGCCGTACTTCGGTGCCCGCTCCGGATCCGTCCTGCTCCCCGCGCGCGCCCCACCTGCCCCTGAAGTCACACCAAGCCCCTGGGCCACAGCGCCGAGGGGGTACTTGCGATTAAGGAAGACTTTTGCGCAAATGCTGCCTAAAAGCCTTCCCCAATCAGGGGCACTCACGTAGTGCTGAGGTGCGTGTGACATGAGAGTTCGGCGGGACGCCAGGGCCAGCGGGGGTCGGGGCGGCGGGCGGTCAGTGCGGTCGGCGGTCAAAGGTGGCGCCTGGTCAGTGCCGACGGACGGTCAAGGGCGGCGGGCGGTCGGGGCCGGCAGGTGGTCGGGGCCGGCAGGTGGTCGGGGCCGGTCGGCGATCACGGGTGGCGCCTGGTCAGTGCCGACGGACGGTCAAGGGCGGCGGGCGGTCAGTGCCGGCAGGTGGTCAGTGCCGGTCGGCGGTCACGGGTGGCGCGTGGTCAGTGCCGGCCGGCGATCACGGGTGGCGGGCGGTCAGGGGTGATCGGGTGACGGTGTGAGCGGGACCGGTACCGGAGCGGGCACCGGAGTACGGCGGGGTGCTGTCCGGTCACGGGAGATTGAGGGCACACGTGGTCCGGCCGACGGGAGCCGACCCGTGGCGCCGGGCGCCGTCAGAAGTGGCGGTAGTCGCGGACGGACATGCGGGGGCCGCGGCGGGGTGGGCGCAGGCCGCTGAATTCGAGCAGGCGGGTGACGCGGTAGCGGTGGCCGGCGAACGGGGCCAGCAGCTCGAGCATGCCGTCGTCGTCGACGCGCTGGCCGGCCAGGGCCCAGCCGACCAGCTTGGGCAGGTTGTAGTCGCCGACCGAGACCGCGTCGGGGTCGCCGAACGCCCGTTGCATGGCTTCGGCCGCGGTCCAGACGCCGATGCCGGGCAGCAGCTGGAGGCGGCGGCTGGCCTCGGCGGGACCGAGGGTGACGATCTCTTCGAGGCGACCGGCGACGCCGCAGGCGCGGCCGATCGTGCGGGCCCGGACCATCTCGACGCCGGCCCCGTGCCACTCCCAGGACGGGATCCGCGCCCACACCCGCGGCGGCGGGAACACCCGCATCCCGCGCGGAGCCGGGCCGGGGGCCGGGATGCCGAACTTGGTCAGCAGGATGCGCCAGGCCCGGTGGGCCTCGAGGCTGACCACCTTCTGTTCCAGCACGGCCGGGACCAGGGCTTCCATCACCCGCAGGCTGCGGCCGATGCGCAGGCCGGGGTGGCGGGCGGCCAGTTCGCGGACCAGCGGGTGCGGGGCCGGGTCGAAGCCGTCGCGCTGGTCGGCGGCGCCGAGCTGTTCCGGCAGCGTGTCCAGCAGCCAGGCCGCGCCCGGGCCCCAGGCGGCGGCCGCGATGTCGAGGCCGCGCTCGGGCAGGACCCGGAGAGTGGCGGGGCCGTTCGGGGTCAGCGAGGTGCGCCAGACGGCGCCGGCGGCGTCGATGCGGTAGGTGGGATCGCCGCCGCCGCGGGCGTGGACCGACAGGCTCAGGCGGACGCTGATCGGGAACGGCGCCCGCCACTCGCGTACCAGTGCCTCTTGGGACTGGCGGGGCTTCGGGGGCTGGTGGGGCGCGGGGGGTGGCTGAGCCGCGGAGGGCTCGCGGGGTGGCTGGGGCGCGAGGGGCGGCTGGGACTCGGGGGGTGGGGACGGGTCCTGGGCCGGGGGGACGGCCTGGAGGGTCATGTCAGGCGTCGGAGGAGAACCGGATCGAGGTCGGGTCCAGCCGCACGTCGGGCCAGACCCGGACGCCCTTGGCCAGCTCGTTGCCGCTGCCGATGACGGCCCGGTCGCCGATGACGGCGGTGTCGATCACGGCCCCCTCGGCGATCTGGGCGCCGGCCCCGAGGACGCTGTCGCGGACGACCGCGCCCGCGCCGACCCGGGCGCCGTCGAACAGCACGCTGCCGTGCACCTCGGCCCCCGCCTCGATGTGGGCGCGGGCCCCGACGGTGGTGCCGCCGTCCACGGTGGCACCGTCGGCCACGGTGGCGCCGGGCAGGGCCAGATAGGGGCCGACCGGGCCGGGCAGCGCGGGCGAGGCCAGCTTGCCCTGGACCAGATCGCTGGAGCCCTGCACGAACGCGGCCGGGGTGCCGAGGTCGAGCCAGTAGGCGGTCTCCACGTAGCCCATCACGGTCTGGCCGCTCCCGATCAGGCCGGGGAACGTCTCACGCTCGACCGAGACCACCCGGCCGGCCGGGATCGCGTCGATGACCGAGCGGGTGAACACGTAGCAGCCGGCGTTGATCTGGTTGGTGACCGGGTGCGGGGTCTTCTCCAGGAACGCGGTGACCCGCCCGGCCGCGTCGGTCGGCACGCAGCCGAACGCGGCCGGGTCCGGCACCTCGACCAGGTGCAGGGTGACGGCGGCCTCGGCCTTGCGGTGCACGTCGAGCTGGGCACCGAGGTCGTGACCGGACAGCACGTCGCCGTTGAGGATCACCACCGGGTCGTCGGGGCCCGAGCGCAGCAGGCTGGCCGCGTTGCGGATGCCGCCGCCGGTGCCCAGCGCGACCTCCTCGTAGACGTAGTCGATGGACAGGCCGAGGGCCGACCCGTCCCCGAACGCCGCCCGGAACATCTCGGCCCGGTAGGAGGTGGCCAGCACCAGATGGGTGACGCCGGCCGCGGCCGCCCGCGCGAACTGGTGGCGCAGGAACGGCACCCCGGCCGTCGGCAGCAGCGGCTTGGGCGCGGACAGGGTCAGCGGCCGGAGCCTGGTCCCCTTGCCCCCGACGAGCAGGATCGCTTCCAGTTCTTCACGCGGCATAGGTGGGTCGCCCTCACGGTGGTCAGTGGTCGGTACGCCGTCCGGCCCCGTCAGCCGGCGGCGGTTACACGGCGCTCTGCTGGGCGGCGCTGGCCTCGGCGGCCCGGCGGTAACAGGCCAGGTGGGCCTCGGCCGACGCGGCCCAGGTGAACTCCTGGGCGCGGGCGTAACCGGCCAGCGCCAGCGCCTCGCGGCCGGCCGGGTCGTCCAGCATGCCCCGCAGCGCGGTCTCGATGTGGCCGGCGTCGGGCTCGGTGTAGGCGACCGCGTCCCCGCCGACCTCGGGCAGCGAGGTGCAGTGGGTGGTCAGCACCGGCGCCCCGCAGGCCATCGCCTCCAGCACCGGCAGGCCGAAGCCCTCGCCGCGGCTCGGGTAGGCGTACACCAGCGAGCCGCCCAGGAACCCCGGCAGCATCGAGAACGGCAGGTAGCCGGGCCGGACCAGGCGCAGGTGGGAGGGGACGGAGGCCACCGCCGCGTCCACCTCGTCGCTCCAGCCGCCGCCGCCCGCCAGCACCAGCGCGGGCGGCTCGTCGAGGTCGGCGACCGCCCCGGCCCAGCCCTTGATCAGGGCGGCCACGTTCTTGCGGGGGTCGAGCGCGCCCAGGAAGGCGACGTAGGGCTTGCCGTGCAGGCCGAGCCGGTCCGACACCTGGGTGACCTGCTCGGGGTCGGGCCGGTGGAACAGCGTGTGATCGACGCCGTGGTAGGCCACGTCGATCCGGGTCGGGTCGGCCCCCAGCACCCGGACCAGCTCGTCCCGGGTCGCCTTGGACGGCACGATCAGCCGGGCGGCCCGGCGGACGGCGGTGCGGATGGCCGACTTGTAGAACACCGACGACACCGGGCTGTGCAGCTCCGGCTCGGTGAAGAACGTGAGGTCGTGGATGGTGACCACGGTCGGGCGGCCCGGGCGCAGCGGCATCGAGTAGTGCGGCGCGTGCAGGACGTCGGCGCTGACCTGCTGGGCCAGCACCGGCAGGCCGGACTGCTCCCAGGCCAGCCGGGCGGCCCGGTGGGTGATGGTCGGCGGGGCGGTCACGACCTCTGCGTCGGTGATGAGCCGCCGGTACCGTTCCTCGTCGGCGCGCTGGCAGGCGATGGCCAGATCGGTGTGGGCCGCGCCGAGGGCGGTGAGCAGTCCGTCGACGTAGCGGCCGAGCGCGCCGCGGTCCGCCGGTACCTCAGTCGCGTCAACAAGCACACGAGGCGCCACGACCGTCTCCGCTCCTCTCCACCCGTCTACTGACAACTTGGTGCCGTATGCACAGTTCGGGAGGTCAGCAACGCTGTGGAAGTCCCGTCAGCACCGAAGCCTACGCCTTCCGGGGCGCAGACGCTCACGTCGAGGCGGCGTGAGTCGCAGGCTCCTGGCTGGCGGTCTCCTGCGCGATCTCCGGCGTGGCGTCCGGGCGGCGGCGGGCCCGGATCAACACGATCGCGCCCTGGTCGCGCTGGGTCAGCCGGTCGGAGGCGGCCACCAGCGGGACGAGCGGGGCGGCGGCGTTGAAGCCGACCTTGCCGCCGTGCGCCGACAGGGTCAGGTAGAGCCGCTCTGACCAGTCCGAACGGAACTGGTAGGAGTACTCCTGGACGTCCAGGCCACGCTCGCCCAGCAGCTCGGTGAGCTGCCCGTGGGTGTAGGTGCGCTTGACGTGGTAGCGCTGGCTGTGCGCCTCGAACAGGGACGGCCAGCGCGACTTGCGGCTCAGCGTGTCGGCCGACATGACCAGCTCGCCGCCGGGGGCCAGCACCCGGGCGATCTCGCTGAGGGCCTGGGGCCCGTCGTCGAAGTGCTCGATCGCGCAGATCGAGAGCACCCGGTCGAACGACCCGTCCGGGAACGGCAGGTGCAGCGCGTCCCCGAGCACCTGGGCGGGGGCGTTGGCGAGCTGCTGGCCCCGCACCAGCTTCTGGCCGGCGATGTCGATGTTCACCGCGCGGGCGCCGCGCCGCCGGGCCTGCCCGGCCCAGTAGCCGTCGCCGCCCGCCACGTCCAGCACCCGCAGGCCGCTCAGGTCCGGGCCGAGCCAGCGCAGCAGCGTGCCGCCCTCCCGATAGCGACATATATGCACCTGGTGGCCGGCGAAGGCGATCGCGTCGGAAACGTTCATGGGGGCCAGACTATGGCCTGGGCCACGGCCGGGTGGCCAGGTCGGGCCGGCCGCCCGGGTAGCCGGGCCGATAGTGACTTTTCCGTCATATCGGCCGGGGGCCGGGGGCTCCTCGGAGCGGGCTCAGCAGGACGGGACGGGCTGGCCGGCCTTGATGTTCTGCAGGGCCGAGATCGCCCCCGACAGCGTGCTGACCTTGACCACCCGCAGCCCCTTGGGGACCGCGCCGGTCGTGTCCGAGCAGTTGCCGGCCGGGGCCAGGAACACGGTGGCGCCCGCGTCGCGGGCGGCGATCATCTTCTGCTGGATGCCGCCGATGGGCGCCACCTGGCCGTTGGCGGAGATCTCGCCGGTGCCGGCGATGAACTTGCCGTTGGTGAGGTTCATGTGGCTGATCTTGTTGATGATCCCGAGCGCGAACATCATGCCCGCGCTGGGGCCGCCGATCTGGCCGATCTGGATCGTGACCTGGAACGGGAACTGATACTGGTCCTGGACCACGACGCCGAGGATGGGGCGCCCGCCGACCTGGGCGGCGGTCACCTGCAGGTGCTGGGTCTTACCACCGCGGCTGATCGTGAGCGCGAGCGGCTTGGCCGCGTCCGCCTTGATCAGCGTGGTCAGCTCGGTGGTGCCGGTCACCGCCCGGCCGTCGATCGCGGTGATCAGGTCACCGGCCTTGAGCTTGCCGTAGGCGGGCAGTCCCTGCTTGACGCTGACCACGCCGGCCACGGTCTGGTAGGCGATGTGCAGCTGGGTCAGCGCGGCCGCGGTGGCGCTCTGCTGGGAGCTGGTCATCTGCACCTGGTCCTGCTGGCTGACCTGCTGCTGGGACTGGCCGGGGGCGAAGATCTCGCTCTGCGGCACGACCGCCTCGTCCGGGTCGAGCCAGGCCCGCAGCGCGGTGAACACGTTGAACTGGTGCCCCGGGCCACCGGAGTAGGTGATCGAGACCATGTTGAGGTGGCCGGTGGTTGGGTAGGTCTGATGGCCGGACACGGTGATCAGCGGCTTCCCGGACTGGTCGGTGCCCAGCGTGTTGAGCGTGGGCCCGGGGCCGAGGATGACGTAGGGCACGGGCAGCCGTTCGGCGACCAGGACGCCGAGCACCACCGCGATGGCCGCGATGTAGAGCGTCAGCGAGCGTCGTGACGTGGCCGGTCGGGGCATGACCGGAAGACTACGCGCAACCGACCCATTCGCTGGAACCGTCCTCGAAGCGCTGGTGCTTCCAGATCGGCACGGTCGACTTGAGCTCGTCGATCAGCATCCGGCAGGCCTCGAAGGCGTCGCCGCGGTGGGCGCACGACACCGCCACCACCACCGCCAGGTCACCGACGGCGAGGTCGCCGACCCGGTGCACGGCAGCGATGGCGATCGCGGGGTACTTCCCGGCGACCTCCTCGGCCACCCGGCGCAGCTCGGCCTCGGCCGCGGGGTGGGCCTGATAGGACAGGCCGCGGACCGACTCGCCGTGGTCGTGGTCGCGCACCGCCCCGGCGAACAGCGCGATCCCGCCCGCCTCGTCGGCCATGACGGCCCGGTGGACCTCGTCGATCGACAACGGGGTGTCGCGAATGGCGATCAGCCGGACTGCGCTCACCGGTCCGATCCTACAGGGGCTCTCAGGTGCCGCCCTTGCGGCGGCGGCGGGCGATGCGGACGACGGCGGCCGCGCCGACCACCGCGCCGGCGCCGGCCGCGGCCCCGGCCGCGGTGATCGCGGCCTCCTTGCGGGTGATGCGCCGCCCGGCCACCGCGTGCTTGCCGCCCCGGCTCTCCAGCAGCGCCGCCAGCACCTCGGTGTTGCCGTACCCGGGGCGCCAGCCCGCCTGGCGCAACGTCGCGCAGTCCACCACCCACGGGTAGACCACGTAGCGCAGATCGGCGGCCGGGGCCGGGGTGACCCCGATCCGGTGCAGCCGCTGGGCGGTGCCGAAGGTCAGGCTGGCGGGCATCTCGATGCCGCGCAGCCCGCTCAGCTCGTAGACCTGTTCCTGGTCCAGCCAGCCGTCGCAGCCGACCGCGAACTCGCCGGTGACCTCGCCCGCCACCGCCAGCTCGAGGGCGGAGACCAGGTCGTCGAGGTGGCAGAACTGCCAGCGGGGCTCGCAGCCCTTCACGGTCAGCAGCCGGGGCGCCTCGAAGTGCCGGGTCACGATCGTGTCGATGTCGTCGCCGACCAGGGCCGCGGGCCGGACCACGGTCAGCTCGAGGCCGGGGTGGGCGCGCGGCGACCGGCCCGCCAGCTGCTCGATCTCCAGCAGGTCGCCGGCCACGCTGCTGTCGATGTCGGCCGCCAGCGGGGTCGTCTCGGTCAGCGGGACCGGGTTGTCGGCCTTGGCCCCGTAGACCATCGAGCTGGTGATCAGCACCACCCGGCCCACCCGGCCGGCCGCGGCCGCGGTCAGCACGGTCTGGGCGCCGCGCACGTTGAACGCGCGCCGGGCCCGGTGCTCGGAGTCCGGGGCGAGGTCGAGGTCGGTGTGCACGACCACGTCGACCCCGGTCAGCCGGCCCGCCAGGGCCGGGTCGCGGACGTCGGCCACCCGCCAGGTCACGCCCCGCACGTCGCCCCGGTGGTCGTCGATCGCGACCACCTTGCGGATGCGGTCGGACTCGGCCAGCCGGGCGATCAGCGCCCGGCCCACGCCGCGGGCGGCCCCGGTGACCGCGACGACCGGGTACTTGCCCTCGACCACCTCGGCCGTCTCCTGGTCGGAGATCTCTTGTTCGGAAAGGGCGGGTGCGCCGGTGGAGTCAGACGGGTCAGCCGGGCCGCGCGGAGCCGGGGTGACGGCCTCGTCCCCGGCTGGGCGCACGGCGCGGCCGGGGCCGGGCGCGTCCGGCGCCGCCGCGGCCGCGGGGGGCCGGGCAGGCGGCCCCGCGCTGCGCCGTTGGCGAACCTGGCCTGGTGCGTTTCTCAAATTAGACTGCTCCCGAGATAACGTGGCCGTCATGACCCTTCCATCCTGCCCGAGAGGACGGACTAAATGACTGATCGTCCGTTCGGCTTCGGTCCGCCCGACCCGGAGCGGCGGCCGGGTGACCCCGGAGGATCCGGTGGCCAGCAGCCGCCCGGCGGCTCCGGCGGAGGCTCTGGTGGCCCCGGCCAGCCGCCCAGTCCCGGTGGGCCGTTCGGAGCCGCCAACCCATTCGGTGACCCCCAGCAGTTCGCGGACGCGCTGCGCCAGTTCGCCGACCTTATGTCCTGGCAGGGCGGCCCGGTCAACTGGGACCTGGCCAAGAACGTAGCGCGGCACGCGGTGGCGGCCGCCGGTGACCCCAGCGTGCTGGCCCCCCAGCGCCAGGAGGTCGTCGAGGCGCTCCGGCTCGCGGACCTGTGGCTGGAAGAGGCCACCACCTTCCCGACCGGGATCTCGACCGCCACCGCCTGGAGCCGGTCGGAATGGGTGGAGGCGACGTTCCCGGTCTGGTCGAAGCTGTGTGAGCCGATCGCGGCGACCGTGGTCGACGGCATGAGCAACATGATGCAGGTCGACCCGGAGCAGCTCGAGGGCGCGCCCGAGGAGCTCAAGCAGGCGTTCGGGGCGTTCGGCGGCGGGCTCGGCGGCTTCGGCGGCCTCGGCGCGATGATGAAGCAGGTCGGCGGGGCGATGATCGGCGGCCAGGTCGGCGCGGCCGTGGCCGAGCTGGCCGGCGAGGTCACCGGGTCGTTCGACATCGGGCTGCCGCTGGGGCCCAAGGGCACCGCGGCGCTGCTGCCGCCCGGCGTGGCCGCGTTCGGCGAAGGTCTCGGCCTCGAGGCCGGTGAGGTGCGGCTGTACCTGGCGCTGCGGGAGGCCGCCCACCACCGGCTGTTCGCGCACGTGCCGTGGCTGACCGCGCACCTGTTCGGCGCGGTCGAGGCCTACGCCCGGGGCATGACCGTCGACCTGTCGCGGCTGGAAGAAGCGATGCCGCAGATCGACATGAGCAACCCCGAGGCGCTGCGGGACGCGCTGGCCGGTGGCGAGCTGTTCCGGCCGGAGAACACCGAGGCCCAGAAGATCGCGCTGGCCCGCCTGGAGACGGCGCTGGCGCTGGTCGAAGGCTGGGTCTCGACCGTGGTCGACGCGGCCGCCAAGGACCGGCTGCCGCACGCCAGCGCGCTGGCCGAGGCGATCCGCCGCCGCCGGGCGACCGGCGGGCCGGCCGAGCGCACGATGGCCACCCTGGTCGGCCTGGAGCTGCGGCCGCGGCGGCTGCGGGAGGCGGCCACGATCTGGCAGGGCCTGACCGAGGCCCGCGAGATCGAGGGCCGGGACGCGGTCTGGGCCCACCCGGACCTGCTGCCGACCGCCGAGGACCTGGACGACCCGGAGGGCTTCGTCCGCGGCCGCCCCGACTTCGACGTCAGCGAGCTGGACAAGCTGACCGAGGAGCCGTCGGGTGGCGCGGAGGATGAGCCGGGCCAGCCTGATTCCGAGGGCCCGGAGGGGCCTGGGGAGCCCGGGGAGCCGACCAGCTGATCCACTTCCGTGAACGGCCGGGAAATCTTTTCTCCACACCCGGTGGAGGACGTTCGGCCAGTTGAGAGCGGTCGCCGACAATTGCACGGAGAGAAATCCACAGGCTCGCGAGACGGATTTCCCCAGCAACACGCCGGTCTCTCCCCACGTCCTCCACAGGGTTATCCACAGGCTGTGTTGACGCGTCCGGGCGCTGGTTCCTAGTGTCGCCAGCAAGTTCCCGGATGCGCGGGCACCTGGTCACTCGGCACGGACGTGGCCGTCCTCAGGGGAAGGGGGGCGGGCACTTTCACGAGGCGATCTTGCGGTCCCGGTTCAGACCGCCCGCGCATCCGGGTTCTTCCATGCGCGCAGTCCCCGCGGCCTCGTTGCCCGTGTGACTCGGCTGCTGGATGGGCTGGACTCGCGAGGCGCATGTGACTCGAGGGGCGGGAGTTGCTTGCGAGGCGAGAGTTGCCCGGAGGGCGGAGTTGGCTGGGCCGGCGTCCGGCCGTACTGCCCCACCAGCCCCATCTGCCACACCGCTAACACCCTCAGTCTCACTGGAGCGAAACCGGCGATAATCACCGACTTTGCTCCAGTGAAACCGGGGCCGGGATGGGTGTGACCAGGGTGGCGGGTGAGGCACGCCAAGTGCACACCCGTCCCCGGTCTGGCTCATCCCGTCGCCGTCGTCCCGACAGCCGTGCTCAGCAGGCCGGGCGCAGGCGGGTCAAGCCGCGCCCTTTGCGGCTTGACGCGACCAGGCCGGTCTGCTCGGCTGAGCGGCGGGCGAGGGCGGGAGGGCCAGGCCGAAAAGGGTCTTTCTCCCATCCCGGAGCCGGAAGTGCCCCCGCCGGAGGCACAAAACCCCAACCCCCTCCGTCAGGCCGGGTCGTTGCGGGACATCTGCTCGGCCCTGAGGCCGGCGTGCATCTCCCAGGGGGCGGTGGGGAGGACGTGGCCGGTCTCGAGCAGGGACTTGAGGTTGGCGAACACCGCGGGCCAGCCCGCCGAGATCGCGTCCAGTGCATCCTGGCCGGCCAGGTTGTCGTGGGTGACCGTCAGCCGGACGATGTCCTGGTACGGCTCGATGTCGAAGGTCACCACCGAAGGGCCGCCCGCGGGCGGCTCCCCCGGGGCGTCGAACGTCAGCGTCAGCCGTTTGGGCGGGATGGACTCGATGACCGTGCCGACCACGTCGGCGATGCCGGAGCCGTCGACGCGGACGTGCTGCCAGGTGGAGCCGGGCTGCCAGTCGGACTGGTTGCTGTGCCCCCAGTACCGGGCGGTCAGGTCGGCGTCAGTCAGCGCCTGCCAGACCCGCTCGGGTGAGCTCTCGATGTAGGTGACGTACACGTAGTCGGGCCGATCGGCAGTGACTTTTTCTGGGGTCACGGTCTCCTCCTGATGCTCGGCCTGGTCCTTGATCGCACCCAGGGCGGCCAGCCGCGGGCGCTCGAATCGCCCGATCCACCGGCGCTCGATCTCCCAGAGCGGAACCGGGTTCAGGTAGTGCAGCTTGGCCCGCCCGCGGCGGACGGTGGTGATGAGGTTGGCCGCCTCGAGCACGCCCAGGTGCTGGGTGGCCGACTGCCGCGCCATGTTGACCGGCTCGCACAACTCGGTCAGGGTCTGCCCGTTGCGCTCGCGCAACCGGTCCAGCAGCGCCCGGCGGGTCGGATCCGCCAGCGCCCGGAACACCGCGTCGTGGTCCGCTCGCTCGGTCACCACCCCAATATGCAGGTAATTACCTGCATGTGTCAACTGGGCGACGCGAGCGAGGCGGAATGTCGGAGGGCGGGGTCACCATGCGGCTATGAGACCAGTGCTGAAGGCCGGGCTGCGGGTGGTGTGGCGGGATCGGGACACCCTGCAGCTCGGGGTCGACCCCCGCCGGGCGGTGGCCCTTTCCGGCATGAGCGATGCCGCGGTGGTGATCCCGCTGCTGGACGGGAGCAGGGACTGGGATGGGGTCGTGACGGCCGCCCGGGACGCCGGGATCTCGGTCAAGACCGTGCAGCGGGTGCTGGGACTACTGGCCGCGGCCGGAGCCCTCAGCGATCTGCCGCAGTCGACGCTGAACACGCTGGCGCCGGTGGCCCGGGGCCGGATCGGGCCCGAGCTGGCGGCCGCCTCGCTGACCTACGGGCACAGCGACGGCGGCGGGCGGACGCTGGCGCGGCGGCGGCTGGCGTTCGTCCGGGTGCACGGGGGAGGCCGGATCGGGACGGCGCTGGCCGGGCTGCTGGCGGCGGCCGGGGTCGGCCAGGTGGCCTGCCGGGACGGCGAGCTGGCCCGGCCGCAGGACCTCAGCCCGGCCGGGCTCGGCCTGGCCGACCTGAACCTGCCGCGGGCGGACGGAGCCGCCCGGGTGATGGCCCGGATCGCGCCCGACGTGCGCACCACCGACCACGGCGAGCGCCCCGACCTGGCGGTACTGACCGAGCCGGCCCGGACCGAGCTGGCGGCCGAGCTGACCGGGGCCGGGCTCCCGCACCTGGCGGTGGCCGGGGCCGACGGCGTCGCCGTGATCGGGCCGCTGGTGCGGCCGGGCCGGTCGGCCTGCCTGCGCTGCCAGGACCTGGCCCGGTCGGAGCGGGATCCGGCCTGGCCGCTGATCCTGGCCCAGCTGGCCCGGCCGGGCGACGGCGGCTGCGACACCGTGCTGGCGGTCACCATCGCCGCCCAGGCGGCCGTCCAGGTGCTGGCGTTCCTCGACACCGGGCGGCCGGGCGCGGCGGTCAGCGACGGGGCCCTGGAGCTGACCGCGCCGGACTGGCAGTGGCGGCGCCGGTCCTGGCCGCCGCATCCGCGCTGCCCGTGCGGAGCGGCGCTGGCCAGCGGCTCGGGCCCCCTGATGTCCATACAACCATCGGGGATGACCGAGAATTGGAAGGGTGAGCGATGAAGATGTCCCTCGGCGCGCGGTAACGCGCAACGCCAAGCTGGCCGGCCTGCCCATCGGATACCTGGGCCGGTCGGCCCTCGGGCTCGGCAAGCGGATCGGCGGCCGCGGCGCCGAGATCGTCGCCCAGGAGATTCAGCAGCGCACGGCCGAACAGATCTTCCGCGTCCTCGGCGAGCTCAAGGGCGGGGCCATGAAGATGGGGCAGGCGCTGTCCATCTTCGAGGCCGCGCTGCCCCCGGAGATCGCCGAACCCTACCGGGCCACGCTGACCAAGCTGCAGGAGTCGGCGCCCCCGCTGCCGGTCCGGACCGTGCACCAGGTGCTGGCCCAGGACCTCGGCGAGGACTGGCGGGACAAGTTCACCGAGTTCGACGACCGGCCGGTCGCGGCCGCGTCCATCGGCCAGGTGCACCGGGCTATCTGGGGTGACGGGCGGTCGGTGGCGGTCAAGATCCAGTACCCGGGCGCGGGCAAGGCCATCATCAACGACTTCAACCAGCTGGCCCGCATCGGCCGGCTGTTCAGCGTGATGGCGCCCGGCCTGGACGTGAAGCCGCTGCTGGAGGAGCTGCGCACCCGGGTCGCGGAGGAGCTCGACTACGAGCTGGAGGCCCAGTCTCAGCAGGCCTTCGCCGACGCCTACCGCGGCGACCCGGACATCTTCGTGCCCGATGTGATCTTCGCGAGCCCGCACGTGCTGGTCTCGCAGTGGATGGACGGCACCCCGCTGGCCAAGATCATCAGCGACGGCAGCCAGGAGCAGCGCAACCGGGCCGGGATCCTGCTGGCCCGGTTCCTGTTCTCCGGCCCGGCCCGGGCCGGGCTGCTGCACGGCGACCCGCACCCCGGCAACTTCCGGCTGCTGGACGACGGGCGGCTGGGGGTGCTCGACTTCGGCGCGGTCGACCGGCTGCCGGACGGGCTGCCGCCGTTCTTCGGCCGGCTGCTGCGGATCATGGGCGAGGAACACCCGGATGTGAAAGCCGTCGAGCGCGAGCTGCGGGCCAACAACTTCCTGCGGCCCGGCATCGACGTGGACCTGGAGGCGCTGCAGGCGTTCCTGGCCCCGCTGGCGGAGCCGTCGAAGGCGGAGAGCTTCCACTTCACCCGCGAGTGGCTGCGGGGCGAAGCGGCCCGGGTCACCGACCTCAACGCCTCCAACATCTCCCGTAAGTTCAACCTGCCGCCCAGCTACGTGCTCATCCACCGGGTGACGACCGCGGGCATCGGCGTGCTCTGCCAGCTGGAGTGCGAGGGCCGGTTCCGGGACGAGGTGCTGCGCTGGATGCCGGGGTACTCCGACGAGCCGGACGAGGGCCGCCGCTCGCTGCCGGTCGGTTAGCGGGCCGGCCGGGCCGGGCCGGCCGGGCCGGCGCAAGCGAAGCACCCGCCGACCGTGCTGGCCAGCGGGCGCTTCGAGAGTGTCCCCCAGGGTCATACCTGTAGCGCGGAACGCAGCCGCGCCTCGGTGTGACGGGCGGTGCTGGCCCGGCGCTCAGCGCGCTGGGCGCGCCGGCTCGCCCGGCTCAGCGCCCGGAGCTGGCGCGCGTGGCGCGTCCGGGTCGCCTCTCGCAGGAGACTTCGATGTCGGTCGGTTGCCATCTGCTCGGTCAGATACATGCTGTTCGCCACCCTTGACGTCATTGTCTTCGTCCGGCCGCTGCTGCTTCAGCTAAGCGGTGCTGGCCTCGGGGGCGTAAGCCCCCCAGACCCCCGGGGGCTACGCCCCATCAAGCAGCAACCTCGGTCTTACGGGGACGGCCGCGGGGCCGCTTGCGCGGCACGACCGTTCCCTGCAGGAGAAGCTCTCCGCCCCAGACCCCCCACGGCTCGCGGCGCTCAAGTGCGCCGGACAGGCACACGGGCCGGGCCGCACAGCCGCGGCAGAGCGCTTTGGCGCTCTCCACGTCCTGCGGTGATTCGGCGAAGAACAGTTCCGGATTCTCGGTGCAGGGCAGGTTTATACCGGCCAGCTGGAGTCCCCCGGACTCCACCGGACCCGCCGTCAATCCCTCTGCATCCGCCCTGGCGGTGGCATTGGGCCACTGCATCGGAGCCAACCCCTCTCGTGCATCCCTCGTCTTGCGATCTCTATCGCCCGTCCGATGGGCCGAGGCCTGAGAAACAAGTAGGCCGCGGACCCTGTGTGGGTCCGCGGCCTTGAGGAGCTGGCCGGCGCTCAGGCCGGTGGTTGTTCCCTCAAGGGTTGCGGACCCGATCCGCCCTCGCTATTGGCGATAACGCGGGTCATGTAGTTGTGGTTGGTGCGGTTGGTCGGCATCGGCTTCTTGGCGGCGGTCGGCTGAACCCGGTCCGAGCCCGGCTTGACCTGGACCTGGCCCAGATCGGCGAGCAGCGGCCGGCGGAAGCCGAAGGCCCCCGTGCACCACGAAGCGGACAGGCCGGTGGCGCCGGCGCCCTGCGGGGCGGCGCTCAGCGCGGCAACACCGCTGCCGACCGTCATGGTCGTCGCGACGTCGTAATCGTTCGTCATCACTGGGCACCTCCCTCCGGGGTTTCGACTAGTGGCCCAGACGCATGGCAGAAGCCTATGTAGGGGTCCCGCGCGCGGGCAACTTATTTTTGACCTGGATTTTCAGGAAAATGTCCGGCCGTTCCGGGGCCGCCAGATAGGTGAAAAATCAAGCATTCGGAAAGGGGGCGAATGCCATTCGGAGTGAGCGGTCGACCGGGGCTTTTGTACCCGATGTCACATTGCGGGCACTAGAAAGTCCGCAATGTGACATCGCGGACAAACCGACGCGGAGCGGGGGCGGCGCTGGACCGCGTTCGAGCCGGGGTTGGCGCGGGGGACGCCGGCGCGGAGCGGGTTGGCGCCGGGACGCCGGGCCGGGGCTGGCGGGACGGCAGCGGCCGACGGGTCTGGCCGAGCCGGTCAGGTCAGAGCGTGGTGCGGATCAGGCCTTCCTGGACGACCGAGCAGACCAGGTCGCCGCCGGCGGTGAAGACTTCGCCGCGGGCCAGGCCGCGGGCACCGGCCGCGATCGGGGATTCCTGGGCGTAGAGGAGCCAGCGGTCGGCCCGGAACGGGCGGTGGAACCACATCGCGTGGTCGAGGCTGGCGCCCTTGGTGCGGCCGTCGGCCCACGACAGGCCGTGGCCCAGCAGCACCGAGTCGAGCAGGGTCAGATCCGAGGCGTAGGTCATCAGGCAGACGTGCAGCAGCGGGTCGTCGGGCAGCTCACCGTTGACCCGCAGCCAGACCAGGTTGTCGGTGCGGCGCAGGGACGGGTCGCGCTCCGCCTCGAACGTCAGCGGCCCGGCGTAGCGCACGTCGATCGGGCTGTCCCGGAACTGCTCGGGGATCGCGCCGAACAACTTCTCGAGCCGGTCGATGGTGGGCGGGATCTCCTCCGGCGGCGGCACCGTGGGCATCCGGTCGGCGTGTTCGGGACCGGGTTCGGGCCGGTGGAACGACGCCGACAGCGTGAAGATCGTCTTGCCGTGCTGGATGGCGGACACCCGGCGGGTGGTGAACGAGCGCCCGTCCCGGACCCGCTCGACCGTGTACACCAGCGGCACGGCCGGGTCGCCGGGGCGGATGAAGTAGGCGTGCAGCGAGTGCACCGGCCGGTCCGGGTCGACGGTCCGGCCCGCGGCGACCAGCGCCTGGCCGGCCACCTGGCCGCCGAACACCCGCTGGACCCGCTCGTCGGGGCTGCGGCCGCGGAAGATGTCCAGCTCGATCTGCTCCAGGTCCAGCAGGTCGAGCAGCGCGTCGAGCTGCTTGCTCATGTCCGGCTCACCACTTTTTTCGAGGTCGGGGACGCGGCTCCGGCTCGCAGGGCGGCCAGGTAACGCGACGGCTCGGCGCCACCGCGGCCGCCGCTCCCGCGGGCGCCCGCCCAGGAAAGATACAGCCGTTCGCGGGCCCGGGTGACGGCCACGTAGAGCAGCCGCCGCTCCTCCTCGACGGCGGCCGGGGTGCGCGCGTAGACGATCGGCATCACCCCTTCGACCAGGCCCGGCAGCACCACCGTGTCCCACTCCAGGCCCTTGGCCGCGTGCATGGTGGCCAGCATGACCCCGTCCAGGACGGGGGCGTGGCCGAGGGCGGCCCGCTGCTGCAGGTCGGCCACGAAGTCGGCCATGGTGGCGGCCGGGCGGGCGGCGGCCAGGTCGTCGGCCAGCTGGGCCACCGCCACCAGCGACTCCCAGCGCTGACGGCTGGTGCCGCCGCCGGCCGGCTCGGCCGCGGTGAGGCCGAGCCCGGACAGCACCGTGCGGACCTCGGCCGGCAGCGAGCCGACGGTGTCGGTCTCGGCGGTGCCGCGCAGCGCCCCGCGCAGCAGCATGAGGGCCTGCCGCACCTCGGGCCGGTCGTAGAACCGTTCCGAGCCGCGGACCTGGTAGGCGACGCCGGCCGCGGTCAGCGCGGTCTCGAACCGTTCCAGCATCGCGTTGATCCGGACCAGGATCGCGATCTCGCGGGCCGGGTGGCCGCCCTCGACCAGCGCCCGGATGGTGTGGGCGACGCCTTCGGCCTCGGCCGCCTCGTCGCCGTAGCCGGTCAGCACCGGTTCGGGGCCGGACGGCCGCTGCGCGATCAGCCGGGCGGCCTGCGACTCCGACGGCCGCCCGCCCGCCCCGATCAGCTGGTTGGCCAGCGTCACCACCTGCGGGGTGGACCGGTAGTCGCGGACCAGGCGGACCACGGTGGCGTTGCGGTGCTCGGCCGCGAACCGGGTCAGGTACTGGTGGGTGGCGCCGGTGAACGAGTAGATCGTCTGGTTCGGGTCGCCGACCACGCACAGGTCGTCGCGGCCGCCCAGCCAGGCGTCCAGCAGAAGCTTCTGCAGCGGGTTGACGTCCTGGTACTCGTCCACCACGAAGTGCCGGAAGGTACTGCGGACCTGGTCGCCGACGGCCCGGCTCTCGGTCACGATCGCCGCCGTCAGCTCGAGCACCGACTCGAAGTCGATCAGCTGCTGCTCGCGCCGCAGCCGTTCGTAGGTGTCGTAGAGCGCCGCCACCCCGTCGGCCCCGAGCGTGCCCGGGCTGCGGCCGGCCTGGGCGGCGGCCGCCACGTAGCCGTCCGGCCGGGTCTGGGTCACCTTGGCCCATTCGATCTCGGCGGCCACGTCGGCCAGGCCGCCCTCACCGGGGCGGATCCGCAGTACCCGCGCGGCCTCGCCCAGCAGCGGCAGCTTGGACTCGACCAGCCGGGGCGCCCGGCCGCCGATGACCCGCGGCCAGAAGTAGGTCAGCTGGCGCAGCGCAGCCGCGTGGAAGGTGCTCGCGCGGACCGCCTCGGTGCCCAGCCCGGCCCCGCCCAGCAGCCGCAGCCGGGCCCGCAGCTCGCCGGCCGCCCGCACGGTGAACGTCAGCGCCAGCACCCGGGCCGGGTCGGCCACCCCGGTCAGCGCCGCGTAGGCGATCCGGTGGGTGATGGCCCGGGTCTTCCCGGTGCCCGCGCCCGCCAGCACGCAGACCGGTCCGCGGGTGGCCAGGGCAACCTCGCGCTGCTCGGGATCCAGCGCGGCCAGCACCGCGTCGGCGTCGGGCATCGTCAAAGCAGCGTCGCCTGGCGCGGCAGGCCGTCCAGCCAGCCGGTCAGCAGCTGGTTGACCTCGTCCGGGCGCTCCTGCTGGACCCAGTGCCCGCAGCCGTCGAGGATGTGCGAGCCCATGACCCGGGGCATCGTCCCGGCGAAGTTCTCGATCGAGCGGGCCTGCCAGGTCGTCGGGCCGTCGAGCTCACCGCCGATGAACAGCGACGGCTGGGTGATCGGGGCATGATGCCAGGCGGCCAGATCGGCCCAGTCCCGGTCGATGTTGCGGTAGCGGTTGAGTGGGCCGGTCAGCCCCGTGCGTTCGAATTCTCCACTGAAAAAGTCCAGGTCGGCCTCGGTCATCCAGTCCGGCCGGGTGGCCGGCTGGGGGAAGCGGTCGGCCAGCCGCCCGCCGGGCGCCACGAACAGCATCGGCAGAATCTGCTCCTTGGGCACCACCCCGCCCGTCAGGCCCGCGTAGATGCCGGTCAGCCAGCCGCGCACGTCCGGCTCGATCTCCGCCTCGGCCCGGCCCGGAGCCTGGAAGTAGCTGATGTAGAACTCGCCGCCGTGGCCGTCGTCGAGCGCGCCGAGGGTCTCGGTCGGGCGGCGGCCGCCGCGGGGCGAGTAGGGCACGCTGAGCAGGGCGACGGCGGTGAACACGCCCGGCCGCAGCAGGGCCGAGTTGGCCGCGATCGGCGACCCCCAGTCGTGGCCGACCACGATCGCCTGCTGCTCCCCCAGCGCCTGCACCACCCCCACGTTGTCGGCCACGTGGTCGACGATGCGGTAGGCGGCCACGTCAGCCGGCTTGGACGAGCGGCCGTATCCGCGCACGTCGATCGCGACCGCCCGGTACCCGGCCGCCGCCAGGGCCGGCAGCTGGTACCGCCACGAGTACCAGGACTCCGGGAACCCGTGGATCAGCAGCACGAGCGGGCCGGTGCCCTGCTCGACCAGGTGTATCCGGCCGCCGGGAACCGTTACCAGCCGGTGCGTCACATCCTCAGCCACACCGGCCATGGTAGGACCGGAGCGCGGTTCGGGAAGGCACCGGCGCTCTTTGGTGTTGCAACGCTCGAACGGGGATCCAAGACCGAAGGAGACAGCAGGTGTCGGCTCCGCTGACCATGTACACGACCCAGTGGTGCGCGTTCTGCAAGCGGCTCAAGGCCCAGCTCGCGCGCGAAGGAATCGAGATGGCTGAGGTCGACATCGAGCGCGACCCGGCCGCCGCTGAGTACGTGATGAGCGTCAACGGGGGCAACCAGACTGTCCCCACCGTCGTCTTCCCGGACGGCAGCGTAATGGTAAATCCGTCATCAATTCAGGTCAAAAAGCGCATGGCGGAACTAACCGCCAGCTGACGCGAGATCGCCCGGCCGGACGAACCGGCCGGGCGGGATTTGTGTCATGGGGTTGATAACCGGACGTTCTGGGTAGCGGCCCACGCGGTTGCGTGCTGGTCCGCCGGCCTAGCCGGGACAACGGCCCCTACCGCCCCTGTCGTTCAGCCACGGGTCCGCCCGGGTCGCGGCTGAACTCCGGGGTTTATTTTTTTGTTCAGCTATATTTATCGATGTCATACGGGGCAGCGATATCAATTACCCAGATTGGCGTACGCGAAAGCGCAGGCCAGCCGTTTGGGGAAAGGCCAGGAAAGGCAGCCGCAGATGAGCGGGAGCACGGACGAGACCGTCGTCCGCCGATCCGGACGGGGCTGGGTCGTCGGGGACGAGCAGGCGCCCGATCTGACCAGCGCGATGGTGCTGGCCGATCTGCTGGCCGCCGATCTGGCCGCGAAGACCGGCGGGGCCGGTGGGACCAGCGGGACGAGTGCGGCCGGCAGGGCGGGCGGGGCGGGTGCGCCGCCCAAGCCCGGGCCGCGGCATGCCCGGCCGCTGGGCGAGACGGCCGAGCAGGACGAAGCTGCCCGGCTGGCGGTGACCGTCCAGCAGCTGGAGCACGCGCTGACCGCCCGGGTGCGGGTCGAGCAGGCCATCGGGGTGCTGGCCGAACGGCACCGGCTGCGCACCCGCGACGCGTTCGACCTGCTCCGGACCGCGGCCCGGACCCGTGGCCGCCGGGTCATCGACATCGCCGAGGAAGTCGTCGACAGCACCTCGAACTCGCTGCTGCGGCTGCCCGAGGAGCTGGAGCGCAAGCCGGAGCCGCGGGCCCGGATCCGGGCCGCCCGGCGCTCCCGCCCGGTCAGCTGACCCCCGCTGTCAGAGGTACCCGCTAACGTCCGGTCAGGACACGCGGGGACGGCCACGCGCCGTTGCCCGGTACCGGGGACACCTTTGCGCCACACTAAGGGTCAGGCGCAGCAGCAGGAGGAGGGCCTACGTGACGGATCTTGAGGTCGTCGAGATCTGTGCGGGGGCGGGAGGCCAGGCGCTGGGGCTGGAGCGGGCCGGGTTCGAGCACGCGCTGGCGGTCGAGCTGGACGGCTTCGCCTGCGCCACCCTGCGGGCCAACCGGCCCGGCTGGAAGGTGGCCCAGGGCGACGTGGCCGACCGGGCGGTCTGGGAGCCGGAGGCCTACGGCGGTGTGGCCCTGCTGGCCGGCGGGGTGCCCTGTCCCCCGTTCACGGTGGCCGGCCGTCAGCTCGGCGCGACCGACGAGCGCGACCTGTTCGCCTGGGCGGTCGAGCTGTGCGGGCGGATCCGGCCGCGGGCGCTGCTGCTGGAGAACGTCCGCGGGCTCAGCCTGAACCGGTTCGCCGCCTACCGGCAGCACGTGCTCGACCGGCTGCGCGAGCTCGGCTACGTGCCCGGCTGGCAGCTGCTGCAGGCCTCCGACTTCGGCGTCCCCCAGCTGCGCCCGCGGTCGGTGCTGGTCGCGGTGCGGGCCGAGGACGCGCCCTGGTTCCGGTGGCCGGCCCCGTTGGGGACCCCGCCCCTGACGGTCGGGGAGACCCTGCGGGACCTGATGGGCGCCCGCGGCTGGCCCGGCGCCGACCAGTGGGCCTGGCGGGCCAGCGGCATCGCCCCGACGATCGTCGGCGGGTCGAAGAAGCACGGTGGCGCCGACCTCGGGCCCACCCGGGCCAAGCGGGCCTGGGCCGAGCTGGGGGTGGACGGGCTCGGGGTGGCCGACGAGGCACCAGGGCCCGACGCCGACCCGGCCCTGCGGCCCAAGCTGACCTGCGCGATGGTAGCCCGGCTGCAGGGCTGGCAGGACGACTGGGGCTGGGAGTTCAGCGGCCGCAAGACGGCTCGCTACCGGCAGGTCGGCAACGCCTTCCCGCCCCCCGTGGCCGAGGCGGTCGGGCGCGCCATCGCCCGGGCGCTGGCCCACGAGGGCGAGCCGCTGGCGCTGGCCGACGAGTCGGCCCACGTGCACGACCCGGTGTTCGCGGTGCTGCGCGGGCGGGACGGCTTCCTGACCGCGCCCCAGATCGTGGCGGCCGTACAAGCGGCCGCACCCGGCCGGCCCGGCCCCCGGCTGAGCGGACCGGCCGTGCTGCGGCGGCTGGCCGACCTGGGCCGGGACTTCCACGTGGAGACCACGACCGGGCCGGACGGGACGGCCTACCGGCTCGGGGAGTTCAAGGCGTTCCTGGGCCAGGTCGACCACGTACGGCACGAGCAGTTCAGCCTGAGCCGGGCCACGATCAGTTAGCAGGGGTTCAGCTGGCACGGCTCAGTTAGCTGGCCTTGCGGTGCTGGTCGAGCAGGGCCGCCCGGGCGGCGTCGGGTGAGACGTTCAGGCGGGCCAGCAGCTCGGGGACCGCACCGTCACGGATCCGCAGCAGGGCCAGGGCCACATGTTCCATACCGACGTAGTTGTCGCCGAGCGCGACCGCCTCCCGCAGCGACAGCTCGAGGACCTTCTTGGCCCGCGGGGTGAACGGGATGTGGTGGGGCGGCGACCCATGGCCGGGGCCGGTACCGGCGGGGCCGCGGCGGCCGCGGCGTAGCAGCCGGCGCCGGGCCGGGTGGCCCTGGCCGCGGAGGGCGACCCGGTTCAGCGCCCCCGGCCCGAACGTGGCCTCGATCCGGGCCTGAACCTCGTCAAGGTCGATGCCGATCGCGGCCAGCGCGTCCCGGTCCAGGCCGGACAGCGGACCGGCCGCCGGTTCGGCGGGGACGGGAGCCTTGCTGCCGGGCGGCCCGACCGGCTGGCTGTGGGTCAGCCGGCTGAACTCGGCCTCGGTCCGCTCGGGGGTGAGCCCGAGGTCCCGCAGCAGCGCGCTGACCGGGTCTTCCTCGTCGACGACGAGCCCCAGCAGCAGGTGCTCGGGGCCGATGTAGTTGTGGCCGAAGCGGCGGGCGTTGTGCTGGGCCTGCACGACGACCCGGCGGGCCGAAGCGGTGAAGCGCTCGAACATCAGAGCCTCCCGATCCGGCGGCCGTACTTGCGGTGCACGGTCTGCTTGGTCACACCCAGGCGGCTGGCGATGTCCTGCCAGGACCAGCCCATCGAGCGGGCGTTCTCGACCTGGAGGACCTCCAGGCGTTCGGTCAGAGCCCGCAGAGCGGCCACCGCGCGCAACCCGACCTCGGGGTCGTTGCTGGCGGCGCCCTCGGCTATTTCCAGGGTCGTTTCCATACCCGTCAGCATAAGCTGACGTCGCAGCTTCGTCAACATATGCTGACGCAGCGGTAGGGCTGCGCGGTTGTTCCTGACTCTGACTGACTCTTCTGGCTGGTGGCTAGGGTCGGGCCCGGGGCCTGCCGGTGGCGTGCCTGGCTATGCGGCGGGCTGGCTAGGCTGCGCGGCGTCTTGGGCCTGCATGCGGATCGCGTGCAGGCCGCGCGGGCCGGGTGTGGTCCAAGCGCTACCACCAGAGCCTTACCCTGCCGTTTCAGTCCTTGGCGGCAACTAGATAGGCGTGTGCCTGCCGATCCCGGCCGGCGCCGGACTCAACCAGCGGCTTGAGGTGCGCGGTGAACTCGGCGATCTCCTGCGGGCTGAGCACCCGGTCCAGGACCTCGCCCAGCGGCGGCACGAGCGGGTTCGCCGACATGCGCAGGGCATGATTCCAGGGAACCGGCCGTTTGCCGTTCTTCACGGTGACGCGCAGTTCGAGGTGAATGTCGGTGAACCCGGCTCGCTCGGCGTGCCGGATAAGCTCGCGCTCGTCGAAATCGGTCATGGGATTGGCGCCGGGCGGCTGGACGGAGTGGAAAAATTCTCTGAGCTTGGCCGTCAGCGGCTTGACCGGGGTGATGTCGTAGCCGAGGAGCCGGTCAGGATCGCGCATCAGCACGCTGACCGGCTCGAACAGGCTGATCCGTCCGCCGGGTCGGAGCACGCGGCAGAACGCCCGCAGCGCCGCTGCCTTCTCCTTCACGTAGATCAGGACGGACCTGGTAGTGACGACATCGACCGAGGCGTCGGCGATATCAGCCAGCGAATCCGCCGACGCCAAGACGAACCGGCACCGGTCAAGCAGACCCTCCGCGGCGGCGGCTGCGCGGCAGTGATCGAGCAGGTCCTTGGAGATGTCGGAGAAGACCACGTGACCAGACGGCCCGAGCCGTTCCAGCGCGCCGAAGGCGATCAGGCCGTCCCCGGTGCCCACGTCGAGCACGGTGTCACCGGGCTCCAGCGTGGCCTTGTCGAGCACCGTATCCCTGACCGGATACAAGTGATCGGTGAGAAGACGCTCACGGACAGCGGGAACGCCGCCGAATCGCGCGTCCATCAGCCATCGGTGCCAGCGGTCAGGCCCCTATGTCATACCGTTCATTGTGCCGGGCCGCGCCAAATGCCGGGCTGGGGCGGCGGTCGCTAGACGCCCGGGCTGGGCGGGGTGGTCCAGCGGGGGTGGGTGTCGAGGGCTTCGCTGGCGAACTGGTGGCGCAGGCTGTGGGCGTGCACCCCGGTGACGCCCAGGTGGTCCAGGACGCGGGCGTACCGCTTGGCGGCGGCGCCGCAGGGCAGGTAGGGGGTCAGGGGGTGGGGGCGCCGGTGGTGGGGGCGGCGGAGGCGGGGCCGCCGGGGATGGTGACGCCGGCGTGGGCCCAGGGGCGGGTGAAACCGACCACCTGGCCGTCGCCGGGGGCGGAGGTGGAGCTGCCGTAGGTGGAGATCCGGACCGGGAAGCCGGTGGCGTAGGCCTCGATCATCTTGCCGCCGCCGATGACCAGGCCGACGTGGCCGGGGCTGGTCGTGGTGCCGTCCGAGCCGGCGAAGAACACCAGGTCACCCGGTTCGACCTGGTTGGCGGGGACGCTCGGGCCCCAGCTGAACTGGTCCTCGGAGGTGCGCGGGATGTCGATGCCGGCCGACTGGTAGGCCATCATCATCAGGCCCGAGCAGTCGAAGGCGTCGGGGCCGGTGCCGCCCCACAGGTAGGGCTTGCCGATCTGCTGCTCGGCGTAGGAGATGACCGCCGCCACCGCCGAGTTGGGCACGGTCGTGGTGGTGCCGTTGCCGCCGACCACGGTCCCGGCCAGCTGTACGCAGGCGGCCGCGGTGGTCGAGGTGCTGCCGACCGACTGGGAGACCGTGTAACCACCGCTGGCGTACTGGTTGGCGTAGCTCTCCACCGCCTGGACGTAGGACTGCAGGTGGTTGTAGGCGAAGATGGCGGTCGACGGGTTGCTGAGCACCCCGTGGGCGAGCAGGTCCTTGGCGGTGCCGGCGATCGCGTCGGCCGGGTCGTAGACGCTGGCGATGCCGTCGCCGTCCTCGTCGGTGGCCACCCCGGCGACCTTCTCCGAGGCCGGGTGGCTGGGGGCGCCGCCCCAGGTGTTGCCGGCCGCGCCGCCGATCCCGATCTGCATCGGGCCGGCCGCCCCGAAGCCGTTGTCGCCGCTGGACACCCCGGTCGCGGGGTCGCGGCCGTTGTCGCTCTCGACCGTGCCGATCCCGGCCAGCAGGACCCAGGGCACCCCGTACTGCTGGCCGACCTTCTGGTACCACATCAGGTAGTTGGACGGGATCGAGTTCTTGGCGTCGTTGCTGACCTTGGACTGCAGCGCGTCCTTGGCCTGCTGCTCGTTGCCGGAGCAGCCCAGACCGCCGGTGCCGGCCGAGTAGAGCAGGCTGGACCCGCCGACCAGCATGGGGATGGTCAGCACCCCGATCAGGAGCAACGCGACCACGCCGACGACGCCGATAACGACGATCTGGCTGACGCCAGCGTCGCGACCGGCCCGGGTCATGTGTTACCTGCCGACGCCGGTTCGATGTCGTAGACCTGCCAGGAGCTGCCCTGGCCGGTGACGGTGACCGCGTACTGGTTGGTGTTGGTGGTGGTGCCGTTGGTGCTGGCCAGCTTCTGGGTGCCGGTGACCACGAACGTGATGCTGCCGTTGCCGAACGTCCGGATCGAGTCGATGGCGGCGGTGCCGGTCGAGATCTGCTTCTGGCTGGTGCGGGTCTGCGCGACCCCGAACGTGCTGTAACCGTTCTTGAGGGTCTGGCTGAGCTGGCTGGTGATCAGCCCGTTCATCGAGGCGACGTAGCCGGCCGCGTTCTCGGTGTAGCTGAAGGTGTTGTAGTCCTGGGTCACCTTGGTGGTGACGGCGGCCGCGCGGGCCAGCGCCTGCTGGCTAAACGGCAGCCACTGGTAGATGTTGACGCTCCCGGAGCCGGTCGGCACCGGGACCGCCGACGGCGACCCACCCGCCGCCGCCGGGGTCGAGGCCGCGGCGGTCGGCGAGGGCGATTTGGCGCTGGATGGCTGTTTACTGCCGTGCGGGGATGCGGTCAGCCAGATGCCGAGGCCGACCAGCACCACCACCACGGCCGCGAACAGAGCCTTCTGCTGGCCTGGTGACAGGTCCATGGTCTGGTGCTATTTCTTCCGCCGGACGGGACGGAGCCAGAACGGCAGGGGCGTCTCGGGCTGGCCCGGCGGGCCGCTGTCGCGTTGACCGTTCTCGCGCTGGCCCGCCGACCCGGACGACGACGGGGCATCACCGGATTCGGCCTGGCCGCTGCTGCCCATCCAGCCGCTGGAGGGGCGGATCGGGCCCGGCTGCCAGCGTGGGCGGGCCGACGGGCCGGACCACGGACCACCGCCACCAGAGCCACCAGAGCTGCCGGAACCACCGGAGCCACCGGACGGTCGTGGCCGGGCGCCGTTGCCGTTACCGCCGCCGCTGGTGCCGCGGGTCCGGCTGGCCGACGGGCGCCCGCCGAAGGTGGACGGACCGGGCGGCGGGGCCGGGGCGGGCCCGGCCGGCGGGGGCGGCGCCGACGGGCGACTGGCCCGGCCGCCGAACAGGCCGCCGCCGGACGAGCTACCCGACGAGCTAGCGGAGGAACTAGCGGACGACCCCGGGGAGCCGGCCGACGAGGCGCCGCTCGACCGCCACCACGAGCCGCCCGAACGAGCGGCCGTCGGACGGCTGCCGCCTCCGGACGAGGCCGCGGCCGGGCGACCGGCGGCCGGGGGCGGACCCGACGCGGCGGGCGGGGCCGCCGGAGCGGCGCGTCCGCTGGTCGGAGCGCTGCGGGGCGTGGTCGGCCGGCCGGCCGGGGCGGACGCCGACGGGGCGCTGCGGGCGGTCGGGACCCGCAGGGTCGAGCCGGGCCGCGGTGGGGCTTCGCCGCTGCGGG
>JAFAYQ010000072.1 GCA_019240215.1 Actinomycetota bacterium | reverse complement strand
TCAAGAAGTTCTACGCCAGCGACCACGCCCGCCGCGCAGCGTTCCCAGCCTGGCTCCACCACTACAATCACCACCGGCCCCACACCGCGATCGGACGCTCAGCGCCCATCACCAGGTTGACCAACGTCCCCGGACAGTACAGCTAGCGGTCGACGACGAAGCCCAGCCGCTTGTCGACCACGTTGATGAGCGGCTGACCGGCCTGCCAGCGCCGCAGCTGGTCGGTGAACAGACCGGTCAGCGCCTGCTGCCAGCCCTGGAAGTCGCCGGACATGTGCGGGGACACGATCACGTTGGGCAGGTCCCACCAGGGGGCGCCGGCCGGCAGCGGCTCGGTGCTGAACACGTCCAGGGCGGCTCCGCCGATGACGCCGGAGCCCAGCGCCGCCGCCAGCGCGTCCTCGTCGGCCAGGGCGCCCCGCCCCACGTTGATCAGCCAGCTGCCGGCGTCCATCCGGTCCAGTTCGGCCGGGCCGATGACGCCCCGGGTGGACACGGTCAGCGGCAGCGCCAGGACGACGAAGTCGGCGCCCGGCAACAGCGCCGGTAGGTCGGCCAACGGCGCTATCTCACCCAGTTCGGGGTCGGCCCGGCGCTGCCGGGCGACGCACCGGGCGGCCAGCCCGGCCCCGGTCAGCGCCCGGTGGATGGCGCGGCCGATCCCGCCCGCCCCGACGATGACCGCCCGGCGGCCGGCCAGCCGCCGGGTCTCCCGGTGCTGCCACTGGTGCCGGGCCTGCAGCCGCAGGGTGGCCGGCAGGCCGGTGCAGATCGCGGCCACCAGCGCCAGCGTGTACTCGGCGATCGCGTCGTCGAACACCCCGGCCGCGTTGGTGACGACCACGTCGCTGCTCGTCAGCGCCGGGAACAGCAGCCAGTCGACCCCGGCGGTCGGCGCCGCCACCCAGCGCAGCCGGTCGCTCCAGCCCCAGTGCTCCCGCAGCCAGCCCACCTGCTCCCACAGGAACACCACGTCCGCGTCGGCTGCCTCCCGCACCAGCTGCGCGCCCGAGGCGATCATCCGTATTTCACACCCCGGCCACTGCGCGGGCAGCCCCGGCGGCAGCTGGCCCGCATCCACCCCCAGCACCGCCACCACCGACGTTTCCGGCACGCTGTTCTCCTTCACCGGGCCTGGGTCCTCAATCCATCGACGATGAGCCGGGCAATATGCTCTGCACGCGGGCGGCTGGTCTCGGCCCCGGCGTGCCGGATCGCGGCGAATGCCCCCGCCACCAGCGCCAGCACTTCGCCCACGCTGACATCGGGCCGCGCCACCCCGGCCGCCTGGGCCCGGTCCAGGAGCCCACCCACCTGGCGCGTGAGCTCAGCGGCGACGTCGGGGGCGGCGGTCCGCAGGTCGAACTCGGCCGCCGTGAGCGCGCTCTTGACCGCGACGTTCTCGGCCCCGGCGGCCATCATCCGGGCCAGCAGCGTGAACAGCGCGCCCGGGTCATCGCCGGCCGCCAGCGCGTCCGCCTCGGCCACCAGCCGCTCCAGCATGTCGATGGCAACCGCCAGGTAGAGCGCCTCCTTGGCCGGGAAATGCCGATGCACGGTGCCTGGCCCGACTCCGGCCCGGCGGGCGATCTCATCGAGCGGGACGCCCAGGCCCTCGGCCGCGAACAGCTGCTGCGCCGTCCGCAGTACCCGCTCCCGGTTCCGCCGGGCGTCGGCGCGCGGTTCACGGTCGGTAGCCATCGGCCCCAGCATAACCGGGGCGGCGCACCGGATACTCTGTCCATAACCGGGGCGGCGCACCGGTTAGACGGCGCCGCCGGGCCTCCGCGATGAAAGGACCCCCATGATCACCCGTGACGAAGCGAGCGCCCTGGTGCGGCAGCTCCAGGAGTGCTTCAACACCCGCCGGTTCGGCCAGGCCGCCCGCCTGCACACCCCCGGGTTCTACAGCCACCCGCTCGGCGCCACCGGGTTCGCGGCCGGCCAGGCCGCCCTGGACCATGCTCACCACCCGGTACCCCGGTCTGCGGGTGGTCGCCCAGGACATCCTGGTCGACGGGGACAAGGCGGCCGTCCGCTCGGTCGTGGAGGGGATCGCGCTCGCGGACGGGGATCCGCCGCCCGTGCTGTTCGAGATCTTCCGCTTCGACGAAGGCCGGTTCGCGGAGATGTGGGGGGCCAGTTCGGGCTTCCCGGCCGCCGCCAGCCCCGAGGAAGTGCTCGGCTGAAATCGCCGAAATAATCACCTCCCGTCCCGGGCCAGCGCCCAGTTAATTGTCAGCAAGGCATCATTGCTGGTCAGCCTGGCATTTGCCGTGAACGTCCGTTCGGGCTCAGCCGCCACCGGGCGCAACCCCGGCCGTAGCGGCTCTCCCGGGCCGCCCGCTTGCGGTCCGCAACGTGGCCTTACGCACCCGATACCGCTTAATGTGCAATCTCAGAAACAAGTGCGAAAGTCGCGAAATTCGGCATCATGGGATAGTCGCCGGGGTCGGGCCATGGGAGGCCAATGATTGTGTCGCAGCCAACGCTGGAGTCGCTGCGCCGTTGGGATCCCGAACGGATCGGGCCCTACACGCTGCTGGGCCGTCTCGGGGCCGGCGCGATGGGTCAGGTGTTCCTGGGCCGTTCCCCGGCCGGCCGGCTGGTTGCGGTCAAGACTATCAAGATCGAACTGGCCGAGGAGCCCGGCTTCCGGGCCCGGTTCGCCCGTGAGGTGGCGGCCGCCCGGCGGGTCAGCGGGGTGTTCACCGCGGCCGTGGTGGCGGCCGACGCCGACGCCGACGTGCCCTGGCTGGCCACCGCCTACGTCCCCGCCCCGACGCTGAAGCAGCTGGTCAACGCGACCGGCCCGCTGCCGGTGGAGTCGGTCAGGTGGCTGGCGGCCGGCTGCGCCGAGGCGCTGGAGTCCATCCACCTGGCCGGCCTGATCCACCGCGACCTCAAGCCCTCCAACGTGCTGGTGGCCCCGGACGGGCCCCGCGTCATCGACTTCGGGGTGGCCCGGGCGGCCGAGCGGGTGGCGCTGACCGTCACCCGCGGCGCGGTCGGCACCCCCGGCTACATGGCCCCCGAGCAGGCCCGCGACTCCCAGCAGGCCTCACCGGCGAGCGATGTCTACTCACTCGGGGCCACGCTGCTGTACGCCGCCACCGGGCACGCGCCCTACCACGGCGAGACCGTGATGGACGTGCTGGTCAAGCTGGCCACCGAGCCGCCCGACCTGGCCGGGCTGCCGGACGACCTGACCGGGCTGGTCACCGCCTGCCTGACCCACAGTCCCCGCGACCGGCTGACGTCGGCCAAGCTGCTGGCCGGGCTGGGCTCGTTCGTCGAGGGCTCGGTCGATCCGGCCGACGGCCACACCTACCTGCCGGGCACCGCCATGGCGCTGATCGGCAACTACGTCCGCAGCCCGCAGCCCGAGGTCGTCGACCCGGTCGACAACACCGCCGACGACGACGAGCCGACCGGTGACGAGCCGACCTCCGCCTCCCAGACCGCGCTGCCATCCCCGCTCCCGCGCACCGGCCCCCGGCACGGCACCCGCGGGAGCCGCGGCAGCAAGCCGGACGGCCGCCCGCCCGCCGGGACCGGCACCAGAACCGCCACCACCAGCCCGGGCCCGCCGCCGGGATCCCGGGACCGCCGGGTCCGGGCCGGCCTGATCGCGGCCGGCGGTCTGGCCGGGGCCGCCGTCCTCGTCGTCGGTGGCGCCTACCTCGGCCCCAAGGTCGACCCGGCCCTCAAACAGGCCAGCAACTCCGCCTCCGGCGGCGGTGGCCAGGGCCCGCCGCCGGTACCCAGCACGGTGCCGACCGGCACCAGTTCGACGCCGAAGCTGGAACTCGGCCAGCCGAACGGCGACGGGGTGACCGGCTTCGAGGTGCACGGCATGGGGTTCGAGCCGAACACCGCGGTCAGCATCTCGCTGGTCGGCCACGGCACTTCGTCCTGGCACCCGGAGGTGGACCCGGTCGGCACGTTCAACTACACGATCGACCAGGACCATCATTTCTTCCGCACGACCATCCCGGTCGGGGACTACGAGGTGCTGGTGACCGGAGCCGGTGGCCGCCGGGCGACCGCCAGATTCCGGGTGAGCCCGCCCCCGCCCCCGCGGCCGGCCAACCCGCCGCCCACCGGTCAGCCGCCGACGGGGGCACCGCCGACCGGCCAGCCCCCCGGGGGCTACGGCCAGCCGACCGGCTGACCGCGCTCAGGCTTGCTGGGTCCACCACAGGTCCTCCTGCCGGGAGCACCAGGCCGGGTCGTTCAGGCGGCCCAGGTCGGCCCGGGTGATGATGCCGTGCTCGATCAGGATCCGCACGACCACCTCGTCCGACAGCCGCAGGGTGGACGTGATCAGCCCGCGCTCGGTGATCTTGCGCCGGATGACCTTGATGTGCTCGGCCACCCGCGACGACAGCCGGTCGCGGAAGTCCGGGTCGGTGTCGAACCGCTCCAGCTCGTGGTAGGCGCCGGTCACCTCGAGCGCCGCCCGGGCGATCTCCGGCGTCCGCGGCAGCGGCGTGGTCGCGGCCGGGTCCAGCAGCCACGGCCGGCACCACATCAGCGCGACCAGGAAGATCTTGGTCATCGGGTCCAGGTACAGCGGCAGCAGCGTGGTCTCGGTGTCCGGGCGGACCCGGCTGGTGTCGTCGGCCACCTCGTCCCAGCTGGTGCTGCCGCTGATCGTCACCGCCACCGGCTGGCCCTCGTCGAGCATGGCCCGCGAGCCGACCAGGGTGGTCCCGGTCCGCAGGAACCAGCCGCCGACCGGCTCGCCGTCCTCTTCCATCCGCGGCAGCCGGATCCGGTAGCCGTCGCCCTCGGTGTACAGCGCGTGGGTGCGGCTGATGTTGGCGATCCAGGCTCCGTCCGACAGCACGCTGATCACCCCGGCTCGCCGGGACAGGCCCCGGCCGACCGCGATCGTCAGGTCGGCGTCGGTGCCCCGCCCGAAGATCAGCCGGCTCCCCTCCGGCACCTTCACGACCAGCCCGGTCGGCGTCCTGACGTGCGCCGTCACCGTGGTGGCGGGCTGTATCGTCATCCGCTTGTCCTCGGGTCGCTGGTTGGTGGGCGCAGCTGCTGCCGTATGGAGTTTAGGCCCGGCCCCGGTGGCGTTCTCATCCCCGACTTCGGGGATGTTCGCGCGGCCGATGAGCGGGTTAGCTGGAGCCAGCCGGGATGAGGGACGGGCACGACCGGGGGGCTCGGGTCGCGCGGCCCCTCATTCCGGCCTTGCGGAGGGTACGTCCCGTGGGGGGATGGGTGGGGGACGGCACGGAGCAGGACCCTCTTCCCTAGAGGGGAGGGGAGGGGGTCCGCTCCGTACCGTCGTTTAGGCGGGCCGGTGCGCGGATATAGGTGGTCTGGACCACAGCGACCACGATTCGGGAGGCGCCGATGCCGCGGAGCGCGCCGGTCGATGGCTTCGCCCTCGCCTACGATCGGTCCGGGACCGGCGAGCCGGTGATCCTGCTGCACGGCTGGCCGGGGGACCGCACCGATTTCCGGGTGCTCGGCCCGGCCCTGGCCCTGGCCAGCGGCTGCGACGTGATCGTGCCGGACCTGCGCGGGTTCGGGGAGTCCGACAAGCACCCGGCCGACCAGTACAGTGCCGCCCAGTACGGGCCGGCCGGGCAGGCCCGCAGCGTCGCCGGGCTGATCCGCGAACTTGACCTCGGCCCGGTGCTGCTGGCTGGCTACGACGTCGGCAGCCGGGTCGCCCAGGCGATGGCGGCGCAGTACCCCGAGCTGTTGCGGGGCCTGGTGCTGTCGCCGCCATTTCCCGGCATCGGCCGCCGGGTGCTGGAGCCGCAGCCCCAGCGCGAGTTCTGGTACCAGTCGTTCCACCAGCTGGCGCTGGCCGACCAGCTCATCGACGGTCAGCCGGATCAGGTGCGGGCCTACCTGTCGCACTTCTGGTCGCACTGGTCGGGGCCGGGATTCGAGCTCGACCCGAGCTATCTGGACCACCTGGTCGCGGTCTACAGCCCGCCGGGCGCGTTCACCGCCTCGATCGCCTGGTACCGGTCCGGCTCCGGGGCGGTCGCGCGGTCGCTGGCCGAGCAGGTCCCCGACCCCGCCGACCGTATCGCGGTGCCGGTCACCGCGCTGTGGCCGGAGTTCGACCCGCTGTTCCCGCGGGCCTGGTCGGACCGGCTGGAGGAGTTCTTCAGCGCCGCGACCCTGCGCCCGGTCGACGGGGCCGGTCACTTCACCCCGCTGGAGTGCCCGGCTGAGTTCGCCGCCGCCATCCACGACACCCTGGTGGCCACCAGGCACGTACGTAGCTAGCGCCCGGCGCGCCGCCGTGCGAATCTGTAAATAAAGTATGTGGAGGCCTGGTGGGCCGGGATATTGACGCCATCAAGATCAGCGGCGAGGATCGCCGGAAATATCGTGACAAGGTGCGGCGATCGCTGGACGTGTTCGCCCGCATGCTGCGCGAGCATCGGTTCGAGGGCGAGCCCGCCCAGGTGGGCGTCGAGATCGAGCTGAACCTGGTCGATGACCAGGGCGAACCGTCGATGCAGAACGCCGACGTACTCGACGCGATCGCCGACCCGGCCTGGTCGACCGAGCTCGGCCAGTTCAACCTGGAGATCAACGTGCCGCCGCAGGAGCTGAGCGGCACCGCCGTGTCCGACCTCGAGGACGAGCTCCGGGCCAGCCTCAACAATGCCGATGAGAAGGCCAGCAAGGTCGGCAGCCGCCTGGTCATGGTCGGCATCTTGCCCACGCTCCGCGAAGACCACATGCACGAGGGCACGATCTCGGCCAACACCCGCTACCGGGTGCTGAACGAGCAGATCTTCGCCGCCCGCGGCGAGGACATGCGGATCGCCATCGACGGCTCGGAGCGGCTGCTGACCCACGCGGGCAGCATCACCCCGGAGGCGGCCTGCACCAGCGTCCAGCTGCACGTCCAGGTCAGCCCGGAGGAGTTCGCCAACTACTGGAACGCGGCCCAGGCCATCGCCGGCGTCCAGGTCGCGCTGGCCGCCAACTCGCCGTACCTGTTCGGCCGCGAGCTGTGGGACGAGACCCGCATCACCCTGTTCGAGCAGGCCACCGACACCCGCCCGGACGAGCTCAAGCACCAGGGGGTGCGGCCGCGGGTGTGGTTCGGCGAGCGCTGGATCACCTCGGTGTTCGACCTGTTCGAGGAGAACATCCGCTACTTCCCGGCGCTGCTGCCGGTCTGCGACGACGAGGACCCGGTCGTCGTCCTCGACCAGGGCGGCTGCCCCCAGCTGTCGGAGATGAGCCTGCACAACGGGACCGTCTACCGCTGGAACCGGCCGGTCTATGCGGTCGCCGACGGCCTGCCGCACCTGCGGGTGGAGAACCGGGTGCTGCCGGCCGGCCCGTCGGTCGTCGACGTGGTCGCCAACGCCGCGTTCTACTACGGCCTGCTGCGGTCGCTGGCCGAGGCCCAGCGGCCGATCTGGACCCAGCTGTCGTTCGCCACCGCCGCCGAGAACCTGCACGAGGCGGCCCGTAACGGCATCGACGCCCGGCTGTACTGGCCCGGCCTCGGGGAGGCACCGGCCGCCGAACTGGTCCTGCGCCGCCTGCTGCCGCTGGCCCGCGACGGCCTGGCCGCCTGGGGCGTCGCCAACGACCAGGCCGATCGGCTGCTGGAGATCATCGAGCAGCGCTGCCTGACCGGCCAGACCGGCGCCGCCTGGCAGAAGGCGACGGTGGCGGCGCTCAGCAACCACGGCGCGGCCGACCGCAACGAGGCCCTCCGGCTGATGACCCAGCGCTACATCGACCATATGCACACCAACGAGCCCGTCCACACCTGGCCGATCACCCTTTGAACGTCGCCGCCGTGCTCAGCCTGCCCGGGTGAACGCCAGGTCGCGCAGCTCGATCCGGCCCGGGCCGGCCAGGAAGACCCCGAACGCGATCCGGGCCGCCTGGTCGGGGATCGGCACCGTGACCTCGTGCGCGGCCCAGTCGCCGTCGCTTTCCACCGGGACCAGGTGGTTGCGCGGATCGGCCTCGGCGGCGGCCGCCGTGAACGGCCCGCGCACGTCCCGCGCCCCCGTGACCCGCACGAACAGCCCGGCCTGGCCCGCGCCGGCGCCGACCCGGAACCGGCCGCGGAAGCTGACCACCGCGCCCCGGTACCGGTCGGCCCCGATCTCCTGAGCCAGCCAGGCGAAGCCGGCCGGTTCCGGCACCGCCGCCGTCAGCACCGCGGCTCCGTCGCCGGCCCGGGCGGTGTAGTCCTGCCAGTGCGACCGCACCGGGTTCTCGGTGAAGCTGCCGCCCACGGCCCACTGGCCGAGGCCGTCGGCGAAGGCCAGGTTGGCCGGCGCGCCCGCCACTGGCTGGTCCAGCCGCAGGTCGCGTGCGGTCTGTTCGGGCACCGAGCGGTCGCCGTCGGTCCCGGCCGGCACTCCCAGCCGGTGCAGTACCGGGCCGGCCACCCGGATCGGCGCCCCGGCCGCGATGGCCAGCGCCAGGCCGTCGATCAGCCGGGTCGTCACCTGCCCGGGGCCGCCCGGGGTGGCCAGCTCGACCCGGGCCACCGTCACCTCCGGGCCCAGCTCCCCGACCTCGACCGCGCTCACCCGGGTCCCGGCCGCCGCCAGCAGCCGGGCGGTCAGCTGGTCGGCGGCCGGGGCGGACCCTGCTTCCTTTGCAAACCGGTGGCTGTCCCGGCCCAGTAGCCAGATCGGCAGCTCCCGGCCGCCGGCGTCGTCGGCCAGCACCATCACGTGGGTCGGGAACCGGTCCGGGACCGGGCCGGGCGGGATGCGGCGCTCGATGCGGGCGAGGCGGACGGTGGTCATGGCGGTCCTCCCGGCGTCGGGAACGAGATCGGGGCGGTGCTCGGTCAGGTAGCTGCGCAGCCGCCGCCGGGCCTTGTGCAGGCTGGCCCGGGCCGCACCGGCCGTCGCCGCGACCTGGCCGGCGGGCCGGTCGGCGTAGTAGTGCAGGGCGACCGCGCGCCGCTGGCCGGCCGGCAGGGCCGCCACCGCCGCCCGCACCGCGTCGGCCCGGTCCAGGTCCTCGGCCGACGGCTGCCCGTCGGCGGCGGCCGGGTGCAGCGCTTCGGGCCAGTCGGCCACCAGCGTGACCGGAGCCCGGCGGCGCAGACGGCGGCCGACGTTGAACACGATCCCGGCCAGCCAGCCCGCGAACTTGTCCGGGTCGCGCAGCCGGTCCAGGGCCAGGAACGCCTGCAGGAACGCTTCCTGCACGATGTCGTCCACGTCGCCCGGGTCGCCCAGCGGCCGGGCCCGGGCCCGCACCATCGGCTGGTGCCGCTCGACCAGCAGCCGGAACGCCGCCGGGTCGCCGTCGCGGGCCAGCCGGACCAGGTCCCCGTCCGCGGGCCCGGAGAACCCAGCCTCGTCGGAGCCGCCCGCGTTCACGGCCGCCGGGCCTGGGGCGGCACCCGGTCCTCGAACGGGGTGAGCAGGTCGTTGCCGGTGACCGGGACCGCCACCCGGTCCAGCACCGCGCCGTCGAGCCGGACCGGGGCGCCGGCCGCGACCGCCAGCGCCAGCCCCAGGCTGAGATCGGCGGTGACCGCCCGGGTCCCGGCCGGGCCGGCCAGCCTGATCCGCGCCACCGCGGTCTCGGGATCGAGCTTGTCCGCGGCCGCCGCCGTCAGGTCGATGTCCACGCCGGTCACCTGGGCCCCGGCCGCGTCCAGCAGCCGGACGGCCAGCTCGGGCGGCACCACGTCGGTGCTGACCTCGGCGGCCGGCCGTTCCAGCAGCGTGGCCAGGAAGCCGGCCCCCGGCAGCCACAGCGGCACCGCCCGGCCGCCGTCGTCGGCCAGCACCACCAGGTAGCCACGGGTACAGAAGCCGCCGCCGGGCCGCGGCCCGGGCCGGGGCTCGGCGTGTGCGATTCGCAGCGTTGTCACACTCTTAAGTGTCCGCCGCCCCGCCGTTCGTTACCCCGGCTCGGCCGCGATCGTCCAGGACACCGGCGACCCGTCGGCGCCGGTCTCGATCACGGTCCGGAAACTGTCGTGGCCGGCCGAGAAGCTGATCCGGGTGGCGCCGCCCGCCGCGCCGCCGGGGCTCAGCGCCTCCGCCAGGCGGCTGATCAGCTCGTCGCGGGCGGCGGGGGGCAGCGCGGTGTCGACCGGGCCGCTGAAGCTGACCTCGGGAGCGGGGGACAGGTCCCCGACCAGCACCATGATCTCCTGGCGGAAGGTCAGCTCCCCGGGCCGCTGCTCGAGGCCGAAGATCGCGTCCCGCAGCATCCGCACGGTCTGGTCAAGCTCGGTGACGGTGGTCCCGATCTTGTTCTGGACGTCACGCTCGGACGTCTGCGAGGCCACGCTCTGCAGCGTCAGCCCGGCCGCGAAGATCCGCTGGATCACCTTGTCGCGCAGGTCGGCCGCGATCCGGTCCCGGTCCGCGAGCACGGTCAGCTCCCGCAGGCGGCTCTGCAGCTGGGCGGTCCGGTCCTGCGAGCGCTGGATGCTCTCCCGCAGCCCGTGGGTGGCCAGCGAGACCAGCGCCCCCAGCGTGGCCCAGAAGATGACCCGGCGGATCGTCACCCCGGCCCCCACCGAGGTCGGGACCAGCGACACGATGATCTCCACGATCACGATCGCGGCCACCAGGCAGGCCGAGTCGATACGCCGCTGGAACAGCGCCGTCCACACCAGCGGCATCAAGATCACGATGCCGGCTCCGCTGTTGGTCCCGGCCGCCAGGATGAGCGCCAGCACCGAGCCGGTGTACAGCAGCGGCACCAGCACCGGCAGCCAGTCCGGCAGCCGCGACCACGGCAGGCCGAACGCGGCCGCCGTCGCCAGCAGCAGCAGGACACTGACCAGCACCGCGACGGCCGACCGGGGGCCCGGGGGCAGGGCCACGCTGGCCTCCGCCAGTACCGCCAGCGCGGCGAACGGCCACACCCGGGACCACAGCCCAGGTCCGGTGAATGGGTTGCTTGCCTTCTGGCCGGGATTGCCCGGCGTCGCGGAGAGCATCGCCGACCCAGCGCGGTATCCGATCATGCGTGCTGAAGCGACCCCATGGTGAGCTGAATCGGGAAGTAATGAACGCTTACGCTGGGTGAGACTTTACGCGGCCCGGCTAGTCATGCATAGCAAAAGTGACCGTAGCCAACAGCGGTACAGCTGCCCACTGCCCGGAAATTCATGTCCGAATCACCCGTTTGGCGCGGATTGCGCCGGGCACGCCAGTTACCGAACTGGTCGGGGTGACGCTGCCCCGCGTACGATATCTCTCCCAGGAGCCTTCTGATGACCGATCCTGGCCGCCAGCACCATCTCGAGATCAAAGAAGGCGAGCAGACCGTCGCTGCCGCCGACGTGACCATTCCACCGGTGGACGACTCCGGGACCACCACCGCCCAGGCCTCCCTGCACGCCGCGCCCGGCCACATCCCCCCGGGACACCGGGCCAGCCTGGTCGACGCGGTCATGGACCTGCCCGACGTCCAGGCCCGCGAACGCCTGCAGGCGGCGGTACCGCTGGGCGACTCCGAGACCCTGGACCGGCTGCGGGAACGCAGCGAGAACGCCACCGTCCGGGCGGCCGGAGCGAGCGCCCTGCTCGACGCCGACATCCCGGCCGGCCCCAGCCTGCCCGCTGACCCCGCCGCCGGCGACTAGAGGAGAGCCAGCTTCTTCACCAGTTTGTCGACCCGGTTGCGGGGGCCGAACACGCTGAACGCGCTGACCCCGAGATCCTCCGGCTTGGTCCCGGCCAGCTCGGCCAGGTACTGGTCGTAGACCCGGTTGGTCTGGGCCGAGGCGGGCATGTCCACCACCAGCACCCCGTCGGCGGTGCTGGCCTTGGCGTGCACGGCCGCGATCTCCTCCGGCGTGCCCTGCAGCACCGCGCACCCGGCCCACGGCAGCCCCGGATGGGGATGCCCGGCCGCGTCGGCCCCGCCGTGGGCGATCAGCCCCTCGACCAGGGCGCCGGTGCTGGCCGCGACGCAGGCGACCGCGTTGGCCATCAGCCCGGCTGGGGCGGTCGCGTCCACCACGATCGCCCACTTGTAGCGGGCCGACCGGGTCGGCTCGCTGGTGACGATCTCCTCGGGCCGGTAACCAAGCGGCTCCGGGGACTGGCCGTCGCTCATCAACTGTCTTCCTTCCGTACGCGAATATCGCTGTACTCTAAGCAGACATGCGAAGCTACGGCAACTAACCCGCCTTTTATACGGAATGATGGCCCACATGGCGGACCTCGACGAACTAGATACGGCGATCCTGCGGGAACTGCAGGCCGATGCGCGGCGGACCAACCGGGACATTGCCGCCGCGGTCGGGGTCGCCCCCACCACCGCGCTCGACCGGACCCGGAGCCTGCGCCAGCGCGGGGTGATCCGCGGCGCCCTGCTCGACGTCGACCTGGCCCAGCTCGGCCGGCCGGTGCAGGCGCTGATCGCGGTGCGGATCCGGCCGCCCGCCCGCGACACCATCGAGGGCTTCCGCGACTGGGTGAGCGCCCTGCCCGAGACGATCGGGGTGTTCGTGGTCTCCGGCAACGAGGACTTCCTGATCCACGTGGCGGTGGCCGACAACCAGGACCTGTACGCGTTCGTCATCGACCGGCTCACCCAGCGCCCCGAGGTCGCCGACGTCCGCACCAGCGTGGTCTACGAGCACCTGCGCAACCACCAGGTCGCTCCGCCGGCCCCGGTCCGGAATGTCCGCCCCCGCCGGTGAGATCATCGGCGGTATGGCGACCATCGGGTTCATAGGCAGCGGCAGGATCGGTGGCACGGTGGCCCGGCTCAGCGTGGCGGCCGGGCACATGGTGGTAGTGAGCAACTCACGCGGCCCGGACACCCTCAAGGACCTGGTGGCCGAGCTCGGCCCCATGGCGCGCGCGGAAAGCGTCGACAACACGGCCGAGGAGGGCGACTTCGTGGTGGTGGCGACGCCGTTGGCCGCCATCCGCCACCTGCCGGTCCGCCCGCTGGTGGACAAGGCCGTGATCGACGCCAACAACTACTATCCCCAGCGCGACGGGCACATCGCCGACCTCGACTCCGGCCAGATCTGCAGCAGCCAGCTGCTGCAGCGCCACCTGCTGGGCGCCTCGGTGGTCAAGGCGTTCAACAACATCTACTACCACCACCTGCGCAACCTGGCCCGGCCGGCCGGTGACCCGCAACGCTCCTACCTCCCGATCGCCGGCGACAACCCCCAGGCGCTGGCGGCGGTGGGCCAGTTCGTGGACCAGATCGGCTACGGCGTGGTCGATTACGGGCCGCTGGCCGAAAGCTGGCGCCAGCAGCCCGGTGAGCCGGTCTACGGCGCCCCCTACGGCCCGATGGACTACGAGCAGGGCCGCCCGGCCGGTGAGGGGGCCATCCGCACCGCCCTGGACGCCGCCAGCCGCATGGCCCCGTAGCGCCGGCCGCCCCTACGGGAGGAGACCGATGGCACAGCCCGGCGAGCCGGTCCGCGGTTTCGGCACGGTCGACGGGGTGCCGTGGCTGCCGCCCGGCTTCACCGGCACGTTCGCGAGCCACCTGGTCGACGTGGACGGGGTGCGGCTGCACACCGTGTCGGGCGGCGACGGGCCGCCGCTGCTGCTGGTCAGCGGCTGGCCGCAGACCTGGTACGCCTGGCGGCTGGTGATGCCCCGGCTGGCCGAGCGCTTCCGGGTCATCGCGGTCGACCCGCGCGGCGTCGGCGTGTCCGACGCCCCGGCCGACGGCTACGACTCCGCCACCCTGGCGGCCGAACTGGTCGCGCTGATGGACCGGCTCGGGCATCCCCGGTTCAGCCTGTTCGGGCACGACGTCGGCATGTGGACCTCCTACGCGGTCGCCGCCGACCACCCCGGCCGGGTCGAACGCCTGGTGCTGGCCGAGGCCAACATCCCCGGGGTCGCGCCGTCGCCTCCGCTGCTGGGGCCGGAAGCGGCCAACGACCGGCTCTGGCACTTCGCGTTCAACCGCAAGCGCGGCCTGAACGAGGAACTGGTGCGCGGCCGTGAGCACCTGTACTTCGGCGACCAGTTCGCGACCAAGGCCGCCGTCCCGCTGCCCGAGTCGGCCGTCGGCTTCTACGTGCAGACGATCGCCCGCAGCGCCGACGCGCTCCGGGCCAGCTTCGAGTTCTACCGGGCGATCGACGAGATCGCCGCCCAGAACGAGCGCCGCCGCACCCGCCCGCTCACGATCCCAGTGCTGACGCTGGCCGGTGACCGCAGCCTGGGCCCCCGGGTCGGTGAGATCGGCCAGCTCATCGCGGCCGACCCGATCAGCGTGGTCATCGAGAACTGCGGTCACTACCTGCCCGAGGAACAGCCCGCCGCCCTGCTCGACTACCTGCTCCCGTTCCTGCTCACCTAGTCAGCCGCGTACCTGGGCCGGCCGGGCTACTGCTCGCTGAACAGCTGGGCGCCGGTCGCCCCCGGCACCCAGTCGAGCCTCTTCTCGAAGTGCACGGTCGTGCCGTCGCTGCTGTTGCGGGTCAGCCGCACGTTGTCCGCCACCGCGTCGATGATCTGCAGGCCGCGGCCGTGCTCGGCGGTGGGCGAGACCGGCGCGGCCGGCAGCGTCAGCGGCTGGCCGTCCAGGTCGTCCGCGGGCTCGGCCTGCGCGCGCCCGCCATTCCGGTGCGCGATGTTGATGACCTCGATCACGCAGCGGCCGTTGCTGGCCATGGCCAGCACCTCGTACTCGTCGGCCGGGTCGGCGTGCTGGATCACGTTGGCGCACGCCTCGCTGAGCGCCAGCGCGATATCCGTCCGCGTGTCCGGGGTTACCCCCAGCGTCTCCAGGCAGCCGTCCAGTACCTGACGGCTCACCGGCACGCTGGCGGCATCGCGCGGAAGGTACAGCACCATCTTGATCTCCACGACCGCCACCTCCACCGTTCCGGGCCTCAAGCATGCCAAACCGGCATGTGCCCGGGCAGGCGGTTCCCTAACGTGAGCCACGCCGCACTGCGCCCGCTGTATCGGGCTGGTGCGCGGCCGGCCGTTACCAGCGGCCTCACCCGGCCCGGGGCGGCAGCTGCTGCAGGGCCCAGGTGTTGCCGTCGGGGTCGGCGAAGGTGACGAACGAGCCCCACTCCCGTACGTCGACCTCGCTGGCCCCGACCCCCCGCTCGACCAGCTGCTTGCGGGCGGCGCCGACGTCGTCGACCACGATCTGCAGGTTGCGCAGCGACCCGGGGGCCGAATCGATCAGCCCGGTGCCGATGGCGATCGAGCAGGCCGACCCGGGCGGGGTCAGCTGCACGAACCGCAGCCCCGGGTAGGGCTGCTCGTCGTAGTCGGCGTGGAAGCCGACCTGGTCGACGTAGAAGGACTTGGCCCGGTCCACGTCAGCGACCGGTACGAACACCAGTTCCAGTTTCCAATCCATGCCCGGACCATAACGCGACCCACCGACATTTCACCCGGCCCCGCCGAGCCCGCCCAGCCCGGCCGCGCCCGGGACGATCACACCGCGTGGGCGTCGTCCCTGGTCGCCTGGCGCAGCGTGTCCAGCACGGCCTCCTGATCGGGGGTGGTACCGCGGCTGGCGGCCGGGGAGATGCCGTCCCGGTGCGCGATCAGCGGGATGTCCGGCTCGCCTTCGGCCGAGACCCGCGCCATCGACCAGCGGCCGAAGACCCGCTCGGCCGGACCCTCGGCCAGGATCGAGACTTTGTCGTGCCGTCCGTCCTGCTGGATCCGTTCGTAGAGCGCCCGGACCGGTGTCTCGCTGCCCTCCAGCACCTGCGCGAACCAGTCCCCGTGGACCAGCAGGGCCCCCGTGATGTCCTGCTTTTTATTGCTCGAACGGGCCGCACTGAACAGGGTGCCCAGCTCCGCCTTGCGGCGGTCGGGCGGGATCAGGTTCCGGCTCCGGTAGATCAGCCGGAACACGCGGCCGGATTCCTGCGCAGCATCACCCATCGTGCGGTTCTCCCCTTTGAGTCGTCCGGACGTGCATCGTTATCGCATCGCTTTGCTCTCGGCGGCCCGGTCTCATTTTGCGACGCGCGCGACATTTTCACCTGTTCAGGTGAGGCGGCGGATCGTCCCGCTCGGCCAGGCTGCGGCTGACCGCAACCACTGGAATCAGGGAGCCACCATGCCGATGATCGACGTCACCGCCGCGACCGGGACCTTCAGCGACCCGCGCAAGCTGGCCCAGGACCTGGCCGCCTGCATGATGCGCTGGGAGGCGGTGCCGGACATCCCGTTCTTCGCCGACAACACGGCCGCGTTCGTGCACGAGCTGACGCCCGCGGCGCTCAGCAACGCCAGCGGCGACCACCGCCACGTCCGCATCGCGGTGCTGACCCCGGCCGGCGTGCTGGACCGGGACAAGAAGCTCGGCGTGGTCCGGGAGATGACCGAGATCACCGCGGCCGCCGCCGGCGACCCGTCGCTGGCCGAGCGCATCTGGGTGCTGATCTCGGAGGCGCCGGACGGCGGCTGGGGGATCGCCGGGCACGCGTTCACCAACGACGAGATCGCCCAGACCGCCCGTAAGATCCTGGCCGGCGGCTGAGCCAGTTCGGCGTGCCGCAGGTTGGCCAGCTGGACCCGGGACTGAATCTGCAGCTTGCTGAAGATGGAGCGCACGTGGGTGCCGACCGTGTTGGGGGACAGGCCGAGCTGGCTGGCCGCTGACCGGTTGGTGTGGCCGGAGCTGACCAGCTCGGCGACCTTGCGTTCGGCCCCGGTGAGGGCGCCCCAGCCGGGGCCCGGCCGCTCCGGTTCGGCCGCCCGGGCCGCCCACCTGGCCCGGCGGACGCCGGCCTGGCGCAGCGTGCGCTCCACCGCCCGCCGGGCGGCCCCCGCCCCGGCCTGGTCGAACCGCTCCCAGGCGTCGTCCAGCAGCCGCACCCCGGCCGCCCGCGAACCGGTCCCGGGCGCGGTCAGCAGCGCCCGCCCGTAATCCTGGGCGGCGCTGGCCACCACCAGCGGCCGCGGGCTGGCCCGCAGGATCTCCCAGGCCCGGCCGAGCAGGCTGGCGTCGCCGCGGGCGACCCCCTGCAGCTGGCAGGCCAGCCCGCCAAAGGCCGGCACCCCCGGGTTGCGGAGCGCCGCCAGCTCAGCCATCGCCGCCGCCTGCTGCACCAGCGCCCGGTCCCCGCCCGCCAGCCCCAGCTGCGCCACCAGCCGCAGCACCCCCGGCTGCCACAGCCAGCCCGTGCCCCGCTCGCGCCCCGCCCGCATCGCCGCCCGGGCCGCCGCCGCCCCCTCGTCCAGCCGCCCCTCCGCCACCGCCAGCCACAAACCCGCCAGATCCCCGCTGACCACCTCCAGGCCCGCGCGCCCGTGACCGGTCCCGCTGTGGTTCCCGCCAAAACCCCCGCCGCCCACAGTCCCGTCCGCAGGCCCGTGACCGGTCCCGCCGCGGTTCCCTTTTTCAATATTGAAAATGTCCCCACCAGATCCAGCCGGCCCACCCAGCCGGGTGATCACCATCTGGGCGGCCTGGGCGAGCTGCACATCGGCGGGCCGGTCCAGGTCGCGTCCCAGCTCCGCCAGCTCCGTGGCCGCCTCGCCGGCCGCGGTCAGCCGCCCCAGCGCCAGCTCCTGCCACATCCGGGCGGTAACCAGCGCGGGCCAGGCCCCAGCCCCCGGGCCGGCCGTGGCCAGCAGCTGGCCGGCGTCGGTCAGCCGGTCGGCCAGCTGCAGCGCCAGCACCTCGCCGGCCAGGTGAGCCGGGTACCCGGGCCCGGCCAGCTGGCGCAGGGCGCGGGCGTGCCGCAGCGCGTCGGCGGCCCGGCCGTGCCCGCGGCTGGCCTCGGCCAGCGCCTGGGTGGCGACCAGCTCGACGCCGGGCTCGGTGCCGCCCAACGGGCCGCCCAACTGGCCGCCCAACTGGCCGCCCGCCGCCAGCGCCCGGGCGGCCGCGGCCCGGACGGCGTCCTCGGG
>JAFAYQ010000041.1 GCA_019240215.1 Actinomycetota bacterium | reverse complement strand
CCGGAGCTCTTCGTTCTCCTGGATCAGCCGGTCGAGCTCGGCCTCGACCTCGTCGAGGAAGGCGTCGACCTCTTCCTCGTCGTAGCCGGGCCGGAGCCTGGTCGTACTGAACTGCTTATTCCGCACATCCGCGGGCGTCAGCGGCATTATGTCTCCTCGGCGCGCTTGGCTGTGATGCTCAGACGGTACTACCCGATCAGATCCTTGGTACTACTACGTCCAACAGGATCAAGATCACAATGAACAGCACCATGAAGCTGAGATCAATGGCTACTGTACCTATGCGCAGGGGGCGTATGTAGCGACGTAGAAATTTTAGTGGTGGATCAGTGGCTGTGAAGATGCCCTCAGCGAGCACCAGGATGATCCCCCGGGGCACCCACTGCCGCGCAAACATCTGGATCCACGAGACGACCATCCGGGCGATCAGGATGACCAGGTAGATGGTCAGAACGTAGTACAGGACGACCTTAAGGATGCCCATGGCCGCTTCCTAGCCTGGGTTGCGCCCCGTCGATCGCTTCGTGGCTGATCCGTATCACACCGTCACCGGTAGTCCGCTAGCTCTGGTTGAAGAACCCACGTTCCGCGATACGAGCCTTGTCCTCAGCCGTCACGTCGACGTTCGCGGGAGAGAGCAGGAAGACCTTGTTGGTCACCCGTTCGATGCTCCCGTGCAGTCCGAAGATCAGGCCTGCCGCGAAGTCGACCAGACGTTTTGCGTCACTGTCGACCATCTCGGTCAGGTTCATGATGACGGGGATTCCCTCGCGGAAGTGCTCCCCAATGGTACGTGCTTCATTGTAGGTGCGAGGGTGCAGCGTGGTGATCCGCGCGAGGTCGGTCGTCTGCCGGGCGCTCTCGGTGCGCACCGGCGACGACAGGAAACCGTTCTGCCCCGGCCCCGGCTGCCCGTCGAGGTCGTCCGGCCCGTCGAAGCGATCTGGCTGCTCTTCGTACTCCTCGTACTCTTCGTACGACTCGTACCCGTCCTGGTAGCGGTGATCGTCCTCCACGAGGCCGAGGTAGACCGCCATCTTGCGCATTGCGCTAGGCATCCGTCAGTCCTCCGTCGTGCCTGTCTGGCAGCCCCCCGGCGCTAGCACCGGAAGTTTCACCTTCCGGAACCCCCCGCAACTCCGACTGCGAATTCATTCCCGCACGCTGCCGTGCTGCAAGCCCATTGGAGGCTCACGCGAGGGACATTACATGACACGAGGCCTCCGATCGCCGAGCAACGCCGTACCAATTCGCAAGTGTGTCGCACCAGCTTCGACGGCCTGTTCCAGATCGGCGCTCATACCCGCGGAAATCATCGTCGCCGCAGGCCTGACCGCCCGTACCGCGGCCGAACCGGCCGCCAGCCCGGCGAACGCACCGGCCGCGGGCACGCCGAGCGGCGCGACCGCCATCACCCCGCCCAGGCGCAGGCCCCCAGCCGATCCACCTGTGGCATTAGTCTCATTTGTCCCGGCCGCGTCGCCGGCGTCGCTGGCTTCCTCGGCCGCGATCGCCTCCGCCAGCTCGGGCACCTCATTCGGCGCGGCCCCGCCCCGGCCCGGGTCGCCGTCCGGCCCTTCCAGGCTCAGCTGGATCAGCGCGGTGATCACCCGCTCGTGGCGCCGGGCGGCCTGGCCGAGCGAACGCACCAGCCGCAGCCGGTCGACCGAGTGGATGACGTCCGCGTAGCGGGTGACGCTGGCCACCTTGTTGGTCTGTAGCTGCCCGACGAAGTGCCAGCGCAGGCCGGCCAGGTCGGCGCAGGCTTCGGCCTTGGGGGCCGCCTCCTGGTCGCGGTTCTCCCCGAAGTCCCGCTGGCCGAGCTCATACAGCAACCGGACATCGGCCGCCGGGAAGGTCTTGGTCACCGCGATCAGCGTGATCTCGTCGCGGGACCGGCCCGCGGCCAGGCAGGCCACCTCGATCCGCTCCCAGACCTGCGCCAGCCGGTCCGCCAGCTCGGCCCGGCGAGCCTCGTCAGCGGGCTCGGCGGCCTCGCTCACCGAAGACCGTCGGTCACTTGAGGAAGTCGGGCACGTCCAGGTCGTCATCTTCCTCGAAGATGACCGGCCGCCGCCGGGTGGTGGCCACGTCGAACACCCGCGCCGCCGACCCGTTGCTGCCGTTCCCGCTGGCGCTTTCCGCCGCCGACCCGTTGCTGGCCACCCCGGAGCCGCCCGCCGTCTCGCTGGCTGGGGGCTCGTGGTCGCCGGTGTCGTCATCGGTGGCGTCGGCGGGCAGGTCGTTGACGGTCACGTCGGCCGTCTCGGCCGGCTTGTCGGCGGCCAGCTCACTGGCGCTGACCACCGGCGGAGCAGCCGGCTCGCTGTCTTCGATGACGCTGCCCGCCACCACCGACCTGGGCTCCGGCCCGGCCTCGCTGGCCGCGAACCACGGCATGGTCTGCTCGCCGGCCTTGGCCGGGCTGGGCTGGGTAGCGGCCGGTGACGGCTGCGCCGACCGGGCCGACGCCGCGCTCGGCGCCGAGCCGTAGCTGGCCGCGTAACCGCTCGCCCCGGCGCTGGACTGGCCGGACGAACCGGTCGTGCCGTTGGCTGGCCGCGATGGGGTGTTGTCCCGGCTGGCCGCGGCCGTCCGGTCGTCCAGGGCGGCGGTGTTGAGGCCGCCGGCTGCGGGCGCGGTCCGGCCCATCTGGTTCTCGTCGAACCCGGCCGCGATCACGGTCACCCGCACCTCGTCGCCCAGCGCGTCGTCGATGACCGCACCGAAGATGATGTTGGCGTCCACCGCCGCCGAGTTCGAGACCAGCTGAGCGGCCTCGTTGATCTCGAACAGCCCGAGGTCGGAACCACCCTGGATCGACAGCAGCACGCCGTGGGCACCGTCGATGCTGGCCTCCAGCAGCGGGCTGGAGATCGCCATCTCGGCCGCCGCCACCGCCCGGTCGTCGCCCCGCGAGGAGCCGATACCCATCAGGGCGGAGCCCGCGCCGGACATGACCGACTTCACGTCGGCGAAGTCCAGGTTGATCAGGCCCGGCGTGGTGATCAGGTCGGTGATGCCCTGAACACCGGAAAGGAGCACCTGGTCGGCCGCCTTGAACGCGTCCAGCACGCTCACGTGCCGATCGGAGATCGACAGCAGCCGGTCGTTCGGGATCACGATCAGCGTGTCGACCTCGCTGCGCAACCGCTCGATGCCGGCCTCGGCCTGGATCGCCCGGCGCTTGCCCTCGAAGCCGAACGGGCGGGTCACCACGCCGATGGTCAGGGCGCCGAGTGAGCGGGCCACGTTGGCCACCACCGGCGCGCCGCCGGTGCCGGTGCCGCCGCCCTCGCCCGCGGTCACGAAGACCATGTCGGCGCCCTTGAGCACCTCTTCGATCTCTTCGCGGTGGTCCTCGGCGGCCTTCATGCCGACGTCGGGGTTGGCGCCGGCCCCCAGGCCACGGGTGAGTTCCCGGCCCACGTCCAGCTTGACGTCGGCATCGCTCATCAGCAGCGCTTGCGCGTCCGTGTTGATCGCGATGAACTCGACGCCCTTGAGCCCCTCTTCGATCATTCGATTAACGGCATTAACGCCACCGCCGCCGATTCCGACGACCTTGATGACCGCCAGGTAGTTCTGCGGTGCTGCCACGAGGAGGGTACCTTTCCGCTCGTCAATAACTCTGCTGCGTTCCCGGGCGCCTATTCCGGCCGAACGTGGCGCTGGGCTCGGGAAACCCGGACCGCGAAGCGGAATTCGCGGTCTATGGCATTAGCCGTTTTGGTGTTCACCAGCTGGCCTGCCATCAGGTTTCACCTTCAGGTTGAGATTTAGAGTTTTGTCTGCCCGGCAATTGGTAGGGACAGTAGGGTCGCAGGTCATCAGGGTCAACTAACCACGCGGATGCGCCAGCGGCGTGTCGTGCGCCGTTGATCCAGGCCCGGCTCTGGTTTCCGCGACACCCGCCGACCTGGCCGTCCCGCCCCTGTTGTCATTTCGTCACCGCGGTTCCCGGCGCGCTCACGTCGTAGTAACTCGCGTGCGTACGCATGAGGGCCGTGAGTTCGGTGGCCTTCTGCTGAGCGCGGCTGGTGTCGCCCCATACAACCGTCACCCCGTTGGACAGTGACAGCTGGACGTTGCCGGGGTCAGTGGCCGAGACCGCGATCACCGCCCGCTTCACCGCCACCGGGACCTCGTGCAGCACGGTGACCGCGGCCGCCACCGACGGGTCGCCCCGCAGCGAGCTGGCCGCCGCCGACGTCTGGTAGAAGGGCAGGCCGGGCGGCCGGGTCTTGACCGACTCGACCACCACCCCGCCCTGGTCGACCAGGTCGTAGCCGGCGGACTGGTCTCCTTGCGCGCCCTCGGCCACCGCCAGCGCCGGCGTCCGCTCGTGCACGGTGATGACGATGCGGTCCGGCCACGACTTGCTCACGGTGGCCGACTGGACCTGGTTGATGCCCTCGACCCGGTGCGCGGCCGCCCCGGTGTCGACCCGGATCATCTTGGCTCCGGTGCTGATGCCGGCCGCGCTCCTGACCTGATTGGCGGACACCAGGTGGTTGCCGGTGACCACGACCGACTTGACCACGATCAAGCTGGAACCGAACAGCACCCAGCCGAAGCCGATCGCCAGCACGATCACCGCTATCCCCGCGAAGAACGCGGTCCGCCACGGGCTGCGGGCCCGGGCCAGCGATGGCCGGGGCGGCCGCTGGCCGCCATCCGGCCGGGGACCTCCGTCCGGCCGGTGGCCGGGGCCGCGCCCGGGCGGTCCGGACGGTTCGGACGGTTCGGCTACCGACGCCGGCGCCGAGCCGGGCTCACCGCCCGGCCGCGGTGGTCTGGTCACCCGCTGGTCTCCTCCGTGGCTGGCCGGAGCGGCTGGCCGCCACGGGCCTGCAGCGCCGCGACGATCGCCGGGCCGAGCGTGGTCACATCCCCGGCCCCCATCGTCAGCACCAGGTCGCCGGGCTTGGCCAGGTCGGCGATCACGGCCGGCACCGCCGCCAGCGGGCCGGGCCGGAAGTGGCCGCGCCCGGCCGGGACCGCGTCGGCCACCAGCCGCCCGGTCACGCCCGGCTCGGGGTCTTCCCGGGCGGCGTAGATGTCCAGCACCACCGCCTCGTCGGCCAGCCCGAGGGCGGCGCCCAGCTCGGACGCGAAGATCCGGGTCCGGCTGAACAGGTGCGGCTGGAACACCGCCAGCACCCGGCCCCCGTCGGCTAGGTCGCGGGCGGCGGCCAGGTCGGCCGCCACCTCGGTCGGGTGGTGGGCGTAGCTGTCCAGCACCCGCACGCCGTCGCCGTCGCCCTTGGGCTCCATCCGCCGGTGGGCGCCCCGGTAGGCGGCCAGCGCGGCCGCCGCCTGCGGGCCGGGGATGCCCAGCTCGGTGGCGGCGGCGATGGCAGCGGCCGCGTTCAGCACGTTGTGCCGACCGGGGACCGCGACCGTGACCGTGCTCGCGAACGGGTCGGTGGTCTGCGGGCCGGCCGTCAGCACGAACGTGCTGCTCATCCCCCGCGGGGTCACCTCCGTCACCCGGTAGTCCGCGTCGGCCGCCACCCCGTAGCTGCGGACCCGGATGTCCAGCCCGCGGGCGGCGGCGGCCACCGCGCGCGCCCCGGCGTCGTCGGCGCAGCTGATCAGAGCCCCACCGGGGGTGATCCGGCCGGTGAACGCCTCGAACGCGGCCCGGATCTCGTCCAGCCCGGAGTAGTTGTCCAGGTGGTCGGCCTCGACGTTGGTGATCACCGCCACCTGGGGCGAGAGCATCAGGAACGACCCGTCGCTCTCGTCCGCCTCGACCACCAGGTCGGGGCCGGTCCCGTCCTCGGCGCCGCGGCCGGTCCCGGCCAGCACGCCGCCGATCACGTAGCCGGGCTCGGCCCCGCACTCACGCAGGATCGTGGTCAGCATCGAGGTGGTGGTGGTCTTGCCGTGGGTGCCGGCCACCGCGGTGGCCCGGCGGCCGATCATGATCGAGGCCAGCGCCGCCGCCCGCGGCAGCACCCGCAGGTCCCGCTCGCGGGCCGCCGCCAGCTCGGGGTTGCTGGGCCGGATCGCGCTCGACACCACCACGGTGTCGGCCTCGCCCAGGTGAGCGGCATCGTGACCGGCGTGCACGTCGGCGCCGAGGGCGGCCAGCTCCGCTAGCACGTGGGCCGACCCGGCGTCGCTACCGGAGACCGGAACCCCGCGGGCCAGCATGACCCGCGCGATCCCCGACATGCCCGCGCCGCCGATGCCGATGAAGTGCACGCGGCCGAGCTGGTCCACCGGCACGGTGTCGACCGGGGTCACCAGGGCCATGGGGATGTCCTCCTGTTGTTCATTCTGCCGGGTGACACGCACCAGGCCAGCCGCCACGCCGAGGCCGGTCCAGCTGATCAACGAGCCGCTGGCCGCACCGGTGGCCCGTCTCCCGGGACCCGGGTCAGGTCCCCCTCAGGTTGGTGTCCCGCCAGTTCAGCGGCGGGCCGCGTCAGCGGTGGCGGCCGTGCCGGGGCTGGCCGCGACGGGACGCGGGCCGCCGCTGCTCCGGCTGGGGCGCCGGCTCGGCCTCGGCCCAAGGCGGGCCGGGAGCGGCGTCCGGCGGCGGCGCGTACTGCCCCCCGGCCGCGGCCGGCGGCGGCCCGGCCGGACTCGGTGACGGTTGGGGGCCGGCCGGGCGGGGCGCGGCGGCCGGGTCGGTGCTCCCCCACACCTCGGCCGCCCGCCGGGTCCGCGGCTCGAGCCACTGCTCACGCCGTCCGGGACCCGCGGGGTCAGCCGGGGCGGGACCGGCCGCGGCCGGCGGCCCCGCCTGCGCGGGGCCGGGGGCCGGGCGAGGTACGGGTCGCGGCGGCTGCTGGCCGGGCATGGCCTGCCCGGGCATCGGCTGCCCGCCTGGCATCGGCTGCCCGCCCGCCATCGGCTGGGCATCGGGCATGGGCTGGCGCGTGGGCATCGGTGCTGGTCCCGGCGCTGGCGGCCGGGTCGGCATCGGCTGCAGGCCCGGAGCGGGCTCGAACCGCGGCGTACCCTGCGCGCTCGGTGAGCGCCGCACACCTGGTGCGGGCTGGAACGCGTCCACCGGCTGGCCCGGCCCCGGCGGCCCGGGAACCGGCTGGCCCGGTCCGGGCTGAGCCCCGGCCGGCGGCCGCGGCGGCACCGGCTGGCCGGGGGCCTGCTGGCCCGGTGCGTTCTGGAAGTCCGGTCCGGCCTGATCGCCGGGCCCTGCGTAACCGGTGGGCGTCCCCTGCTCGCGGGACCGGCGGATCACGTCGATGATCGCCTCGGCCATCGCCCGGTCGGCGTCCTTGCGGCCGAGCGCGGCCGCCGCCTCGGACATGTTCGCGACCCGGTCGATGTCGAGCAGCACCGGCAGCAGCACGTCGCGGATCCACTCCGGGGTCAGCTCCGCGTCCTCGACCAGCAGCCCGCCGCCGCCCGACACGATGGGCTCGGCGTTCAGGTGCTGCTCGCCGTTGCCGTGCGGCAGCGGTACGTAGGCGGCGGGCAGGCCCACCGCGGTCAGCTCGGCGCAGGTCATGGCGCCGGCCCGGCACAGCGCGAAATCGGCTGCCGCGTAGGCCAGGTCCATCCGGTCCACGTACGGCACCGCCACGTACGGTGCCCCGTTCGGCGGCGGCGCCTCGGACTCGTTGCGGGGGCCGGTCACGTGCAGCACCTGCACCCCGGCCGAGCGCAGCCAGTCCAGCGCGCCGTACAGCGCGCTGTTCAGCGACCTGGCTCCCTGCGATCCGCCGGTCACCAGCAGCACCGGCAGGTCCGGGCGCAGCCCGAAGTGGGCCCGGGCCTTGTCGCCCAGCCCCAGCCGGTCCAGGTCGGCGATCTCCCGCCGGATCGGGATGCCCAGGTAGGTGGCGTGCGCCAGCTGGGTAGCGGGGTGGCCGGTGAACACGTTCTCGGTCAGCCGTGCCCCCAGCTTGTTGGCCAGTCCCGGCCGCGGGTTGGCCTCGTGCACCACGATCGGCACGTGGCGGCGGCGGGCGGCCAGGTAGCCGGGGGTGGACACGTAACCGCCGAACCCCACCAGCACGTCGGCCTTCATCCGGTCCAGCACCCCGGCCGCGGCGCTGACCGCGCCCGCCAGCTTGCCCGGCACCGCCAGCAGGCGGGGGGTGACGGACCGGGGCATCGGCACGGCCGGGATCATCGCCAGCTCGTAACCGCGCATCGGGACCAGTCGGCCCTCGAGTCCTCGTTCGGTGCCCAGGCAGATGATCATGGCGCGCGGGTCGGCGCGCCGCAGCGCGTCCGCGACCGCGAGAGCCGGTTCGATATGACCGGCGGATCCGCCGCCGGCGAGTACAACCCTCATCGCTGGGCCTTTCGTTCAGTCAGATCGCTGCGTCAGGCCAAGCCAGCTTAGAAGACGCAACGGCAACGCCGGGCCGCGTGCCGCCAGTGCCTCCCGTGCCCCGGGCTCGCGCCGAGCGAACGACATGAGCATGCCGAGAGCGACCATCGTGACCAATAGCGAGGATAGGCCGGCCGAGACCAGCGGGAGGGGCACACCGGTAATTGGCAACACTCCTATTACCGCACCGATATTTACCACAGCCTGCATGACGATCCAGGCGGTAATGGCGGCCGCACCCAAGCGGGAGAAGGTGTCCTGCACCCGGCGGGCCACCCGCAGTCCCGCGAACGCCAGCCCTCCGTAGAGCAGGCAGACACAGAGCGTGCCCACCAGGCCGAGCTCTTCCCCGATGATCGCGAAGATGAAGTCGGAGGTCGACTCGGGCACGTAGCCCCACTTCTCCCCGCTGGCCCCGAGACCGACCCCGAACAAGCCGCCCGAGCCCACCGCGTACTTGCCCTGGATGCCCTGCATGTCGGGGCCCATCGGGCCGCCGACCGGGTTCACGAACCCGGTCAGCCGCTTCAGCCGGTAGGAGGAGGTGACCGCCAGCAGCACCATGACCAGGGCCATCAGCGCCAGCATGCCGCCGAAGATGCGACCCGGGGTGCCGATCACCCACAGCAGGGTGATGAAGATGACCAGCAGCACGAACGTGGTGCCGAGGTCGTCACCGGCCATGACCAGCATCGACAGCAGCCCGGCGCCGGGCAGCAGCGGGATCAGCAGGTGCCGCCAGTCTTCCAGCTGGCGCAGCCGTTCCTTGCGTGCCAGCAGGTCCGCCCCCCACAGCACCAGCGCCAGCTTGGCGAACTCGGACGGCTGCAGCTGCAGCGGCCCGACCGCGATCCAGCGGGACGCGCCGTAGGCCGACCGGCCCACCGAGGGGATCAGGGTCAGCCCGAGGCCGACGATCGACACCCCCAGCAGCGGGTAGGCGGCCGCCCGGAACAGCCGGGGCGACGACCGGGCTGCCAGGTACATGACCGGCAGCCCGATCAGGGCGCCCAGCAGCTGCTTCTTGAAGTCGGAGTAGGGCGGCAGGCCCTCGGCCAGGTCCTGCACCGAGGAGGTCGACAGCACCATCACCAGGCCCAGCCCGAGCAGCAGCCCGGTGATCCCGATGATCAGGTAGTACGAGGTCAGCGGCCGGTCGAGTAGCGCCCGCCAGGTGGTCAGCCGGTCCCAGGCCGCGGTCACCGACGACGAGCCGAGTCCGGTCAGGCCACCTTCGCCCGCCGGGTCCGCCGCACCGTTGGCCGGCCCGCCCAGGCCCGCCCGGGCATCAACCACACGCTCCACCATGGTCTCAGTCTCGGCGGACAGGCCGCCGATACCGGGGAGATCCGGCGCGTGTCGCGCAATCTGCTCCTACTTTGGCCGGGTCCTACTTGGGGAACCAGCCCACGTAGAAGACACCCAGGCCGAGCGCGACGAACATGCCGGAGATGACCCAGAATCTGACCACGATCGTGGTCTCGGCCCAGCCCAGCAACTCGAAGTGGTGTTGCAGCGGGGCCATCCGGAACACCCGTTTACCGGTCATCTTGAACGACCCGACCTGGATGATGACCGACAGCGTGACGATCACGAACAGGCCGCCCAGGATGAGCAGCAGCAGCTCGGTGCGGGTGGTGACAGCCAGCCCGGCCAGCGCGCCGCCGATGGCCAGCGAGCCGGTGTCGCCCATGAAGATCCGGGCCGGCGGGGCGTTCCACCACAGGAACCCGACGCAGGCCGCCATCAGCGCGGCCGCGACCACCGCCAGGTCCAGCGGGTCCCGGACGTCGTAGCAGTTGGGGGCCAGTCCGGACGTGCAGTCGTTGCGGAGCTGCCAGTTACCGATGATGACGTAGGCGACCAGCACCAGGATCGTGGCCCCGGTCGCCAGCCCGTCCAGCCCGTCGGTCAGGTTGACCGCGTTTGACGTCCCCGCCACCATCGCCACCACGAACGCGACGAAGAAGACCGGCCCGATCGAGATGCCGAAGTCGGCCAGGAACGACAGGTGGCTGGAGGCCGGGGTCAGGTCGTAGCCGTCCGGGAAGTGCAGCGCCAGCACGGCGAACACCACCCCGACGATGACCTGGCCGGCCAGCTTGGCCCCGCTGCGCAGGCCCAGGCTGCGCTGCTTGTACAGCTTGATGAAGTCGTCCGCGAACCCGACCGCGCCCAGCCCGGTCATCAGGAACAGCACCAGCAGGCCGGACACCGAGACCGGCTCGCCGGTGGCCAGATGCCCGGCGAAGTAGCCGATCAGGGTGGCGATGATCATCACCGTGCCGCCCATGGTCGGCGTGCCCCGCTTGGAGGAGTGCCCGGCCGGGCCCTCCTCGCGGATCGGCTGCCCGTAGCCCTGCCGGGTGAACACCCGGATGGCGATGGGGGTGCCGAGCAGCGCCACCGCCATCGACACCGCGGCCGAGATCAGAAGGGCCTTCACTGGGCCGTCTCCTTTTCGCTGGGCGGCTGCGACAGCAGCTCGGCGGCGACGCGTTCCAGCCCGGCCGCGCGGGAGGCCTTGACCAGCACGACGTCGCCGGCGTTGAGCCGGCCGCGCAGCGCCGCGATCGCCGCCGGGATGTCGGGCACGCCGATCGCCTCGCCGTGCCAGCCCGAGGTGGCCAGGGCCCCGTCCAGGATGGGTTCAGCTTCCTTGCCGACAACGATAAGACCAGCCACGCCAGTTCCCGCCGCGTGCTCGCCGGCTTCCAGGTGGCTGTCGCGTGACTCCTCACCCAGCTCGGCCATCTGGCCCAGCACCGCGAACGACCGCCGGCCGCGGGCCAGGTGCCCGAGCGCGTCCAGCGCCGCCCGGACCGACTCGGGGTTGGCGTTGTAGGCGTCGTTGATCACGGTCACCCCGCCGGGGGCCTGCTGGACCTCCATCCGCCACCGGCTGCGGGCGGTCGCGGTCGACAGGCCGTCGGCGATGCCGCCGGGGTCCAGCCCCAGCTCGGCCGCGATCGCGGCCGCCGCCAGCGCGTTCGGCACCTGGTGAGCGCCGTGCAGCTGCATCTGCACCGGCGCCGACCCAGCGGGGGTGATGAGCGTGAACGACGGGCGGCCGAGCTCGTCCAGCCGGACCCCGGTGGCGGTGAAGTCGGCCCCGTCGAGGCCGAACGTGACGATCCGGGCCTCGGTCCGGCTGGCCATCGCCCGCACCCGGTGGTCGTCGGCGTTGAGGATGGCGACCCCGCCGGCCGTCGCCGCCGGCAGCGCGGCCGGCAGCTCCCCCTTGGCCCGGGCGACCTGCTCGATGCCGCCGAACTCGCCGGTGTGGGCGTGCCCGACGTTGAGCACCGCGCCGACCCGGGGCGGGGCGATCTCGCACAGGAACGCGATGTGCCCGGGCCCGCGGGCGGCCAGCTCCAGCACCATGAACCGGGTCTGCTCGTCGGCCCGCAGCACGGTCAGCGGGAACCCGAACTCGTTGTTGTAGGAGCCCTCGGGCGAGATCGTCGGGCCGAGCCGCTCGACCAGCTGGGCGGTCAGGTCCTTGGTCGAGGTCTTGCCGGCCGAGCCGGTCAGGCCGGCGATCGTCACCTGCGGCAGCCGGGCCACCGCTTCCTGGGCCAGCTTGGCCAGCGCGCCCGGCACGTCGTCGACGATCAGCGCGGGCACCCCGGCCGGGCGGGTGCCGAGCATGGCGACCGCGCCGGCCGCGCGGGCGGTGGCGGCGTAGTCGTGCCCGTCCACCCGCTCCCCTTCGACCGCGGCGAACAGGCCGCCGGGGCTCACCCGGCGCGAGTCGATCACCACCGGGCCGGTCACCACCGCGGCCGGGTCGGCCCCGCCGTCCAGCCGCGCCCCGGTCGCCCGGGCGATCTCGTCGAGCGAGAGCGGGATCACAGTTCTCCCCTCGGCCGGGCCGCCTGGGCCCGGCGCCGCAGTGCCTCGGCGGTGACCTCACGATCGTCGAACGGGAGCACGGTGCCCTGCCCGTACTGGCCGCGTTCGTGGCCCTTGCCCGCCACCAGCACCACGTCGCCCTTGCCGGCCATGGCGACGGCCAGGCCGATCGCGGCCGCCCGGTCGGGTTCCATGATCACGTGCGCCCGGCGCCGCTCCGGCACCTCGATCGCCCCGTCCAGCATCGCCGCCAGGATGGCCAGCGGGTCTTCGCTGCGCGGGTTGTCGCTGGTGAAGACGGCCACATCGGCCAGGTCGGCCGCGGCCGCGCCCATCAGCGGGCGCTTGGCCCGGTCGCGGTCGCCGCCGCAGCCGAGCACGATGATCAGCCGGCCCTGGGTCACCGGGCGCAGCGCGCCCAGCACCGCCTCGACCGCGCCGGGCTTGTGCGAGTAGTCGACCAGCACGGTCAGGTCGGGGTCGATGCCGGTGGTGTCGACCCGCTCGAGGCGGCCGGGCACCCCCGGGCAGGAGCCGACCCCGGCCACCGCGTCGTCCAGGCCGATGCCCGCCTCGACCAGCGCCACGATCGCGCCCAGGGCGTTGGCCACGTTGAACGGCCCGACCAGGGCCAGCTGGGCGTCGGCTTCCACCCCGCCCGGGCCGATGACCCGGAACGTGCTGCCGTCCGCGCCGACCCGGACGTTCTCCGCCCGCCAGTCCGCCTCCCGGTTACCGCTGGCCGAGAACGTGGTGACCGGGATCGGGGCGCTGGCCGCCAGCCGCCGTCCGTGCCCGTCGTCGATGTTCACCACCGCCGCCTCGGCGTACTCGGGGGTGAATAGCCGGGCCTTGGCCTGGAAGTAGTCCTCCAGGTCGGCGTGGAAGTCCAGGTGGTCCTGGGACAGGTTGGTGAAGATGGCGACGTCGTAGTGGGTGCCCGCCACCCGGCCGAGCGCCAGCGCGTGGCTGGACACCTCCATGGCGGCGGCGGTCACGTCCCGCTTGACCATGGTGGCCAGCAGCGCCTGCAGATCGGTCGCCTCCGGGGTGGTCAGCTCGCTGGCCAGCAGCTCGGGGCCGATCCGGGTCTCCACCCCGCCGATCAGCCCGGTCACGTGGCCTGCCCGCCGCAGCCCGGCCTCGACCAGGTAGCTGGTGGTGGTCTTGCCGCTGGTGCCGGTCACGCCGATCAGCCGCAGCCGCCGGGACGGGTCGCCGTACACCCAGCAGGCCACCTCGCCGAGCCGGGCCCGCGGGTCGTTGACCACGAACACCGGGACCCCGCTGGCGGCCGCCTTGTCCCGGCCGCCCGGGTCGGTCAGCACCGCGACCGCCCCGGCCGCCACCGCGGCCGCGCAGAACTCGGCCCCGTGCACCCGGCTGCCGGGCAGCGCCGCGTACAGGTCCCCGGGCCGCACCGCCCGGGAGTCGTGGGTGACACCGGTCACCGCCGCCGAATCGTCCGGCGGGAAGGGAAAGTCATCAGCGTCAGCGGTCAATCTGACGCCGAGCAGCAACCCCAGACCGGAGAGTGGGCGGGGGTCCGGGTGAGAGGGACGGATGGCCACGGACACGCGCAGAGGTTACCTCTCTCAGGGCCCCGTGAGCGGCACGTCGGCAGGCTTGGCCCCGTCCGGCGGGATCTTCATGGTCTGCAGGGCGAATTCCATCACCTTGTAGAAGACCGGCCCGGCCACCACGTCGCCGAAGTATCCGCCCTTCTTGGGGTTCTGCACGTTGACCGCGACCACCAGCGACGGGTTGTCGCCCGGGGCCATGCCGATGTAGCTGGCCCCGTACTTGCACAGGCACTTCTGGGCCGCGTCCCACTCCTGGGAGGTACCGGTCTTGGCCGCGATCGCGTAGCCGGGGATGATCCCCCACGGCTCGTTGGCTTCCTGGTCGACGGCCGGAACCTGCTGCATCGCCGCGATCAGGGACTTGGCGGTGCTCGGCTGGATGACCCGCCGGGTCGGAGCGGCGGCCGCCGCGTGGTAGGCCCCCGAGCTGCTGGTGGTGCCCTGGACCAGGGTCGGCTGGACCCGCACGCCCCCGTTGGCGATGGTCGAGTAGATGCTGGCCATCTGCACCGCGTCGGCGTCCACACCCTGGCCGAACGACAGCGTGAACCGCTCGTTGCCCCACCACGCCGAGGGCGCGGGCAGGATGCCCTGGCTCTCCCCCGGCAGGTTCAGGCCGGTCACCGAGCCGATCCCGAAGTTCCGCAGGTACTGGTACTGGGTCTGCGGGGGCACGTGCTTGACCACCTGGACCATGCCGTCGTTGCTGGAGTTGGCCAGGATGCCGGCGATGGTCCAGCGCATGGTCGGGTGGGTCTCGGCGTCGTGGAAGCTGAAGCCGTCCTCGACGATCGAATCGGGCACCGTGTAGGTGCTGGTGATCTTCTGGCCGCCCTTTTCCATCGCGGCCGCGGCGGTGATGACCTTGGCCGTGCTGCCCGGCTCGAACACGTCCTGGACGGCCAGGTTTTCGCTGGTGGATCCGGCCGCCCCGGTGGCCGAGTAGGCCGGCCACTGGGCCATGGCCAGGATCTTGCCGGTCTTGGGCTGCTCGATGACCACCGTGCAGCTGTCCGCGTCGGTCTTCTCCACCTGCTGCTGGCAGGCCTGCTGGGCCTCCCACTGCAGGGTGGGCACGATCGTCAGCTGCAGGTTGCTGCCGTTGACGGCCGGGGTGTTCTTGGCCCCCGCCAGCGGGATCTGCTCCCCGTTGGTGGACACCTGGAACTGCTCCTGGCCCGCCTTGCCGGCCAGCAGCGCGTTGTCGCTCAGCTCCAGGCCGGCCGCGCCGTTGAGGCCGCCCGCGGCGGTGGTGCTGGTGATCCCGAGCAGGTTCGAGGTCGAGGCGCCGTCCGGGTAGACGCGGGCGTAGCTGCCGGTCATCGAGATGCCGGGCAGCCCGCTGAACGTGACCGACCCGTTGGTCTGGCCTGCCAACTTGGCCGCTTGCGGGTCGCCGGCCAGGCTCATCGACTTGATCTGGTTGGCGTCGGCCTGGCTGACGCCCTTCTTCAGCACCACGTACTGCGGCGAGGTCGGGTTCTGCAGCAGGTTCAGCACCGCGCTCGAGTCCATCCCCAGCGGGGTCGCGAGCTGGCTGGCGACCTGCGGCAGCTCCGCCTGGGTCATCTCGGCCGGGTCCGCGTACACCAGGTAGGTCTGCACGGTCATGGCCAGCACCTGGCCGTTGGCGGCGGTGATCTCACCGCGCATGGCCGGGGTGGTCTCGGTCTGCAGCCGCTGCTTGTCCGCCAGCTGCTTGTAGGTGCTGGACTGGAAACCCTGCAGCTGCACCAGCCGGCCCGCGAACAGCGAAATCACGAACGCGATGGCCAGCAGGGTGATGCCGAGCCGCCGGGCCGGGTCGGCCCGCGGGCGCAGCACCCGGCGCACCACGCTGCGGCGCGGCGGGTGCGGCGGGCGGCCGTTGCGGGTCAGGCCGGGGCGGCCCGCCGGTCCGTGACCCGGTCCGTGGCCACCCGGGCCGTGCGGCGGCTGGCCGGTGCGGTTCTGCGACCGGGGCGGCTGCGGCTTGGGAGCCTGCGGCTTCCCCCGCGGCGGCTGGCTCCGGGGCCCGCGCGGCGAGCCGGGCCCGCCGTTCTGGCTCACCGGGCGCAGCCGCCGTTCGTCACCCGGGCGGCGGGAGGCCGGCCCGCCCCCGCGCACCGGCCCGGGGCGGCCGGGACCCAGGCCACCACGGCCGCTGCCCGATCCGCCGCGCGGGTCGCGTCCCCCGCCGCGCAAGGTCATGGGGTGTAACCAGGGACATCGATCTGCGCGGTCGACCCGGTGGCCGCGTTGCTGGAGATCTTGCCCGTCTTCACGTTGAGGAACTCCAGTTGCTGCACCGGCTTCATGCCGAGCTGCTGCGCCCGCTGGGCGATCACGCTCGGCACCTGATCCTGCGACACCTGCTGCTGCAGCTCCTGCTGCTGCCTGGCCAGGGCCGCGTTCTGCTTCTCCAGGGTGGGGATGCGGAACGAGCCGGTCGCCAGGGTGGTGCTGATCACCAGCATGCAGATCAGCGCGCCGGCCAGCATCCCGACCACCATGAACAGGAACGGCATCCGCCGCCGGGCCGCTCCCCGGCCGGCCCCGCGGGGCGCGACGCTCGGCGGCGCGGTACCGGTCCGGTCCGGAGTCTCGGGCCGCGGCGGGGCGGGCGGCCGGGGCGGGGAAACCGGCCGGGCCGGGATCCGCGGTGGCACCGCCGTCCGGGTACCGGTCCGGCCGCTGGCGCCCGGTGGCTGACCGGTCCGCGGGCCACCCGGCCGGGACGTGGTCCGCGGCGCGGGCCGATTCCGGGTACCGGCACCGCTCGCCGTCCGGGGGGCGGCCTGGGTCCGGGAAGCTCCCTGGGAACGGGCGCCGGCCGGGACCCGCGGGCCGGGCTGGGCCCGGCCGCCCGCCGCCGCCCGCCGATCCGGCTGCGTCCGCGTACCACCCTGGGCGCGCGGACCACCCTGAGCACGGTCACCCTGGGCGCGCGGACCACCCTGAGCACGGTCACCCTGGACGCGAGGACCAGGCTGGCCGCCGTCACGATCACCCCGGGTACGTCCCGGGAACGGAGTGTCGGTTAGTCGGGTAGCCATGTCATCCGCCCTTCAGGCAGCCTTGCGGATTCGTTCCGCGGCCCGGAGCCGCGCGGAGGCCGCACGGGGGTTCGCGGTCAGCTCTTCCGGGGTCGGGCGCTGCGCGCCCCTGGTCAGCAGGCGGAACTGCGGTCCGCTGTCCGGCAGCGGGACCGGCAGCCCGGGCGGGGTGGTGTCGGCCGCGGCCGACACCAGCTCCCGCTTGACCACCCGGTCCTCGAGCGAGTGGTAGGCCAGCACCGCGATGCGGCCACCCACCGAGAGCAGGCCGAGCGCGGCCGGCAGGGCCCGGCCGAGCACCGCCAGCTCACCGTTCACCTCGATCCGCAGCGCCTGGAACGTCCGCTTGGCCGGGTGGCCACCGGTCCGGCGGGCGGCGGCCGGGATCGAGTCCCGGACGATCTCGCTCAGCCGGGCGGTCGAGGTCACCGGCGCCTTGGCCCGCTCCCGCACCAGCGCGTCGGCGATCCGCCGCGCGAACCGCTCCTCGCCGTACTCGCGCAGCACCCGGGCCAGCTCGGCGGCCGGGTAGCGGTTGACGACCTCTTCCGCGGTCAGCTCGGCCGACTGGTCCATCCGCATGTCCAGCGGCGCGTCGTAGGAGTAGGCGAAACCCCGCTCCCGGTCGTCCAGCTGCGGGGACGAGACGCCCAGGTCGAACAGCACGCCCTGTACGCGGTCGAGGCCGGCCGCGGCCACGATGGCCGGGATCTCGTCGTAGAAAGAGTGCACCAGCGTCACCCGGCCGGCGTCACCGGCCAGCGCCGCCCGCGACTCCTCGATCGCCGCCTGGTCGGCGTCGACGCCGATCACCATCAGCCCCGGGTAGGCGGCCAGCAGGGCCCGGGTGTGCCCGGCCCGGCCGAGGGTCGCGTCCAGCAGCACCGCCCCGTCGGTGGCGAGGGCGGGACCGAGCAGCGCGGCCACCTGGTCCAGCATGACCGGCACGTGTCCGGCTGGCTTGCCCATGTAGACCACCCCCGTCCTGGTCGCCGCGGCTGAGTGTCGCTTCGTCGTTTTGTCGATTTATCTTTTTGGCGGTGACACCCGGGTGCGGTGGCCGTTGGTACCGGGCCGGGACTCCATCCGCGCCGTGGGGCCGCCAGCTGCCTGGCACCGGGGAAGTGGTGCCAGCCAGCCGGCGGCCCAGCGCGGGTGGAGACCCCGCCGGGCACCGGCCTCACAAGATTCCGGGCAGCACCTCCTCCGAGGCGTCCGAGAACGCCTCCTCCTGGCTGGCCAGGTAGGTCTCCCAGGCGGCCGAGTCCCAGATCTCCATCCGGGTGTTGGCCCCGATGACCACGCAGTCGCGCTCGAGGCCGGCGTAGCTGCGCAGCGCCGGCGGCACCGTGATGCGGCCCTGCTTGTCCGGGACCTCATCGGACGCGCTGGCGAACAGCACCCGGCTGTAGTCCCGCAGGCCCTTGCCGGTGACCGGGGCGGACGACATCGCGTCGGTGACCCGGGTGAACTCGGCGACCGGCCACACGTAGAGGCAGCGCTCCTGGCCTTTCGTGATCACCACACCCTCAGCGAGCTCGTCCCGGTACTTGGCCGGCAGGATCAGCCGGCCCTTCTCGTCCAGCCGGGGTGTGTGCGTGCCGAGGAACACCGCACCCACCTCCCTGGCTCGAGAGCAGCGCTAGCTGAATCGCCCCACCGCGCTCCACTGTACTCCACATTCCCCCACCGTCAACGCTCAAACGGCGGTGTTTTGGCCCCTGGGCCCCACAAAACTGCAGCTCAGCAAGGGTGGAGCGAAGTGGGGGGAAAGTGGGGGGCCAGCGGCCGTATGGGCAGACGCTCCACTTCGGCCTGCGGCCGCCCGCGGCCGGGGGTTGCGCCGCGGCCGTCCGGACCGCCAAGGTCAGCACGAGTGCTTGAAAACAAGCCGCCGGGGCAGTGACTCCGTATCCATTGCGGAGGCTGACGTCCCGGGCGCCCGCCGGGGTCGTCCCAGCAGCTGGGAAGCACCATGGGGAAGGACGGTCGGGAGCGTCGAAGCGTCGCGCCGCGACTGGGCTAGGACGTAGTGTCGTTATACGGCCGTTACGGTGGTATCACGCACGACCACCGGTGGGTCGGCGCGGCACCAGGCCGGTGGGGCCTGCGAGGCCCATGAGGAGGCCATGTGGTGGTGGAGACCGGACGCGATCCCGGCCGAACCCTCGACGATCTGGTCGAGGTGGCCGGGCGCATCGGGGCGTCCGTCGAATCGGTCATCGACGGCAAGGCCAACGCGGTCCGGCTCACCCTGGCCGTCCTGCTGGCCCAGGGCCACCTGCTCATCGAGGACGTGCCCGGCGTCGGCAAGACCATGCTGGCCAAGGCGCTGGCCCGGTCGATCGACTGCTCGGTCCGCCGGGTCCAGTTCACGCCCGACCTGCTGCCCAGCGACGTGACCGGGGTGAGCGCCTACAACCAGGAGCGCCGCGAGTTCGAGTTCAAGCCCGGGCCGGTGTTCGCCAACATCGTGGTCGGCGACGAGATCAACCGCGCCTCCCCCAAGACCCAGTCCGCCCTGCTCGAGAGCATGGAAGAGGGACAGGTCACGGTGGACGGGACCACCTATCAGCTGGAGTCCCCGTTCATGGTCATCGCCACCCAGAACCCGGTGGAGATGGAAGGCACCTACCCGCTGCCCGAGGCCCAGCGCGACCGGTTCACCGCCCGCATCTCGATCGGCTACCCGACCGCGGCCGCCGAGCTGGAGATGATGGAGACCCACGGGTCGGCGTCGCCGCTGGAGGACGTGAAGCCGGTCGCCCACGCCAGCGACATCCGCGCGCTGGCCGCCGCGGTCCGCCGGGTGACCGTGTCCGACCTGCTCAAGCACTACGTGATCAGCCTCGTGAACGCGACCCGGGCGCACGAGGACCTGCGCCTGGGGGCGTCCCCGCGGGCCACCTTGCACCTGCTGCGGGTCAGCCGGGCCTGGGCTGCCCTGGACGGCCGCGATTACGTGATACCGGACGACGTGCAGGCGCTGGCGGTGCCGGTGCTCGCGCACCGGCTGCTGCCGACTCCCGAGGCGCTGGTCGCCGGGGAGTTCCCGGAACAGGTACTGGCTGGCATCGTGTCCCGCCTGCCGCTCCCGGCCCGCCGGTAACGGGCCGGTGGGACGGGAGCGGGCCCGGGCGGACGAAGGAACCAGATGCGGGCACTGCTGAACGCCCTGACCACCCGGGGCAAGACGTTCCTGGCCGTCGGGGCCGCATCGATCCTGGCCGGGCTGATCTTCACCGAGGCCGACCTGTTCCGCATCGGCCTGCTGCTGATGCTGCTGCCGATCTTGTCCGCGCTGGTCACCAGCCGGGCCCGGTACCGGCTGTCCTGCACCCGGCAGCTGCTGCCGCGCCGGATCCAGGCCGGCCAGAGCGCCGAGGCCCGGGTCCGGCTGTCCAACGTGTCCCGGCTCCGCACCGGCCTGCTGCTGGCCGAAGACGTGACCCCGGCGACGGTCGCCAACCCGGTCAGCCGCCCGCGGTTCGTGCTCGAGTCGATCGAGCCCGGCGGCAGCCGCGACCTGAGCCACCAGGTCGAGCTCGGCCAGCGCGGCAAGTACACCATCGGCCCGCTCCAGGTCCGGGTGGCCGACGCCTTCGGGCTGGCCGCCATCGGCCGGTCCTTCGCGACCAAGAGCACGCTGGTGGTGACGCCGCCGATCACGGCGCTGCCGCGGGTGGCGATCGCCGGCAACCGGCTCGGGGACGGCGAGAGCGGCCTGCGCACGGTCGCCGCGGCCGGCGAGGACGACATCGCCCCGCGCGCCTACCGCGACGGAGATGAGCTGCGGCGGGTGCACTGGCGGTCCACCGCCCGCTACGGCCAGCTGATGGTCCGGCGCGAGGAGCAGCGCTGGCACAACCGGGCGCTGCTGCTGCTCGACACCCGGCGCAAGGCCCACGTGGGCAGCGGGCTGGACTCCTCGTTCGAGTTCGCGGTCAGCGCGATGGCCTCGATCGGCGTCCACCTGGTCGGGCAGGGCATCGAAACCCGGCTCATCACCGACACCGGCGACTCCGCCCCGGCCGGCCCGGCCGCCGAGTCGCTGCTGGAACGGCTGGCCGTGATCCAGACCTCGCGCGGCACCGACCTCAACCGTGGCCTGGCCGCGCTCCGGGGCGGCAGCCGCGGCCAGATCATCGCGATCATCGGGGCGATGTCGGCCGCCCAGGCGCGGATGCTGGCCGCCAGCCACCACGGCACCGCCCCGGCGATGGCGCTGCTGCTGGACGGCCCGCACTGGGCCGCCGACCGCAGCGGCGCCCGCAACGGCAACGGCAACGGCCGCAGCGGCAACGGCCGCGGTCCGGCCGACCGTGAGCCGGGGCTGGCCGCCGCCGACGTGCTGACCGCGGCGGGCTGGCGGGTGGTGGTCGCCACCGCCCACACCACGCTGGCCGACGCCTGGCGCGAGCTGCACAGCCCGGTCGCCAGCGCCCCGTTGCGCTCGGCCGTCAGCACCGAGGCCCCCACGCCCGCCGGGGCCCGGCTGGGCGCCGTCGCCGGTGAGGACGCATCATGAACCACCGCCTCACGATCGCGGCCGCGGCCGGCACCATCCTCGCCTCGACCGCCCTGTACGCGCTGTTCGTGGGCCTGACCTGGTTCTGGGCGGCGGCCGGGGCGGTCGTGCTGGTGGCCGCGATCGGGCTGCTGACCCGGCGCTGGCCGTCGCCGGTGCTGCCGTCGGCCGGCGCGGTGACCGCTGCCCTGGCCGGCCTGCTGCTCTACCTGAACGTGCTGTTCTCCCCGTACCAGTCCTGGTTCCTGGTCGTGCCCAACGCGACCTCGCTCGGCCACGTCTGGCAGGTCGCCACCGAGGGCATGACCGACGCCGACCGGTTCTCCCCGCCGGTGCCGATCACCCCCGGCATGCTGCTGCTGGCGGTGGCCGGGGTCGGGCTGGCGGCGATCGCGGCCGACCTGCTGGCCGCCCGGCTGCGCCGGTCGGCACTGGCCGGGCTGCCGCTGCTGGCCCTGTTCATCGTGCCGTCGACGACCCCGGTGATCCGCAGCGGGATCGGCACCGCGATCGTGTTCTGCCTGGGCACGATCGGCTACCTGCTGATCCTGGCGGCCGACGGCCGGGACCGGATCGGGCGCTGGGGCCGCACCGTGGGGCTGTGGCGGACCGACCGCTACGGGCGGCCGGTGGCGGGCGGCCCCGGCGCGGTCAAGCCGGCCGACGTGAACACGCTGGCCACCACCGGGCGCCGGATCGGCGTGGTCTCGATCGTGGTCGCCCTGTTCGTGCCCCTGTTCATCCCCGCTCTGCGGGTCAACCGCATGTTCCCCGCCCACGTCAACGTGTTCGGGCACGCCGGCAACGGGCTCGGCACCGGCAACGGCACCTCGGTCCCCGACCCGCTGGCGCAGATGACCCAGGACCTGCGGGAAGGCGAGCCGCAGCCGGTGCTCGACTACACCACCACCGATCCCGAGCCCCAGTATCTGCAGATGTACGTGCTCGGCAACCTGACCACGACCCGCTGGACGCTCAGCCCGCACCTGGGCGCGAACGCGGCCGCGGCCGGGACGCTGCCCAAGGCTCAGGGCCTGACCGCCACCAGCAAGTCGATCGTGAGCACGCAGACCACCCACGTCACGTTCAGCTCGACCGCGTCCGGCAACTCGGCGGTCAGCTTCCTGCCGGTGCCGTACCCGCCGACCAGGATCAACGTCTCCGGGCACTGGGTGATCAACGACGGCACCGGCATGGTGTTCGGCTTCAACAACCCGCTGTCGGGGCTGTCCTACACGGTCACCAGCCAGGACGTGGAGCCCACGGCCGAGCAGCTGGCCCGGGCCGGGTCGCCGCCGGCCGCCATCTCCAGCCAGTTCATGGCCGTCCCGGCCGCCTTCAAGCCGCTGACCGGGCTGGCCCAGAAGGTGACCCGCAACGCCACCAGCTCCTACGCCAAGGCGCTGGCCCTGCAGAACTGGTTCACCGAGACCGGCGGCTTCAACTACAGCCTGAACGTCAACGAGCCGGCCGACGCGGCCGGCCTGACCCACTTCCTGACCGTGTCCAAGCGCGGGTACTGCCAGCAGTTCGCGTTCGCGATGGCGGTGCTGGCCCGGCTGCTGGGGATCCCGTCCCGGGTGGCGGTCGGCTTCACCCCCGGCACCGCCACCGGCCAGGCCAACACCTACCAGGTCCGCACCAGCGACGCCCACGCCTGGCCGGAGCTGTACTTCCAGGGCCTGGGCTGGCTGCGGTTCGAGCCGACCCCGTCCGGCAGCGGCGGCCAGGGCACCGCGCTGCCCCCCAGCTACACGGTCCCGCAGATCTCCGGCAGCGACGGCGGCGCGGCCGCCGGCGGCTCGTCGACCGCGAACGGGTCCGGCAGCTCGGGCACCAGCAAGTCCGGCAGCAACCCGAACAAGAAGATCGCCGAGGGCGACACCGGCGGCAACGGCAACGGTTCGGCGGCCGGCGGCTCCGGCTTCCCGCTCGAGCCGGTCGGCATCGCGCTGCTGGCCCTGCTGGCGTTCGTCCTCATCGCCCCGCCGGTCGGCCGGTTCCTGATCCGGCAGCGGCGGCTGGCCTACTCCGGGGACCTGGCCCGGGCCCACGCCGCCTGGCGGGAGACCCTCGACGACCTGGCCGACTACCACCTGACCGGCAGTCCCAGCGAGTCGCCGCGGGCGCTGGCCCGCCGGGTCACCGGCGAGAGCCAGCTGGCCGCCCCGGCCGCCGAGGCGCTCGGCCGGGTCGCGCTGGCCGAAGAGCGGGCCAGTTACGCCGACACCCCCGGGACCGCGCCCACCCGGGCCGATCTGGAGCTGATCCGGCGGGGCCTGGCCGCGGGGGTCGGCTGGCGGGCCCGCTGGCGCGCCCGGCTGGCCCCGGCGTCGGCCTACGTGCCGCTCCGTAACCTGTCGGCCCGGCTGTCGGGCGCCGCCACCGCGGCCCGGTCAACGATCGGGCGCCGCCGGAAGGCTCAGAGCCCGCCCTCCTGACGACGGCGCCAGCGCTCCTCGAGCCGCTCCATCATGCCCGGCTGCGCGACCTGGATCCCGGCCTTGCGCTGCTGGCGCCGCCGGGCCCGCTCGGCGTTGCGGGGCCTCCGCAGGCCAGCCGCGGCCGACGTCGCGTTGATGTGCCGGTAGCTGGTCAGCGCCCACATACCGCACACGAGTATGACGACGACCCCAGCGACAATCACCCAGAGGTAGTGGGAGATCACCCCGCCAAGCACCAGCCCGACACCCAGCACGAATCCGACCACGGCCTGAACGGCCCGGCGCTTGTAGTGCACACGCGGGTCGCTGGAGCGAACCGCGTGGACAAACTTTGGATCCTCGCTGTAGAGCGCCTGCTCGATCTGCTCGAGCTGACGCTGTTCATGCTCAGAGAGCGGCACGACGCCTCCCATGGAACCTTGCGCGCAGGATCGAGGGTACGGTGACCGCCACCGGTCTCCTCGGGTCCCTCTCCAGAATACGTACCTCAGAGCATTGCGTGGAAGGGTGTCCCGCCCCCGTCACCCAGCCGCAAGAGGCTGACCGGTCACCAGCCATCGCCGGGCTCGCTCTCGCGGTACTCGCTGGGCCGGTGACCGCCCTCGCTGTCGTCCCCCTCGACCAGCACCGCCGGGCGCACCGCACCCACGCCGAAACGCTGGGTGATCTGGTCCATGACCCGCTCCGCCTCCCGCCAGCTGGTCGGTTTGTCGTCGAACGCGAGCTGGGTGGTGGCCTCGTCGGCGGCGCTGAGCCCGGTCATCCGCACCCCGACCAGCCGCAGCCGGGCGGCCCGGTCCAGGCCGGAGGCTTCGTACAGCGCGCAGGCGGTCTCGTAGATGGTGCGGCTCAGGTCGACCGGGTCGGGCAGCGTCCGCGACCGGGTGATCGTGTGGAAATTGGCCAGCCGGAGCTTGACGGTGACGGTCCGGCCCGCCCAGCCGCCGTCCCGGAGCGCCCGGGCGGTCCGCTCGGACAGCCGCAGCAGCTCGCGCCGGACCACCTCCGGGTCGGTGACGTCGGTGCCGAACGTCTCCTCGGCTCCGATGCTCTTGTCGGGTGCGTGCGGGGTGACCGCCCGGCTGTCGCGGCCCGCGGCCAGCGCCGCCAGGTGCGCGCCGGCCGCGTGGCCGAGGTGCTGCTGCAGGGTGGCCAGTGGGGCGCGGGCGATGTCGCCGACCGTGTGCAGGCCCAGCCGGGCCAGCGTCTCGCCGGTCCGCTGCCCCACCCCCCACAGCGCCGCGACCGGCAGCGGGTGCAGGAAGTCGAGCACGCCGTCGGCCGGTACCACCAGCAGGCCGTCCGGCTTGGCCTGGACCGAGGCGATCTTGGCGATGAACTTGGACGAAGCCACCCCGACCGAGCAGGTCAGCCCCTGCTCGGCCTCGACCTGGCGGCGGATGGCCCGGCCGATCCAGGCCGGGGAGCCCAGCCGCCGCCGGGCGCCCGACACGTCCAGGAACGCCTCGTCCAGGGCGAGCGGCTCGACCAGCGGCGTGACCGACCGGAACACCGCCATGACCTGCTTGGAGACCGCACTGTAGACCCCCCGGCGGGGTGGCACGAAGATGGCTTGCGGGCACCGGCGCCGGGCGACCGCGCCCGGCATGGCCGACCGGACCCCGAACTCACGGGCCTCATAGGAGGCCGACAGCACCACCCCGCGGCCGTTGGGCGAGCCGACGATGACCGGCTTGCCCATCAGCTCGGGCCGGTCCCGGACCTCGACGCTGGCGTAGAACGCGTCCATGTCCACGTGCAGGATGTCGCAGCCGGTGTCGTCGGGCAGCGGCTGCGCCGCGCCCGGGCCCGGGCTGGCCGCCACCGTCACCGCCGCCGCCTCAGCGCTGCCCCAGCACGTGCAGCTTGGCGGCGACGTCGCGCAGGGCCGGGTAGGTGGCGGCCGCCGCCTCCAGCGCCCGCAGCGACTCGGCCGCCCCCGGCTCGGCGTCCACCAGCCCGCTGGGCACCAGGCCGCCGAAGATCTCGGCCCCGTGGGCGGCCCCCGGGGTCAGCCCCGCCCCCTCGATCAGCGCGGTCAGCCCGGGCAGGGTGAACCAGCGCGGCCCGCTGCCCGGCATCCCCTGCCGGTCCCGCTCCAGCAGCGCCCGGGCCTCGTCGAACCGTCCGGTCAGGGCCCGGTGCAGCACCGCCGCGACCACCCCGGCGGCCAGCACGCTGACGGTGCCGCCCGGCCGCAGCACCCGGGCGATGGCGGCCAGCGCGTCGGCCGGGGAGTCCACGTACTCCAGCACGCTGTGACAGATGATCAGGTCCGCCGCCTGCTCTCCGACCACGCTGTCGAGGCCGGCCGCCTCGCCCTGGACCACGGTGAGGCGCACGTCCATCTCGGCCGCCCGGCGCCGGGCCGCGGCCAGCGAGTCCGCGTTGGGGTCGACCACGGTCACGCTGTGGCCGAGGGCGGCCAGCGGCACCGCGAACCCGCCGGTGCCCCCGCCCGCGTCGATGACGTCGAGCCGGTCGCGGCCGGCCTGCTCGGCCCGGGCCGCGAGCACCTCACGGAGCACGTCCCAGACGACGGACCGGCGGCTAGTCTGAACTTCCACCACACCCCCTTTGTAGCTTCAATGTAGTGCGGTGCGGGGACATTTTCGCGGCGGGCCAGGTCACCGGCTGATTCCTAACGGACTTCAGACGCTCTGACGCGATATGCGGGTTCCGCTCAGCCTCAGCAACTATCCTCTTCGCCATGGCTGAGCACCTCGAGTTGCCGCGCCCCTGCCGTCTGCTGCGGACGGTGGCCTGGAACCTCACCGAATCGGTGGGGCTGCCGGGCGTCGGCTACGTCGTTGGCCAGGAGCTCGCCGGCCGGAACGCCGCGATGATCGCCTCCGCCGCCATCTTGTGGCTGGTGGCTGTGGTCCGCAAGATCGCCACCGGCACCGTGCCCGGTCTGGTCACGATCACCGCTCTGGTCATGACCGTGCAGGCCGCGGTGGTGGTCAGCACCGGCAACGTGTTCTTCTTCCTGCTCCAGTTCCCGCTGGCCAACCTGGTCATGTGTGTGCTGTTCGCGCGGACCGCGCCGACCCGCAAGCCGCTCATCGCGCGGCTGGCGGCCGAGGTGGTGGCGCTGCGCCAGCCGTCCACCCACCACCCGGCCCTGCACCGGTTCTTCCAGGGCGCCACCTGGCTGTGGGCCGGGCTGTTCTTCTTCACCACGATCGGGCTGTCGGTGATGATGCTGACCGAGCCGCTGACCTTGTTCCTGGTCCTCTACACGGCGGTGACGGTCGGCGGCGTGGTGGTCGGGGCCGGGCTGTGCGCGCTCTGGTTCCACCGGGTCATCCGCAAGAGCGGCCTGCGGATCCGGTTCGCCGCCGCCTGAGCCCCGTCAGCCGGGAGCCCAGCTCCGTCAGCCGGGAGCCCAGCCCTACAGGGCCAGCGTCGGCTTCAGCTCCAGCAGCCGGGCCAGCAGGCCGTTCACGAAGGCCGGGGAACCGTCGGTCGACAGGTCCGTGGCCAGCTCGACCGCCTCGCTGATCGCCACCCCGTCCGGCACGTCGTCCGCCCACAGCAGCTCGTAGGCACCGATCCGGAGGACGTTGCGGTCGACCGCGGGCATCCGGTCCAGCGTCCAGCCCTCGGCGTAGGTGGCCAGTAGTTCGTCGATCCGGGCCCGGTGGGCCTGGACGCCGCGAACCAGTTCGGCCGCGTACTCGGGCACCGGGGGGCCGTCGTCGGTCTTGGCGGCGGTCCGCTGCTCGAGCAGCTCGAGGACCGGTTCGCCACGTAGTTCGGCTTCGAACAGCAGGTCAAGGGCGCGCTTACGCGCCTTACTACGAGCGGGCACGGTAGTGAGGCGTCTCAGGCGCGGCCGAGATAGGTGCCGGTCCGGGTGTCGACCTTGATCTTCTCGCCGGTGGAGATGAACAGCGGGACGGCGATCTCGGCCCCGGTCTCGAGCTTGGCGGGCTTGGTGCCGCCGGTCGAGCGGTCGCCCTGCAGGCCCGGGTCGGTCGAGCTGACGGTCAGCTCGACCGCGGCCGGGAGGTCCACGTACAGCGGCACCCCGTCGTTGAACGCGATCGTCACCATCTGCTCCTCGAGCAGGTAGTTGGCGGTCTCGCCGACGGTGGCGGCGGGCACGTGCGGCTGGTCGTAATCGGTCATGTCCATGAACACGTAGTCGTCGCCCTCGCGGTACAGGTACTGCATGTCCCGCTTGTCGACGTTGGCCACGTCCACCTTGACGCCCGCGTTGAACGTCCGGTCGACGACCTTGCCGGTCATCACGTTCTTGAGCTTGGACCGCACGAAAGCCCCGCCCTTGCCTGGCTTCACGTGCTGGAACTCGACGACCGTCCACAGGTTGCCGTCGATGTTCAGGGTCATGCCGTTCTTGAGGTCGTTCGTCGTCGCCACGTCTGCCGTCTCCGTCTGGTGCCCGTCGTACCCGCCCGTCACAGGGCGAGAAGTTCCTTCGTGCTGGTCGTGAGAATCTGGGCTGCCCCGTCGGCCGTGCCAGCCCCGACAACCAGGACATCCTCGATCCGGACGCCGCCGCGGCCGGGCAGGTAGACACCGGGCTCGACGGTCACCGAAATACAGTCTTCTAGCTTACCCGTACTCCCGTACCCGATCAGCGGTGCTTCGTGGGTTTCCAGCCCGACTCCGTGCCCGAGCCCGTGCCCGAAGTGCTCGCCGTGCCCGGCCTCGGCGATCAGGTCACGGGCGGCCGCGTCGACCTCGCGCAGGCCCGCGCCCGGCCGGGCGGCGGTGCAGCCCGCCCGCTGGGCGGTCGCGACCAGCTCGTACAGGTCCCGCTGCCAGTCGGCGGGCTCCCCCAGCGCCACCGTCCGGGTCATGTCGGCGTGGTAGCCGGCGTACTGGGCGCCGAAGTCCATCGTGATCAGGTCGCCGCGGCGCAGCGGGCGGCTGGACGGCTGGTGGTGCGGCAGCGCCCCGTTGGGGCCGCTGGCCACGATCGTGTCGAACGACGGCCGGTCGGCCCCCAGCTCCCCCATCCGGTGGTCGAGCGCGGCCGCCAGCGCCCGCTCGGTCAGCCCCGGCCGGATCAGCGGCAGCACGTCCGCGAAGGCCAGGTCGGTGATCCGGCAGGCGGCCGCCAGCAGCTCCAGCTCGGACCGATCCTTGACCGCCCGCAGCTCCTCGACCTTTTCATCGAATGAAAAAAGGGTCACGCCGGGCGCGGCCGCGTCGATCTCGGCGTAGCCGTCCACGGTCAGGTCGTGGGTCTCGGCCGCCAGCCGCCGCCAGCCGCGCCGTCCGGCCTCGGCCGCCAGCGCCGGCCCGACGAACCGGGCCACGGCCAGCTCCAGGTCGGGTGCGTCCCGGCGGGCGGCCAGCTCGTAGCGGGAGTCGGTCGCCAGCAGGCCGGTCCCGGCCGCGGGCAGCAGCAGGGCCGCGTTGGAGCTGGCCAGCCCGGTCAGGTAGCGGACGTTGGGACCGGCCGTGACCAGGACCGCGTCGGCGTCCAGCTCGCCCAGCTGGGCCTGGGCCCGGGCCCGGCGGGCGGCGTGGATTTCTGGCATGTCCCGACTGTAACCGTCCAGCGCGAAACTTCCCCGGCCGCTGCGGGTGAGTAAGGGTGAAAGCGGACGACGGGAGCGGCGGATGAAGCAGCCATGGGTCTGGTGACCGGTCAGGCGCCGGACGCGGCCGGGGTCGGCGAGCTCAGTGACGCCGAGCTCATCGAGCGGTCACGGCGCGAGCCGGACTGCTTCGCGGTGATCTTCGACCGGCACGCGGACGAGATCCTGCGGTACGCGCACGCGCGGCTGGGGCCCGACCGGGCCGAGGACATCGCGGCCGAGACGTTCCTGGCCGCGTTCCGCCGCCGCGACCACTACGACCCGGCCTGGGCCGACGCCCGGCCGTGGCTGTACGGCATCGCGGTCCGGCTGATCGGCAAGGACCGCCGGTCGGAGTCCCGGTACCGGCGGATGCTGCAGACCGCACCAGCCGAACGGCTGGCGGCCGATTTCGGTGACCGCAGCGCCGACCGGGTCACCGCCCAGCAGCTGCGGCCCCAGCTGGCGGCCGCGCTGAACGGCCTGCCCGCCCGCGACCGGGAACTGCTGCTGCTGATCGCCTGGGCCGGGCTGTCGTATGAGGAGTCGGCCCGGGCGCTCGGCATCAGCACCAGCGCGGTCCGGTCACGGCTGAACCGGATCCGGGTCCGGACCCGCAAAGAGCTGGGCGGGGCCAACCCCGCCCGCCTGGACGAGGAGTACGACCGTGGATGAGATCACCCTGTTCGCCGAGCTCAAGCCCGCGCCGCCGGCCGACACGACGGAGATGAAGGCCCGCGTCCGGGCCCGGCTGCACCCGGCGACCGGCCCGGCCGCCCGGCCGGTGCGCCGGCGGCGACGGCTGGTGCTGGGCTTGTCCGCGGTCACGGTGGCCGCCTGCGCCGCCACCGTGGTGCCGTCGGTGCTGCTCAGCGGGGGCGGTGGCGCCGCCTACGCGGTCACCCGCAACCCCGACGGCACGGTCAAGGTGACGATCTCCGACATCGTCGACGCGGCCGACGCCGCCGGCCTCCAGAACGCCCTGGCCGCCGAGGGTATCCACGCTCGCGTGTACGTCGGGAACGCCGATCACGCCCCGGCCAGCAACCCTGCATGCCAGGCCCCAGCCAGCAACCTCGAACCGCGGGCGATCCAGCTGGCCGTGGTCAGCGACTATCCCAAGACCGTGCCCCGGGGCGGAACCGAGATGGTCGTCACCGGCACCGCCGGTCAGGGGCCGGGCTGGGTCGGCTACATCATCCAGCCCGCGGCCATGCCCCGCGGGTCGGTGCTGTACATCAGCCGGATGTTCCAGCCGGTCATGGCGGTCATCGGTGACGGGCACGGCCACATCACCGCCAAGCTCAGCGGGCAGGCGATCCCCGAGCCGGTCGTGCTCAGGCACGACCAGCTGCCCTGCTAGACGCCGGCCAAGCGGTCAGCCCGCCAGCTCGGCCGCCCGCTCGATGAGGTGGACGCGGCCGGCGTGGTCGGGGGCCAGCGGGGTGACCAGCAGGGTGGTCGCACCGGCCGCCCGGAACGCCTCCATCCGCTCGGCCACGTAGCTTTCCGGGCCGATCAGCGAGGTCTTCTCCAGCAGCTCGTCCGGGACCAGGGCCTCGGCCTCGGCCTTGCGGCCGTCCAGGTAGGCGTCCTGGATCTGGTCGGCCGCGGCCCCGTAGCCGAGCCGGGTGGCCAGCTTGTGGTAGAAGTTCTGGCCGCGGGCGCCCATCCCCCCGATGTACAGCGCGAAGAACGGCCGGGCGAGGTCGCGGTAGCTTTCCACGCCGTCGCCGATCAGCAGCGGGGCCATCGCCACCACGTCGAGCGGTCCGAGCGCGGGGTCGCGCTTGGCCTGCCCCTCGGCGACCGGGCCACCCCACAACTCGGCGGCCTTTTCCGGAAAATAGAAGAACGGCTGCCAGCCCTCGGCCAGCTCGGCCGCCAGCGCCACGTTCCTGGGCCCGACCGCGGCCAGCATGATCGGGATGCGCTCGCGCACCGGGTGGTTGATCAGCTTGAGCGGCTTGCCCAGGCCGGTGCCCTGGCCTTCGGGCAGCGGCAGCTGGTAGTACTTCCCGTCGTAGCTGAGCCGCTCCCGGCGCCACACCATCCGGCAGATCTCGATCAGCTCGCGGCTGCGGCCGACCGGGGCGTCGTAGGGCACCCCGTGCCAGCCCTCGATGACCTGCGGCCCGGACGCGCCGATGCCGAGCGTGAACCGGCCGCCGGAGACGTAGTCCAGGCCGGCCGCGGTCATCGCGGTCAGCGCCGGGGTCCGCGAGTACAGCTGGAGGATGCCGGAGGCGAGCTCGAGCCGCTCGGTCCGGGCCGCGATGTAGCCGAGCTGGCTGACCGCGTCGAAGCTGTAGGCCTCGGGCACGAACACGATGCCGAGGCCGGCCTTCTCGTAGTCGCCCAGCTCGCGGACGGTTTCCGCGAAGCCGCCGGCGTAATTGATCGACATGCCCACGCGCATCGGCCCAGCCGCCTTTCGAACGCCATTCGGTTTACTGGGAGACTAGCGGTCAGCGGGCCGCCCGCACCCGGGCCAGTTCGGTCTCGATGTCGGCGCAGACCCGCTCGGGCGCCCGGTCCCCGGTCAGCACCGTGATCGTCGCCACTTCCTCGTAGGCGGCCAGCCGCCGCCGGTAGACCTCGGCCAGGTCGGGCCGGGCCAGCATCGGGCGGCCGTCGTCGCCGCCCACCCGGCCGAGCGCCGCCTGGTAGGGGACGTGCAGGTAGACGGTCTGCTCGGCCGCCGCCAGGACCCGCCGGGTCTGCTCGTGCTCGACCGCCCCGCCGCCCAGCGCGAGCACCAGCCGGGGCCCGCTGAGCAGGGACGCGATCGTATCGTGCTCCAGCGCCCGGAAGGCCGGTTCGCCCTGGTCGGCGAAGATCTGCCGGACCGGGATCCCGGTCCGTTCCTCGATGACCGCGTCGGCGTCCGCGAACGGCAGGCCGAGCCTGCCCGCCAGCAGCTGGCCGACGGTCGTCTTGCCCGCTCCCATGAAGCCGACGAGGACGATCACGAGGCCGGTTCCCGCGGCTTGACCAGCTCGGCCACCGCCTGCAGGGCGAGCTGGTAGGACAGCAGCCCGAAGCCGGCCACGGTGCCGCTGGCGACCGCCGACACCACCGAGGTGTGCCGGAACTCCTCGCGGCTGGCCGGGTTGGACAGGTGCACCTCGATCAGCGGCGCGGTCCGCATGGCCAGCGCGTCCCGCAGCGCGTAGGAGTAGTGGGTGAACGCGGCCGGGTTGAGCACCACCGGCAACCGGTCGTCGGCCGCTTCGTGCACCCAGCCGATCAGCTCGGCTTCGTCGTCGGTCTGCCGGACCTCGACCGACAAGTCGAGCAGGCGGCCGGTCGCCCGGCAGGCCTCGGCCAGATCCTCCAGCGTGGCCGAGCCGTACACCTCCGGCTCGCGGATACCGAGGCGGCCCAGGTTGGGCCCGTTCAGCACCAGCACCCGGGTGGTCACGGGCACACCTCCAGGTAGGCCTGTTCCAGTAGTTCCTCGGGCGGGGCGGCGAAGATCGCGGGCTGCGCCAGCCCGTCCAGGACCACGAACCGCAGCGTGTCCCGGGTCTTCTTGTCGACCGCCATCGCCGCCCGCAGCTCCGGCCACCGGTGCGGCTTGTAGGCGGTCGGCAGCCCGACCGCGGTCAGCACGGTCCGGTGGCGGCCCGCGGTTCGCCCGTCCAGCCGCCCGGCCAGCCGGGCCAGCTCGGCCACGTAGACCATGCCGATGGCGACCGCGTCGCCGTGCCGGAAGCGGTACTGCTCGGTCCGCTCGATCGCGTGCCCGAGCGTGTGCCCGTAGTTGAGCGTCTCCCGCAGCCCGGCCTCGCGGAAGTCGGCCGCCACCACGCCGCCCTTGAACCGGATGGCCCGCTCGATCAGCTCCCGGGTGTGCCGGCCGTGCGGGACGGTGGCGCCCTCGGGATCGGCCTCGACCAGGTCGAGGATGACCGGGTCGGCGATGAAACCGGCCTTGATCACCTCGGCCAGCCCGGCCACGTAGTCGGTCTGCGGCACGGTCTCCAGGGTGGCCAGGTCGGCCAGCACCCCGGCGGGCGGCCAGAACGCGCCGACCAGGTTCTTGCCCTCGGGGATGTCGATCGCGGTCTTGCCGCCGACGGCCGCGTCGACCATGCCCAGCAGCGTGGTCGGCACCAGCACGACCCGGATCCCGCGCAGGTAGCTGGCGGCCACAAACCCGGCCAGGTCGGTGGTGGCGCCGCCGCCGAGGCCGATGACGCAGTCGCGCCGCCCGACCTGCTCGGCCGCCAGCCGCGACCACAGGCCAGCGGCCACGCTGACCTGCTTGGCCGCCTCACCGTCGGGCACCTCGGCCACGATGACCTGGTAACCGGCGTCGTCCAGGGCCCGGCCGACCGGACGGGCGATGTCGGCCACCGCGGCCGGGTGGATGACCACCACCTTGGCCGGGGGCGGGCCGTCGCCGGCCACCAGCCCCGCCAGTTCGCTCAGCACCCCGGTGCCGACCACCACGTCGTAGGGCCGCTCACCGGCCACCGGGATGCGGGTGATCGTCATCGCTCGGCCAGCCAGGCTTCGATCTCGTCAGCCACCTCTTCGGGGGCCAGTTCGCCGGCGTCGACGGTGAACGTGGCCAGCCGCTCGTACACCGGCCGCCGCTCCTCCAGCAGGGCGCGCAGGCGGCCCCGGGGGTTGCCGGGGATCACCACCCGCGGCTTGTCCAGCCCCAGCCGCTTGGAGATGGGGCCGAAGCCGGCCTCCAGGTAGGCGACCGGCTGGCCGGCCAGCAGATCCTGGACGCCCGGGTCGAGCACGGCGCCGCTACCGAGGGCCACCACCGCCCCGGCCGCTTGGAGAGCCTGCTCGGCGGCCGCCCGTTCCAGGCCGCGGAACGTGTCCTCACCGTCGTCCACGAAGATGTCGCCGACCGCCTTGCCCGCGGTCGCCTCGATCTGCGCGTCGGTGTCGACGAAGCTGGCGTGCAGCCGCTCGGACAGCAGCTTGCCGACGGCCGACTTGCCGGCCGCGGGCGGCCCGGTCAGCACCACCAGCGGCCCGGCCGCCCCGTCAGTCTCAGCAGTCACGTGATCACCAGGGACTTGAGGTAGGAGTCGGCGTTGCGCTGGATCTCGGCCACCGAGTCACCGCCGAACTTCTCGGTCACCGCGTCCGCCAGCACCAGCGCGACCATCGCCTCGGTCACCACCCCCGAGGCGGGCACCGCGGTCGCGTCGCTGCGCTGGTTGATCGCCTTGGCGGGCTCGCCGGTGGCCACGTCGATCGTGTCGAGCGCCCGCGGCACGGTCGAGATCGGCTTCATCGCCGCCCGCACCCGCAGCACCTCGCCGTTGGTCATGCCGCCCTCGACCCCGCCCGCCCGGTTGGTGCGGCGGCGCACGCCGCCCGGGCCGATCTCGATCTCGTCGTGGGCCTGTGAGCCGCGCCGCCGGGCGGTGGTGAAGCCGTCGCCGATCTCCACGCCCTTCATGGCCTGGATGCCCATCACCGCGGCGGCCAGCCGCGCGTCCAGGCGGCGGTCCCAGTGGGTGAAGCTGCCGAGGCCGGGCGGCAGCCCGTACACCACCACCTCGACCACCCCGCCGAGGGTGTCGCCCTCCTTGCGCACCAGGTCGATCTCCTCGACCATGGCCGCGCTGGTCTTGGCGTCGGCGCAGCGGACCGGGTCGGCGTCGATCCGGGCCCGGTCACCGGGGCCGGGCAGCAGGCCGTCGGGCGCGGCCACCGTGCCCAGCGCGATCACGTGGCTGAGGATCTCGACCCCGAGCGCCTGGTGCAGGAACTGGCGGGCCACCTCCCCCAGCGCGACCCGGGCGGCGGTCTCGCGGGCGCTGGCCCGCTCGAGGATCGGCCGGGCGTCGGTGTGACCGTACTTCTGCATGCCGGTCAGGTCGGCGTGGCCGGGCCGGGGCCGGGTCAGCGGGGCGTTCCTGGCCTGCTCGGCCAGGACCTCGGGGTCGACCGGGTCGGCCGCCATCACCGTCTCCCACTTGGGCCACTCGGTGTTGCCGACCCGGATCGCGACCGGGCCGCCGAGAGTGACCCCGTGCCGGACCCCGCCGGTCAGTTCGACCTCGTCCTGCTCGAACTTCATCCGGGCGCCGCGGCCGTAGCCGGCCCGCCGCCGGGCCAGCGCGGCCGCGATCTCCTCGGTGCCGACCCGCACGCCCGCGGGAACCCCCTCGCAGATGGCCACGAGCGCCCGCCCGTGTGACTCACCCGCCGTTAGCCAGCGCAGCATGCCCTCGATCCTAGTGAGTGCTCCCTGGTCGCCGGGCCAAGCAGGAAGGACAGCACGGTCAGGAGAGGCCGGTGGCGATGATCACGACCAGCGCCCCCGCCAGCATGAACGGCCCGAACGCGATCTGCGACTTGCGGGTCGCCTGCCCGGTCGCCAGCATCACCACCGCCGCCCCGGCCGCCAGCACGAACCCGGCCGCCAGCCCGATGACCAGCGCTCCCACGCCGATCCAGCCCAGGTAGAGGCCGAGCAGGCCGGACAGCTTGACGTCGCCCCAGCCGATGCCGGCCGGGTACACCAGCGCCAGGGTCAGGTAGAAGGCCAGCGCGCCGCCCAGCCCGATGGCCGCGGGCAGCAGATGGCGGCCACCGTCCGCCACGAACGGGGCGGCGGCCCCCAGCGCCACGATTGCGACCAGGTAGGACGGCAGCGTCAGGAAGTCCGGCAGCCGCTGGCGGGCCACGTCGATGAAGGCCAGCGCGACCGCCACCGCCGCCAGGTAGCAATAAGCGGGCAGCACCGGGCTGGCCCCGAACCGCAGCCCGATCAGCGCGAACGTGACCGCGGTGAGGGCCTCGGCGGCCGGGTGCCAGCGGCCGTAGCGCTCACCGCAGTACCGGCACCGCCCCCCGGCCAGCGCCCCGCTGGCCAGCGGCACCAGGTCGGTGACGCGCAGCCGGGTACCGCAGCGGGAGCACCGCCCGGCCGGGGCCGGCCCCAGCTCGCGGGCCGAGCCGGTCACGGTGGTGGCCTCCGGGACCCGTTCGATGACCACGGTCAGGTAGTCGCCCACCAGCAGGCCGACCGCCCCGGCGACGGCGGCGGTCACCCAGGAGATCATCCGCGTGAACGGGAAGGGGCGGGTGTGACGGGCGGGGCCGCTGGGGTCTGCGGGGCTGATGAGGCGGCAGGGGTTTCGGCCGGGGCGGGAGCCTCGGCCGGGGCGGGAACCTCGGCCGGGGCGGCCGAGAACTGGATGCCCTGCCGCAGCCGGACCGCCAGCCGGGCCGCGATCGCCTCGGCCACCTGCTGGACCGCCCGCTGGGTGGCGGCCGGGGCCAGCCGCAGCCGGACCGCCAGGTCGGTGCCGTCCGGGCCCGGGGCCAGCTCGGCCCCGGTCACCGCGGCCGCTTCCGGCAGCTCGGCCAGGGCGGCGGCCACGTCGGCCCGGATGTCGGGGTCGTCCGGCGCGGCGGGCGCTGACTGCCCGGCCGCCAGTGCCGCCAGCCGGGCCCCGTCCACCGCGACCGGCACCGGACCGGCCACGTCGATCACCACCGCGCACGAGTCGGCCACCGCCGTCCCCCACACCTGGGCGGCCGCGGTCGGCACCGGCCGCGCGTCCGGCCGCCAGCTGGCCAGCGCGGCCAGCGAGGTGAAAGCGAGCAGCGCCGGCCGGCCATCCCGGCCGATCAGCGTGGGGAACGCCATCTCGCGGGCGGCCTGGTGGTCACAGCCGTCATCGTGGGCTTCCCCGGCACCGGCTGGCTCATCGGCGTCAGCCGGGCGCTCGACCAGCGGGACCAGGAACCGGGCCCCGGCCAGCGCGGTCAGCGCCGCCTGCTCGGAGTCCTCGCCTGCCCCGTAGGCCGCCAGGACGGCCGCCAGGTGCGGGTCCGCGGCGCCGTCGTCTCCGGCGAACCGCTGGCCGCCGGTGTTCAGCCCAGCCACGGCTCCGACCCTACGCCGCCCGCGGGCCGCGCCACGCCGACGAATGCGCGGCCGGAATTCCGCCCCGCCCGGCGCACCTATCACAAGATCATCAATTTGGCTCCGGGACCGCCCAGCTCATCGAGAACCCAGAATGGCCCGGCGACCGTGCAGCTTCACGTAACTATCTGACTACCCATGGTAATTGACACGCCGCAATTACCGGCCTGACCAGGCTGATGGCCACGTTATTGGCGGAATCAGTTGAGAGCGCATTAGGGATATGGGACTCTCGTGAACGGCGTCGCGCCAGAGCCAGGGAAGGGGTTCCTTTCCCCGCGCCGAATCGCACGGATAACCGACCGAGCACACGGAGAGGGGCCAGAGGTGAAGTTCGCGGTTCGCCGACGGCCCCCGATCGGCGGGTTCCCATTCCGATGGTGACCGGGCCCGGGGCCGCCACCAGTATCGAACCGGGGACGCCGATGCGGAAGGTCATCCCGCCCCGCCTGATCGGCCCGTACCTGAACGGCCAGCGCTCCATCATCGCCGGCTTCGTGTACCGCAGCCCCGACGTGGCGTTCCGCGACCCGGCCGAGTGCTTCGCCGCCCTCGGCCTCGGTTATGAGGGGTCGGAGTTCACCGCCGACATCCCCGAGATCTACTTCCTGGGCTGGCTGGCCCGGGAGATGGACAACTACGCGGCCGCCTCCGGCCCCGGCGGCGGGACCGGCTGGCCCGGCCATGGCGCGCCGGGCGCCCCGGCCCGGGCGGTCGCCGAGTACTACACCGACCCGATGCCGATCCCGGTTGGCTCCGCGATCTCGCGGCTCACCGCGCGCGGTGAGGACCTGATCGCCCGGTACGACGGTCTGGTCTGGCGGCGGCCGACGAGGGAGGTCTGAGGCATGCGGTACCGGCTCATGGCGAGCTTCCAGGGTGCGTCCTACCAGGCGGGCGTGGGCCCGACCGACGAGGAAGTCACCCTGTTCGCCGCCTGCCCGCCGCCGGAGGAACTGGGTTTCCGCTCCTCGTCCAACCACTGGCGCAAGCGGGTCCGGGTCGAGGAGATCGACGCGCTGTGGGAGGCTCGCCCGGTCGGCCGCTACCGGGGTGAGCGCTGCATGGTGCTCGACGACCTGGGCGACCGCATGCACATCGCCTACCTCGGCCGCGACCTGTACCTGGCCCGGCGGCTGGGGTTCTGGGAAGTGGACCGCGGCGTGTTCGAGGTCGTGGTGCCCCGCCAGGAGATCGACGACCTGCGCGAGGAGCGCGGCGAGTACGAGCTGGCGGTGGTCGGCGCGGCCAGCAGCCCCCGCGGGCCGGGCGGCTGGGACCAGCGGCCCCACGAGACCTGGGCGCACACCCCGCGTGAGTACGGCGGGCCCGCGCCCGACACCGGCCCGCTGAGGGCGATCGGCGCCCAGGGCCTGATCGACACCGGCCCGTCCTGGGCCGCCGATCCGCGACTGGCCAGCGCGCCCGCGGCCGCCAACTGGGGTGCCCGCGACGTGCACGCCCAGGACCCGCGCGACACCGGGACCTGGGCGGCGGTGAGCCCGGCGGCCGAGACGGCCGAGGCCGACGGGCCGTTCCCGCGCGGCCGGGGTGGCTGGCGGGCCCGCGACACCGGCGGCTGGGAAGCCCCCGACACCGGCTCGTTCGACGCCCGCGAAGTGGAGCGGGCCCTCAACCGCGAGCGGGCGGCCGCCCACGGCTGGAACACCTCGGCCCCCGAGCGGACCGACCGCTGGAGCACCCCCGGCTACTCCGACGACCGGGTCACCGGCGGCTGGAACAGCGGCGACCTCCCGGTCCCGGCGTCCGGGCCCGGCACCGGAGGCTGGGCCGCTCCCCAGCCGGGCTGGGATCCGCAGGACACGATGGCCTGGAATCCGGTCGCCGCGGGCGAGTGGGATCAGCCCGACCGCCGCGACTGGGAGCCGAACGAGGTGGTCCGGCCGTCCTACTCACCGCCCGCGCCGCCGCCGACCCAGGACGCGGCCGCGGTGTGGCACGGATCGCCGTTCCCGGACGACGGGGGCCGCTGGAACCCCTCCCCCGGCACCGCCACCCCGAGCGGCCCTCAGCCGCTGGCGATCGGCAACGGGACCAGCCCGTCCGGGTCCCGCTACGACGACCCGCCGCTGGCCCGGCAGGCGGCCGCGATCACCGGTGCCTACGGCGCCCCGGTGCCGGCCCCGGTCGCGCCCGCACCGGCGCCGGAGGCAGCTGTCCCGCCGGCTCCGGCGGCGGTGCCCAGCCCGCCGCCTGCGGCCACCCCGGCCGCGAGCACCGGCCCCCGGCACGGACACGAGGCCAACGGTGGCCGTTACGTCGGCCGCCGGGCCGCCCGCAAGCCGCGGGTGACCACCCAGGCGATCTTCTCCCAGCTGCTCGACCTGGCCGCCATCCCCCAGTCGTCGTACGCGGTCGACCAGGAGGTCGACGGGGCCATGTGCCTGGTCCGCGCCCGCGGCGGCTACGAGGTGTTCAGCGCGACCGACCAGTCCCGGCACGAGGTGCGGTTCTTCGAGGACGAGGAAGCGGCCTACTTCTATCTGTTCGGAGTGCTGGCGGCCGACGCCATCCGCAACGGCCAGCTCGGCCCCCAGCACTGATCGCGCCGGCAACTATTTCAGAACCCTTACGTGCTAAATCAAAATGACACACATCGGACAGCCGAAGGGCTAGGGTTCAATAGCCGGCGGGGCTGACGGTCCCCCGCTCCCCAAGCAGCCCCGCCGGCGTGATCCGCCACTCACCAGCGGATTTATCGCAATTAATTTGTTTGTCAGCCGCAAGCTTTAACTGCCTTTTAAATATTCTTAAAGGGCCTCAATCGCTCATTGTCTCGCCATTGTCCGGCGCGCTGAGCACGAGGGCAAACCACCGTTCTGGCCCGCCGAGTTCGGCAGTACGGTGAGGGTGTGCCGCGCAGGAGCAGCAGGCGGGCCGGTACCGCCGACGCCGGGGTGCCCACCGTACCGCCACCCGGATCCGGGCGAGTGGTGCCCGGCGTGGCCAGCCTGGCCCTGCTGGAGGTGCTGCGCGGGCCGCTGCGGCCGGGCCGGGTGCTGGCCGCCACCGGCTCGGTCATCTACCTGGACTTCGGGGCCGCCCAGGTGGTGGCGCTGACCGCGGCCGGGGCGATCTGCCCGCCCAACGCGATCACGCTCAAGCTGCTCGCGCTCGACCCGCCGGACGGGACGGCCGCGCTCGACGGCGCCTGGGCGGGCAACGACCGGGTGCTGGTGGGCGGGCTCGAGGTCCAGATCCGGCGCTGGTGGGACCCGTGCCCGGTGTTCGCGCCGCTGTCCCGGGCCCGGCTCGATCACGGGGTGACCGCGCTGGCCCGGGTGTACGCGACCGCCACCACCCGGCCTGGCCTGGAGGGCCAGGACAGCCCGGCCGCGCTGGCCGCCCGCTGCGCCGCCGGCGACCTGGCCGACGCCGTCGAGCTGGCCGAATCCCTGGTCGGGCTGGGCCCTGGCCTGGTGCCGAGCGGCGACAGCATGCTCTGCGGCCTGCTGCTGGCGCTGCGGCTGCTGGGCGGGGCGACGGCCGGCGGCACCCGCCCGGTCTGGTTCGCGGACTGGCTCGGCGCGGCGGTGACCGGTTACGCCGAGCAGCGGACGACCCCGCTGGCGGCCACCCTGCTGCACTGCGCCGCCCGCGGCCAGGCGGCCGAGGAGGTGTCGGCGGTGCTGCACGGCATCGCCGGCCAGGAACCGGTCGAGCCTGCCGCCCGGCGGCTGCTGACCGTCGGCGGGGCCAGCGGGGCCGAGCTCACCTGGGGATTGATGGCGGGCTGTGCGGCCGCGCTGGCGCTGAGCCTGCCGTGACAAGATGGCAGCCATGACGTCCACCAAATTGGGTGTGCAGCAGGCCGTCCTGGTCACCGGTGAGCAGTACGAGCTGGCGGCCGGCGACTACCGCGCCGTGGTGACCGGGCTGGGGGCCGGGCTGCGGGAGCTCAGCTACGCCGGCCAGCCGGTGGCCTACGGGTACGAGCCCGACGAGCTGCCGCCGGGCGCGGCCGGCCAGTTGCTGGCCCCGTGGCCGAACCGCGTCGACCACGGGCAGTACGAGTTCGGCGGCGCCCACTACCAGCTCGACCTGAGCGAGCCCAAGAACGGCAACGCGATCCACGGGCTGACCCGCTGGGCGCGCTGGGAGCCGGTCCAGCAGGAGGCCGACCGGGTGCTGCTGCGCCACCGGCCGCACGGCTACACCGGCTACCCGTTCAGTGTGCAGGTCGACGCCGAGTACCGGCTCTCGGCCGGGGGCGGGCTGCAGGTCACGGTGTCGGCCGCCAACCGCGGCACCCGGCCCGCCCCCTACGGCACCGGCCAGCACCCCTACTTCACGGCCGGTTCCGCTCCGCTGGAGGAGTGGGAGCTGGAGCTGCCCGCGGCCCGCTGGCTGCCGCTCGACAGCCGCGGCATCCCCACCGGGCCGGCCCAGGACATCGGCGGGACGCCGTGCGACTTCCGTGCGCCCCACCCGATCGGCGACACCGTGCTCGATCACGCGCTGACCGGCCTGAACCGGGCGGCTGACGGGCGGGTCTGGGCCCACCTGCGCGCGGGCGGCCGCCAGGTGTCGATGTGGGCCGGTCCCGGCCACGGCTGGCTGCAGGTGTTCACCAGCGACACCCTGCACGGCGAACGGCACCGTAAGGCGGTCGCCGTCGAGCCGATGACCTGCCCGCCCAACGCCTTCGTGACCGGCGACGACCTGATCGTGCTGGCCCCCGGGGAGAGCGTCACCCACACCTGGGGCGCCGAGGCCCGCGTCAGCTAGCCGTGCGGGCGGTACCGGACGGGGTCTACCTGTGCCCGTCGGTGGGCGAGTACCCGGTCTACGACGAGCTGATCTACTCGGTCATCAGCGGGGACGAGCAGCGTAACCGGCTGTTCCGCCGGGCCATCGCGGCGGCCGCGCCGGGTGCCACCGTGCTGGAGATCGGGCCGGGGCCTGACCTGCTGTGGACGCTGGCGGCGGCTGAGGCGGGGGCGGCCCGCGTGTACGCGGTGGAGGTGCTGGCCGAGAGTGCGCGGCTGGCGGTCGAGACGGCCGCGCGGCGGGGAACGGCCTGCGTTGAGGTCGTGACCGGTGAGGCCACTGCGCTCACGCTGCCCGAGCGGGCCGATGTCTGTGTGGCCGAGATCGTCGGCTGCATCGGCGGGGCCGAGGGGATGGCGGCGGTGCTCGGGGACGCCGAGCGGCGGCACCTGGTGGAGGGTGCGCAGGTCATCCCGGCGGCGGTGCGCACGCTGGTGGCGGCGGTCAGCCTGGCGGGGGTGCTGGGCCCGGAGCCGGTCCTGGCGAGTGTGTTCGGGCCCTACGTGGAGGGCATCTTCCGCGCGGTGGGCGGCCCGTTCGATGTGCGGTTCTGCCTGGCCGGGGTGGGGCCGGAGATGCTGCGCTCCTCCCCCGCGGTGCTCGAGGATCTCCGGTTCGGCGCGGCCCGGGGCGGCCAGCCCGGTTCCCGGGGCGGCGACCTGCGGCTGGAGATCACCCGGGGCGGGCCGGTCGACGCGCTGCTGGCCTGGATCGAGCTGACCGTCGCGCCGGGTGACCGGCCGCTGGACAGCCTGGCCGACGACACCAACTGGCTCCCGGTCTGCATCCCGTTCGCCGGGGGGCCGGTGGCGGCGGGTCCCGGCGACGTGCTGTCGGTGCGGGCCACGGTGAGCGAGGCGGCGGACGGGATCCATCCGGAGTACTTCTTCCGGGGGGAACTGGCCCCGGCTGACGGGCGGCCCGGCGTCCCCGTTCATGCGGAGTCACGGTTCGCGGGCGGGCCGCTGCGGGCGACGCCGCTGCATCGCGCCCTGTTGCGTCAGCCGTGAGCGCGAGCGTCCGCTGGGTCCGGGCGTTCGAAGGCGAAGTAGATGGTCAGCGCTGGGCCTGGGCGAAGGCGCCGGCGTTGGTCTGGGCCGCGAACAGGCGGGTCGCCATCGGGTGGACCTGGGCGTCGGCGCCGGAGTCGTCGAAGTCCGGGGGGACGTAGAGCTGGAGGTCGGGATCCATGACCGGCATTGTCGCCGGCGGGCGGCTGGCTGGTCGCTGGGGTTTTCAGCCAGAAGTATGTTCGAGCGCGGCGCGGGCGCGGGCGAGGTCGGCGGGGGTGTCGATGTCGTCGGGCCGGCCGGTGGTGGTGCAGTCGACCGGGGTGACGAGGTCGGGGTGGGCGCGCAGGAAGGGGCGGGCGCCGGCGTCGCCGGTGGTGGTGGCGATCAGCTCGGGCCAGTGCGGGCGGGCGATCAGGACCGGGTTGCGGGGGCGGCCGTCGTAGCTGGCGACCGCCACGGTGGCGCCGGCCGCGTGCGCGGCGATCAGGCGGCGGACCGCCTCGGGGCCGATCAGGGGCTGGTCGGCCAGGGCGATCACGGCCGCCGGGCAGGACCGGGGCCCGGTGAGCAGGGCGCGCAGGCCGGCCACCAGGGACGAGCCCATGCCGGTGCGCCAGTCCGGGTTGTCGACCAGCGTGACCTCGGCCAGCTCGACCGGGGCGGCGCCGGTGACGACCACGATCGGGTCCGCTCCCCCGGCCCGCAGCAGGTCCACACCGCGGGCGGCCAGGGTCTGGCCGCCGATTTCGACCAGCGCCTTGGGCTGGCCCAGGCGGCTGCCACCGCCCGCGGCCAGCAGGATCCCGGCGACGTTGGCCATGGGGCCAGGTTAGCGGGCCCGGTCGGCGGGGCCGCCGGGAAATCCCCTGGCGGGCGCGGGCGGTCCCGGCTTAGGGTCGCCGCATGCCGCCTGCCTCGCACCTGCTCACGTTCACGCTCACCGCCTTCGTGCTGATCGCGGCGCCCGGGCCGAGCGTGCTGTTCACGGTCAGCCGGGCGCTGGCGCTGGGCCGGGTGGCGGGGGTGGCGACGGTGGCCGGTAACACGGCCGGCTTCTGCCTCCAGGTGCTGGCGGTCGCGTTCGGGATCGGCGCGCTGGCCGAGCGCTCGGTGCTCGTGTTCAACCTGATCAAGCTGGTGGGAGCCGGCTATCTGATCGTGCTCGGGGTGCAGGCGATCCGGCACCGTAAGCGGCTGGGCGAGGCGCTCGGCGCCCGGCTGGAACGCAAGAGCACGGCCCGGATCGTGGCCGACGGGTTCGTGGTCGGCGTCGGCAACCCCAAAGTGATCGTGTTCCTGGCGGCCGTGCTGCCGCAGTTCGCGGACCGGGCGGCCGGGCACCTGACCACTCAGCTGCTGGTGCTGGGGCTGTTGTTCGCGGGGATCGCCACGGTCTGCGACAGCGGCTGGGCGCTGGCGGCGGGCTCGGCCCGGGCCTGGCTGGGGCGGTCGCCGCGGCGGCTGGAGCTGATCGGCGGGACCGGCGGGCTGGTCATGATCGGCCTCGGGGCCACGCTGGCGGTCTCCGGCCGCCACGACTGAGCGCCGGCGGTTACTCGACGATCTTGGAGATCGGGATCTCCAGGATGTCGTGGGCGCCCGCGGCCTTGAGGGCGGGGATCAGCGTGTTGACGCCGCGCTTGGGGACGACCGTTTCGACCGCGTTCATGTCGCCGCGGGCGAGCTTGGTGATGGTCGGGGACGACAGCGCGGGCAGCATGTCGGTCACCGCGTTGAGCTGGCCGGCCGGGACGTTGAGCTTGAGCAGCACGTTGCCGCGGGCCTGGATCGCGCCCCGCAGCAGCAGCGCGATGTCGTCCATGGCCGCCCGCTTGTCCTCGTCGGCGTGGGCGGCGGCCGACGCGACCAGCTCGGTGTAGCTGGTCAGCAGGGTGTCGAGGATACGCAGGCCGTTCTTACGGAGCGAAGAGCCGGTCTCGGTCAGGTCGACGATCGCGTCGACGATGTCGGGGACCTTGGCCTCGGTGGCGCCGTAGGACGGGATCACCACCGCCTTGATCCCGTGGGAGTCCAGAAACCGCTTGGTCAGGCCGGGGAACTCCGTCGAGATGCGGACACCCTCGGGCAGGTCGCCGACGGTCTGCCAGGTGGAGTTCTGCGGCACCGCCAGCACCACCCGGACCGGCTGGGCGGTGTTCTTGGAGTACTGCAGCTCGCCCAGTGAGACCACGTCGGCCTGGGTCTCGGTGATCCAGTCGCGGCCGGTGATGCCCAGGTCGAACAGGCCACGCTCGATGTAGGAGGGGATCTCCTGGGGCCGCAGGAACCGCACCCGCTCGATCCGCGGGTCGTCGATGGCGGCGTGGTAGTCACGGTCGGAGGAACGCCGCACGGTCAGGTCGGCGGCGTCGAACAGCTCGAGCGTGGCTCGCTCCAGCGAGCCCTTGGGCAGGACGAGGGAGAGCACGGTGAAACCCCTTGGATCGGCGGACGGGCGCGGAGACGTGACGGGCGGGGGCGGCCCGGTCAATGTCGGGGCGAGCCCCCCGCCGCGACACCACGGGTCCGGGGCTGAACCGGCCGCCGGTCGGGACCGGAACAGCGGATGGAGCGCAGCAGGAGCGCGGTGTCCAGCGCCGCCACGACGGCCTCCCATCCCTTGTCCTCACTACTGCCCGGCAGCCCGGCTCGATCACGGGCGTCTTCTATGGTGTCACAGGTCAATACCCCGTTGCCCACCGGCGTGCCCGCGTCCAGGGCCACCCGGGTCAGGCCCTGGGTGACCGAGTCGCACACGTACTCGAAGTGCGGGGTGCCGCCGCGGATGACCGCCCCCAGGCAGACCACCGCGTCGTTGTAGCGGGCGAGCTCGGCCGCGACCACCGGCAGCTCGACCGCGCCCGCCACCCGCAGCACCAGCGGGTCGTCGATGCCGCAGGCCACGGCGGCGGCCGCCGCCCGCTCGACCAGCGAGTCGGTGATGTCGGCGTGCCAGCGGGTGCCGAGGATGGCCAGGGTCAGGTCGGAGGCGTCGACCGTCTCCAGGGTGGGCCGCCCCTCACCGCTCATGCTGATTCCTGCCGGGCTGAGCCGCTGGCCTGCGGACCGGCCGGCAGATTGTCGATCGTGTGGCCCAGCCGGTCGCGCTTGGCGGCCAGGTAGCGCAGGTTGTAGGGGGTGACCGGGACCGGCAGCGGCACCGGGGTCAGGTCGAGCCCGTAGCGGGCCAGCCCCACCACCTTGTCGGGGTTGTTGGTCAGCAGCCGGGCCGAGGAGATGCCGAGGTCGGCCAGCACCTGGGCGCCGGTCGAGTAGTCGCGGGCGTCGACCGGCAGGCCGAGCTCGAGGTTGGCGTCGACCGTGTCCGAGCCGTGGTCCTGCAGCTGGTAGGCGCGCAGCTTGCTCAGCAGCCCGATACCGCGACCCTCGTGCCCGCGCATGTACAGCACCACCCCGCGGCCCTCGGCCGCGATCCGGGCCATGGCCGCATCCAGCTGGGCGCCGCAGTCGCAGCGCAGCGAGCCGAACACGTCGCCGGTCAGGCACTCGGAATGCACCCGGACCAGTACGTCCTCGCCGTCGCCGATCTCGCCCAGCACCAGCGCCATGTGCTCGGTGCCGTCGACCGAGTTCAGGTAGCCGTAGGCCTGCCAGTCACCGTGGGGGTTGGGCAGGATCGTCTGGGCCTGCCGGGTGACCACGGTCTCGGTCCGGCGCCGGTAGTCGATGAGCTGCTCGATCGAGATCAGCCGGAGCCCGTGCTCGTCGGCGAACTCGCGCAGCCGCGGCAGCCGGGCCATGGTGCCGTCCTCGTTGACGATCTCGGTCACCACCCCGGCCGGCCGCAGCCCGGCCAGCTTGGCCAGGTCGACGGCGGCTTCGGTGTGCCCGCGACGGCGCAGCACGCCGCCCTCGGTGTAGCGGAGCGGGAACAGGTGGCCGGGCCGGCAGAAGTCGCTGGCGGCCGCGCCGGGGTCGGCCAGCCGGGTGATCGTGCGGGCCCGGTCGGCCGCCGAGATGCCGGTGGTGATGCCGGTCCGCGCGTCCACGCTGATCGTGAACGCGGTGCCCATGTGCTCCTGGTTGTCGCTGGTCATCTGGGGCAGGTTCAGCCGGTCCAGGTCCTCGCTGAGCATCGGCACGCAGATCAGCCCGCGGGCGTAGCGGATCGTGAACGCGAGCAGTTCGGGGGTGGCGGCCTCGGCCGCGAACACCAGGTCGCCCTCGTTCTCGCGGTCGGCGTCGTCGACCACCACCACCGGGCGGCCGGCTGCGATGTCCTTGATCGCCTGCTCGACGGAGTCCAGCTCCGGGTTGGGCAGGATCGGGGTGGCGCTCATCGGGTCACCTGGCCCGGGGCCGCGGTGAGCTTTTCCACGTACTTGGCGATCACATCAACCTCCAGGTTGACCGGCTCTCCCGGCTGCTTGTAACCCAGCGTGGTGCGCTTCAGCGTCTCCGGGATCAGGCTGACCTCGAACCAGTCGCCGGCGATGGCGCTCACGGTCAGGCTGATGCCGTCGACCGCGATCGAGCCCTTCTCGACCACGTACCGGGCCAGGCCCGGCGGCAGCGCGATCCGGACCACGTCCCAGTGCTCGGCCGTGGTGCGGGAGATCAGCTCCCCGACCCCGTCCACGTGCCCCTGCACCAGGTGGCCGCCCAGCCGGTCGGCCAGCCGGACCGAACGCTCCAGGTTGACGCGGGCTCCGGGGGCCAGCGCGCCGAGGCTGGAGCGGGTGAGGGTCTCGCGCATGACGTCGGCCGTGAACTGCTCGGCGGCCGCGCTGGTGACGGTCAGGCACACGCCGTTGACCGCGATCGAATCGCCGTTGGACACGTCGCTGGTGACCTGCGGACCGCGCACGGTCAGCCGGGCCGCGTCCCCGAGGTCCTCGATGGCGACGACCTCGCCCAGCTCTTCCACGATTCCGGTGAACATCCGCGCTTCCCTCCTCGGAACCGGCCTACTGCTCTGGCTCCGGGGGTGCGCGGGCAGAATGCGCGAACGCATTGGGCACACCAGGCTCACGCCTGCCGCGCGCGTGCTGCCTCCCATCCGGACTTTAACCGTCGGTCCCGGAGTTCCACCGGGTCAACCAGGCACCGTTGACGGGCGACTGGGTCGCGGACTGTCACCGCCGGTTCGGAGTTTCACCGACCCCGGAGCACGCTACGTACTGATAAGCATTCTGCCATACGACGTATTCCTGGCTCTTGCGTCGTACGTCACACCGGGCCGGGCCGGGTCAGACGGGGTCGGCCACCGAGGGCTCGGCCTCGGGGGCCTCGTCGCCGGACAGCCGGGTGATCTCCCGCATCCTGTTGGTCGCGTCGAGCGCGGCGATCTTGTAGGACTCGGCCAGCGTCGGGTAGTTGAACACGGCGTCGACCAGGTAGTCGACGGTGCCGCCGCAGCCCGCGACCGCCTGGCCGATGTGCACCAGCTCGGTGGCGCCGGTGCCGAACACGTGCACGCCCAGCAGCTGGCGGGTCTCCGGCGAGACCAGCAGCTTGAGCACGCCGTAGGAGTCGCCGATGATCTGGCCGCGGGCCAGCTCCCGGTAGCGGGACACCCCCACCTCGAACGGGATGCAGCCTTGCGTCAGCTGGTCTTCGGTCTGGCCGATGAAGCTGATCTCCGGGATCGAGTAGATGCCGATCGGCTGCAGCAGGTGGGCGGTGTGGACCGGCTCGCCGAAGGCGTGGTGGGCGGCCTGGCGGCCCTGCTCCATCGAGGTCGCGGCCAGGGCCGGGAAGCCGATCACGTCGCCGACCGCGTAGATGTGCGGCACCTCGGTCTGGTAGTTCTCGTCGACCTTGATCCGGCCGCGCTTGTCGGCCGTCAGCCCGGCCGCCTCCAGGTTGAGCTCCTCGGTCTGGCCCTGGCGGCCGGCCGAGTACAGCACGGTGTCGGCCGGGATCTTCTTGCCGCTGGCGAGGTGGGCGATGGCGCCCTGCGGGTGGGCCTCGACGGCCGACACGGTCTCGCCGAACCGGAACGTGACGGCCAGGTCGCGCAGGTGGTACTTGAGCGCCTCGACCACCTCGAGGTCGCAGAAGTCGAGCATCCGCTCGCGCTGCTCGACCACGGTGACCTTGGTGCCGAGGGCGGCGAACATCGACGCGTACTCGATGCCGATGACCCCGGCCCCGACCACGATCATCGACCGCGGGATGCGCTCCAGTTGGATGATGCCGTCGGCGTCGATGATCGTCTTCTCGTCGAACGCCACGCTGGCGGGCCGGGCGGGCCGGGTGCCGGTCGCGATCACGATATTGTCCGCGCTGACCCGGCGGTTCATCCCCTCGCCGCCCCGGTCGACCTCGACCACGTTCGGCTCGGTGAAGTGGGCCAGGCCGGGCAGGATCGTGACCCGGTTGCGGGTCAGCTGGCTGCGCACCACGTCGGCTTCCCGGCTGACCACGTGCTGGGTGCGGGCGGTCAGGTCGCCGATCGTGATGTCTTCCTTGACCCGGTAGCTCTGGCCGTACATCTCGCGCTGGTCCAGGCCGGTCAGGTACAAGATCGCCTCGCGCAGCGTCTTGGACGGGATGGTGCCGGTCTGCAGGCAGACCCCGCCCATCATCTCCGGCCGTTCCACCACCGCGACCCGTTTGCCGAGCTTGGCGGCGGCGATGGCCGCCTTCTGCCCACCCGGGCCGGATCCGATTACCAGCAGGTCAAAATCATGCACGGTGTCCAGTCTGCCGGCCCCGCGGCGGAAAGAGAACCCCCGCGGGTTCCCGGCCGCTGAACAGATGGGAAAAGATGGGTCCTGAGATGGCAATCCACACCGAAGTGCTGATCGCCGGGGCGGGCCCAGCCGGACTGATGCTGGCGGGCGACCTGGCCGCCGCCGGGGTGCGCTGCACGGTCACCGAGCGCCGGACCGGCGAATCCAACCTGACCCGCGCGTTCGCCGTGCACGCGCGCACCCTGGAGGAGCTGGACGCCCGCGGCGTGGCTGACGAGCTGATCGCCCGCGGCACCCCGGTGCGCGGGGTGCGGCTGCTCGGCCAGGGCGAGCTGAGCCTCGGCGACCTGCCCAGCCGGTTCCCCTACACGCTGGTCACCCCCCAGTACGAGACCGAGCGGGTGCTGGCCGACCGCGCCCGCCAGTTCGGGGCCGAGATCCGCGAGGGCGCCGAGGTGATCGGACTGCGCCAGCACGGCGACCACGTGGAGGTCGAGGTCCGGCGGACCGGCGGCGACCAGCAGCGGACGGTCCGGGCCGCCTACGTGGTGGGCGCCGACGGCGCCCGCAGCGCGGTCCGGTCGGCGGTCGGCCTGCCGTTCCCGGGCCACGCGGTGGTGCGGTCGGTGATGCTGGCCGACGTGCCGCTGGCGGAAAAGCCCGCCGACACCATCGCCGCCAACAGCACCGGCGACGAGTTCGCGCTGATCATCCCGTTCGGGGACGGCTGGTACCGGATCATCGGCTGGGACCGGCACAATCAGCAGCCCGACGACGCCCCGGTCGGCGCGGACGAGATCCGGGCGGTGCTGGGCCGGGTGTTCGGCACCGACTACGGGATGGGCGAGCCGCGCTGGCTGTCCCGGTTCCACAGCGACGAGCGGCAGGTGCCGCAGTACCGGGTGGGCCGGGTGTTCCTGGCCGGCGACGCCGCCCACGTGCACTCCCCCGCCGGTGGCCAGGGCATGAACACCGGCATCCAGGACTCCGCCAACCTCGGCTGGAAGCTGGCGGCGGTGCTGGCCGGCTGGGCCGGGGACGGGCTGCTCGACACCTACCAGGGCGAACGGCACCCGGTCGGCGAGCAGGTGCTGCGCTCCAGCAGCGCCCTGCTGCAGGGGGCGATGCTGCGCATCCCGGGGCCGCTCAAGGCGGGCCGGTCGGCCGCGATCCGCACCCTGAGCCGGGTCCGGCCGCTGGCCAGCCGGATGACCGGCGCGATCTCGGGGGTGGCGATCAGCTACCCGGCCCCCCGCGGCGCCCACCCGCTGACCGGCCGCCGGGTCGGTGACCAGCGGCTGGCCGACGGGCGGCGATTGTACGAGGCGCTCCGCGGCGGCCGGTTCCTGCTGGTCACCCCGGACGGTACCCGCCACGCCGACGGGCTGCTGGCCGAGCACGGGGAGACGGTGGCGCTGGCCGCCCGTGCGCGCACCTCGGTGCTGGTCCGGCCGGACGCCTACATCGGCTGGGCCAGCGACGACCCGGCCGCCGACCCCGCTGGGGCGCTGGCCCGGCTGGTGCACGCGGCATGACGGTCGAGGCGGTCATCTTCGACTGGGGCGGGACGCTGACCCCGTGGCACACGATCGACCACGAGGCGCTGTGGCTGACCGTGTGCACGCCGCACTACCCGCCCGGCCAGGCGGCCGCGGTGGCCGCCGCCATCTGCGCGGCCGAGCACGAGCTGTGGCTGGCGGCCAACACCGACTCCACCAGCGCCACCCTGGCCCAGGTGATGACCCGGGCCGGGGTGGAACCGACCGAGGCGCTGCTGGCCGACTACTACCAGCACTGGGACCCGCACACGCTGACCGACCCGGCCGCCCCGGCCGTGCTGCGGGAGCTGCGGCGGCGCGGGATCAAGGTCGGGGTGCTGTCGAACACGATGTGGCCGCGCAGCGCCCACGAGCGGGTGTTCGGCCGCGACGAGGTGCTCGCCCTGATCGACGGCGCCGTCTACAGCAGCGAGATCCCGTGGACCAAGCCGCACCCCGAGGCGTTCCGGGCGGCCATGGCCGCGGTCGGCGTCGACGAGCCGGCCGCCTGCGTGTTCGTCGGCGACCGGCCCTACGACGACATCCACGGGGCCAAGTCGATCGGCATGCGGGCGGTGTGGATCCCAAACCGCGCGGTGCCGGCCTACCCGGCGGCCGAGCCGGACGCGGTGATCACCAGCCTCACGGAGCTGCCGCCGTTGCTGGATCGGTGGTGACCCGGCCGAGCTTGGCCTGGCGGCCGACCTGGTTCAGGTGGCGGAGGCCCTGCGCGTAGGAGCCGAGCAGGCTGGACTCGGTGTAGGAGACCCCGTGCTCGGCGCAGAAGGCGGCGATGAGCGGCTGCGCCCGGCGCAGGCTGGGCCGCGGCATCGACGGGAACAGGTGGTGCTCGATCTGGTAGTTCAGCCCGCCCAGGGCGAAGTCGGTCAGCCAGCCGCCGCGCACGTTGCGGGAGGTGAGCACCTGCCGGTCCAGGAATCCGATCTTGTCGTCCGCGTCCAGCACCGGCATGCCCTTGTGGTTGGGCGCGAACGAGCAGCCCAGATAGAAGCCGAACAAGCCCTGCTGGACGAGGATGAACACCACCGCCTTGACCGGCGACAGCACCAGGAACACAACGCTCAGGTAGGCGGCGAAGTGCAGCGCCAGCAGGGCCACCTCGGCGGTCCGGCTGCGGATGGCCCGGGCCGATCGCGGTCCCCGGTTGACCAGCGCCCGGATGCTGGACCCGTGCAGCCCGCCCGCCTCCAGGAACAGCATCGGGATGAGCAGCCAGGCCTGGTAGCGGAAGATCAGCCGCCGCAGCCCGGCCGCGGCCCGGGCCCGGCCGCCGGAGAACGCGAGCACCCCGATCATGATGTCGGGGTCTTCGCCCTCGGTGTTCGGGTTGGCGTGGTGGCGGTTGTGCTTGGACACCCACCAGCCGTAGCTGAGCCCGATCGCCAGGTTGCCGCAGACGATCCCGAACAGGTAGTTCGACCGGCGGCGGGCGAAGACCTGCCGGTGGCCAGCGTCGTGTCCGAGGAAGCCGAGCTGGGCGAACATCACGGCCAGGAAGACCGCGACCAGCAGCTGCCACCACGAGTTGCCGATGAGGACGAACGCGGTCCAGCCGGCCGCCAGCGCCGCGAACGTGGCGCTGATCCGCCAGATGTACCAGCCCCGGCGTCTTTCCAGTAGGCCCTCCTGCCGGATCAGGCGGGACAGGGCCGCGTACTCGCTGCCCTCCCGTGGTCGTTCGTCAGTGGTCTGAGCGGGGGGTGGCACCATGGTCTCCCGAGGCTAGGCAGCTGACCATTACTACCCTAAAAGGTGGACTTGACCAGTACGGGGGATGGGCCTGCACGGCAGGCCAACGGCGGAAAAACGGAATGCCGCCGGCCCCGGCCGCCTCTATCGTGGCCACCATGACGCAGGCGAAGGTGCTGGTGACCGGGAGCGCCGGCCATCTGGGGGACGCGCTGACCCGGGTGCTGCGCGGCCGCGGGTACGAGGTGACCGGGCTGGACGTGCTGGCCTCGCCCGGCACCACCGTGACCGGCTCGATCACCGACCGCGAGCTGGTCCGGTCCTGCCTGGACGGGGTGTCGGCGGTCCTGCACACCGCCACCTTGCACAAGCCGCACGTGGGCTCGCACAGCCAGCCGGAGTTCGTCGACACCAACGTGAGCGGGACGCTGACGCTGGCCGAGGAGGCGGCCGCGGCCGGGGTCGGCCGCTTCGTGTTCACCAGCAGCACCAGCGCGTTCGGGCGGGCGCTGACCCCGGCCGCCGGCCAGCCCGCCGCCTGGATCACCGAGGACGTGGCCCCGGTCCCCCGCAACATCTACGGTGTGACCAAGATCGCGGCCGAGAATTTGTGCGAGATCATCGCCCGGGACCAGGGACTGCCGGTGGTGGTGCTGCGGACCGCGCGGTTCTTCCCCGAAGCCGACGACGCCGACGACGTCCGCCAGGCCTACGACGACGCCAACGTCAAGGCCAACGAGTACCTGTACCGCCGGGTCGACCTGCACGATGTGGTCGACGCGCACCTGCTGGCCATGGAGCGGGCACCGTCGATCGGGTTCGGGCGGTACATCATCAGCGCGACCACCCCGTTCAGCCGGGATGATCTGGCCGAGTTGCGGGTGGCGGCGCCCGCGGTGGTGGGGCGGCTGTTCCCGGACTATGAGGACGTCTACCGGGCGCGCGGCTGGCGGATGTTCCCGGGTATCGGGCGGGTCTACGTGAATGCGAAGGCGCGGGCGGAGCTGGGGTGGGCGCCACGGCACGACTTCCGGTCGGTGCTGGACGCGCTGCGGGACGGGCGGGACTTCCGGAGTCCACTGGCGCTGGCGGTGGGGGCCAAGGGGTACCACGCGGAGAGCACCGGCGTATACACGGTCCGCTAGCTGGTTGGAGCGGCGGGCGGTCAGGGGCGAGCGGGACGGGACGGGAGCGGGGACCGGAGTACGGCGGGATGCTGTCCGGTCACGGGAGATCAGAGCGAGCGGGATGTGAGGACGCTGCCGTGGGCCGGGCTCGCTGGTGGGGTCCAGCGGGTGATGCGGGCGCCGGACCTGAGGGCGGGGCCGGCCGGGATCAGGCGCATCAGGGTGTTGCGGAGGGGCTGGCGCCAGCCGGGGCCGAGTTCGAAGCCGCAGCGGGCGATGAGGGCGGCCTGGCGGGCGAGCTTCTGGCAGCGGGGCCGGCGGGACTGGTCGAAGGCGGAGAGCGCCGTGGCGAGGTTGGGGCCGGTGGCGATCAGGCGGCCGGCGCAGACGGCGTCTTCGAGGGCGGTGGCGGCTCCTTGGCCGATGGTGGGGAGCATGGCGTGGGCGGCGTCGCCGATGAGGACGACGCGGCCGGACACGTAGCGGGGGCAGCCGGACGGCAGGTGGTAGACGTCGTGACGCATCAGCTGGTGGGGCGCGGTGGCGGCTACCAGGGCACCGATCCAGGGGGCCCAGCTGGAAAAGTGGGCGCGGGCGGCGGCCAGTTCGTCGGGGAACGACGCTCCCTCGGGGTGGACGAACTCGCCGTACCAGTAGACCTGGTCGTCGCTGACCCGCAGCGCGCCGAACTCGGTGCCGGGGCCCCACACCTCCACCAGGCCGCCCGCGAGGGTCGTGTCGCTGATGACCGCCCGCCAGCTGGTGCTGCCCGCGTAGCGCGGGCGGACGTCGGGGAACAGCTGGGCCCGGACCGCGCTGCGGACGCCGTCGGCCGCCACCACCAGGTCGGCCTGGCCGGTGTACTCGCCGGAGCTGGTCCGCCAGGTGACGGCGGCCGGTTCGCCGCCCGGGGTGCCGGGCCGGACGGCGGTGACCTCGGCGCCGGTGAACAGGTCGGCGCCCGCCGCCTCGGCCGCCTGCCGGAGGACGGCGTGCAGCCGCTGGCGGTGGATGCCGCAGACCGTGGTGATGCCCTGCCGATCGGGCCGGGTCGCGGGGACCCGCAGCAGCCAGCGGCCGCGGCGGTCCTGGAAGCCGGCGTGCGGAGCCAGCTGACCGGCCGCGCGAACCTGCTCCGCCAAGCCCAGGGCACCGAGGGCGGCCAGGCCGTTGCCGGTGAAGCCGAGGGCGGCGCCCACCTCCTTGAACGCGGGCGCCCGTTCCAGGACCGTGACCGGCCAGCCCGCCTGCCGTAGCGCGACCGCCGCCGCCAGGCCCGCGATCCCGCCGCCGGCCACCACCGCCGTCTGCTGCCCCGTCATCGGCCACCTCTTCCTCGCTCAGCGGCGGCCGGCTCGGGGCGGCCGCCCTTCGGCGGCCCAATATAACAACGGCAATGGTAGTATCACAACAGTGATATCGTGCCGGGCTATGGCGCCGCCCCGTAACCAGCAGCGCCGGGACGCCCTCGCGGACGCCGCGATCGCGATCCTCGGCACCGCCGGCATCCACGCCCTGAGCCACCGGGCCGTCGACGAGCGGGCCGAAGTGCCCGCCGGTACCGCCGCCAACTACTTCCCGACCAGGGACGAGTTGCTGACCGCGGCCGCTCGCCGGGTGCTCGGGCTGCACCTGGCGGCCATGGAGGTGGCCGACGCCCAGGTGACCGGGCCGGTGGGCCCCGACGGCCTGGCCGAACTGATCGGCGGGGCCCTGTACGACGCCGCCGCCCACCACCGGCCTCGTTACCTCGCGATCTACGAGCTGACGCTGGAGGCGACCCGCCGCCCCGAGCTGGCGGCGGCGCTGGCGGAGATGGGCGCCGCCGCCCTCGACCTGACCGTCGGCCAGCACCGCGCGCTCGGCCTGGACACCTCACCGGCCCAGGTGCAGGCGCTGATCACCTTGTTCGGCGGGGCGCTGCTGACGCTGGTGGCCGGTCCGCCCGCGGCCGTCACCCCGGAGTCCACCCGGGCCCAGGCCCGCTGCCTGGTCGCGGGGGTGCTGGCCGAGGTGTGACTCGGTCGCGAGGTGTGACTGGGTCGCGGCTAGCTGGCGGGGGCGACCCAGTAGTGGTAGGCGTGGTGAGTGGTGAAGCCGAGGCGCCGGTAGAGGGCCAGGGCCGGGTCGTTGCCGTCCTCGACCTGGAGGTAGATGCGGGCGGTGCCGCGGCCGGCCGCGTGGGCGATGAGGGCGCTGGTGACGGCGACGGCCAGGCCGCGGCGACGGTAATCCGGGTCGACCTCGATCGCGGTCAGGCCGGCCCACTCCCCCGCCCCGGCGACGCGGCCAATGGCGACGGTGCGGTCGCCGTCGCCCGCGGACGCGAACGCCTGCCAGGGAGCCGAGGTCAGGACCGTGCGGGCGATCGGCGGCAGGTCGGGCTGGCCGCGGAAGTGGTAGAGGGCCAGCCAGTCGTCGCCAGGGACATCGTCGAAACGGACCGGGAACGGGGTCTTCGGAGCCGGGAGCGGCTCGGCGGCAGGGCGGGTCATCACGATCACCTGCGCCTCGTCCCGCAGCCGCCAGCCCTGGGCGGCGAAGAACTCATCCATCGGGTTACCGGCGGACTGGCCGAGCGGGTAGCTGACCACCGCCATCGGGGGCAGGCCGCGGGAGGAGTACCAGCGCCGGATGCGATGGGCCGCCTCCGGCAGCGTCATCCCGGGGTCGCCGCTGGCCAGCGCGCTGTTGGCCCGGCCGGTGAAGCCGCCGGCCGCCCGCAGCAGCCAGTCGCCGAGCGGCTCCTGCTCGGTCCCGCGCCAGGTCAGGGCGGCCGCCCGGTCCAGCGCGGCGATGGCGGTCTCGGTGATCGGGGCGGGGCTGCTCATGCTCCGTGTCTACCAGGCACCTCGATCACCAGGGGACGGGGCCGCGGCGGTCGAAGTAGCCGCCGGTGGGGCCGTCCGGGCCGGCCTGGGCCATCCGCACGATGATCTCGGCCCCCTCCGCGACGGTCTGGGTGCCGCGGTGGGCGTTGAAATCGGTGCCGGTGTAGCCCGGGTCGACCGTGTTGACCCGGATCCCGGACAGCGCCTTGGCGTACTGGACGGTCAGCATGTTCACGGCCGCCTTGGCCGAGCTGTAGGCCAGGGTCGGCCACTGCGATTCCATCCGGTCCGGGTCGGTGACGACGCCGAACGAGCCGAGGCCGCTGCTGACGTTGACGATGGCTGGGGCGGCGCTGGCCTGCAGCAGCGGCACGAATGCGTGGGTGACCCGGACCACGCCGTACACGTTGGTCTCGTACACCCAGCGCACGTCGGCCGCGGTGACCTCGGCCGGCGGCGTCCGCCCGCCCGGGATGCCGGCGTTGTTGACCAGCACGTCGAGGCCGCCCGCGTCGTCGCGCAGCTCGGCGGCGGCCGCCGCCACCGACTCGTCGCTGGTCACGTCGATGAGCACGAACCGGGCCCCGAGCTCGGCGGCCGCTTTCCGGCCGCGTTCGGCGTCGCGGGCCCCCACGTACACGGTGTGGCCGGCCGCGGCCAGCTGGCGGGCGGCCTCGTAGCCGAGTCCCTTGTTGGCTCCGGTGATCAAGGTGGTGGTCATGGCTCCAGCCTGGCACCGGCCGCCGCGGCCAGGCAGTAGCCGCCGCTTCCTGGGTATGGGGGTACCAGGCTCAGGCGGCGGTGGCCGCGCATACTGGGAGGATGACGGATCACGGCGAACTCGGCGCGGCCCTGCGCGGGTGGCGGGACCGGGTGTCACCGGCCGACACGGGGCTGCCCGCGGGACGGGGGCGGCGCGCGCCCGGGCTGCGGCGGGAGGAGCTGGCGCTGCTGGCCGGGGTGTCGGCCGACTACATCACCCGGCTCGAGCAGGGGCGCGCGACCGCGCCCTCGGCTCAGGTGCTGGGGGCGCTGGGCCGGGCGCTGCGGCTGTCGCGCGACGAGCAGGACCACCTGTTCCGGCTGGCCGGGCAGCTGCCCCCGCGGGCCGGGCACATCGTCGCCCAGCTCACCCCCAGCGTCCAGCGGCTGCTGGACCAGCTGACCGGGGTCCCGGTCAGCGTCAACGACGCGGCCTGGAACCTGGTCGCCTGGAACCCGCTGTGGGCGGCGCTGGTCGGTGACCCGTCGGTGCTGGAGGGACGGGACCGGAACGTGCTCTGGCGGCACTTCACCGGGCAGTTCGCGCGGGTGGTGCGGACGGCCGAGGACGAGACCCGGTTCGAGCAGTCGGCCGTGGCCGACCTGCGCTCGGCCACCGCTCGTTACCCCGACGATCAGAACCTGCGGCGGCTGGTGGCCGACCTGCGGGCGGCCAGCCCGCGGTTCGCCGCGGTGTGGGACACCGGCGCGGTCGGCACCCACCGGGAGGCGCACAAGACGTTCGACCATCCCGACGTCGGCCTGGTCACGGTGGACTGTGACGTGCTCAACGTGGACGGCAGCGACCTGCGGATCGTCGCCTACACCGCCCCGGCCGGCAGTGAGGCGGCCGAGAAGCTGCGGCTGCTGTCGGTGATCGGGACCCAGGTCTTGCGCTAGCGCTGGGGGGCCTGGCCGGTCTCGTAGCGGCTGATCTTGCCGTCACGCAGCGCGGGCTCGGTCACGTCAGCGGGCATCGCTGGTTCTTTTCGTCCAGGCGGCGTGGGCGGTGGCCTTTTCGGCCTGCGCGCGCAGCTCCTGCACGGCCCGGCCGGGGTCGTCGGCCGAGTAGACGGCCGAGCCGGCCACGAACACGTCGGCGCCGGCGTCGGCGCAACGCTCGATGGTCTCGTCGCTGACCCCGCCGTCGACCTGCAGCCAGACCTCGGTGCCGTGCCGCTCGACCATGGCCCGGGCCTGCCGCAGCTTGGGCATCACGAGGTCGAGGAACTTCTGGCCGCCGAACCCGGGCTCCACCGTCATCAGCAGCAGCATGTCGACCTCGCCGAGCAGGTCCTCGTACGGCTGCACGGCCGTGCCCGGGTTGAGGGCGAGCCCGGCCCGGGCGCCGGCCTTGCGGATCTCCCGCAGCGTGCGGACCGGAGCCTTGACCGCCTCGGCGTGGATAGTCACGTTGCCCGCCCCGGCCTCGGCGTAGGACGGGGCCCACTGGTCGGGGTCGTCGATCATCAGGTGGCAGTCGACCGGCAGGCTGGTGTGCCTGAGCAGCGACTCGACCACCGGCAGGCCGAGCGTGAGGTTGGGCACGAAGTGGTAGTCCATGACGTCCACGTGCAGCCAGTCGGCGGCGGGCGTCACCGCGGCGGCCTCGTCGGCGAGCCGCGCGAAGTCCGCGGACAGGATGCTGGGCGAGATCTGAACGGCCATAGGAGTCATTCTGGCGGCTGGCCGCCCCATCGGGTCGGGCGGGTGAGCCAACATCGGGCTGGGCGGGTGGAGCTAGCACTGTCGCTGGCTCTGGGTAGCGTTTGGGACGTGGAGAAGCCTGAGACCGCGCGGCCGGAGCCCAATCTTCTGGAAAGGGTGCGCAAGCTGCTGGCCAAGGCCGAGGACGACAGCGTCACCCCGGCCGAGGCGGAGGCGCTGACGGCCAAGGCGGCCGAGCTGATGGCGCGTTACGGGATCGACCGGGCGCTGCTGGCGGCCGCCCGGCCGGAGACCGACCGGCCCGCCGACCGGGTCATCGACGTGCCCAACCCGTGGGCCGACGTGCGCGCGCACCTGCTGGCCGGGCTGGTCAGCGCGCTGCGCTGCCAGTGCGTGCTGCTGCCGGTGGCCACCGGCAAGCGGGTGCACGTGTTCGGCTACAGCTCGGACCTGGAGCGGACCGAGGTGCTCTACACCTCGCTGCTGGTGCAGATGGCGCACGGGCTGGCCGCCACGAGGGTGCCGGCCGGGTCCCGCAGCCCGCGGGCGTGGCGGCGCAGCTGGCTGCTGGGCTACTCCAGCGCGGTGACGGCCCGGGTGCGGGCGGCCGAGGAGCGGGCGGCCAGCGACGCTACGGGTGAGGAGGTGCGCGGCGCCGGTACCTCGACCGAGCTGGTGCTGGCCGACCGGGCGCTGGTGGTACGGCGGCACGTGCAGGAGGCGTACCCGCGGACCCGGCGGACGCGGATCACGTACTCGGGCAACGGGTACCGGTCCGGGTACGCGGAGGGCGAGCGGGCCGACATCGGCGGGAAGCGGGTGCGGCCCGGTTCGGGGCGGGCGCTGACCCGTTAGCGGGCGGGCTCGCGGCGGAGCAGAGCCAGGAACAGGGCGTCGGTGCCGTGGCGGTGCGGCCAGAACTGGACGTAGCGGCCGCCGGGGCCGCGGCTGACGTCCGGGACCGGGCGGCCCACGGCGTCAGCCAGGATCGCGGGGGCGTCGAGGACGGTCACGTCGTCGCGTTCGGCCAGCACGGCCTGGACCACGCCCTCGGTCTCGTCCTGGTGCGGGGTGCAGGTCACGTAGCCGACCACGCCGCCCGGGCGGGCGGAGGCTACAGCGTTATCCAGAAGCTCGCGCTGGAGCGGAACCAGGCCTTCGACGTCCTCGGGGGACTTGCGCCAGCGGGCCTCCGGGCGGCGGCGCAGCGCCCCCAGGCCGGAGCAGGGCACGTCGGCCAGCACCCGCGCGAACGTGCCGGGGCGCCAGGCGCCGCGGCGGCCGTCGGCGGCGATGGCGGCGGCATTGGGGAGCCTGCGCAGGTGCTCGGCGGTCAGGCCGGCCCGGTGCGGGCGCAGGTCGGCGCCCACCAGGTGGATAGCGGGGCGGGCCAGGGCGGCCAGCAGGGCGGCCTTGCCGCCGGGACCGGCGCAGAGGTCGAGCCAGGGCTCGGCCGGGGCCGGGGTGGCCGGGCTGGCGGTCTGGTCGAGCCGGGCGGCGGCCAGCGGGGCGGCGGCCAGGGCCAGGGCGACCAGCTGGCTGGCCTCGTCCTGGACGAACGCGCGGCCGTCGGCCACCGCCGGGATGGCGGCCGGGTCACCGCCGGGCAGCACCACCCCGTACGGGGACCAGCGAGCGGGGTCGGGCTCGCGGTCGCCCGCGGTCAGCTCGGCTGGTTCGCTGAGGCCGGGGATGGCGACCAGCGTGATCAGCGGGCGCTCGTTGCCGGCCCGCAGGGTCTGCTCGGTCTGGTCGAGGTCCCCGCCGAGCGCGTCGCGGAACGCGGTCACGATCCAGCGTGGGTAGCTGCAGGCGGCGGCCAGCCAGCCGACCGGGTCGGCCGCCCGGTCGGGGGTGATGATGGTCAGCCAGCCGTCCAGGTCGCGGGTGCCGACCCGGCGCAGCACCGCGTTGACGAACCCGGCCGGGCGCATCCCGGCCACGTCCTTGGCCAGGTCGACCGAGGTGGCCACGGCCGCGTGGCTGGCCACCCGGGTGGCCAGCAGCTGGTGGGCACCCAGCCGCAGCACCTCGCGGACCGGCGGGTCGATGTCGCGGGCGGGGCGGTCGCTGCACAGATCGAGGACCGCGTCGTAGGTCTGGCGGCCGCGCAGGGTGCCGTAGGTCAGCTCGGTGGCCAGGGCGGCGTCGCGGCCTTCGATCCCGCGTTCGCGCAGCAGCGCGGGCAGCAGCAGGTTGGCGTAGGCGTCGCGCTCGTCCACGGCCGCCAGCACGTCGTAGGCGACCCGGCGGACCGGGTCGGCCCGGGTCGTCCGGCGCGGGCCGGAGCGGCCGTCACCGGAGCGGCCCTGGCCGGAACGTGGTGCGGGCCGGGGACGGCCGCCACGGCCCCGCTGGGTCCTGGGCGGCACGGTCAGCCCAGCCTGGGGAGGTCGGGGCCGGGCTGGTGGAGGCCGCGGCCCCAGTCGGCGGCCGCCATCGGGCGCTTGCCGGGCGGCTGGACCAGGCCGAGCTGGACCGGCTCGGTGCCGGTCCCGGCCAGTACCGAGCGGCGGCCGACCAGCAGCTCGCCCGGGGCCAGCGGACGGCCCCCATCCAGGGCCGCGGGCGGCGCGAGCTCGACCGGGCCGAGCTTGAGCCGGGTGTCACCGAACTCGGTCCAGGCGCCCGGCTCCGGGGTGCAGCCGCGGATCAGCCGGTCGATGGCCGCCGCGGGCAGCCCCCAGTCGACCCGGGCGTCCTCGGGGTTGATCTTGGGGGCGTAACTGATGCCCTCGTCCGGCTGCGGGACCGCCCGCACCTCGCCCGACTCGATGCCGTCGAGCGTGTCGACCAGCAGCCGGGCGCCGCTGACGGCCAGCCGGGCCAGCAGGTCACCGGCGGTGTCGCGGGGGCCGACGGGCTCGGTCAGGACCCCGAACACCGGCCCGGCGTCCAGCTCTTTGACGATCCGGAAGGTGGTCGCGCCGGTCACGTCGTCACCGTGCAGCAGCGCGTGCTGCACGGGGGCGGCCCCCCGCCAGGCCGGCAGCACCGAGAAGTGCAGGTTGACCCAGCCCGCGGCCGGGATGTCGAGCGCCACCTGCGGCAGCAGGGCCCCGTAGGCGGTCACCGGGCAGCAGTCCGGGTTGATCGCCCGCAGCCGGTCCAGGAACTCGGGGTCGCGCACCTTGACCGGCTTGAGCACCTCCAGGCCAGCGGCGGCGGCCAGCTCGGCGACCGGGCTCGCCTCCAGGTGGCGGCCACGCCCGGCCGGGGCGTCGGGCCGGGTCACCACCGCGACCACCTCGTGCCGGGAGGCGAGCAGAGCCTCCAGCGCCACCACGGCCGGGTCCGGCGTCCCGGCGAAGACCAGCCGCATCAGCCGGTCAGAGCGCCTTGCCGAAGGTCGGGTGCGGCGAGCTGCGCAGCTCCGGCACCGACATGCCCGACCACTCGGCCTCCCGGATCGCCCTCATGGCCAGCTTCTTCTGCTCGGGGTCGAGCCGGTCGATGAACAGGACGCCGTCCAGATGGTCGGTCTCGTGCTGAAAGCAGCGGGCCATCCGCTCGGTGCCCTCCAGCGTGATCGGGTCGCCGTACATGTTGAAGCCCTTGGCCACCGTGCGCCAGGCCCGCTTGGTCGGGAAGGCCAGCCCCGGGAACGACAGGCAGCCCTCGTCGTCGGTGTCGGTCTCCTCGGACAGGTCGAGGGTGGGGTTGATCAGGTGCCCGAGCTCGTCGTCGACGAAGTAGGTGAACACCCGCAGGCCCACGCCGACCTGCGGGGCCGCCAGGCCCGCGCCGGGCGCGTCCATCATCGTGTCGGTGAGGTCCTTGACCAGCCGCCGGAGTTCGGCGTCGAACACCGTGACGGGATCGGCCGGGGTGCGCAGCACCGGGTCGCTGAACAGCCGGATCGGCTTGATG
>JAFAYQ010000067.1 GCA_019240215.1 Actinomycetota bacterium | reverse complement strand
CGGCTTGAGCACCCGCAGGGTCTGCGGGCTGCCGCCGTCCGCGGCCGAGGTCATCGTGTAGGAGGCCACTCCGCCCGAGTCGGTGCTGGCGTAGCTGACCTGGAGTCCGCCGGTGCCGCCGGAGCCGCCGGAGCTCGTGCCGAGGCTGGCGCCGGCCCAGTTGTCGGCGGTGCCGGTGCCGTAGGCCATGATCCCGGGGGCACCGCTGGTCAGGCTGGTGTCGGTGGCGCTGATGCGGGTGGTGCCGTTGAGGGCGAGCGTGAGGGCGGAGCCGGTCGCGGTCAGCTTGAGCTGGCTGCCGGCCGCCAGCGGGCTGACCGGGTAGCTGGCGCCGAGCTGGGTCCAGCTGCCGCCCGACCGCTTGAACAGCATCAGCTGCGGGCTGCCGTTGTTCCAGAAGTAGATGCCGAGGTAAAGGCTGCTGCCGGACCCGGTCGCGCGGACGGCCGGGCCGATCCACTGGCCGCCGCTGAGCTGGGTGGCGGTCACCTCGACCTGCGAGGACTGGTCACTGGTGTAGGTCTCGGCCGTTCGCAGGTCACCGCTGTAGCCGCCGTTACCCCCCTTGACCAGCTGGGAGGCGATGACCAGGGCGCCGTCGGAGATCGCCGTCCAGCCCGCGCCGAGGGCACCGTCGGGCCGGTTGAAGTTGTCGGTGGCGGAGGTGGCGGCCGTGGTCGTGGGGGTGGGCGTCGGCGTGGTCGGGGTCGGCGTCGGCGTGCTGGTCGGGGTGGTGGGGGTGGGCGTCGGCGTGGTGGGGGTCGGGGTCGGGGTCGGGCTGGTCGCGGGCGCGTCGCCGCCGGACCAGTTGTCGATCTGGTTGGCCGCGTAGTACAGCCACAGGCCGGGGCTGCCGGTGGTGATCTTGGTGTCAGTGGCCTGGACGACCAGCTGCCCGTTCTGGTAGCCGGAGATCGTCGAGCCGGTCACCTGGATCTTCCACACGTCGGTGGCCGGGGTCACGGTCAAGGTGGGGCTGGTGGTGAGCTGGGTCCAGCTGGAGGCGCTGTCCATCCGCCACAGCGAGACCGTGCTGGCCGAGTTGCCGTACCACAGGAAGTAGCCCCGGCTGCCGCTCAGCCGGACCGCGAGACCGGGCCCGTAGCTGGTGCCCGTGCTGGCCGGCATCGTGCCCTGCGAGAACTGGTCGGCCCCGAACGGGGCCGCGCTCCAGTAGGCGACGTTGACCGCGTTGGCGGTGCCCGCGTGCACGGTCCCGCCCGCGATCTGGGGGGCGGCCAGGCCGGCCGGGGTGGTCCAGTTGGCGCCGAGCGCCCCGTCGGCCCGGTCGAAGCCGTCGGACGCGGTCGCCGCGCTGGCCGCGGCCGGGATGACCACCGCCGCCATCCCGGCCAGCAGGCTGCAGGCCAGCAGGCCGGACAGCAGGACCCCGGCCCGGCGGCGGTTCCTCCGCCGCCAGGCCTTACCCCAAGTAATCGTCATCTTCCCCCGCTCCATATACACGATCCGTGACCAGAATCGCCCCTAGCTGGGACAATACCTGGCAGATACGCGCAGAGGCTAACGTAGGGTGACGATTGTGTCCGGCTCGTTACTTAGCTGGTTACTCAGCGTCCTCAGGATCCGGGCGCGACCTGGACCTTCACCCCCTCGCCGGCGCGGACCCGGGCCAGGGCGTCGGGGAACTCCGACAGCCGGAACGGGGGGCCGAGCAGCGGGACGGTGTCGATCGCGCCCGCCGCCATCAAAGCGGCCGCTTCGCCGAAGCTGTCGAGGACCGCCATCGAGCCGATGATCTGGATCTCGTCGTTGTAGATGCGGAACGGGGACAGCGACACCGCGGCGTCGCCACTGGCGACCCCGAAGATGAGCAGGCGGCCGCCGCGGTCGAGGGCGTTGAACGCGGCCTCGATGGCGGGCGGGGCGCCGGTCGCGTCGACCGCCACCGCGAACGGGCCACCGCTGATCCCGGCCACGTCACCGGCCACCTCGGCGGCGCCCAGGGCCTGGGCCGCCTGCAGGCGGGACGCCTTGCGGTCGACCACCGTGACCGAGGCGGCGCCCGACCGCAGCAGCAGTTGCTGCAGCAGCAGGCCCATCGTGCCGGCCCCGATGACCAGGACCTTCTGGGACATGACCGGGCCGAGCAGGTTCATCGCGTGGACCGCGCAGGACAGCGGCTCGATCAGCGCGCCCCGCTGGTCGTCGACGCCGTCCGGGATCGGGTAGACGTTCTGGAACGGGACCGCCACGTACTCGGCGAACGCGCCCGACACGGTGTCGCCGATCGCGTTCCAGTTCGCGCACAGGTTGCCGCGGCCGGCCCGGCAGGCCGCGCAGTAGCCGCAGTACAGCGACGGGTCGACCGCCACCCGCTGGCCCTCGCGCCAGTCGCCGGGCACACCGTCGCCGCGGGCGACGATCCGGCCGGAGAACTCGTGCCCGGGGATCAGCGGGTAGGGGCTGGGCGGGAACTCCCCGTCGGCGATGTGCACGTCGGTCCCGCAGATCCCGCAGACGCCGACCCGGACGACCAGCTCGCCCGGCCCCGGCGTCGGATCGGGCACGTCGCCGATCCGCAGGTCGCCGGGCTTGTCCCAGATCACAGCGCGCATGTCACGCCTTTCTCGAGGTCGGGGGCGATCACTTCAGGGCACCCATGGACAGGCCGCGGACCAGCTGCTTCTGGGCGATCCAGCCGATGATGATGATCGGCACCGACGCCACCGTGGCGGCGGCCGACAGCTGCGCCCAGAACAACCCCTCGCTGGTGATGAACCCGACCAGGAACACCGGCATCGTGGCGGCCACCGTGGAGGTCAGGTTGACCGCGAAGAAGAACTCGTTCCAGGCGAAGATGATGCAGATCAGCGCGCTGGCGGCGATGCCCGGCATGATGATCGGGGCGATCACCCGGGTCAGCTCGCGGAACAGGTTGGCCCCGTCGATGCGGGCCGCCTCCAGCACCTCGCCCGGCACCTCGAGCATGAACGAGCGCAGCATCCACACCGCGATCGGCAGGTTCATCGCCGCGTAGAGCAGGACCAGCGCGTACACGTTGTCGAGCAGGTGCACGTCGCGGGCGACGATGTAGATCGGCACGATCGCGGCCACGATCGGCAGCATCTTGGTCGAGATGAAGAAGAACAGGCTGTCCCGCCACTTGCCGACCGGCTTGATCGACAGCGCGTAGGCGGCCGGCAGCGCCAGCACCAGGACCAGCAGGGTGGACACCAGGGTGGCGAACAGCGAGTTCTCCAGGAACGGCGCGATGCCGCGGCTGAACACCGAGCGGAACTCCGACAGCGTCGGGCTGAACGTCCACTTGGGCGGGTAGCTGTAGGCGGCCGTCTCCGGCTTGAACGCGGTCAGGATCATCCACAGCACCGGCAGGAAGAACGCGATCGCGGCCACCCACACCAGCACGAACCAGGCGACGCGGGCGGACCACGTCTTGGCCTTCCGCGACGCCCCTCGTGGCCGCGGGCGGGGACGGGTAAGGGCACTAGCGGTCATCCGACGGCCTCCTCGAACCGGAACACGCTGGCGATCAGGCGCAGCGCGAACGTCGCGATGATCATGACGATGATGACGGTGACGACGCCGAGCGCGGCCGCGCCGCCGATGTTGTAGGCCTGGAACGCCTGCTCGTAGAGGTAGTAGGGCATGTTGGTGGTGCTGGTGCCGGGGCCGCCCTGGGTCATCGAGTACACCTCGTCGAAGGTGTTGACGATGTAGATCGACCCCAGCAGGGTGCCGAGCTCGATGTAGGGCCGCAGGTGGGGGAAGATCATGCGCCGGAAGATGACGAACGCGCCGGCGCCGTCCACCCGGGCCGCCTCCAGCACGTCGAGCGGCTGGCCCTGCAGGCCGGCCAGCACGATCAGCGTCATGAACGGGGTCCAGCGCCAGATCAGCACGATGATGATCGACCCCAGCGGGTGGGTGCTCAGCCAGGCCACGTGGTGCACCCCGAACGGCGACAGCAGCCAGTTGACCAGCCCGTAGGTCGGGTCGAGCATGGTCGTCTTCCACAGCAGGGCCGAGGCGACCGGCATGATCAGGAACGGCGTGATCAGCAGCGTGCGGGCCACCCCGCGGCCCAGCACCTTCTGGTTGAGCAGCAGCGCCAGCGCCACCGCGAGCACCATCGAGACGATCACCGCGACCGCGGTCATCTCGACCGAGACCAGCAGCGAGGACCGGTAGTTGGCGTTGGTGAACACGCTGCCGTAGTTGGACAGCCCGGTGAACTTGGCCCTGGCGTTGGAGGTCAGGTTCCAGTTCTGCAGGCTGTACCAGAGGGTCACGATGAACGGGATCTGGGTGATCACGATCATGTAGATCAGCGCGGGCAGCAGGGGCAGGCGCCGCGTCCACCGTTGCCGGGTGGACGGGGCCCGCGGGGTGACGCGCCGGGCCTGGGCCCGGCGCGTCACCTGCTCTATGACGGTCACGACGCTACTTCTGCGCCTGGCCGACCGGGACAGCGTCCTGCTGGCTGGCCTGCAGGGCCTGGCTGACCGACTCCGATCCGGCGATGGCCCCCGCGATCTGGTTCGACACCGAGGTGCCGAGGTCCTCGAACTGCGGGATGTCGACGAACTGGATGCCCACGTACGGCACCTTGGGCACGGTCGCCTTGGCCTGGTTCACGCTGTTGATCGACTGCTCGGTGACCGAGGCGAACGCGGACGCGGCCTTGGCGTAGTTCGGGTTGGTGTAGGTGGAGGTCCGGCTGCCCGGTGGCACCTGGGCCCAGCCGAGCTTCTGCCCGACCAGCTGCAGGTAGGGCTTGGAGGTGGCCCAGGACACGAACTTCCAAGCGTTGGCCTGGTTGGCCGAGTCCTTGGGGATGCCCAGTGACCAGGTGTAGAGCCAGCCCGAGGCCGGGGTCTTCTCGGTCGGGGCGAAGGCGTAGCTGGTGTCCTTGAAGACGCTGGGGACGGCTGAGATCGAGCCGGCCGCGACGGTGGAGTCGTACCACATCGCGCACTTGTTCTGCTCGTACAGCGTCAGCAGCTCGGTGAAGCCGTCGTTGGCGGCGCCCGGCTCCCCGTCCTTCTTGACCAGGTTGACGTAGAAGTTCACGGCCGACTCGGTGGCCGGCGAGGTGAGCTGCGGCTGCCAGCTGGTGTTGTACCAGCTGCCGCCGTAGGTGTTGATGACGGTGTCGAGGGTGGCCAGGTTCTCGCCCCAGCCGTTCTCGCCGCGCAGGCAGATGCCGGCCACCTTGCCCGGCTTGTTCAGCTTGGCAGCCGCCGCCGCCACCTGGGCCCAGGTCGGGTGCTGAGGCAGCGTGATGCCGGCCGCCTTGAGCATGCTGGTCCGGTAGTAGAGCATCGACGACTCGCCGTAGAACGGGACCGAGTACAGGCCCCCGTTGTAGGACAGCGAGTTGGCGATGGGAGGCAGCAGGTCGCTGACGTCGTAGCTCGAGTCGCTGTTGATGAACTTGGTCGACAGGTTGTCCAGCCAGCCGTTCTTGGCCCAGATCGGCGTCTCGTAGTTGCTGATCATGACCACGTCGTACAGGCCACCGTTGGTGGAGATGTCCTTCTGGATCTCCGACCGTTCCTGGTTCTCCGGCAAGGTGTCGAACTTGACCTTGATGCCCGGGTTCTGCTTCTCGAAGTTGCTGATCAGCTGTTCCATCTGGGTGATGTCGGGGTTCGCGACCACCGCCACCGTGACCGTCTTCGACGAGCTGCCGCCACCGCCTCCGCCGCCGCCGGCACCGCCACCGCACGCCGCGGCCCCGATTGCCGCCAGGGCGAGCACGCTGGCCGCTTGCCAGCGACGGGACGCTCTTATCGCCATTGACTTCCTCCCTAACGCCGTCGCGCCCAACGGGTAATGCTTTGCTCATTTGAGCGCGGTCGTCTCATATGAAAACAGTGATCCTTTATGGGTTGGCAAGTCAAGGATCTATGCCAGAATGTGAGCTAGGCGCTCATATGAGCGGAAACGGGTGTGCGGGCGGCCGGCGGGCGGCCCAGTAGAGTGGCGCAGCGGGGGTGACGATGGAGGGCTTGTCCACCGACCGGCCGGCCGAGGTCGTCCTCGCGGCCCGCGTGGCGCGGCAGTTCTACCTGGAGGGCGCCTCGAAGGTCGACATCGCGGACCAGCTCGGGATCAGCCGGTTCCGGGTGGCGCGGCTGCTGGAGGCGGCCCGCGAGAGCGGCATGGTCCGGATCGAGATCGGGCTGCCGGGCGGCACCCTCGACGCCGCCCTGTCGGCCGAGATCTGCGCCGCCTTCGGGCTCGACCACGCGTTCGTGTTCCGGTTCCCCGACGACGACGAGCCGCGGCTGCGGCGGCGGCTCGGGGAGGAGGCCGGGGGGGTCCTGATGGACCTCATTAGCCCGGCCGACGTGCTTGGTTTCTCCTGGTCACGGGCGTTGAGCGGGCTGGCGGCGGCGCTCACCACGATGCCCCCGTGCCCGGTCGTGCAGCTGACCGGGGCGGTGCCGCCGCCCGACGACCGGGACCTGCTCGAGGTCATCCGCAGCGTGGCCCGGGTCGGCGGCGGCCGGGCCCACATCTTCTACGCGCCGATGATCGTGGACCGCGCCGAGGCGGCGGCCGCGATCCGGCGCCAGCCCGACGTGGCCGATGCCTTCTCGATGATGGGCTCGGTGACGATGGCGATCGTCGCCATCGGCGCCTGGCAGCCGGGCCTGTCCACCATCTACGACGCCATCACCCCGGCCGAGCGGCAGGCCGTGGCCGACCTCGGCATCTGCGGGGAGATGGCCGGGGTGTTCATCGACGAGCACGGCCAGCCCGTGCAGACCAGCCTGGACAGCCGGATGATCGTCCCGCCGGCCCCGGTGCTGGCCCGGATCCCGTCGATCCTGGCCGTCGCCTACGGCACCGCCCGCGCGCACACGGTCCGGACCGCGCTGCGCGGTGGGCTGATCAAAGGGCTGGTCACCCACGACAGTCTGGCCCGGGCCCTGCTCGACCTAGCCTAGCCGGCCGGGCGGGGCGCGCGCAGCACCACGATCGAACGGGGGCTGACGGTGAGCAGGTCACCGGCCCGCAGCGGGCGGACCGGGGACGGGCTGGTGCCCTCGAACGTGTTCAGCTCGAGCTGCCAGACCCGGGGGTCGGCCGGGCCCCGGGTGACCGGAAGGGTGAAGTCGAGCAGCTCCCACCAGGCGTTGACCAGGATCAGGAAGTCGTCGTCGAGCAGTGGCTGGCCGTCGGCGGCCCGGTCCGGGCTGTCCGCGCCGTCCAGGTAGACGGCCAGCGCCAGCGCGCTGTCGTCGTTCCAGTCGGCGTCGGTCATCGGCGTCCCGGCCGGGATGAACCAGCCCAGCTCGCTTGTGTCGGCCCCGGCCAGGAATCGGCGGCGCCGAAAGACTGGGTGCCGGTGGCGCAGCGCGATCAGCTGCTTGGTGAAGGCCAGCAGGTCAGGGTCGGTATGGGCCCAGTCGAACCAGGAGATCTCGTTGTCCTGGCAGTAGGCGTTGTTGTTGCCCTGCTGGGTGCGGCCGAGCTCATCGCCGCCGAGCAGCATCGGCACCCCGGACGACAGCAGCAGGGTGGTCAGCAGCGCCCGCGACTGGCGCCCGCGCAGCGCGAGCACGTCGGGGTCGGTGGTGGTGCCCTCGGCCCCGCAGTTCCAGGACCGGTTGTCGGTGCTGCCGTCGTTGTTGTTCTCGCCGTTGGCCTGGTTGTGCTTGTCGTTGTAGGAGACCAGGTCGCGCAGGGTGAAGCCGTCGTGCACGGTGATCAGGTTGACCGAGGCGGTCGGCCGCCGCCGGTCCCCGCCGTACAGGTCGGAGGAGCCCGCGAACCGGGTGGCGAACTCGCCCAGCCCGATCGGGTGGCTGCGCCAGAAGTCGCGCATCGAGTCCCGGTAGCGGCCGTTCCACTCGCTCCACAGCGGCGGGAACTGGCCCAGGTCGTAGCTGTCCGTCTGGCCCACGTCCCACGGCTCGGCGATCAGCTTGGCCTGGGACACGACCGGGTCCTGGGAGACCAGGTCGAAGAACGCCGAGGTGGTGTCGAAGCCGCCCTCCTGCCGGGCCAGGGTGGCAGCCAGGTCGAAGCGGAAGCCGTCCACCCGCATCTCGGTCAGCCAGTAGCGCAGCGAGTCCATGATCAGCTGCAGCGTGCGCGGGTGGCCGGTGTTGAGCGAGTTGCCGGTGCCGGTGGTGTCGTAGTAATGCCGCGGATCGCCGTCGTCGAGCCGGTAGTAGGCCGGGTTGTCCAGGCCGCGGAAGCACAGCGTGGGCCCGAGCTCGTTGCCCTCGGCCGAGTGGTTGAACACCACGTCGAGGATGACCTCGAGCCCGGCCGCGTGCAGACTGTCGACCATCGCCTTGAACTCGCCGACCTGGCCGCCGGGATGACCGGCCCGGACCTCGGCCGAGTAGCGCTGGGTGGGAGCGAAGAACCCGATCGTGTTGTAGCCCCAGTAGTTGGTCAGCCCGCGGCCGGTCAGCCAGCCCTCCGGCACCAGCTCGTGCACCGGCAGCAGCTCGACCGCGGTGACCCCGAGGTCCTTGAGGTAGCCGGTCGCCGCCTCGTGGGCCAGCCCGGCGTAGGTGCCGCGCAGCGCGGGCGGCACGTCCGGGTGCTGCTGGGTGAACCCCTTGACGTGCACCTCGTAGATCACGGTGTCGGCGTACGGGCGGCGCCGGGGCGCGTGGCCCTGCCAGCCGTAGGCGGCCGGGTCGACCACCAGGCTGCGGGGCACGTCGGCGGCCGAGTCGGCGTCGCTCGGGGTGTCGGGGTTGCCGCCCACGTACCCGAGCACGTCCGGGTTGTCGGTCACGGTGCCGCTGACCGCCCGCGCGTAGGGGTCGAGCAGCAGCTTGGCCGGGTTGCAGCGGATGCCCGCGGCCGGCTGGTAGGGGCCCTGAGTACGGAAACCGTAGGCCTGACCGGCCCCGACGCCAGGCACGAACGTGTGCCAGACCCCGGCGTCGAAGTCGGCCATCGGGACCTGGGACTCCTGGCCGGCCTCGTCGAACAGGCAGAGGGTGAGGCCGGCCGCGACCTCGGAGGCAACCGCGAAGTTGGTGCCGCCGCCGGTCACGGTGGCACCGAGCGGGTACGGGGATCCGGGCAGGCCGGTGGTCACTGGTCCTCCTGAGTTGAGGGGGCCGACGGGATCAGGCCGACGTTGGCGAGCACGTCGCCGAGCGAGGGGACGGTCCCGTAGCGGCGGCGGATCATGTCGGCGATCACGCCGGTCCAGCCGGTCTGGTGGGAGGCGCCCAGGCCGGCCGCGTTGTCGCCGTGGTAGTACTCGTTGAACAGCACGTTGCCGTTCCAGGCGGGATCGTGCTGGAGCTTGTCGACCCAGCCGTAACAGGGCCGCCGCCCGTCCGGGCCGACCAGGAAGATCGAGATCAGCCGGTCCTGGAGGTCGGTGGTGATCTGCTCGAAGTTGAGCTGGTGACCCGAACCGGCCGGGTACTCGACGGTCAGCTCGTCGCCGAAGAAGTGGTGGTAGGCCTCGAGCACGCCGACGATCAGGTAGTTGAGCGGGAACCAGATCGGCCCCCGCCAGTTGGAGTTGCCGCCGAACATGGCGGTGGTCGACTCGGCCGGCTCGTAGTCGATGGTGGACTGCTCCCCCTCGACGTCGAGCAGGTACGGGTGGTCGCGGTGGTAGGCCGACAGCGCCCGCAGCCCGTACGGGGACAGGAATTCGTTCTCGTCGAACAGGTGGCAGCAGACCTTCTCGAGCTGGTCGACGCTGACCAGCGTGAGCAGCAGCCGCCGGTCGCCGGCCTCGCCGCGCAGCAGGCCCTGCTCGGCCAGCTTGTTCAGGTTCGTATTGACGGTGTCGGCCCCGGCCCGGCGCAGGAACTCGGCGAACTGCTTGCCCAGCCGCAGCGACTGGTCGAGCAGGTGCTGGTCGACCACGGCGGCGGCCAGGATCGGGATCACCCCCACCATCGACCGGGTCCTGACCGGGATCGAGGCCCCGTCCTCGGTCAGCAGCTTGTCGTAGAACAGCCCGTCGGCGTCGTCCCACAGCCCCTGGCTGTTGATCGCGGCCGAGATCGACGCGAAGTGCTCGAGGAACTTGAGCGTGATGTCATCGCTCGGCCGCCGCCCGGTGCGGCCGAGGATGCTGGCCATGCTGGCCATGCTGACCGCGTAGAACGCCATCCAGCCGGTCGCGTCGGACTGCTCGAGGATGCCGCCGACCGGCAGGTGCGAGCGGTCGATGGGGCCGATGTTGTCGAGCCCGAGGAAACCGCCCTCGAACACGTTGTTGCCGCCCGAGTCCTCGCGGTTCACCCACCAGGTGAAGTTGATCAGCAGCTTGTCGAAGATCCGGGACAGGAAGTCCAGGTCCTGGCCCCCGTCGAGGGCGAACACCCGCAGCGCCGCCCAGGCCTGGACCGGCGGATTGACGTCGCCGAAGTCCCACTCGTAGGCGGGCAGGGCGCCGTTCGGGTTCTGGAACCACTCCCGGCACAGCAGGATCAGCTGGTACTTGGCGAAGTTGGGGTCGACGTGGGCCAGCGACACGCAGTGGAAGCCCAGGTCCCAGGCCGCGAACCAGGGGTACTCCCACTTGTCCGGCATCGACATGATGTCGAAGGCGTTGAAGTTCTCCCAGCGGGTGTCGCGGCCGAGCCGCCGCCCCGGCGGCGGCGGGGGCTGGGCCGGGTCGCCGTCCAGCCAGCGGGCCACGTCGAAGTAGTAGAACTGCTTGCACCACAGCAGCCCCGCGAACGCCTGGCGCATCACGTGGGCGGCGTCGGCCGGGGCTCCGGCCGGGCTGAGGTCGGCGTAGAACTGGTCGGCTTCCAGCTGGCGCAGGCGATTGGTCTGGATGAAAACGTCGCCGAGGGGATCGGCCGCGGGTGCGGCCGGGGTGGCCTGCTGCGGGGCCGCTGGGCGCAGGCGTATCCGCAGCTCAGCCGAGCCGCCGGCCGGGACCGTCAGCTGGTACCAGAACGAGCACTTGGTGCCCTGCTGGTCCGGGTTGACGGTGGCCCGCCCGTGGATGACGTGGTCGTTGATGCCGTCCTTGGGGTAGGCCGTCGTCGGGGTGGCGCCGTACAGCCGGGCCAGGTTGGTCTCGTTCTCGCAGAACAGCAGAGCGGGCGGGGTGCCGTCCGGCCCGCCGCCCGCGATCAGTTCCAGGTCCCCCAGAAAGGGGTGGGGTACATCGACCGCCGCGCCCCCCGGGCGGCCGGTCATGACCGGCTTGGGGGCGCCGGTGTCCCAGGACCAGGTGTTGCGGAACCAGGCGGTCGGCAGCACGTGCAAGGTGGCGGCCTCGGGCCCGGCGTTGGTGACCTGGATCGTCATCAGCAGGTCACGGGGATCGGCCTTGGCGTAGCTGACGTCGACGATCCAGTACCGGTCGTCGTCGAACGCGCCGGTGTCGAGCAGCTCGTACTCGGGCTGGTAGCGGTTCCGGGCCGCGTTGGTGGCCACCAGGTCGTCGTACGGGAACGGGCCCTGCGGGTAGTGGTAACGCCAGCGGTTCCAGGCGTGGCTGGGCACCGCGTCCACGTACCACCAGTACTCCTTGACGTCCTCCCCGTGGTTGCCCTGGGGGCCGGTCAGCCCGAACGGCCGCTCCTTGGGGATCGGGTCGCGGCCGTTCCACAGGGCCAGGCCCAGGCACAGCCGCTGCTCGATGTCGCTGAAGCCGGCCAGCCCGTCCTCCCCCCACCGGTAGGCGCGCGACCGGGCGTGGTCGTGCGGGAAGTAGTCCCAGGCCGAGCCGTCGGCGCTGTAGTCCTCGCGGACCGTGCCCCACTGCCGTTCGCTCACGTAGGGACCCCACAGGTACCAGTCGCTGGCCTGCCGCAGCCCGTCCTCGAGGCGGCCGAACCCCTGGACCCGCTGCTGCTCGGCGTTCATCGCACTTGCTCGTGATAGCCGTTGCCGTTGGCGATCGCCTTGGCCAGGTGCTCCATCGAATCGTGCAGGTCTTCGGTGGTGACCACGTCGGACAGGGCCAGCCGGACGGCGGCCAGCTCGCGGGCCAGGAACTCGGTGTCGGCCTGGGTCCGGGCGGCCACCTCGCGGTCCCGCTCGATGTTGGCCCGGTCGCGGTCGTCCTGGCGGTTCTGGGCCAGCAGGATGAGCGGCGCGGCGTAGGCGGCCTGGGTGGAGAAGGCCAGGTTGAGCAGGATGAACGGGTACGGGTCCCAGTGGTGGACGAGACCGACGACGTTCAGCACGATCCAGCCGATGACGATGACGGTCTGGGCGACCAGGAACCGGCCGGTGCCCAGGAACCGGGCCAGCGCCTCGGCGAACCGGCCGAACGAGTCCGGATCGTAGTGCGTGCCGACCCGGGACGCAGCCCCGCGCGGCACCGACAGATCCGGCCGCTCACTGAGGAGCCGGACCGGGTTCATCTCCTTCCAGCGGGCCATGAGTCAGCCTCCCGTCCTGCGCCAGTCGGCGGGCAGAATGTGGTCAAGGACATCGTCCACCGTGACCGCGCCGAGCAGCCGGCCGGCCTCGTCGCAAACGGCCACGCTGATCAGGTTGTAGGCCGCCAGCCGGGCGGCCAGCTCCCGTTCGGGCATCTCCGGGCGGACGAACGTGCTCGACTGCACGCAGTCGCCCGCCAGCATCGCGGGCGGCCGCCGGAGCAGCCGCTGGAACCCGATCGTGCCCAGGAACCGGCCGGTCGGCGTGGTGGCGGGCGGCGCGCACACGAACACCTGGGCGGCGGCGGTGGCCCGGGTCTCGGGCTGGCGGATGCGGGCCAGGATCTCGGCCACCGGCACGTCGGGCGCGACGATCAGCGGCTGCGAGGTCATCAGGCCACCCGCCGTCCGGCTGCCGTAGCGGAGCAGCCGCCGCAGGTCGGCCGCCTGGGCCGGCTCCATCGCGGCCAGCAGCCGATCCCGCTGGTCGGGCGGCATCTCGGCCAGCAGGTCGGCGGCGTCGTCGGGCTCCATCTCCTCGACCACGTCGGCCGTGCGCTCGGGGTTGAGGCTGGCCAGCAGCCGGATCTGGTCCTGCTCGGGCATCTCCTCGAGCACGTCGGCCAGCTCATCGTCCTCGAGCGCGGCCGCGATCTGGGTGCGGCGGTCGGGCGTCATGCCCTCGACCGCGCTGGCCAGGTCGGTCGGGTGCAGCTCGCGCAGGCTGGCCAGCTGCTCGGCCAGCGCACCCGCCTTGAACAGCTCCGGGTACTTGTCCCAGGGCACGATCTGGGTGGACCGGAAGCGCAGGCCGCGGGGCCGGACCGCCAGCGAGGACACGTCCCAGCCGTCCCGGCGGCCCTCGGCCGGGGCGATCGCCACGTCGACCACGACGCCGCCCTCGACCTGCACCCCGTTCAGGCTGGAGGCGAGGATCTCCCCGGTCCGGCCGGTGAACCGGCCCAGGTCGACGGCCCCGCCGCGCAGGTGGGCGCCGTCGATCGACAGCTCGGAGATCCGGCCGAAGTTGACGAAGATCCGCCGTCGCTGCAGCGTCACCACCAGGCCGAGCGCGCGCGGCGCGAGGCCCTGGGCGGTGGGCAGGATCACCACGTCCCGGATCCGGCCGACCGCGGTCTCTTCGTCGTCGAGCAGCGGCCGGCCCCGCAGCCTGGACGTGAACACCTGTCCCGATGCCATGCGCCTATTCTTGCTTAACGTATGTCGTAGAATCTCTGAGGGCAGCCAGCCGCCGGTGACGAGGAATGGAGGTGGTGGCCGTGTCGAGTGAACCTCCTAGTCCGGTCTTCCACCTATCCGTTCCGTCACCCGCCGCTCCGGCTCGCTGAACTGAGGGTTCCCAGTCCGGCTGAACTGATTCTCGCGCGGGTGTCTGCTGCTGTGGAGGCCCGTGATGGTTACTCCTTCCCCGCGCCGCCTGATGGCGCCCGCCGCCGACGCGCTGCGCCGGCGTAACACCCGTCTGACCACCCGCCGGGCGGTCCAGCAGGCCATCGTCAGCGTGGCCAGCCTGGTCGGCGCGCCGGTGTTCAACCAGCGCGGCCAGCGGGTCGGCAAGCTCGCCGACCTGGTGGCCCGGATGCACGGCCAGGACCGTTACCCGCCGCTGACCGGTCTGCTGCTGCGGGTCGGGTCGCGCACCAGCTTCCTGCCGATCGAGGCGGTGGAGTCCATCGCCCACCAGTCGGTGTCGCTGCGCACCGCCCGGCTCGACCTGCGCGAGTTCAGCCGCCGCCCGGGTGAGGTGCTGCTGGCCAAGGACATGCTCGACCACCAGGTGGTGGACCTCGACGGCCGCCAGGTGATCCGGGCCGCCGACCTCTACCTGGCCCCCGTGGCCGGGCAGTTCCTGCTGGTCGGGCTGGATGTCAGCCTGAACACGCTGCTGCGGCGGCTGGGTCCCAAGCGGCTGCGCGGCCGCCCGACCCCCGAGCGGGTCATCGACTGGGACGCGGTCGCCCCGTTCTCCGACGAGCTGACCAGCTCGCCGCCGGCCGTGCAGCTGCGGTCGAGCGACGAGCAGCTGCGGCGGCTGGCCCCGGCCGAACTGGCCGACCTGCTGGAGGACCTCGGCCGCCCGGCCCGCCAGGACCTGCTGTCGCGGCTGGCGGCCGACACCGCCGCCGACGCGCTCGAGGAGATGGACCCGGACGAGCTGGAGGCGCTGCTGCGGGAGGTGCAGCCCGCCCAGGCGGCGGCGCTGATCGCCGCGATGGAGCCGGACGAGGCGGTCGACGCGCTGCGCGACCTGGCCGACGGCGAGCGGGCGGCCATCCTGGCCGAGATGCCCGCCGACAAGGCCGGCGAACTGTCGGCCCTGCTGACCTACCCCGAGCGGGAGGCGGGCGGGTTCATGACCACCACGCTGGTCCAGGCCGAGCCGGACAGCACGATCGGTGAGGTCAAGCGGGCGGTGGCCGACCTGAGCCAGCACCGGGAAGAGATCGACGCGGTGGTGATCTGCGGCCCCGGTGGGGAGCTGCTGGCCGACCTGCCGCTGTTCGACCTGGTCACCCACGCCGACGACGTGACCGTCGGGGACGTGCTGGCCGCCGACGAGACGCCGGAGCCGCTGACCGTGCCGCCGGACGCGTCGGTGGCCGAGGTGGCCGACCAGCTGGTCCGGACCCGGCACTCCTCGCTGCTGGTGGTCGACGAGCACGGCCAGCCGCTGGGCCGCATCCTGGCCGACGACGTGCTCGACGCGCTGCTGCCCGAACGCGGGCGGCTGCACTTCCCGAGGCTGCTGCGATGACGCGCCCGGACGAGACCACGGCCCGGCCGGACGAGGCAGCGGTCACCGCCCAGCACGAGGTGGTCGAGGACACGGCGTCGCCGCCCGCTTCCGGCGAGCACAGCGTGACCGGGCTGGCGCTGCGGCGCCGGACCGCGGCGGTGATCCGGCGGATACCGGGCGGCCGCCGGACGCTGGCCTACATCGCCGTCGCCGGGCCGGGGCTGGTGGCCGCCAACGCCGGCAACGACGCGGCCGGCATCGCCACCTACTCCAGCGCCGGCTCGCAGTACATCTACCGGACGCTGTTCTTCATGCTGCTGATCACGATCGCGCTGGTCGTGGTGCAGGAGATGGCGATCCGGCTGGGCATCTTCACCGGCAAGGGCATCGCCGCGCTGATCCGCGAGCAGTTCAGCCTGCGGCTGACCGGGCTGGCCCTGTTCTGCGTGCTGCTGGCCAACACGGGGCTGGTGGTCAGCGAGTTCGCCGGCATCGGGGCCGCGTTCGAGCTGCTCGGGGTCAGCCGCTACTGGGTCATCCCGCCCGCCGCGGTGCTGATCTGGGGGCTGGTGCTGTTCGGGTCCTACCGGTACGCGGAGCGGATCTTCCTGATCTTGTCGCTGGCGTTCTTCGCCTACCCGATCGCCGCCATCCTCGGGCACCCGGACTGGACCGCGGTCGGCAGCAACCTCGTCATCCCGCACTTCCTGCTGACCAAGGGCTACCTGCTGCTCGGGGTGGCCCTGATCGGCACCACGGTCAGCCCCTACATGCAGTTCTACGCGGCCGCCGGGGTGGTCGACCGCGGGGCCGGGCCCGCCAACTACCGCAACGCCCGGCTCGACGCGGTCAGCGGGGCCGTGTTCGCCTGCGTCATCAGCATCATGATCATCATCGCCACCGGGGCCACCATCGGCGGCCGCGGCCCGCTCAGCTCGGCCAAGGAAGCGGCCGAAGCGCTGCGGCCGGTGGCCGGCAGCGGGGCCGAGCTGCTGTTCGCGTTCGGCCTGCTCGGGGCCAGCGCCCTGGCCGGCGCGGTGGTCCCGCTGTCCAGCAGCTACGCGATCAGCGAGGCGGTCGGGGTGGAGCGCTCGGTGTCCCGCCGGTTCGCCGAGGCACCGCTGTTCCTCGGGTTGTTCACCCTGCAGACCGCGCTCGGGGCGGCGGTCGCGCTGACCCCGGTCAACCTGATCAGCCTGCTCATCGGCACCCAGGTCCTGCAGGGCCTGGTCACCCCGATCGTGCTGATCTACATCCTGATCCTGACCAACCGCCGCGAGGTGCTCGGCCGCCACGTCAACGGGCCGATCCTGCGGGTGGTGGCAACGGTCGTGGTGGCCGCGATCAGCGTGATGTCGCTGCTGCTGCTGGGGCAGACGGTGCTGGGCTGGTTCGGCCTCGGCTGACGGGGCAGGTCAAGCTGGCGATCGGCGGCCACTCATCCAAGTCGAGCTTGCCGATCGATTTAATGGGTATATCCGGACCGGCCGGAAATAACCGTGGATGGGAATCGCTTGCTGACTAGTGTGGCCCTGCTCAACTCTGGACAGAAATGACGATGACAGCATCCACCGAAGCTGACAACGACATCTCCAGCGCCGAGTTCCGGCACGCGGTGGGGCATTTCGCCACCGGTGTCACCGTCGTCACCTCGATCGACGCGGACGGCGAGCCGGTCGGCACCACCGCCAACGCCGTGAGCTCGCTGTCACTCGACCCGCCGCTGATCCTGGTCTGCTTCGACCGGTCCAGCCTGACGCTGGACGCGATCCGCCAGCACGGCGCGTTCGTGGTCAACGTGCTGTCGGCCCCGCAGCAGGAGCTGTCGTCCAACTTCGCCCGGCGCGGGCTGGCGGCGGTGTGGGACGAGGTCGAGCACCGGCCCGGCCCGACCGGCAGCCCCCGGCTGGAGGGGACGCTGGCCGCGCTGGAGTGCACGGTCGAGCACAGCCTGCCGGGCGGCGACCACGAGATCATCGTCGGCCGGGTCCGCTACGCGGAAACCTCCGGCGACGGCGGCGCCCCGCTGCTGTTCTGGCGCGGGTCCTACCTGTCGCTCGACGGCGAGGACTAGGAGACGGCGCTGAGGCGGGGGCGGGCCGCCTTGTCCACCCGGGCCACCATCAGCGCGATGTCGTCACCGTGGCGGGGCAGCCGCTGGCGGCTGGCCAGCAGCTTGTCGGCCAGCCGCTCGGGCTCGTCAGCGACGCCGTCGCCGAGCACCCCGAGCAGCGCCCGCACGTTGCAGCCGGGGTCGGCCCCGTCGTCGTCGAGCAGCCCGTCGGTCGCCAGCACCAGCACCGAGCCGGGCGACACCGGCAGCGTGACCGAGCTGTAGTGCTCGTCCGCGTTGACGCCCAGCAGCAGGTCGTCGCCGTGCTCGAGCAGGACCGGGGGTCCGCCCGGGCTGGCCAGGGCCGGCCCCGGGTGCCCGGCCCGGCACATCTCGAGCTGGCCGCGGGCCGGGTCGATGATGACGAAGCAGCAGGTCGCGAACATGGCCAGGTCGACGTCGGTGTTGAGGTCGGCCAGCCAGCGGTTGGCCAGCGTCATCACCTCGGCCGGCCCCTGGCCTTCGCGGGCGTAGGCGTGCACCACCGTCCGCAGCCGCCCCATCAGCGAGGCGGCGATCGGGTTGTGGCCCTGCACGTCCCCGATGACCAGGGCGACCCGGCCGTCGGAAAGGTCGATGGCGTCGTAGAAGTCGCCGCCGATCTCCAGCCCGGAGGTGACCGGCCGGTAGCGGGCCGCGATCGTCACCCCCGGCGCGGCCAGGTGCCCGTGCGGCAGCAGCCCGCGCTGCAGGTCGCGGGCGAGCGCGTGCTCGGCCTCGTACATCCGGGCCCGCTGCAGCGACTGGGCCAGCAGCCCGGCCGCCGAGACCAGCAGCGCCCGCTCCTCGGCCGCGAACTCGCGCACCGCCCCGAACCCCATCAGGCAGACCACGAACAGGTCCTTGCCGACCGGGACCGGCACCACCGCCCAGGCCCGCTGGCCCGACCGCTTGGCCCGGGCCGCCGCCTGCGGGTAGTAGCGGGCCAGGGCGGAGGCCGACCCGATGAACAGCGGCTGGCCGGTCGCGACCACGTCGGCCACCGGCGAGCCGCCGGGCAGGTGGGCGAGGGCCGCCGACGCGGCCGGGGTGAACCCGTAGTGCGCCACCGTCTCCTGGCGGCCGCCCTGCTCGGCCAGCATAACCAGGCTGTTGGCCCCGTAGACGGCCAGCCCGGACCGGGCCGCGCTGGTGATGTCGTCGACGCTGATCGCGGAGGCCAGCGCGGCGGTGAACTTCTGGGTCAGCGCGGTCCGCTCGGCGCCCTCCCGCAGCCGCCGCTGCTCGGCCTCCCGGCTGGCCCAGATCGTGGTGGTGTCCATCACGAACCCGGTCATCCGCTGCGGCCGGCCGTCCGGCCCGGGCAGCACCCGGCCGCGGGCCTCCATCGAACGCAGCACGCCGTCGGCGTCCATCACCCGGTACTCGATCTGGTAGGTGCCGCAGGCGGCGCTCATCTGCCGCAGGGCGCCCACCATGCTGGCGGCGTCCTCCTCGGGCACCCGCTCGAGCAGCTCGGTCATCGTGACCGGCTCGTCGGCGGGCAGGCCGTGCAGCCGGCAGGTGCCCGGCTCGAAACTCACCGCGCCGTCGGTCAGATCCCAGCTGAAGAACCCGGCCTCGACCGCCGACACCCGCGGGCGGGAGGCCGACCACACCACCGCGTCCCGCCGTTCCTCGCGGCCGGCCGGCCCGGCCTGCAGCGGGACCGCGAGCCCGCCCCAGACCACGCCCGCCTGCGGCCGCTCCGTATCATCGGGCTCGGGCAGCTCCGTATCGTCGCTCACGGGCGGCCCGCTCGCTTGTTGTGGAACCAACTGACCCAGCTCAATCACGTACACCTAGCCCCTCCCCCACCGACGGCCTTGCGGTCCCCTCCGCGCCGTCGGCTACGCCGAAAAACGGGCTGTGCCGACCTTCCACGGGTCTTCGATCACTGCGAACGCCAAGAGCATAGCGCCGAACAGGCGGGCAATGTCAGTAAAAACCCAGGTCAGAGCTGACCCGACACAGTTGTACGGGATGCCTGATTGAGCCGGGATAACTGTATTTCCGCTGGTCGGCCGAGTGCGGCTTTTCTCCGGTATGAGCACGGTCGTGCCCGTTGTCTCGCAAAAACTGGGCAGGACAATGGCGTTTTCCGCACTGGCCTGAGCTATTCGGGTCGGTTTTATCGTGGTTCTTTTGCGGTCTCGATCGTTGGGGAAATGCTTATCCCCTGCTCAGCGGCCGGGACCTTGGTCCCGAGCGCGGCCGGCGGGGGCGCCGGCCGGCGGCGCAGGAACACCGCGGCCACCGCTCCGGACAGGCCGATGGCGGCGATCACCCACCAGCCGTGCCGGAACGAGTCCAGCCGCCCGACAGATGTGTCTGGTGCGCCTGAGGCGGATGAGCCGAGCACGGCGACCAGGATCGCCACCCCGATCGCCATGCCGACCTGGCGGACCATGTTCACCACCGCCGACCCGCTGGCGAAGCTGGGCGCGGGCAGCGAGGCGGCCGCCGTCGCCATCAGCGTGGGCAGCGTGAGGCCGACCCCGATCCCGGTCAGCAGCATGCCGCCGAGCATCCCGCCCGGGTAGTCGGGCCGCAGGCCGATGGCCAGCGCCCACCAGGCGATGCCGGCCGCCAGCACCGCCGACCCGGCCGCGACCACCACCGCCGCCCCCCAGCGGGCGATCAGCCGCCCGGCCACCAGGAACGAGAACAGCGGCACCATGATCGGGCCGGGCGCCACCCCCAGCCCGGTCCGCAGGGCCGACCAGCCCCAGTCGTCCTGGGCCCACAGCACGATCGACAGCAGCATCGCCCCGAACGACATCGAGAACAGCAGCATCACCGCGACCGCGCCCGCGTAGCTGCGCGCCCGGAACAGGCCCGGGTCGACCAGCGGGTTGCCGGACCGCAGGCAGTGCAGCACGAACGCGGCCAGCAGGATGGCGGCGGCCACCAGCACCAGCGCGGTCCGGGCCGACGTCCAGCCCCAGTCGCCGCCCTCGACCAGGCCGAGGCTGAGCGCCCCGACCCCGGCGGTGACCAGCACCGCACCCAGCCCGTCGGGCCGCGGCACCGGGTGACCGGGCGCGTCCGGCAGCCGGAACCAGCCGGCCACCAGCGCGGCCAGCCCGATCGGCACGTTGACCAGGAACACCCAGCGCCAGCTGACCGCGACCAGCAGCCCGCCGATGACCGGTCCGAGGGCGGCGGCCATGCCGCCGGTGGCGGTCCAGGTGCGGACCGCCCCGCTCCGGCGCTCGGCCGGGAAGCTGGCCAGCACCAGGCTGAGCGAGGTGGGCGTGAGCAGGGCGGCGCCCGCCGCCTGGACCAGCCGGAACCCGATAAGCATGGGCACGCTGGTGGCGGCCCCGCAGGCGGCCGAGGCGGCGGTGAACACCGCCACCCCGAGCAGGAACCCGTACTTGCGCCGGTGCCGGTCGGCCAGCCGGCCCATCAGCACCAGCAGCGCCGCGTAGACGATCGCGTAGCCGTTCAGCACCCAGGACAGGTCGCCCAGGCTGCGGCTGCCCAGGTCCCGCGCGATGGCGGGCAGGGCCACGTTGACGATGAACAGGTCCAGGCTGGCCAGCACCACGCCGGCACAGACGATGACCAGGACCTCGCCCGGCTGACCACGCCGGGACCCCTGACTTAGCTCCGCCATAGCTAGAAGGTAAGGGACTGACTTAGGGCAGCGCAAGCCAGCTACGATGGGTCCATGACGGAGGCGAAGGAGGCCGCGCCGGCGATGCCGCGGCTCACGGGCGCGCTCGAGCCGCGCGCGAGCTGGCCGGCGACGGGATGCTCGCTGGCCCGGGCGATCGACGTGGTGAGCACCCGGTCGGCGTTCCTGCTGCTACGGGAGGCGTTCTACGGCACCAGCCGGTTCGATGACTTCGCGACCCGGGCCGGGATCAGCGAGCCGGTCGCCGCCGCCCGGCTGCGCGAGCTGGTCGAGGCCGGGCTGCTGACCCGCGCGGAGTACCGGGAGCCGGGCCAGCGGGCGCGGCTGGCCTACCGGCTGACCGAGAAGGGCGCGGACCTGTTCCCGGCCCTGGCGGCGCTGATGGAGTGGGGCGACCGCTGGCTGGCCGAGGACGGCGGCCCGATCGGGCTGCGGCACCGGGACTGCGGGGAGCCGGTCGCGGTCGAGCTGCGCTGCGCGGCCGGGCACCGCACCAGCCCGGGCGAGCTGGACCTGGTGCACCGGCGGCGGTAGGCGCCCGGGCGGCGGGCCGGTCAGGCGGCGCGGCGCTCGCGGATCTGGCGCTTGATGCGGGCCAGCATGGCGGCCATGCCGCGCAGCCGCAGCGGGCTGACCAGGTCGTTCAGGCCCAGCTGACTGGTGAACTCACCCGGCGTGGCCAGCACCTCGTCGGCGGGCAGGCCGTCCAGACCGGTCTGCAGGATACCGGCGAAGCCCCGGGTGGTGGGGGCCTCCGGCGGGGCGTCGAAGAACAGGTGGACGGTGTCGTCGGGGGCCACCTCGACCGCCAGGAACAGCGGCGACTGGCACTCCGGGACCTGCTCGAGCAGGTCCCGGTGCCCGGCGTAGCGCTCCGGCAGGGCGGGCAGATCGTCGGAGAACTCCAGCAGCAACTGCAGCCGCTCCTTGCCCGGCATCGCGTTGAAGTCCTCGACGATCTCGGCCAGCCGTGGGTTGAGGGTGTCGGCCGTGGTCACGGCTGGTCGCCTCGTTTGATCGGCACCCGCACGCTGTTGCCCCACTCGGTCCAGGACCCGTCGTAGTTGCGGACGTCGGGGAAGCCCAGCAGGTAAGTCAGCACGAACCAGGTGTGGCTGGACCGCTCGCCGATCCGGCAGTAGACGATCACGTCGTCGGCCTCGCGCAGGCCGGCCTCACCCTCGTAGATGTCCTGCAGCTCCTTGCGGCTGCGGAAGGTGCCGTCCTCGGCCGCCGCCCGGGCCCAGGGCACGTTGTGGGCGAACGGGATGTGCCCGCCGCGGACCGCCCCCTCCTGCGGGTAGTCGGGCATGTGCAGCAGCTCGCCGCTGTACTCGCCGGGCGAGCGGACGTCGATCATCGGCTTGCTGAGGTGGGCCACGACCTGCTCCCGGAACGCCCGGATCCTGCTGTCGTCGCGCTCGACGACCGGGTAGTCGGTGCGCGGGCGGTCGGGCACGTCCTTGGTCAGCGGGCGGTCCTCGGCGATCCACTTGGCCCGGCCCCCGTCCAGCAGCCGGACGTCGGGGTGGCCGAACAGGGTGGCGACCCACAGCGCGTAGGCGGCCCACCAGTTGTTGCGGTCGCCGTACAGCACCAGCGTGGTGTCGCGGGAGATGCCCTTGTCCGCCATCAGCCTGGCGAAACCCTGGCCGTCCACGTAGTCGCGGGTGTCGGGGTCGTTCAGCTCGGTGTGCCAGTCGAGCTTGACCGCGCCGGGGATGTGGCCGGTCTCGTACAGCAGCACGTCCTCATCGGACTCGGCCACCACCAGGCCGGGGTCGTCGAGGTGGGCGGCCAGCCAGTCGGTGGACACCAGCTTTTCCGGGTGAGCGTACTCGCCGAACTTGGCCGCATCGTCGTTGGGCAGCGCCATGGCTTCCTCGCTTCCGGGTTCCCGGGACCCTCCCGGGACGGGTGGACATCTCGCACGCACAGTAACGCGCCGGCCTGTGCAGGCCTTCCCCGGCCCTTCCCCGGAGCAGCGGAATTCAGACGGCCGCGCTGCGTTATACAGCGGCATGAGCACTATTGAACTCACCAAAGAGACGTTCGAAGACACCGTTACCCAGCCCGGCATCACGCTGGTCGACTGGTGGGCCGAGTGGTGCGGCCCGTGTAAGCAGTTCGGCCCGGTGTTCCAGGCCGCCAGCGACGAGCACCCCGACGTGCGGTTCGGCAAGATCGACACCGAGGACCAGCAGGAGCTGGCGGCGGCCGCCCGGATCACCTCGATCCCCACGCTGATGGCGTTCCGCGACGGCATCCTGGTCTTCTCCCAGCCCGGCGCGCTCCCCGCCCCCGCCCTCGAGCAGGTCATCAAGGCCGTCCAGGACCTGGACATGGACGACGTCCGGGCCGAGGTGGCCAAGCAGCAGGCGGGCGACGGCGAGGGCCCGGCCCAATAAGGCCAGCACCGTAGGCCAGCACCGTAAGGCAGCACCGCAAGGCCGTTCCTTCTCCTCAACTCCCACCCGGTTGTCGTTGACACCCCCGGCGGCTGGTGTGATCGTGCTAACCAGCCGGTAACCAGGAGGGGACGACGACGATGTCCGAGACCAGTCTGCCCGGGGGGCGCAGTTACGCCTCCGGTACCTATCCCGTGGCCCTCCTGGGCGACACCATCGGGGAGAACTTCGACCGCACCGCCGCCCGCTTCGGGGACCGCGAGGCCCTGGTCGACGTGGCGGCCGGCCGCCGCTGGACCTACACCGAGCTGGCGGCCGACGTGGACGCGCTCGCTCGCGGGTTGCTGGGGCTCGGGATCGGCAACGGCCACCGGGTCGGTATCTGGGCGCCGAACTGCGCCGAATGGACGCTGACCCAGTACGCGACGGCCAAGATCGGCGCGATCCTGGTCAACATCAACCCCGCCTACGGCGCCCGCGAGCTCGAGTACGTGCTGCGCCAGGCGGGGGTGCGGCTACTGGTGGCCGCGCCCAGGCACCGCTCGTCCAACTACGCGGCGATGATCGACGAGGTCCGCCCGGCCTGCCCGGACCTGGAGCAGGTGATCCTGCTCGGCAGCGCCGAGTGGGACGAGGTGGCCGGGGCCGAGCGCGGCGCCGACCCGGCCGCGCTGACCGCGGCCGGCGCCAGCCTGGGCACCGACGACCCGATCAACATCCAGTACACCTCGGGGACCACCGGCTTCCCCAAGGGCGCCACCCTGTCCCACCACAACATCCTCAACAACGGCTTCTTCGTGGGCGAGCTGTGCCGTTACACCGAGGCCGACCGGATCTGCATCCCGGTGCCCTTCTACCACTGCTTCGGCATGGTCATGGGCAACCTGGCCGCCACCAGCCACGGCGCCGCCATGGTGATCCCGGCCCCCGCGTTCGACCCGGCCGCCACCCTCAAGGCGGTGGCCGACGAGCGCTGCACCTCGCTGTACGGGGTGCCGACGATGTTCATCGCCGAGCTGGCGCTGCCGTCGTTCGGCGACTACGACCTGACCAGCCTGCGCACCGGCATCATGGCCGGCTCACCCTGCCCGGTCGAGGTGATGAAGCAGGTCGTCGAGCGGATGCACATGGACGAGGTCAGCATCGCCTACGGCATGACCGAGACCTCGCCGGTGTCGACCCAGACCCGGGTGGACGACTCGATCGACCGCCGGGTGTCGACCGTCGGCCGGGTCGGCCCGCACCTGGAAGTCAAGATCATCGACCCCGAGACCGGGTTGACCATGCCCTACGGCCAGCCCGGGGAGCTGTGCACCCGCGGCTACTCGGTCATGCTCGGCTACTGGGAAGAGCCCGACAAGACGGCCGAGGCGATCGACGCGGCCCGCTGGATGCACACCGGCGACCTGGCGGTGATGGACGCCGGGGGCTACGTGAACATCACCGGCCGGATCAAGGACATGGTGATCCGGGGCGGCGAGAACATCTATCCGCGCGAGGTCGAAGAGCTGCTCTACACCCACCCGGACGTGCTCGACGCCCAGGTCATCGGCGTCCCCGACGTCAAGTACGGGGAAGAACTGATGGTCTGGGTGCGGATGCGCGAGGGGGCCGCCCCGCTGACGGCCGAGTCGGTGCGGGAGTTCTGCAGCGGGCAGGTCGCCCGCTACAAGATCCCCCGCTACGTGCACGTCGTGGACGAATTCCCGATGACCGTGACCGGCAAGATCCGCAAGGTCGAGATGCGCGAGAAGTCGATCGGCATCCTCGGCCTCGAGGACGCCGCCCGCCAGCAGCACGCCTAGCGGCACGCGGCGGTGAGCCCCGGCGGGGACGGCGAGGTCGCGGGTCGCGACGAGCCCCGTCCGGTCCTGGCCCGCTGGCGGCTGGGCTTGATCAACGGCTCGCTGCTGGCCCTGACCGGTGGCGTGCTGTTCTCGTGCTACCTGCGGCAGTCCTGGACCCGGTCGCTGAACTCGGACGGGGCGGCGGACATCCTGCAAGCTCACGACCTGCTGCAGGGCAACGTTCTGCTCCACGGCTGGCAGTTGTCGCAGGTGTCCTTCTGGAGCACTGAGCTGCCCCAGTACATGCTGCTGGAGTCGGTGCTGGGGGTCAGAGCTGCGGTGGTGCACGTGGCCGGGGCAATGACCTGCACGCTGCTGGTGCTGTTGTCGGCGCTGCTGGCCAAAGGCCGGACGACCGGCCGGGAAGCGGTCGTGCGGATGCTCGTAGCGGGCGGGATCATGCTCGCGCCGCAGCTCGGGCCGGGGACCGCGATCTTCATGCTGTCACCCGATCATGCGGGGACCGCCGTGCCGCTGCTGGTCACCTGGCTGGTGGTGGACCGGCTGGCCGGCCGGCGCTGGTGGACGCCGGTGATCGTGGTCGTCCTGCTCGCCTGGGCGCTGGTGGCCGACCCGCTGGTGTTGTGGGCGGGCGTGCTGCCGCTGGCCGTGGCGGGCGCGGCCCGGGCCGGTCACCAGCTGGCGGTGGAACGCCGGCCCCTGGCGGCGGCCCGGCCCGACCTGGCGCTGGCCGCGGCGGCGATGCTGGCCGTTCCGGCCGCGTCGGCGGCCTACCGGCTGATCCGCGCGCATGGCGGATACGGGCTGCTGCCGCTGGCCGACCAGACGATCCCCGCCGATGCGCTGCTGCGAAGCTTGACGGGCACGCTGGAGGATGTGCTGGCGCTGTTCGGCGCCGATTTCCTGGGCTTGACCACGCCGACCGCGACCGCACTGGCCGCCGTCCATCTGGCCGGACTCGGCCTGGCCGTCTGGGGGGTGGCGGTCGCCGTCCGGCGGTTCCCCCGCGACCGGGACCGGGTGGTGCAGATCCTGCTCATCGCCGTCCTGGCCATGGTGACGGCCATGGTGATCAGCGGCCGGGCGACGAGCCTGCATCCCACCGACGGGCGGGTCATGGCCCCGATGCTGGCCAGTGCCGCCGCCCTGACCGGCCGCGTGCTCGCCGCCCGGCTGTTCTCCGCCCGGCTGCTCTCGGTCAGGCTGCTGCCGCTCCTGGGGGCGGCACTGCTCGGCTACGTGGCCGCGCTGGGCTACGGAGCCGCGCAGCCGCCGGCCCCGGCGGTCAATCAGCAGCTCGCCACCTGGCTGGTGGCCCACCACTTCGGCTATGGCCTTTCCGGCTACTGGCAAGGCAGCAGCGTCACCGTCATCAGCGGGCAGCGGGCACAGCTCCGGCCCATCCAGCCGGCCCCGTCGGGAGCGGGCTTGGGCCCAACCATCGAGGCCCAGGCTTCCTGGTATGACCCGCGTCAGCACGACGCCGGCTTCGTCATCGTCCCGGCCGGGCTCACCGACAACGTTCCGCCCGACCCGACGCTGCCCGAAGCGCTGGCCACCTTCGGCAAGCCGAGACGCACCTACCGGGTAGGCACCAACCTCGTACTGGTCTACGACAGGAACCTGCTCCCATCGGTGCACCGGCTCAAGAGCTACGGGTACAGCGGATGATCTGAGATCAGGTTGATCGGCACCGGGTGGAAGGGCGGGGCCGACTGGGTGCCCTTGCGGACGCCGCCCAGGAACAGGGCGGCCACCAGCAAGATGGCGATCAGGATCAGGAACCACAGCAGGCAGCCGCCCAGGCGCGGCCGGAATGGCTGCTCGCGCCCGGTCCGGCGATTAGTTCGCCACGCCATCCGCAACATATCTCGGTTATGCCCGGGCATAGTCGAATATGCGCGTGCCGATAAATGGAACAGCCGAGATGGCGTGAGGTAGGAAAATGACCGGACCTTCCCGCGACGTGACCGACGCAGGACCCCGGGAACATACCACCGTAGTCCTGGCCAAACGCGGTTCCTGGCTCGGCCGGGTGGCCGCGATTCTGGTCGCCGTGGTGGCGCTGGCGGTGCTGGCGCTGGTGCTGGCGGCCGTTCACCTGCTGCCGCAGCTGCGGAACCCGTTCGCCGAGACCACCACCGACCGCAGTCAGCCGGTCGTGCTGAAATCAATCAGCCAGCTCAGCCGCTACGAAGCGGCCAGCGGCTCGTTTGAAGTGGTGGTTGACCTGCAGAGCCATTCTTTCCTGCCGTCGTTCATCGAAGGTAACGACACGTTGTTCGTGGGCCAGGGCAGCGATATCGCTTATGTGGACTTTTCGCAGCTTAAAGGGCAGGCCATTTCCGTTTCCGCGAACCGGACGGCGGTCACCGTGAAGCTGCCCAAGGCCCAGCTCGAGCCCGCGGTGCTGAACGTGCACCAGTCCTACGTGTACGCGCAGCAGGAGGGCCTGGCCAACCGGATCGGCAACTTCTTCTCCGGCAACCCGAACAACGAGCAGAAGGTGTACGAGGCCGCCCAGACCAAGATCCAGAACGCGGCTCAGAGCAGCCAGCTGGTCCCCGACGCGCAGAAGAACACGCAGGCGATGCTGACCAGCATGCTCAAGTCGCTGGGGTTCCAGCAGGTCACGGTGACCTTCGGTAGCTAGGGCTGGGTCGGCTCGGTCTCCGTGCTGATCGGGTACGGGGTCATGGCCACGGTGATGTTGTCCAGGCCGCCGGCCTCGACCGCGTACCGGACCAGGGTCGCGGCCGCCACCCCGGGCTCGGTCAGCGCGCCCGGCAGCGCGATCACGGCCAGCTTGCCCGCGTCCGGGTCGTAGTTCCACAGACCGTCCGAACAGAGCATCAGCACGCCCGGGCCGGGCGGGGTGAACTGCGCGACGTGCGGGTACGCCTCGCGGGCACCGGCCCCGATCCAGCGGGTGACGACGTGCGCCTGCGGCGACTCCAGGGCCTCGGACTCGTGCAGCAGTCCCTGCGCCACCATCTCCTCGGCCAGCGAGTCGTCCCTGGTCAGCAGCTGGGCGGCCGGGTCCGGGGTGGCGTCCAGCCAGTAGGCGCGGCTGTCCCCCATCCAGCACAAGGTGACGGTGTCCCCGTCCATGACCGCCGACACGTAGGTCGCGGCCGGGGTCTCAGCGGAGGCGTCAACCAGCTCGTCCACCGCTTCGCGGGCGGCGGCGACCGCCTGCTCGGCCCCCTCGGCCGGGTCGAGCCCGTCCTGGACGGCGGCCGCCAGCGTCTGCACGGCGGCGGTGGCGGCGGCCAGCGAGGCCTCGTCCGGCCGGTCGGCGCTGGACACACCGTCGCAGACGACCGAGATCACGACCGGCCCGCCCGGCGTCTCGACCGTGGCCAGCGCGACCGCGTCCTCGTTGCGCTCGTGCCGCAGGCCGCGGTCGCTGACCGCCGCCACCAGCCCGAGACCGATCTCCTCGTGGTCGCGCCCGGCCGGCGGCTCCCCGGCCGCGCCGTCGCTCACCACGAACGAATTCATGACCATGGCCATCGCAGATTCACCATGTGTCGGCTCCTGTCTTTACCAGCGACATGCCCATTCTGGCCTACGCCAGCTAGGGCACGATCCCATAAAGGGGACTAAGAGGGAAGGAAGACGCAGGAAGAGATGGCTCTGGCCGCCCAGATGCCTCTCTCACCTCGCTTTCACCACGCGCTCACCTCCAGTGTTCCAGAGGTAGCGGTCCCCGGTTGAGCACGGTCCGCAGCGCGAACGTGCTCTGGGCGCTGATCACCTGAGGAATGGCGAGGATCTGGTCGAGCAGGACCTGCTCGTAGCCGGCCAGGTCGGGCACGGCCGCCTCGATGAAGAAGTCGGCCGAGCCGGAGATCAGATAACAGGCGACCACGGCCGGGATCTCGGTCAGGGCCGCCTCCAGCTGAGCCGACACCTCGCGCGAGTGGCCCTCGACCTTCAGCTCGATGAACACGGTGAGGCCGAGGCCGGCCCGGACCCGGTCCACCTCGGCCCGGTAGCCGGCGATCATCCCGCTGGCCTCCAGCGCCTTGACCCGGCGCAGGCAGGCGGACGGCGACAGTGACACCGCCTCGGCCAGGTCGACGTTGGCCAGCCGCCCGTCGACCTGCAGCCGGCTCACGATCGCACGATCAATGCGGTCTGGTTTGTGGGGCGCAACTTCTGGAGGCATTTCACCATGGTAGTGATACAGGGTTGCGCCGGATGGCCTGGGAGGCGTTACATTTGCCATCGCGTGCGGGACGTTTTTGGTGACGCTGGAGGTATGCCGGAGAGCAGCGCACAAAAGTCGTTCAGCCCGCCGTTCACGCTGTCGGTGCCGCGCGGGATCGCGCTCTACATCGGGGCCCTGCTCGGCCCTGGGCTGCTGTTGCTGCCGGGGCTGGCCGCCCGCCAGGCGGGGCCCGCCTCGATCGTGGCCTGGGCCGCCCTGCTCGGGGTGTCGGCGCTGTTCGCGGTGGTGTTCGCCGCCCTCGGGCGGGCCCATCCGCAGGCCAACGGGGTGGCCGGTTACACGGCCGTGGGCCTCGGCCGGACCGCCGGGCGGGTGGCCGGCTGGTGCTTCCTGGCCGGGGTGATCGGCGGGGCGCCGGTCGTCTCCCTGATCGGGGCCGGCTACGTGACCGCCCTGACCGGCGGCGGGCTGCTGGCCCGCGGCCTGGTGGCGGCCGCGCTGCTGCTGGTGGTGCTGGCGCTGGCACTGGGCGGGGTCCGGGCCAGCAGCACCGCCCAGCTGATCCTGGTGGCGCTGCTGATCGTGATCATCGCGGTCGCGGTCGTCGGCTCGGGTCGGCACGCGCACGCGGGGAACTGGGCGCCGTTCGCGCCGCACGGCGGGAGCGCGATCGGGCGGGCGGCCGCCACGTTGATGCTGTCGTTCGTGGGCTGGGAGGCGGTCGCCCCGCTGACCAACCGGTTCCGCAACCCGGACCGCGACCTGCCGCGGGTGATCGGGGCCGCCTTCGGCGTGACCACGGTGCTGAACCTGGCGCTGGCGGTGACCACGATCGCCGTGCTCGGCCCGGCCGCCGGGACCGACGTGCCGCTGGCCAGCCTGCTGGTCCGCGCGGTGGGTGAGACCGGGCAGGTGGCGGCGGCGGTCGCGGCGGTGGTGCTGACGGTCGGGGCGGCCAACGCTTACCTGTCGGGGGCGACGGCGATGGCGCGGCGGCTGGCCGAGGCTGGCGGGGTCGGCGGCGGGCGCGGGGCTGGCGGCCGGATGGTGCCGGCGGCTTGCGCGCTGGTGGGGCTGGTGGTGATCGGGCTTTACGCGGCTCGGGTGGTGAACACGGCGGAGCTGATCGGGCTGCCGACGACGCTGTTCCTGGTGGTGTATCTCGGATGCACGGTGTCGGCGGCGCGGACGTTGCGGGGATGGAGTCGCGGGGCGGCGGGGGTCGCGGCGGTGGCGGTGCTCGTGGTGCTGGCGTTCTGCGGCTGGCCGCTGGTGGTGGCGGGGGTCGTGGTGTTGGTGGCGGCGGTGACGGGCCGCCGGCGGCGGGGGTGGCCAGGGTCCGGCGGGTGGCCGGGGGGCGGCGGGTGGCCCGCGGCGGCGGTGCGGCCGGTCACGGCCGTGCAGCCGGTGACGGCGGCGAGCCCGTGCGGGGCAAGTCGCTAGCTCGAAGTTCGGTGGGCTGGAGCGGCGGCAGGCCGTAGGAGCACGAAGGTAACTTCGCACCCCGTAGAGGGGACCAAAGTACTCGTACCCCGCCCCGGCCCTCCCGGCGGGCCGCACACCAGGCACACCAGCACGTAAAAGCCTGCAGCGTCCCACCAGCCCCCGGGCTCGTTTGTCGTCAATGCCACATTGCCGACACTCTTATGGCAGCAATGTCACATTGACGACAATTGGGGCCGTGCCCGGAGTTGCTGGCGGGACACCGGTGACGGCAGACGGCTATGGGGCGCAGCTCGCGCCCACCGCTAGCCGGGCTGGCCCATCCCGTCGCCGTCGTCCCGACAGCCGTGTTCAGCAGACCGGACGCAGGCGGGTCAAGCCGTGCCCTTTGCGGCTTGACCCGACCAGGCTGGTCGGCTCGGCGGCCGGGGCGCGGGGCAGCGAGAGGGCCTGCGGACGGGCGGGGGCGGCGGCGGGGCGGGGTGAGCGGGACCGGGGCCGGAGCGGGGACCGGAGTACGGCGGGAAGCTGTCCGGTCACGGGAGATGAAGGGCCCGGGCGGAGGGGGCCTAGTAGTTGGCGTCGAAGATCTGGATGGCGGTCCAGGCGCCGAGGTGGATGATGTCACCGGGGTTGAGGGGGACGGGGATGCCGGGCCGGATCTCGCGGCCGTTGAGGAGGGTGCCGTTCTCGGAGCCGGGGTCGATGACCGCGATGCGGCCGCCGTCGGCCGGGACCAGGACGGCGTGCAGGCGGGACACGCCGGGGTCGGTGGGCGGGCCGGTCAGGTCGATCTCCGGCTCGATGCCGCGGGACACGCTGCGGCGGCCGATCCGGGCCTCGCGGCCGCTCAGCCGGAACCGGCGGCGCGGGCAGTAGACCGGGAACCGCAGCCCAGCGGCGTCCTCGCCGCCCTGGGCGACCACCGAGTCGAAGTAGGCGCGGTCGGCCCCGACCTCGGCCACCCAGCTGGTCAAGGTGGCGGGGCCGCGGCCGGCGTTGAAGTCGTGGCCGCACACCTCGCAGAACTGGCCTGTCCGGCCGGTCCCGCAGCGCGGGCAGGGCTGGGCGACCGGCAGGTCGAGCCCGTACGGCGGGGAGGCCGGAGGCGGCGGCGCGGGCTCCGGCACGTACGGCCGGGCGCCCGAAGGCCGCGACGGGGTACTGCCCTGCCACGGCGGTGACCAGCCACCCGAGCTGACCGGCTGGACGCCGCGGGGCGCCGGCACGGCGACCGGGTGGCTGTCCATCCGGATGCCGCACAGGTCACAGAAGTCATTGCTCCCGGACTCGTGTCCGGCTGGACAGGTCGGCATGTCTGTTCGCCCTTCCGCACGCATGGCTTACTTTTTCGTACGGACCGTCTTGGTGGAGCGGCTGTCGAGCGCCATCTCGTCGGCGTCGGCGATCCGCTTCTTGAGCCGGACGGTCCCGGTGGCGTCGACCACCTCCACGACCTTGGCCAGCAGCCGCGCGGTCTCCTCGTGGCCGGCCTCGCTGGCCAGGGAGACGGCCCGGCCGAGCTTGGCCGTGGCGGTGTCCTCGTCGCCTTCCTTACGGGCCTGCAGCCCGTCCTGAATGACCTCGGCCAGTTCGGCCTGGCCGGTGTAGTGGGCCACGTGCGGGTTGATGCGGGTGGACAGCGCCTCGTCGTCGGTCCACAGCGCCCGGACCAGGCCCTGGCCGAGCACCTCGGCCCCGGCCCCGGCGCCCGCCACCAGGCTGACCCGGGCGGCCAGCATCTCCTGGCCGACGCCGGCCGGGCTGACCTCGACGCACAGGTGGTAGTCGCGGCTCTCACCGGGGCCCCAGGCCCCGGCCGGGTAGTCGCCGGACTGGGCGCCCACCGCGGCCCGGCGGCCGGTGAGGTCGTCGACGGCCGGCGCGACCTGCTTGAGGTACTTGATGCGGGCGTGCTGCGGGGTCCACACCCGCAGCGACACGTCGCTGATCTCCTTGCTCATCGCCGCCCGCATCAGCGCGGTGAAGTCGGCCGCCAGCCCGGCCGGGTCGGCCACGATGTCGACGGTGCCGAGCAGCGCGGTGGAGACCTTGCGGAGTTCGGCGACCTCCCAGTCGGTGCCGACGCCGCGGCAGTCACAGCGATAAGTGCCCTCGCACCAGGAAATGGCGCCGGCCAGCTTCTCCGGCGTCTCGTGCTGGTTCTTGCCGTCGGTGAGCAGGATCGCGTGCCGGACCGGGGCCGGCCCGTCGCCGTCGCGCCCCCCGCTGGTGAAGATCTGGTGGGCCAGCAGCAGCCACTGGCCGATCGCGGTGCCGCCGTCGGCCTGCAGGCCGCGGACGGCCTGGCGGGCCGCCTCCCGGGTCTGCGGTGAGGCCAGCGCCAGGCTGGCGTCGGCCGGGTAGACCGGCCGGGCCTTCTCGTTCCCGGCGATCACCGCGAACGAGACACCGTCCCGGATGGCGTCGATGGCGGCCGCGGTGGCCGCCTTGGCTTCGGCCATCTTGCCGGCCGGGTCGTTCATCGAGCCCGAGCAGTCGACGATGATGACCTCGGCCGCCGCGGCCGCGGCCGGGCTGGCCAGGGTGGCCGAGTGCAGCCCGGACGTCACCGTGACGATCGCGTTGACGTTCCGGCCACCGGCGGGCAGGAACTCGTTCTGGAACACGTCAATGGTGAAGCCAGCCAGGTCCGGGCGGGGTGCCGTCATCGAACAGGACTCCTCAGCATGGGATCAGACCGGAGGAAAGGGGGCGAGAGCGACGGTGATGTTGTCCATCCCGCCGGCGTCGAGCGCGAACTGAACGAGCGCGGTGGCGGCCCCGGCCGGGTCGGTCAGCGCGGCCGGCATGGCCAGCGCCGACAGCCGTTCCGGCTCGGGCGCGTAGTTCCACAGGCCGTCCGAGCACAGCAGCAGCACCCCGGGCCCGGGCGGCGCGAACTGGGCCACGTGCGGCTCTTCCTCGTCGTCGTCGGCGCCGATCCAGCGGGTGACCACGTGCGCCTCGGGCGCGGTGAGCACGTCGGCGGCGGCCAGCTCGCCCGCGGCGACCAGTTCGGCCGCCAGCGAGTCGTCCTGCGTCAGCTGCTGGCCACCCGGCTGCGGCCAGCGGTCCAGCCAGTAGCCGCGGCTGTCCCCCAGCCAGCAGAGGGTGACCGTACCCCGGGTCAGCACGGCCGACAGGTAGGTGGCGGCCGGCTCCTCCTCGCCCGGGCGGGCCAGCGCCCGGACCGCGGCCCGGGCGACCTGGACGGCCTGGACCGAGGCGCCGGACGTGCTCACTCCGGCCGGGACGGCCGCGGCCAGGTGAGCGGCGGCGGCCTGGGCGGCCGCCAGCGACGCCTCGTCGGGCCGGTCGGCGCTGGAGATCCCGTCGCACAGCACCGCGATCACCACCGGGCCGCCGCCGGTCTCCACCGTGGCCAGGGCGAGCGCGTCCTCGTTGCGCGGGTGCCGCCGCCCCCGGTCGCTGATGCCGGCCACCAGGCCGAGGTCGAGCTCCTGGTGGTCGCGGCCGACGGGCGCCTGGCCGTCGGTGGCGGCGACCGGCTCCAGCCGCACCCCGCAGGCTTCGCAGAAGCTGTCCCGCAGCTCGCCCGCGTGGCCGCAGGACGGGCAGGCCCGCTCGACCGGCCGGGTCGCGGCGGCCGGCTGGGCCGCCTCGGCCGGGCGCCGGCGAGGGGGACGGGGCGGGCAGGGCCGGGCGGCGGTCATGAAAGCGTCCTCGGGCGGATCTCGTTGGCCTGGTCAACCAGGTCGTTGCGGGCATCGGAATCGGGGGCCAGCCGGGCCAGCGACCGGTAACTGCGTTCGAGGCCAAAGCGGAGCGCCCGCTCGTTCAGCTCGCAGCCGAGCAGCTGGCCGGAGCCGATGTCGCGGCCGTCCGTCACCCCGTCCAGCGCGGCCCGCAGGATCTCGGTGCTGAGCTGGTGCTGGCGGCCGCTGTCGAGCTTGATCCGGCCCAGCCGCTGGCTGGCCTGCTGGAGGTCGTCGGCGCTGACCGCCGTCTGCGGGCGGCTCGCGGCTTGCGGGGGGCCCGGCTGCGGGGGGCCCGGCTGCGGGGGGCCCGCGACCTGGATCCGGACGGCGGCGATCTGGGCGGCCACGTGGTGGCTGGAGGTCTCGGGGATGGCGGCCAGGGCGGCGATCGCGCCGGCCCGGTCACCCGCTCCGAGCCAGATCCGGGCCAGCCCGAAGGCGGCGCTGACGTAGGAGCGGTCGACGGTCGAAACCAGCCAGAAGCAGCGCCCGGCGAGGGCCACGTCGCCCTGGGCCTCGGCCGCCAGGCCGAGCGCGAGCTTGGGGGCGACCTCGCCCGGCAGCAGCGCGCAGACCGCGCCGAACCCCTTGACCGCCTCGGCCGGCTGGCCGGCCGTCAGCGCCGCCAGCGCCTGGTGCCAGGTCACCCGCCAGTCCACCTGCTCGCCGGGGGCGCCGTTGGCCGCGGGCCCGGTGGTGGCGGCCAGGTAGCCGAGCATGGCCTGGGCGCGGGCGACGTCACCCAGCGCGATCAGGGCCCGGGCCAGCGCCAGCCGGGTCTCGGTGGAGGCGGCCACGTCGGGCGGGGTGCCGGGCCGCCCGGCCACCGCCCCCGACAGCGACTCGGCCCGCGACGGCAGGTCCAGCGAGCTGAGCGTGGCCAGGTAGCCGGCCGCCGGGTCGGACCGGTCGACCAGCGGGGCGGGCAGCCCGGCCACGATCTCGGCCGCGCTGGGCGGTTCGTAGGCGGCCGCCTGCGTCTCCTGGGGCGCCTCCGGCCGGGCCAGGCCCTCGACCCCGATGGCCTGCGGCTCGGGGCTGAACAAGCTGGAGAACGCGGGCCGGGGCTGGCCGTCGCCGACCGCCAGCACCTCGCGCAGCACCCCGGTCAGCTGCTCGGCCAGCTCGGCGGCCGAGGTGAACCGGCGCCGCGGGTCCGGATCGGTGGCCCGCCGCAGCAGCCAGTAGAACGACTCGTGCTCGTTCAGGACCGGGACGTGGGCCGGGTCGGGCAGGCGGTGCGCGAACTGGCTCGAGTAGCCGCCGAAGTCGAACGTGAGCACGGCCAGCGTCCGGCCGACCGTGTACAGGTCGGAGGACACCGACGGCCCGTCGTCGGCGATCTCGGGGGCCTGGTACCCGTCGGTGCCGTAGATCGGGCTGTCCTCGTCGTCGATCCGCCGCACCCCGCCGAGGTCGATGAGCTTGAGCTGCTCCTCGGTCTGGATGATGTTGTCCGGCTTGAAGTCGCAGTACAGCAGGCCGCGGCTGTGCAGGTGGCCGAGGGCGGGCAGCACCTCGAGCGCGTAGGCGAGCGCCACCGGCAGCGGCAGCGACTGCCCGGCCTGCCGGTACTCCTGCAGGATCTGCTTGAGCGACTGGCCGCCGACGTACTCCATCACGATGTAGCCGGCGCTCTCGCCGGTCGGCCGGTCGGCGTGCTGGACGAAGTTGTAGATGCGGACGATGTTCGGGTGCTCGACCTCGGCCAGGAACTGCCGTTCGGTCATGGCGGCCGCCATGGCGTCGGCGTCGCCGGTGTTGAGCAGGCCCTTGAGCACCACCCAGCGGTCGCTCACGTTGCGGTCGCGGGCCAGGTAGATCCAGCCCAGGCCGCCGTGCGCGAGGCAGCCGAGCACCTCGTACTGGCCGGCCACCAGTTCGCCGGGGACCAGTTTGGGCCGGAACGAGAACGGGGTGCCGCAGTTACGGCAGAAGCCCTCGGTCAGCCCGGGGCGGCCGTTGGCGCCGCGGCCGACCGGCTTTTCGCAGGCCCCGCAGAACCGCTTGTGCTCGGGCACCTCGGGGTTGGCGAGGACCGCGCTGGCCGGGTCGCGGGCCGGGATCGGCGGAATCTCCACCAGGCCGGCGCCCAGGCTGCCGCGGGAGGAGTGGCCGGAGCTGGACGAGTGGCTGCGGGTGCCGGGGTGGGAGCCGAAGCTGGAGGAGCTGGAGCGGCTGGGGGTGCTCGGGAAACTCGGCGTGCTGGGGGTGCTGGGGGTGCTCGGGGTGTTGTGACGGCTGCGGCCGGTGCGGTACGTGGGGGTCGTGTGGTGAGTGGGGCTGCTGTTGCTGGTGAAACTGAAAGGGCTGGAAGGGCTTGGGGTGCTGGATGCGCTCGGGGTACTTGGGTGGCTGGGGGCGCTGTAGCTGGCGGGGCGGCGCTCGGGGGCCATGCCGCAGACGTCGCAGTAGCCGTCCTCGATCATCCCGGTGCAGCCGGCCCGGCCGCACCGTTCGGCGGCGACGGTCACGACTGCGCCTCCCGTCCGCCGGGCCGCCCGGCCGGCTGCCCGGCCGGCTGTCCACCCGGCCGGCGGGGCAGGGCCAGCACCGCGGCCTGGTAGTCGCGGACGGCCTGGTCGGCCGCGGTCAGGTCGCAGGGTGCGGTCCACAACAGGTCACGGGCCCGCCGGTAGTGGCCGGCCAGCTCGATGTCCTCGCCCGCACCGAGCGCGGCCGCCTTGGCCCGGTAGCCGACCAGCATCGCCCGGAGCTCCTCGCGGTCGGCCAGCGAGGCCCGGATGGAAAGTTCAGCCTGTTCACAATCCTGCTGGGCGGCGATGGCCTGCTGGGTCACGGCCGCCAGGCCGTCCGCCAGCTGGGCCCACTGGCCGACCGCGCGCAGCTTGAGCAGGGCGCCCAGCCGGTCGGTGAGCGCGGGCGGGGCGGGCAGCGGCGGCAGCGCGCTGGCGGCGATCTTGGCCGCCGCCTGGGCGCGGGCCTGCTCGGCCGCCCGCCAGGCGGTGGTGGCGGCGCCGGCCGCGGCGGCCGCGGCCGTGACCCGGGCGTCGGCGTCGGCCCGGAGCGCCGCTATCTCGGCCGCCTGGCCAGCCACGGCCGTGACCTGCTCGCGCAGCCGCCGCAGGCGGCCGGTCTGCCCGGTGCCGGTCTGCCCGGTGCCGGTCCGCCCTGGCCCGGCGGCCCAGAACGCGAGCGGGTCGGTGTTCAGCGCCTCGAGTAGCTCGGCCCGCTCGGCCTCGGCCGCCGCCAGCTGGCTGGCGACCGGGCTGCCGTCCGCCCCGGCCAGCCGGGACCGGGCCTCGGCGAGCGCCTGGGCGGCCCCGTCGAGCGGCCCGGCGAACGCGTTCCAGACCGCCTCGGCGGCGGTCAGCACCCCGGCCACCTCGGTGTAGGCGGCCCGCATCTCGGCCACCGCCTCAGCCAGGGTCAGCTCGACCAGGGCGGGATCGGTCAGGTCGCGCTGGGCGAGCGGCCCGGTCGGGCGCGCGAGCCGGACGGCCGGGCCGGTCAGCAGGGCGGACAGCTCGGCCAGCTCGGAACCGCCGGGCCGCCGGTGCCGGGCCAGCAGGCCGGTCACCCGGTCGACGGCGGCCGCGTAGGCCAGGAACGTCTGCCAGAGCCGCAGGTGGCGGGCCCGGGTGGTCTCCCACTGGGCGGCGCTCTGGCCGGTCAGCCGGTCGGCGCCGTCGAGGATGCGCTTGCCCAGGCTCTGGTCCAGCTCCAGCAGGTTGGCCCGGATGCGGTCGCGTTCGCCGCAGGCCTGCTCGGCCGCGGCGGTCGCCGCGGTGCGGGTCAGCTCGGTGGTCGTGGTCATCGGTACTCCGCCAGCCGCCGGTTGATGCCCCAGACGCAGCCGATCACCATGACCACGGCGAGCACGATCACGCCGGCCTCCAGGCCGGTGAACGCGTCCCGGCCGGTGGTGGCGCTGGAACGGAACGTCGCCTCGTCGTCGGCGATCGCGGCCGCCAGGTTGCCGTCGATCTGGCCGAACAGGGTGGCCGCGGTCCCGGCGCCGGTACCGGTCACCAGCTGGGTCTCAGCCGCGGTGGCATTCTGGGTGTCGAGGGTGTGGACCTTGCGGTTGACCGCGTACCAGGCGGTCGCCTCCTGGGCGGCCGCCTGGATCCGGCCGGTGCCGGTACCGCCCCGGGACTGGTCCAGCGCGCTGGTCAGCAGCGACCCGGTACCCGGACCGAGCTGGCCCTGGGCGGTCTTGAAGTCGGCCTGGAAGGCGGTGTCACCGCTGTGCGAGATCAGGTTGAGGATCTCGTCGCCGCGGGCGCGCTGGGCGGCGATGCCGGCCTCGGCCAGGGTGGCGGCCGGCTGCGAGCCGTGCGCGAGGGCGCGGCCGAGGTCGACCCGGGCGAGGGCGAACGAGACCACCAGCCACAGCACCGACGCCGCGGTGGCGGCCGAGGCCAGCAGCAGGCCCCAGTTGACGATCCGGTGGGTGCGCCGGGACAGCCAGCGCTGCACCCGGAACAGCACGAACAGCAGCACCAGGCCGATCAGCAGCGTGATCACGACCAGCGGGAGCCCGGTCGCCTGGGCGCTGGTCGCGGTCAGCTCGGCGTTCTCCCGGGTGTAGACCGCGCGGGCGGCGGGCAGCAGCGTGAGCTGCATCTCCTCGGTCGCGACCTGCATGGACGAGCTGCCGGCCAGGTACCCCAGGGAGTTGTAGAGCTCGGCGTCGGCGACCTCGGCGGTGTACTGCGGCAGCCCGCCCGACAAGGTGGCCAGGCTCTGGCTGAGCTGCGGGTTGTCGCTGGCGGCGGTGGCCGCCTTGAGCCCGGCGGTGGCCCGGGCGATGTCGGCGTCGTAGCGCTGCCGGGCCGCCAGCGGCTGCTGAGGGCTGGCCAGGAACGCGGCCGACACCGTGACCTGGGCGTCCGACAGCGACTGGTAGACCTGCTGGGCGTCCTGGCTGAGCGGCTCGTTGGCCGACACCACCGCGCTGGCGGCCGACTGGTGCAGCGCCACCGTCCAGGCCGCGATCACCCCCCAGCCGAGAGTGAGCACGATCAGCAGCGTCAGCAGCACCCGGAGGCGGCCGGGGGTGGTCCGGGCCCGCGGCCCGGCCGCGGCCAGACGCTGGCGCAGCGACTGGCGCCCGCGCGCGGGCACCGGCGGCGGGGGCACCGACGGCGGTCCGGATGGCGTCGCGGGCGCAGGCGGCAGCGGGTGGGCCGGGCTAGCGGGCGGCCCCGCCACCGTGGTCATTGACGACTCCCCAAGCCCCGCTCCCGTTCGCGCGGCAGGCGGCTGCGCACACGCCCTATTTTGGCCTGTTTCGACCGGCTATTCGGCCTGAACGGCGCTCATTCTGGCATAGGTTCGCCGGGAAGTGGCGTTTAGTTAACCTTTTGGTCACTTGGCCAGAAAGGGCCCAGACGGTGCGCTCGGGACCGTTCAGGCGGTGTGCTCCTGGCGGTCGCCACCCCACTCGGTGTGGAAGGTGCCGTCCTTGTCGACCCGCCGGTAGGTGTGGGCGCCGAAGTAGTCGCGCAGGCCCTGGATGAGCGCGGCCGGCAGCCGCCCGGCCCGCAGGCCGTCGTAGTAGGCCAGCGACGAGGAGAACGCGGGCGACGGGATGCCGGCCGTGGCCGCCTGGGCCACCACCCGGCGCCAGCTGTCGACCCCGCTGCGCACCGCGTCGGCGAAGTAGGGCGCAACCAGCAGGCTGGTCAGCGCCTGGTCGTCGTCGTAGGCGGCCCGGATGCGGTCCAGGAAGCGGGCGCGGATGATGCAGCCGCCGCGCCAGATCGTGGCCATCGCGCCACGGTCGATGTCCCAGTCGTACTCGTCGCTGCCCGCCGCGATCTGGTCGAAGCCCTGGGCGTAGGCGACCACCTTGGAGGCGTAGAGGGCGCGCCGGACGTCCTCGATGAACGCGTCCCGGTCCTTGAGGTCGAGCGGGTTGCGGTCGGTGCCGAACGCTTCCCGGGCCGCCGCCCGCTGGTCGGCGTGGCCGGACAGCGACCGGGCGAACGTGGCCTCGGCGATGCCGGTGATCGGGATGCCGAGGTCGAGCGCGCTCTGCACCGTCCAGCGGCCGGTGCCCTTCTGCTCGGCCTGGTCGAGCACGATGTCGATGAACGGCTGGCCGGTCTCGGCGTCGGTCTGCGACAGCACGTCGGCGGTGATCTGGATCAGGTAGGAGTCGAGGTCGCCCTCGTTCCAGGTGCGGAAGATGTCGCCGATCTCGGCCGGGCTGGCCCCCAGGCCGGCCCGCAGCAGGTCGTAGGCCTCGGCGATGAGCTGCATGTCCGCGTACTCGATGCCGTTGTGCACCATCTTGACGAAGTGGCCGGCCCCGTCCGGGCCGACGTGCACGCAGCACGGGGTGCCGTCGACCTGGGCCGCGATCGACTCGAGGATCGGGCCGAGCTTCTCGTAGGCTTCCTTGGACCCGCCGGGCATGATGCTGGGCCCGTTGAGGGCGCCTTCCTCTCCCCCGGAGACGCCGCAGCCGACGAAGTTCAGGCCCTGCTCGCGCAGCGCGTGCTCGCGCCGGCGGGTGTCCATGAAGTGCGCGTTGCCGCAGTCGACGACGATGTCACCCTCGTCCAGCAGGGGGGTGAGCTCGTCGATCACCGCGTCGGTGGCCGGGCCGGCCTGGACCATGACGATGATCGCCCGGGGCCGCTCCAGGCTGGCTACGAAATCCTCCAGCGACTCGCTGGGGAGGAACGTGCCCTCGTCGCCGTGGTCTTTGACCAGGCTGCGGGTCCGCTCGGGTGAGCGGTTGTGCAGCGCGACGGTGTGCCCGTGGCGGGCCAGGTTGCGGGCCAGGTTGCGGCCCATCACGGCCAGGCCGGTAACGCCGATGTCGGCCTGCTGGCTGCCCTTGTCGCTGGATTCGCGGCGGCTCGCTTCGCTCATAGTGCGACCTTAACGGGTGGCGGCCAGCCCCCCGGGAGGGAGGCTGGCCGCCGGGTCATGACCGTGTCGGGGTCAGTTCGGTGTGATCGTTACGGCAGTGACCACTGCTGGTTGGCGCCGCCGGTGCAGTCCCAGATCTCCAGCTGGGTACCGGGCGTCGTCGACCAGCCGGTGTCGTCGAGACACTTGTTCGACTGCGGGTTGTACAGCGAGCCGTTCGATTGCGGGATGAAGACCTGGGCGGCGGTGTTGTTGCAGTCGTACAGGTCCACGGTGGTCCCGTCGGCGGTCCCGCCGCCGTTGATATCCAGGCACTTCCCGAGGGCGTGCAGGGTGCTGCCCGCCTGCACCACCGTCCACTGCTGGGCGTTGGTGTTGTTGCAGGTGTAGACCTGGACCGGGGTGAAGTTGGTGCTGTTGGCCCCGCGGACGTCCACGCACAGGCCGCCGTAACCGACGATCGGGCCGGTCCCGTTGCCGGTCGTGCCGCCCCCGCCGGTGCCGCCCCCGCCGCCACCCGAGCTGCTGCCCGAGGTGGTGTAGGCCGCGACGTACTGCACGCTCATGGTGCCGCCGGAGGTGGTGGAACTGCTCGGCGACGTGCAGTTGCAGACGCCGTTCGGATAACCGCCGCCCATGGCCAGGTCGAAGATGATCGACATGTTGTGGTCGAACGCGGCCTGCCAGGTCGAGGTGCCGATCTGCGCCTCGCTGGTCTGGAAGTACTGGTTGCCGTCGAGGTAGAACGTGATCGTCTCGTCGGACGGGTTGGTGCGGTTCTCGATCATCGTGTAGGTGTGGTAGCCGGTCTGGCAGCCGGAACAGGGCTGCAGGCCGCTGCCGATGCCGTCGGTCTCGTTACACGGACCGCCCGGGTCGACGCCGCAGTGCACGGTGCCGGACACCTCGGAGAGCGCGTTGACGTCCTCCATGATGTCGATCTCGCCGTTCTCGGGCCACTGGCCGGGACCGAGCATCCAGAACGCGGGCCAGTAGCCGAGGCCGTTGCCCGGGTTGGGCTGCTCGATCGAGGCGGTCACCTCGAGCTCGCCGCCGGCCGGGGCGCCGACGTTCGCGCTCGTGGTCTGGATCCGGCCCGAGGTCCAGTTGCTGCCGGACCCGAGCGCGGTGATGTCCAGGTCGCCGTTCCCGTCCAGGTGGACGTTGCTGGTCGAGTTGGTCATCGTCTCGATCTCACCGGTGCCGAAGTTCGAGCCCGGGCCGGTGTCGTACTGCCAGTTGCTGTCCGCCCCGGACCCCGACGACCCGTTGAAGTCGTCGCTGAACTGGGTGGTCCAGCCGGACGGGGGGGCCGGGACGTCCGACGCCGAGGCCCGGGTGCGGGCGCTGGCGGGGATCGTGCCGACGCTGGCGGCGCTCTTGTTGCTGGTGGTCGTCTTGGCGGTCAGCGTGGTCGCGGTGGCCGGGTGGGCCGTGGCCGCGACGGCGCCGGACGCGGCCGGAGCGGTCAGCGCGAACACCGGCAGCGCGGCCGCGGCCAGGGTGATGGCCGTGCGCCGGGCGATGCGGATCGTCCGCGCGGTGCGGGTGCTGGTGCGGGTGTTGCCGCGGCCGGGCCGGCGGGTTGCGCGGCCGGGTGCGGCGGGCTCGTCCGGGTCGGCGGCGAAGAGGCTGGTCTGCGGGTCCAGCCCTGCGCGCTCGGCACGGATGAGGTGGTTCGGTAGTGGTCGGTCCCCCCGTACTTGTCGTAGCCATCCAATCATCGGCGCCCACTCTCTCGATTATTAAAAGGAAAGTTTCCTATTGGGTGTTACTGAACGTATCGCCGCAGGCTCGTGTCGTCAATAGATCAGTTCTGGTTTTTACAAAGCCTGAATTAACCACGCCCGTAACACGTTCGTAAGCACTTCCGCAGAAAGCGACAACATGAGGCTGAGGGTGCGCAAGTGGCTGATGCGGTGAGTGTGGGGCAGCGTTGGGCGGAGCGGGGCGAACGGGGGCGGGGCGATCGGGGCGAACGGCGGTGGGGTGGTCGCCGGGCGGGCGGCCGAGTTGAGGCGGATCGGCCCCGGGCGAGGCAACCCGAACCCGCTCGATGGCGCCTTCGAACGCAAGTGACACGTCAGCCACGTGACGGGTTTCGCTGTGGGCTCAAGCGCCAGGCGGCTTACCCAGTCGCGTTTCGGGAAACACGTAATATCTTGTCAATGAGGGGCAGTTGGCGTACAGTGCAGATATATCGAGACTGTATCTCAAGATCAACGGGTGGAGGCGCGCGATGGCGGGGTTTGGATTCGGGGCCCAGGGATTCCCGGGCTTTGAGGACGGTCAGTTCGAGGACAAGCTGAACGAGGCGGTCGACCGGGCGCGCGGGCTGCTGCGCGACCTGCAGCTCGGCGGCGAGCGGATGACACGGCCGGCCGGGCCGTTCGGGCCCGCGGGGCCGTTCGGCCCGGGGCACCCGGGACCGCACGAGCACGCGGAGCCGTTCGGGCCGGGGCACCCCGGGCCAAACCCGCACCCGGAGGCCGACGAGGACTCGGAGTCGTACGGACCCGAGCACGCCGGCCCGCACGGTGCGGGGCCGGCCGCGCACGCGCACGCGAGCGCGCACTCCGAGCCGGGACCGGGGCCGGACGAGGGCGACGAGCCCGGCGAAGGCGGCTGGGGCGGGCCGTGGGGCGGCAGCTGGGCGACCGGGTTCTCCGGTAAGGACTGGGCCAGCTTCTTCGGCGGCCCGCGCGGCGGCTGGTGGCCGGGTGGCCCGGGACCACGGCGCGGTGGCTGGGGCGGGCCCGGCGGGCCGGGTGGCCCGGGACGGCGCGGACCCGGCGGACCTGGCGGGCCGCGGCGGGCCAAGGCGTCGCGCGGGGACGTGCGGGCCTCGATCCTGGCGCTGCTCAACGAGGGGCCGCGGACCGGCTACCAGATCATGTCCGACGTCGAGGAGCGCAGCCGGGGGGCCTGGCGGCCGAGCCCGGGCGCGGTCTACCCGGCCCTCCAGCTGCTGGCGGACGAGGGGCTGGTCATCGGCGACGAGTCCGGCGGCCGCCGGACCTACCGGCTGACCGAGGCCGGCCAGGAGTACGTGAACAGCAACCCGGCGATGGCGCGGGGCGCCTGGGAGTCGATGGCCGGGGCCGGCGACTTCGGGCCCGGCGACCTGCCGCGGCTGTTCGGCGAGGCGGCCCGGCTGGGCGCGGCCATCGCCCAGCTCGCGCACGCCGGCCACCCGGACCAGATCCGGGCGGCCGAACGGCTGATCAAGCGCACCCGGCGCGAAGTTTACGAGATCCTGGCGGGCGACGACGAGCCCACCGACGAGACTGAGGAAGAGGCCGACGGCTCCGGCGAGTAGCCACCGGCGGAACGAGAGACGGGGTCCGTGATGAACCTGAACGACCGGATACGAATTTCCGACAGCGACCGGGACCGGGTGGCCACCCAGCTGCGTGACTACTACGCCGAAGGCCGGCTGACGTCGGAGGAACTGGACGAGCGGGTGACCGCCGCCCTCAACGCCAGGACCGCCGGCGACCTGCGGCGGCTGATGACCGACCTGCCGGCCGCGGCGCCGGCGGCCGGCAGCCCGGGGACGCCGTCGTACGGCGCTCCTTACGGCGGGACGCCGTGGGCGGGCCGGGCCGGGTGGGCGATGGGACGCTCCCGCCGCCGCGGGCCGCGGGTGCTGCCGATCCTGCTGCTGCTCCTGGTCGCGGCGATCCTGCTGCCCGGCGGCTGGGTGTTCTTCGCCCTGCTGAAGGTGTTCCTGCTGTTCTGGCTGCTGGTCGCGATCGCGGGGATGGCCGTGGGCCTGGTGTTCCGGCACAAGGCGCGCCGCTTCTTCCGCGACCGCGCGGGCCAGTGGCAGCAGTGGCAGGGCCAGAACTGGCGCGGGCCCCGCGACTGGTGAGGCCGTGAAGCCCCGGGCGTGTGATCACGCCCGGGGCTTTGGCGTGCGCGTGGGTAGGAGCTAGGGATCGATGAGCGAAGGAGTGCCCGTGAGCGACGACGGCCCGAAGATCCTGGACCTGCCGGTCGGCCTGGACGCCACCGGCAGCCGGCGGGAGACCGACTCGATGGGGGCGATCGAGGTCCCGGCCGACCGCTACTGGGGGGCGCAGACCCAGCGGTCGCTGGTGCACTTCTCGATCGGCGACGACCGGATGCCGGTGGCGGTGGCCCGCGCGCTCGGCCACGTCAAGCAGGCGTCGGCCATCGTCAACGGGCGGGCCGGGCGGCTGCCGGGCTGGCTGGCCGGCCTGATCGCGCGGGTCAGCGGCGAGGTCATCGACGGGCAACTGGACGAGCACTTCCCGCTGTACGTGTGGCAGACCGGGTCCGGCACCCAGTCGAACATGAACGTCAACGAGGTGATCAGCAACCGGGCCATCCAGCTGGCGGGCGGCGAACTCGGCAGCAAGACCCCGGTCCACCCCAACGACCACGTGAACCTGGGCCAGTCCTCCAACGACACGTTCCCGGCCGCCATGCACATCGCCGCCGTCGAGGTCGTGCATCAGCGGCTGCGGCCCAGCGTCCAGGAGCTGCAGCAGGCCATCGCGGCCAAGGCGATCCAGTGGCGGAACGTGGTCAAGACCGGCCGCACCCACCTGCAGGACGCGGTGCCGCTGACCGTCGGCCAGGAGTGGTCGGGCTGGTCGCACCAGCTGACCCAGGCCATCGAGCGGCTCGACGACTCGGTCGCCGGGCTGTACGAGCTGGCCATCGGCGGGACCGCGGTCGGCACCGGGCTGAACGCGCCGCCCGGGTTCGGCGACGCCGTCGCGGCCGAGATCGCCCAGGCGACCGGGGAGCCGTTCGTCAGCGCCGACAACAAGTTCTCGGCGCTGGGCGGGCTGGACGCGATGGCGGGCGCCTCGGCCGGGCTGCGGGGGGTGGCGGTGCCGCTGATGAAGATCGCCAACGACCTGCGCTGGCTGGCGTCGGGGCCGCGCTGCGGGCTGGGCGAGCTGATCCTGCCGGACAACGAGCCGGGCAGCTCGATCATGCCGGGCAAGGTCAACCCCACCCAGTGCGAGGCCACGCTGATGGTGTGCGTGCAGGTGCTGGCGGACGACAGCGCGATCGCGATGGCGGCCGCCCAGGGCAACTTCGAGCTGAACACGATGCGGCCGGTCATCATCAGCAACTTCCTGCACTCGGCCACGATCCTGGCCGACGCCTGCGCGAAGCTGCGCGAGTTCTGCATCGAGGGCACCGAGCTGAACCGGAGCCAGATCGCAGGCGACGTGGACCGGTCGCTGATGCTGGTCACCGCGCTGTCGCCGGTGCTCGGGTACGACAAGGCGGCCGAGATCGCGCACCGGGCCAGCGAGGAAGGGACCACGTTGCGGGAGGCGGCGGTCGACGCGGGCGAGATAAGCGCCGAGGAGTTCGACCGGATCATGGACCCGTCGAAGATGGTCGGCGACCCCAGTCGGCTGGTGATGTAGCCAGAGTGGCTGGAGTGGCTCGCGGAGTTGAGGTGGCCCTGGTGGATGGAGTTAGTCGAACATGATTTTGAAAAAGTCACTATACTGCGAGCATGACCGTTGACTTCCAGGGTTCACTGCTGGACCTCATGGACGACGACACCGCAGCGAGCGAGGCGCGGCCCGGGCCGCTGGGCGGGACGGTGCGGCGGGCGCCGCTGACCCAGGGTGCGTGGGTGGACGTGCGGCCGGGCTGGCTGGCCGGGACCGGGGCCGCCGACCTGTTCGCGCGGCTGGTGGACGAGGTGCCGTGGCGGGCCGAGAAGCGGCAGATGTACGACCGGGTGGTCGACGTGCCGCGGCTGCAGTGCTTCTACGGCGAGGAGGACGTGCTGCCCGACCCGGCCCTGGACGCCTGCCGGTCAGTGCTGACCGCGCACTACCGGGCCGAGCTGGGCGAGCCGTTCGTGACCGCGGGCCTCTGCCTGTACCGGGACGGCCGCGACAGCGTGGCCTGGCACGGGGACACGGTCGGGCGCGGCAGCACCGAGGACACGATGGTGGCGATCGTGTCGCTGGGGTCGCCGCGGGCGCTGACGCTGCGGCCGCGCGGCGGCGGGCCGGCCCGGCGCTACGAGCTGGGGCACGGGGACCTGATCGTGATGGGCGGCAGCTGCCAGCGGACCTGGGAGCACGCGGTACCGAAGACGACACGGCCGGGCGGGCCGCGGATCAGTGTGCAGTTCCGGCCGCGCGGGGTGCGTTAGCGCGGGGTGCGTCAGGCGGCCGCGGCGGCGGGGCTGGCGGCCAGCTGGATCTGGCGCAGCAGCTCGGCGTTGGAGGACGTGCGGCGGATGCAGCCCAGCAGCCGCTCCAGCGCCTGCTGGGGATCGAGGCCGGACAGCCCGCGGCGCAGGGCGGTGATGGCCTGGTACTCGTCCGGGTCGAGCAGCAGCTCCTCGCGGCGGGTGCCGGAGGCGGCCAGGTCGACGGCCGGGTAGAGCCGCTTCTCGGCTGCGTCGCGGCGGAGCCGGAGCTCGAGGTTGCCGGTGCCCTTGAACTCCTCGAAGAACACGTCGTCCATGCGCGAGCCGGTGTCGACCAGCGCGGTCGACAAGATCGTGAGCGAGCCGCCTTCCTCGAGGTTGCGGGCGGCGCCCAGGAACGTGCGGGGCGGCGGCAGGGCGGCGGTGGCCACGCCGCCGGCCAGGATCCGGCTGCTGGCCGGGGCGAGCAGGTTGTAGGCGCGGGCCAGCCGGGTGATCGAGTCGAGCAGGACGACCACGTCGCGGCCGGCCTCGACCAGCCGTTTGGCCCGCTCGATGGCCAGCTCGGCCACCCGGACGTGGTCTTCGGGACTGCGGTCGAAGGTGGACCAGGCGACCTCGGCGTTGACCGAGCGGCGCAGGTCGGTGACCTCCTCGGGTCGCTCGCCGACCAGTACCAGCATCAGGTGCAGGTCCGGCCGGGCGGCGGTCACGGCCCGGGCGATCTCCTTGAGCAGGAGCGTCTTGCCCGCCTTGGGCGGGGCCACGATCAGGCCGCGCTGGCCCTGGCCGATCGGGGCCACCAGGTCGATGACCCGGGCGGTGGCCGAGGCCGAGCCCGCTTCGAGCCGGATCCGCTGGTCCGGGTAGACCGGAGTGAGCTGGTCGAAGTGCGGACGGTGGGCGGCGGCGGATCCGGATGCGGGGACGCCGTTGATCGTGGCGACGGTGATCAGGGCCGGAGTTTTGGCCTGGCCGTTACGGCCGCCGGGCCTGGCGCCGGCCGGGGCGGCCGGGGCGGTGCCGGTGAGCTGGTCGCCCGGGCGCAGGCCGTACGGCCTAATGAGCTCAGTCGGCACCAGCACGTCGTCGGGGCCCGGATGGTAGCCGGCGGTGCGCAGGAACGCCCCGCCGCGGCTGGTGACGTCGAGCACGCCGGAAACCGGGCGCGGCGAGACCTTTTCAGGGTTTTCCGAGGGCTGAGATTGTTCTTTTCTGGTCTGGGTTGCGGTCGTCATAAGTTCTCTTTTCTGAAAAAGGGTGGGGTATGGACAGTGCCTAATGAAGGCAGCGCGAAATAGCGGCGGGGCGCAGGCGGCCCGGCCGGCCGGGAACGCGGAAGGCCTGGCTGAGCGGGCACAACGCGCCGGGAAAGCGATGGATTTAAAAGCGGCTCGACGCCCACTGGGCGGAGCGGTCAAACATATTCCGGCGGAGCTGAGTGCGAATGCCGCAAGGCTCCACGCCTGGAATGACTATATACCCGAACGGCGGTGGCCGGTCAAACATTCCCCGGCCCCGCAGACCGGGCCGGCGGCCGTCCGGGCCGGGCCGACGGTGCGGCCGCAGGTCACAGGTTCGCTAATCCGGCACCTCAGTTCTTGAGCTGACGCTCCATACTTATGTAGGCATACAGCATTATCGGATGTAGGGACAGCCACATGCGCTTGCGGGGAAGCATCGCCATCGACCTCGGGACGGCGACCACGCTCATCTGGGTTGCGGGCCGGGGCCTGGTGCTCGACGAGCCCTCCGCAATCGCTCTCGACGTGTCCAACGGCAAGGTCGCGGCCGTCGGTGAGCAGGCCGACGCGCTGGCCGGCAAGGAGCCCGAAGACATCGAGATCATCTATCCGCTGCGGGACGGCGTGATCGCCGACCTGAACGCGACCGCGCTGATGCTGAACGGCTTCCTCAAGCGCTCCTACCGGCACCCGGGCCTGCTGCGGCCCAAGGCCCTGGTGTGCGTACCGAGCCGGGCCACCTGGGTGGAGCGGCGTTCGGTGGCGGCGGCGCTGGAGGCGCGGCGCCCGCGGGCGGCCGTCCGGCTGGTGGACGAGCCGGTGGCGGCGGCCGCCGGGGCCGGGGTCGACCTGGCCAGCGGGGCCGGGGCGTTCGTGGTCGACCTGGGCGGCGGCACCACCGAGATCGCGGTGGTCTCCGGCGGCCGGGTGGTCCGGGCCCAGTCGCTGCGGGTGGCCGGCAACGCGATGGACGACGCGATCATGCACGCCGCCCGGACCGACCTGGGGCTGATCCTCGGGCGCAAGGCGGCGGCCGCGCTCAAGATGGAGCTGGGCCTGACCGGCGGCGAGCTGGGCTGGGCGGAGGCGGTCGGCATCGACGCGGCGTCGCGGACGCCGCGGATGGAGCGGGTGCCGGGCAAGCTGGTGGCGACCGCGCTGGAGCACACGATCGCGGCGATCATCTCCGCCATCCAGGAGACGCTGTCCGACATCCCGCCCGGCATCGCCGAGGACGTGGTGCGCGGGAAGATCCGGCTGGCGGGCGGCGGGGCGCTGCTGCCCGGCCTGGTGAACCGGATCGAACAGTCGGCCGACATCGGCGCGCTGGTGGTCGACGACCCCCTGCGCTGCGTGATCCGCGGCGCGGCTGAGATCCTGGAGAACGGTGACAGCCTGGGTGTGGTGGGGCTGCCCAAGTAGCCAGAGCCCTTTATCGAAGAGGGGAACCACGATGAAGCTGAGCGCCCGGAACAAGATCCCGGCCCGGGTCACGAAGATCAACTACGGCGAGGCCATCGCCAACGTGGAGATGGACGCCTGCGGCACCCGGCTGGTGTCATCGGTCACGGTCGAGGCGGTCAAGGAGCTGGGGCTGAGCGAGGGCGCCGAGGTGACCGTGGTGGTCAAGGCGTCCGACCTGATCCTCGCGACCGAGTAGGCCTCACTCGACCGTGAGGGTGTGGGCGACGGCGTTGCGGACGACGGTGGGCAGGTCGCCGGATTCGGCGTAGACCCGGCGCTGCTGGCTGGCGCCGTTGCCCCGGGCCAGCAGGGCCTGCAGCAGGTCGGTGGTGACCCCGGGGCGGTCGGTGGCCGCCTCGGCGTCGGTCAGTGCGTCGCCGAGGTGGCGCAGCAGCGCCCGCAGCACGTTCTCGGCCGGCGCCGCCTTACCGGTGACCGGGTGGATCAGCTGGTCCTCGAGCCCGGACCGGCTGGCCCGCCAGTAGGCCAGGTTGAGCGTCTCCAGCCGGGCCGCGACCGGCGGCTGGCCCAGCCGCCACTCGCGGGCGGCCGTCTCCACCAGCGCCCGCACCAGCGAGGCGAGCAGCACCGCGTCGTTGACCCGCAGGCAGACGTCGGCCACCCGGACCTCCACGGTCGGGTAGTGCCGGGACAGCCGGGCGTCGAAGTAGACCATGCCCTCGTCGATCAGCGTGCCGGTGCCGAGCATGGCCTCGATGGTGGCGTGGTAGACCTCGGGCGTGCCGAACAGCTCGGTCGGCCCCGACGACGGCCAGCGGCCCCACACCTGCCGCCGGTAGCTGTCGTAGCCGGTGTCGCGGCCGTGCCAGAACGGGGAGTTGGCGGTCAGCGCCAGCAGCGGCGGCAGCCAGGGCCGGATCCGGTCCAGCACCGCCACCCCCTCCTCCTCCGACTCGATGCTCACGTGCACGTGGCAGCCGCAGGTGAGCTGCTCCTGGGCGGTCATCGCGTACAGCTCGGTCATCCGCACGTACCGGTCCTCGCGGGTGACCGACGGCTGGATCGGCAGCGGTGAGGTGGCCAGGGCGGCGACCTCGGCCCCGATTTTGTGGGCGGCCTGGCCGGCCACGCTGCGCCGCTCGATCAGCTGGGCGGCCAGCTCGTCCAGCGACGAGCAGGGAGTGGTACCGGTCTCGATCTGCTCCCGCTGCATCTCGTGCACCGGCTGGTCGTCGGCCAGCTCGTCGGTCGCGGCCTGGGCCGGGGCGTCGCGGACGCCGACGGCCACGCTCATCGCCCCGCCCGGGGCGGCGAGGGCGGGGGCGGTGCTGGCCGGCCCGGAGCTGGCCGACGCAGTGTGGCCCGGCTCGGGGGCGCCGTCGCTGGTCTCCGGCCGGGTGACCAGGTCGGCCAGCGCGACCGGGACCCCGGTGTCCACGTCGACCAGCAACAGCTCCTCTTCGACCCCGAAGGTACGCATCGCGGGCTCCTCGTCGCGGTCGCGGTTCGTCGCCTGCGGTATCGCCCACAGCGGCGGCCAGAAACATCCGGATTGACGGGCGGAGATTCGGGTAGGCCGACCGAGGATGAGGTATGATCGAATATGATTTCGAGAAAGGACCACTATGAGCAACGGGCCGGTGGAGAAGGATCCTTCGGACTGGAGCACCGGCGACGAGCCGATGACCGGGCCGCAGGAGTCCTACCTGCAGACGCTGGCGCGCGAGGCCGGCCAGGACGTGCCCGAGGGCCTGTCCAAGGCTCAGGCATCCGAGCTGATCGACCAGTTGCAGGGCAAGAGCCAGCGCCTGCAGGAAGGCGATCAGGAGGGCTGACCGCGGGGGTATAGCCTTACTTCCCATGTCGCAGTCATACGACGAGCCCGACGACCCCACCGGCCTGGACCAGGCTGACGAGATGACGATCGGGGCCGAGAACGACGGTGTGATCCCGGACGCGGACTCGCTCGAGGGGGACCCCGGGGACGACGAGCTCGAGCCGGGAGTGATTCCCCCTGACGGCTGGGCGGCCGCGGACCGGTTCGGCACCACCGAGGCCGAGGAGGAAGAGGGCGAGTCCCTCGACCAGCACCTGGCCGAGGAGCGGCCGGACGTCGACCCCTACGCCGAGGCGGAGGCCGAGGACGAGGAGGCCGACTCCGAGGGCGAGTACCTGGAGGAGACCGACGAGCCCGACCCGCGGGCCGGGCGGCTGGTCGCCGAGGACGAGGGTGCGCACCCCGACGCCGAGTCGGACCTGGTGGCCACCGACGTCGGGATCGACGCGGGCGGGGCCGGGGCCGAGGAGGCGGCGGTGCACGTCGAGGACGAGGACGAAGCCGAGCAGCGCTACAACTGAGCCCGGTACGGGCCGGTCACTCCGGTGCGGGCTGCGGCTCGCCCGGGGCCGGCTCGGCCAGCGGTTCGTCCGGTGCGGGCTCGGCGGGTACGGTGACCGGCTGTTCGGCGTGGGTGGGCTGCGGCGGCTCGCCCAGCAGGGCCCGGGCCCGGGCCAGCCGGACCGCGGCCGACAGCGAGTCGATGTCGTAGGCGCCGTAGTGGCGCATACCGTTGATGAAGAACGTGGGCGTGCCGGAGACGCTGGACAGGTCGGCCGAGTCGACGTCCTCGGCCACGTGGCCGGCCCCGGCGTGCTGGCGCAGGTCGGTCCGGAACTGGTCGAGGTCCAGCTCGAGCTGGGTGGCGTAGCCGACCAGGTCCTTGATGGTCAGCGCCCCCTGATGGTCCAGCAGCACGTCGTGCATGGGCCAGAAGGCGTCCTGGGCGGCGGCCGCCTCGGCCGCCTCGGCCGCCAGCTGGGCGTGCGGGTGCACGTCGGTCAGCGGCAGGTGCCGCCACACGTAGCGGACGTCGCCGAAGTCGCCCAGCAGCTCGCGCACGGCCGGCTCGGCCCGGCCGCAGTAGGGGCACTCGAAGTCGCCGTACTCGACCACGGTGACCGGGGATGCGGCTGGCCCGCGGAAGTGGTCGCGGCGCGGGTCGACCGCCACCGCCAGGTCGGTGATGGTGTCCGACCGGCCCAGCAGGGCGAGCAGCTTGAGCCGCTTGGGCAGCTTGGCCGTGACCTTGAACACCGCCCAGCTCAGCCCGGACGCGCACAGAACGGCCGACAGCACGCCGACCTTGGCTTCGGCCAGGGCGTCGCCGTGGAAGGCCAGTGAGGCGATGAGCAGCGACACGGTGAAGCCGACACCGGCGATGGCCCCGGTCCCGGCCACCGCCGCCCAGCCGATCGGCGGCCGGACCCGGCCCCGGCTCAGCCAGGTCACCAGGACGGCCCCGATCCCGGTGCCGACCGGCTTGCCGACCACGTAGCCGACCAGTATGCCGAGCGTGATCGGGGACGTGAACGCCTCGGCCAGGAAATGCCCGGTGATCACGACGTCGGCGTTGGCCAGGGCGAACAGCGGCACGATGACGTAGCTGGTCCACGGGTGGAAGCGGGCCTCGAGCAGGTCGTTGGGCGACAGCGCGCCCTGCAGCCCCTCGGACGCCGACCGGGCCAGCTCGGCCGTGGGCTGCTCGCGGAACAGCCGGAACAGGTCGGTGGCCTGCTCCAGGTCGGAGCGGGCGGCGGGCCGGGCGTAGGCCAGCAGGCCCATGACCAGGCCGACGGTGACCGGGTCGATGCCGGACTCGAACACCGCGACCCAGGCGGCCAGCCCGATCAGCAGGTGCAGGGCCCCGAAGCGGACGCCGCGGAACCGCAGCACCGCTTCGGCCGCCAGCAGCAGGAAGCCGATGACGAGCGGCATGACCCGCACGTGGCTGCTGTAGACCACGGCGATGACGACGATGCTGGCCAGGTCGTCGACGACCGAGAACGTGAGCAGGTAGGTCCGCACCCGGTCGGGCAGGTGCTTGCCCCCGACCAGGGCCAGCGCCCCCAGCGCGAACGCGGTGTCGGTCGACATGGCCGCGCCCCAGCCGTGAGCGGCCGGGCTCCCGGCCGTGAAGGCCAGGTAGAGCAGGGCCGGCACGATCATCCCGCCCAGCCCGGCCGCCAGCGGCAGGGCCAGCCGGCTGCGCTCGCGCAGCTCCCCCATGTCCCACTCGCGCCGGGCCTCGACGGCCACGACCAGGAAGAACAGCGTCATCAGGCCGGAGTTGACCCAGCCGTGGAGATCCTGCGAGAGGCTCAGCCGGCCGAGGTGGACCGACAGCGTCGTCCGCCAGAACGACTCGTAGGAGTGGGCGCTGATGTTGACCCAGACCAGCGCGGCCAGGGTGGCCCCGAGCAGGAACGCGGCGCTGCCGGTCTCGGTCCGCAGGAACCGGCGGAGCGGTGTGACTTCCCGGGTCCAGAGGGTGGACCCGATCTGCCGCACGGCGGGCAGGCGCGATTCCGTCATGACACGAAGCTTAACTTTCGCACCAGCAGGGAAAGAGATCACCAACCCCTCGGTGAGGAGGGCACGGGATGATCGGCAAACTGCTCAAGTTCGCGGCTCCCGCCGCTATCGGCGCGCTCGCCGCCCTGAGCTTCCCGGACGCCAAGCGGTACGTGGCCATCCGGCGAATAAGCTCGGGGCATCCGGAAGTCGTCCCGGCCGAAGGGGCCAGGGCCTACGCCCAGGACGCGGCCCATGCGGCCCCGGACGGCACCGGCGACTTCGACTCGGCCCGCCGCGGCGGCGGACCGGTGCGGGGTGAGCCGGCGGCGCTGCCGGGCGAAGCCCGGCGCTCGTTAGCGGCCTAGTCGGCAGCAGGCGCCCGGCGGAAAGCCGGGGCGCGGGTCGACGACGCCCGCGGCCGGGACGCCAGCAACGGCAGCACCCGAGGCTCGATCACCGTCGACAGCAGCACCGCGCTGGTCGACCGGGCCACCCAGGGTGAGGCGTTGAGCTGCAGCAGGATCTGCTGCAGCTCGGTGTTGGAGGCGGCCGCCACCCGGCACAGCACGTCGGCGGTGCCGGTGGTGGCGTAGGCCTCGAGCACGCCGGGGATGGCCGACAGGTCGTCGTGCAGCTTGTCCAGCGAGCCCTGGGCGATCTCGAGGGTGATGAACGCCTGGACACTGAAGCCGGCCGCGGCGATGTCGATATCGGGGCCGTAGCCGGTGATCACGCCGGCCCGCTCCAGCCGCTCGAGCCGGGACTGGACGGTGGCCCGGGCCACCCGGACCAGCCGGGACAGCTCGAGCACGCCCGCCCGCGGGCGCTCGCGCATGGTGGTCAGCAGGGCCAGGTCGAGCGGATCGAGCACCGGATCGTCGGCCATGGCATCTCCAAGGCAAAGAACTGGGCAATCTGTATAGCTACTGTCCCATTGATCCGTTCAGATTGCCCAACCTGGGCAGTGCTGAGCGGTCTGGTTGCGCAGCAACGGGTGCGCGAGTTGTGATGGCCTCACGGCCCGCTCCTTCTCCGCCAACGGCGTCGGGGAGGGAGCGACCCGGCCACCGGCGACGTGGACGAGAGGTGCGGTCATGACCATTGATTCGGCCCTTACGGGGCAGGAACAGCTCGCGGACCTCGACGTGAACCAGCTCAAGCAGCTGGTCGGGCTGGTCGAGTACGACGCCGACCAGGACCCGTTCCCGGTCACCGGCTGGGACGCGGTGGTGTGGGCGGTCGGCAACGCCAACCAGGCCGCGCTGGCCTACCAGCTGGCCTACGGCATGGAGCTGGTGGCCTACTCCGGCCCCGAGACCGGCAACCGCGACCACTACGCCTACGTGCTGCGCAGCGGCGCGGTCCGGTTCGTGCTCAAGGGCGCGGTCTCCCCCGCCAGCCCGGTCGCCGACCACCACCGGCGGCACGGCGACGGCATCAGCGACATCGCGCTCGAGGTCCCCGACGTGGACCGCTGCGTCGCCCACGCCCGGGCCCAGGGGGCCACCGTGGTGGAAGAACCGCACGACGTCAGCGACGGCTACGGCACCGTCCGGATGGCGGCCATCGCCGCCTACGGCGACACCCGGCACAGCCTGATCGACCGGTCCCGCTACGACGGCCCCTACCTGCCCGGGTATGAGTACCGGAGCTCGGCCCTGGTCCGCCCGGCGGGCGCGCCCAAGCGCTACTTCCAGGCCCTCGACCACGTGGTCGGCAACGTCGAGCTCGGCCACATGGACGAGTGGGTCGACTTCTACAACCGGGTGATGGGCTTCGTGAACATGGCCGAGTTCGTGGGCGACGACATCGCCACCGAGTACTCGGCGCTGATGAGCAAGGTGGTGGCCAACGGCAACCACCGGGTCAAGTTCCCGCTGAACGAGCCGGCCGTCGGCAAGCGCAAGTCACAGATCGACGAGTACCTGGAGTTCTACGGCGGGGCGGGCGCCCAGCACCTGGCGCTGGCCACCAACGACATCATCGCCACGGTGGACGGGCTGCGGGCCAACGGCGTGGAGTTCCTCGACACCCCGGACTCGTACTACACCGACCCGGAGCTGCGGGCGCGGATCGGCCACGTGCGGGCGCCGATCGAGGAGCTGCAGTCGCGCGGCATCCTGGTCGACCGGGACGAGGACGGCTACCTGCTGCAGATCTTCGCCAAGCCGGTCGGCGACCGGCCCACGGTGTTCTTCGAGTTCATCGAGCGGCATGGCTCCCTCGGCTTCGGGAAAGGCAACTTCCAGGCCCTGTTCGAGGCGATCGAGCGGGAGCAGGAGAAGCGAGGGAACCTGTAATGGCGCACTACCGGGCGGTCGGCGACATCCCGCCCAAACGGCACACCCAGCACCGGCAGCCGGACGGCACCCTCTACGCCGAGGAGCTGATGGGCGAGGAGGGCTTCAGCTCGGACTCGGCCCTGCTCTACCACACCGGGATCCCGTCGGCCATCGTCGACGCGATCACCTGGGAGCCCGGTGACCTGGCGACCACCGCCAACCACCCGCTCAAGCCGCGCCACCTGCGGCTGCCCGACCTGTTCCCGGGCGAGGACTGGAAGGCGATCGACCCGGTGACCGGGCGGCGGCTGGTGCTCGGCAACGCCGACGTGCGCATCTCCTACGTGGTCGCGGGCGAGGCGTCGCCGCTGTACCGCAACGCCGCGGGCGACGAGTGCGTCTACGTCGAGGCGGGCGAGGGCACCGTGCAGACCACGTTCGGGGCGCTGCCGGTGCGGGCGGGCGACTACGTGATCCTGCCCCGGTCCACCACCCAGCGCTGGGTGCCGGGCGGCACCGGACCGCTGCGCTGCTACGTGATCGAGGCCAACTCCCACATCGCCCCGCCCAGCCGCTACCTGTCCCGCTACGGGCAGTTCCTGGAGCACGCGCCCTACTGCGAGCGCGACCTGCACGGACCGGCTGAGCCGCTGACCGAGTCCGGCACCGACGTGCCGGTGCTGGTCAAGCACCGGTCGGCGGGCGGCCAGATCGTCGGCACCCGGTACGTCTACGCGACCCACCCGTTCGACGTGGCGGGCTGGGACGGCTGCCTGTACCCGTACACGTTCAACGTCGAGGACTTCATGCCGCTGACCGGCAAGGTCCACCAGCCGCCGCCGGTCCACCAGGTGTTCGAGGGCGCGGGCTTCGTGATCTGCAACTTCGTGCCGCGCAAGGTCGACTACCACCCGCTGTCGATCCCGGTCCCGTACTACCACTCGAACGTGGACTCCGACGAGGTCATGTTCTACTGCGGCGGGGACTACGAGGCCCGCAAGGGCTCGGGCATCGGCCAGGGCTCGGTCAGCCTGCACCCGGGCGGGCACAGCCACGGGCCGCAGCCGGGCGCGGTCCAGCGCAGCCTCGGCGCCGAGTTCTTCGACGAGCTGGCGGTCATGGTGGACACGTTCCGGCCGCTGGAGCTGGGCGAGGGCGGCACCGCGTCCGACGACGGCGGCTACGCCTGGACCTGGGCGCGGGAAGGCCAGGCGTAACCGGCCGCCGCCGGCTCAAGCCACGGTCTCGCGTTCCTCGCTGGCCGCCAGCACGTGGGTCAGCGGCGGCCGTTCCAGCAGCTCGACCAGGTGCTCATCCAGCCGCAGCCCGTCCGGGGTGCCGACCGCGTGCAGGTAGACGTCCCGCTGGGGCAGGGCCAGCATCTCCGACGGGTCGTGGGCGACCGCGCCCCGGCCGGCCAGGTGCACCCGGCGGCCCAGCGCGCGCAGCACCGCCGAGCTCATCCGGGTCAGATCGAACAGCGGCTGGTGCCGGTTCTGCCGGGTCTCCAGGTCGACCTGGGCCATCGCCGACAGGCCGGTCTCGTGGAGCACGTCGACCATCATCGCGATCTCGACCCCGTAGCCGGTCGCGAACGGGATCCCGCCCAGCAGCTCCCGGTAGGCGGCGAACTCCCCCGCCAGCGGCTGCACGAACCCGGTCAGCTCCGGGTAGAAGAAGTTCAGCAGCGGCTTGGCCATCAGCTCGGTGACCCGGCCGCCGCCGTCGGCCACCGGCTGGGCACCCGATTGGCCATCCTGGCTGAACGGGCGGCGGAAGGCCGCCTTGCTGAACTGGATGTCCGGGTTGGTCAGCAGCGGCCCGAGGGTGCCGTAGACGAAGTGCTCGCGGAAGTCGGTCGAGTCGGAGTCGGCGAACATGACGATGTCGCCGCGGGCGACCGACAGGCTGCGCCACATGGCGTCGCCCTTGCCGTGCGCGCGGCCGTACTCGGGCAGCAGCTCGTTCTCGGAGTACACCTCGGCGCCGTGGGCGCGGGCGACGTCGGCGGTCCCGTCGGGCGAGTCCGCGTCGACGACCACGACCTGCTCGATGAGCCCGGTCCGGTCGTTCAGCCGGGCCACGGTGTCGAGGATGGGGCCGATGGTCTCGGCCGTGTTCCTGGTCGGCAGCACCAGGGTGGTGGTGAGCGGAAGCCGGTCGCCGCCTTCGGTGAGGCCGCGGAAGTCTCGGTAGTGGAACGAGCGCTGCTCGAACCATTCCCACACAGTGATGTCCATGTACGACTTTCGGTTCAGGCCCGCGGAGGGATGAAGTCCCGCGGGGAGACTTGATCTGACCTGATTGGTTGCTGCGTCGTACTCCGCCCCGTGCCGCCCATGGCCCCGAGCACTAGGCGGAAAGCACAGCCTATGCGCTGGTCGTTGACGCAAGGTGTCGGCAAGTTTCGGCCAGGTAAAACCCCGGTGCCTTATTGGCCGCCGGCCCGGGCGCCCTAGAGTCTCTACTCGTGATCACAGTCATCGGCGAGGCCATCGTCGACCTCGTGGTGTCGCCCGACTGGGCGTGCCACGCCGCCCCCGGCGGGGCCCCCGCCAACGTCGCCGTCGCCCTGGCCCGGCTCGGCCGCGACGTGTCACTGCGGGCCCGGCTGTCCGGCGACGGGTTCGGGACGATGCTGCGCGAGCACCTGACCCGCAACGGCATCAGCCCCCGGGACTTCGTGGACGCCAGCCAGCAGAGCACGCTGGCCATCGCCACGCTGAGCGACGAGGGGCAGGCGTCCTACAGCTTCTACGCCAACGGCACCGCCGACTGGGGCTGGCGGGCCACCGATCTGGGGCCGCTCCCGGACGACGTGGAGGCGCTGTACCTGGGCTCGCTGGCGGCCGCGCTGCCGCCCGGGGCGGCCTACATCGAGTCGTTCACCCAGCTCGTCCGGGCGGCCGGCCAGGTGGTGATCGTCTACGACCCGAACCTGCGGCCGACCGCCACCCCGGACCGGAGCACCGAGCGGCTGCGGGTCGAGCGCCAGCTGCGCCAGGTGCACGTGGCCAAGGCCAGCGCCGAGGACCTGGAGTGGCTGTACCCGAACCAGACGGTGCGCGAGGTGGCCCGCCGCTGGCAGCGCATCGGGCCCGACCTGGTGGTGGTGACGATGGGCGGCGACGGCGCGTTCGGGCTGACCCGGGACGGCACCGAGCTGACCGTGCCGCCGGTCCCGGCCGAGGTGGTGGACACGATCGGGGCGGGCGACAGCTTCTCGGCCGGGCTGGTCGACGCGCTGGCCGAGGAGGGGCTGCTCGGCCGGGACGGGGTCACCGGCCTCGCCCGGCTGGACGCGGCCACCCTGGCCCGGCTGCTGACCAGCGCCGGCATCGTGGCCGCGCTGACCGTCGAGCGGGCCGGGGCCGACGCACCCCGCAAGGCCGAGGTGCTGGCGCGCCTGGCCCAGCTCCGAGCCGACCTGGGTCCGCCGGGCGGTGCTTAAAGCTCGGGGAAGGGGGCGGTGAACTTGCGCTCGGACAGCAGGGCGGGCGGCCCGATGATCTTGTTGTCGGGCGAGCCGACCAGCTCGGTGTCCTTGCGGGGGTAGTCGAACAGCGCCAGCACGTGCCGCATGGCCTCCAGCCGGGCCCGCTTCTTGTCGTTGCTCTTGACCACGGTCCACGGCGCGTAGGGGGTGTCCGTGTAGTTGAACATGGCCTCTTTGGCCTCGGTGTAGTCGTCCCACTTGTCCAGCGACTGGATGTCGGTGGGGCTGAGCTTCCACTGCCGGACCGGGTCGACCTGGCGGATGATGAACCGGGTCAGCTGCTCGTTCTGGGACACCGAGAACCAGAACTTGACCAGGTGGATGTCGGAGCGGACGATCATCCGCTCGTAGTCCGGGGCCTGCCGCATGAACTCGAAGTACTGGTCCTCGGTGCAGTAGCCCATCACCCGCTCGACGCCGGCCCGGTTGTACCAGGACCGGTCGAAGAACGCCATCTCCCCGTTGGTCGGCAGGTGGGTGACGTAGCGCTGGAAGTACCACTGGCCCTGCTCGCGCTCGGTCGGCTTCTCCAGCGCCACCACGCTGGCGCCGCGCGGGTTCAGGTGCTCCATGAACCGCTTGATCGTGCCGCCCTTGCCCGCCGCGTCCCGGCCCTCGTTGACGATGACCAGCTTCTGGCCGGTGTCCTTCATCCAGTTCTGCAGCTTGACCAGCTCGATCTGGAGCAGCCGCTTGGTCACGTCGTACTCGTGCCGCGGTAGCCGCTCGTGGTACGGGTAGTCCTGCCGCCAGGTGTCCACCACCCGCCCGTCCGGGCGGATCAGCACCGGGTCGTCGTCGTCGGTGTCCTCGACCCGCAGCCCGGCCAGCACGGCCAGGTCGTCGGGGTCCTCGGAGCCGGGATGGGGCAGGGTCTCCGGCAGGGCATCCGACTGGGCGAGCGGCTCGGGAACGGTGTCGCTGGTCATCTGTCCAGCACATCACACCCGGGACTCGCGCCGAAGATCAGACCGGGGAAGATTAGGCAAACAACTTACGGGGAGGCACAGGCGGTGACGCAGGAATACGACGTGGTGGTGATGGGGGCGGGGCCGGCCGGCGAGAACGTGGCCGACCGGGCGGTCAGGAAGGGGCTGACCGCCGTCATCGTCGAGTCGGAGCTGGTCGGCGGGGAGTGCTCGTACTGGGCCTGCATGCCCAGCAAGGCGCTGCTGGGCCCGGTGGCCGCGGTCGACGACGCGCGGCACCTGGAGGGGGTCGGCGGGGCCGCGCTGGAGCCGGCCGGGGTGCTGGACCGGCGCGACCGCTTCGCCTCCCACTGGAAGGACGACGGCCAGGTCACGTGGCTGACCGGCGCCCACATCGAGCTGGTCCGCGGCCAGGGCCGCCTGACCGGGCCGAAGACGGTGGCGGTGGACGGGACCGAGCTGCGGGCCCGGCACGCGGTGGCCGTCGCCACCGGCAGCGACGCGCTGATCCCGCCGGTCCCGGGGCTGGCCGAGGCCAAGCCGTGGACCAGCCGGGAGGCGACCAGCGCCAAGGAGGTACCGAAGCGCCTGGCCGTGATCGGCGGCGGCGTGGTCGGCTGCGAGCTGGCCACCGCCTGGCAGGCGCTCGGCGCCCGGGTCACCCTCATCGCTCGCGGCCAGCTGCTGGGCGGCACCGAGGAGTTCGCGGGCCAGCTGGTGGCCGGCGGGCTGCGGGCGGCCGGGGTGGACGTCCGGCTGGGCGCCAGCGCCACCGCCGTGAGCCGGCCGCGGCCGGGCGGGCCGGTCACGCTGACGGTCGACGACGGCACCACCGTGGAAGCCGACGAGGTGCTGGCCGCGACCGGCCGCACCCCGCGCACGGCCGACATCGGGCTGGAGACGATCGGCCTGGAGCCGGGTAGCTGGCTGGACGACGTGGACGGCACCCTGCGGGTCAACGGGGTGGACGGCGGCTGGCTGTACGCGACCGGCGACGTCAACCACCTCGCGCTGCTCACCCACATGGGCAAGTACCAGGCCCGGATCTGCGGCGACGCGATCGCGGCGCGGGCCCACGGCCAGGAGCCGGCCGCCACCGCCTGGGCCGACCAGGCGGCGGTGCCGCAGGTGGTCTTCACCCAGCCCGAGGTGGCGGCGGTCGGGCTGACCGCCGCCCAGGCCCGGGCGGCCGGCCGCCACGTCCGGGTGGTCGACTACGACCTGGGCGCGGTGGCCGGGTCCAAGCTGTTCGCGGACGGGTTCAGCGGCCACGCCCGGATGGTGGTCGACGAGGATCGGCACACCATGATCGGCGCCACCCTGGCCGGCCCGGGGGTCGGCGAGCTGATCCACGCGGCCACCGTCGCGGTGGCCGGGCAGGTGCCGCTCAGCCAGTTGTGGCACGCGGTACCGTCGTACCCGACCATGAGCGAGGTCTGGCTGCGGCTGCTGGAAGCGTACGGTTTGTGACATGCACTCGGTGGGACTGGTCCTGCACCCGCAGCGGGACTCCGCGGAAGCGGTCGAGGCCGTGCTCAGCTGGGCCAAGGACCGCGACATCTCCGTCTACGGCAACGCCAGCGAGCTGACCAGGCTGAACTGCGCGGCCATGCCGCTGTCGGAGGAAGAGCTCGGCCGCCGGGTCGACCTGCTGGTCAGCCTGGGCGGCGACGGCACCATGCTGCGCGCGATGCGGCTGGCCGACCGGCAGCGGGCGCCGGTGCTCGGCGTCAACCTGGGCAAGCTCGGCTTCCTGGCCGAGGTCGACGTGCCCGACCTGTCCACCGCGCTGACCGCCATCGACGCGAAGGCGTTCACGATCGAGCCGCGGCTGGCCATCGACGCCTGGTTCGGTGACCGCCAGGTGACCGCGTTCAACGACGTGGCGGTGGTCCGGGTGCCCGGCAACCCGTCCGCGGTGGTGTCGGTGAACGTGAGCGAGCAGCCGTTCGTCAGCTACGCGGCCGACGCGGTGATCGTGGCCACCCCGACCGGGTCGACCGCCTACAGCTTCTCGGCGGGCGGCCCGATCGTGCAGCCGGCCGTGGAGGCGCTGCTGGTCACGCCGGCCGCGCCGCACTCGGCCTACAACCGCGGCTTCGTGCTGTCGGTCACCGAAACCGTCGAGCTGGCCATGCTGCCGACCAGCGGCCGCCTCGCGGTCGAGGTGGACGGCCTGGTCGAGGGGTACACCGAGCCCGGTGACACCGTCACCATGCGGGCCCGGCCGCAGGCGGCCAAGGTCGTCCGGCTCGGGCGGACCACGTTCTACCAGCGGGCCCGGCGCAAGCTGCGGCTGACCGACTCGGCCGAGATCCCGGCCGCGTTCGTCGACGGCAACGGGGGCAGTGCCGCCGATGGGTCCGCCGACGGGATGTTCCAGCTGGCCAACCCGCTCACCCACCGGGACGGGGAGGGCCCGGCCGACCTGCGGCCCCCGGGCTGATCGGCAGAACGCCGTTGAGGTTCGGCCTCGGGCCAGCCGGGGACGCGGGCGGGTGGGCACCCTTTAAATATGGAAAATGTCACTTCGATGCGGTGTTGTCGCTCGGCTGAGCGGAGCCCTGCTCGACGTTACGGGCGCTCTGCTGGGCACCGGGGTGACCGGCCTGGGCCGCGGCCTGCCGTTCGGACTCGGCGTTGATCTCGCCGCCGACCAGGACCGCGATCCCGGCCAGGTACAGCCAGAAGATCAGCAGCGCGACCCCGGCCAGCGAGCCGTAGGTCTTGCTGTAGGAGCTGTGGCCGAACTTGGACACGTAGAACGAGAAGGCCAGCGAGGCGAGCAGGAAGATGATGGTGCCGACCACACCGCCCGGGCTGACCCACTGCCACTTGGGCATCTCCCGGTTGGGGCCGATGTAGTAGTAGCAGGAGAACAGCAGCGACACGAAGATGATGGTGAGCACCCAGCGGACGACCGTCCAGACGATCGTGAACCCGATCCCGTGCCAGCCGACCAGGTTGGACAGCCCTTGACCGAGCGGGGCGCCCTCGACGATGAAAATCGAGGACAGGCCGCCGAAGATCACCGTGCACAGGATCAGCACGAACGCCTTGAGCCGCTTCTTGACGAACTTGGCGCTCTTGGGGACCTCGTAGGCCACGTCGAGCGCGGTCTCCAGCGCCACCATGCCGCCGGAGGAGCTCCAGATGGCCAGCACGACGCCCAGAATCACCGTGGTCAGCGCGCCGCTGGTCTTGCTGTTGGCCTGATCGATGGCGGTCGTGAACACGCTCGAGGCACCGCCGGGCAGAGCCTTGCCCACGCCGGAGACCAGGTGGTCGAGCGGCTTCTGCCCCAAGTGGATCAGGCTGATCACGCCGATCGCGGCCACCACGGCCGGGAACAGGGCGAAGAACCAGTGGTAGGCCAGGCTGCCGGCCGCCATCGTGCAGCGGTCCAGGGAGAACTTCTTGACCGCCCGCTTGAACGTGTTCTTCCAGCCCGCGGGCGGGATCTCCAGCGGGCTGTCGGGGCCGCCCTGCAGATCGCGGACCGGGGGGATGGCCTCGGCGGGCGGGTTGTCGGCCTCGGCGGGCGGGTTGTCGGTGGCTTCGGCGCTGTTCTTCTTCTTGGTGCGGGAGAACATTGCCCCTCCTCGATCGGCTCCGGGCTTGCTACCCCTGACAAGGCAGGCATAACGACCGTGGTTTTTCGGCCCGGGCGGGCTCACGTTCCCGGGCCCGCCCGCGTCTACCGGACGTGACCATGAGGCCGTTCGAGCAGATCGTGACCGAGTACGGGCCGATGGTGCTGCGGGTCTGCCGCGCCGTCCTCGGCCCGGTGGACGCCGATGATGCCTGGTCGGAGACGTTCCTGGCCGCGCTGACCGCGTACCCGCGGCTGGATGCGGCCGCCAACGTGGAGGCCTGGCTGGTCACGATCGCGCACCGGAAGGCGATCGACGTGACCCGGGCGCGGGCCCGGCGGCCGGTGGTGGCCGGGGAGCTGGAAGACGCTCCCGCCGCTGCGGCCGGCTCGGCCGGGCAGCCCGGGAGCTGGGAGGCGGACCTGTGGGAGGCCCTGCGGGATCTGCCGGGCAAGCAGCGGCAGGTGGTGGCCTACCACTACCTGGCCGGCCTGCCCTACGCCGAGATCGCCGCCATCGTCGGCGGGACCGCGGACGCCGCCCGGCGTTCGGCCGCCGACGGCATCAAGAATCTGCGACGCACGTATCTGGAAGGAGCGTCGTCATGAAGGAAGACGTGAAAGACCTGTTCGGGGCGCTGCCGGTGGATGACGAGGACGCGCTGGCGCGGCTGCGGGCGGGGCTGGCGGCCGCCGCCGACGAGGCCGGCGTGCTGGACGTCGCCTACCGGGAGGTCGACAGCCCGGTCGGGTCGCTGCTGCTGGCGGCGACCGAGGCAGGACTGGTCCGGGTGGCCTACCAGGTCCAGGACCACGAGCGGGTGCTGGCCACGCTGGCCGAGGTGGTGAGCCCGCGGGTGCTGCGGGCGCCGGGCCGGCTGGACCCGGTGGCCCGGCAGCTGGAGGAGTACTTCGGCGGGCAGCGGCGCCGGTTCGAGCTGCCGCTCGACTTCCGGCTGGCGCACGGGTTCCGGCGCAGCGTGCTGGCCCACCTGCCGGACATCGGCTACGGCCACACCGAGAGCTACGCCGAGGTCGCGACCGCGGCCGGCAGCCCGCGGGCCGTCCGGGCGGTCGGCACCGCCTGCGCGCTGAACCCGCTGCCGGTGGTGGTGCCCTGCCACCGGGTGATCCGGTCGGACGGGTCGCTCGGCCAGTACGCGGGCGGGACGGCCAACAAGGAGATTCTGCTGCAGCTGGAGGGAGCGGCATGAGCGCGGTGAAGACGGACTTTGCGGAGCGGGTGGCCGCGGCGAACTGGGATGCGATGGCTCGGTCGTTGGATGACGAGGGCGGGGCGCTGGTGGGGCAGCTGCTCACACCGGACGAGTGCACCGAGTTGGCTGAGCTGTATGACCAGGCTCGAGTGTTTCGTGCCACGGTCGATATGGAGCGGCACCGGTTCGGGGCGGGGCAGTACAAGTACTTCGCGGGGCCGCTGCCGGAGCCGGTCGAGGCGCTGCGGCAGGCGCTGTACCCGCGACTGCTGCCCATCGCCCGGGACTGGTACGCGAAACTCGGGCGGGACGCCGAGTGGCCGGAGTCGCTGGACGAGTGGCTGGAGGTCTGTCACCGGGCCGGGCAGACCAAGCCGACGCCGCTGCTGCTCCGCTACGGGCCCGGCGACTGGAACGCGCTGCACCGTGACCTGTACGGCGACAAGGTGTTCCCGCTGCAGGTGGTGATCAACCTCAACGACCCGGGGCGGGACCACGAGGGCGGGGAGTTCCTGCTGGTCGAACAGCGGCCGCGGGCCCAGTCGAAGGGGTCGGCGCGGCTGCTGCCGCACGGGCACGGCCTGGTGTTCACCACTCGCGACCGGCCGGTGCGGTCGGCCCGGGGCTGGTCAGCGGCGCCGGTCCGGCACGGAGTGTCGGTGATCCGGTCGGGGCGGCGGCACACGCTGGGGCTGCTGTTCCACGACGCTGCTTAGGCGGAAGCCTCGGGGGCAGCGGGCTGGGGGGTCGCCGCCAGTCGGTCCATCAGGTGGCCGGCCAGGCGGAGGAGTTCCTGCTCGGTCGGGGTGAGCTGGGTGGCCATCGCCTCGGCGAGCCAGTGGTCGCGGGCGTCGACGTCGCGGCGGAGGGCCTGGTGGCCGTCTTCGCTGATAGCCAGCAGGGAGCGGCGGGCGTCGGCGGGATCGGTGGCCCGGGTCAGCAGGCCGCGCGCTTCCAGGGCGGCCAGTACCCGGGTCAGGGACTGAGGCTGGACGCGCTGGGCGGCGGCCAGCTGACCTGGGGTCATCGGGCCGGAGTCGTTCAGGTCGGCGAGGACGCTGAGCTGCAGGAGGGTGGTGTCGTGGGCGGGCCGTTCCAGGCGCAGGCGGCGGCTGAGGTGGATCACGCCCCGGCGGACGGCGGATGCGGCCTCGTCGGCGTCGGCGGCTTCGGCGTCGGCGTCGGCGTCGGCGTCGGCGTCGGCGTCGGCGTCGGACATGCTTATTAAGCTAGCACGTACCTTTCTGGGATGGCCTCTCGCCGTTCATCTCGACTTTCTAAAAAATCGTGGCTCCATGCGGTGGTGACTTAGTACGCTCGGCGTATGAAGTTTGCGTTCTGGCGGCGGAGGCGAAACCGGGCTAGCGGGGTGGATGCGGCCGGGGAGAGCAGGGCCGGGGGTGTCGACCAAGCGGGCGGGGCGGGCGGCCAGGCGGGCAGCGGCGAGGACCGGGCGACCGGCGGCGAAGGTCAGTCGGGCGGCGGCGAGGGGCGGATCTCGCGGACCAGCCAAGCGGTGGCGCTGACCCGGGCGCGGCTGGAACGGCCGCACAGCCCCGACGGCGACCCGCAGGCCCAGGCCCGGCTCTGCGAAGGCATGCGGCCGACCCCGATCGAGCGGTTGCGGCCGATGCTGGCCGCCCGCACCCGCTTCTTCGACCAGGCGGTGCTGACCGCGCTGGCGGCCGGGGTCCGGCAGGTGGTCATCTGCGGGGCGGGCTACGACGACCGGGCCCTGCGGTTCCGGACGCCGGGGGCCAGGTTCTTCGAGCTCGACCAGGGCCCTACCCAGGCCGACAAGGCCCGACGGCTACAGGCCCTCGGCACCGACCTGAGTGAGCTGACCCTGGCCACGGCCGATTTCCGCCGCCACGACGTGGCCGCGGTGCTGGCCGCCAGCGGGCACGATCGCGGCCGGCCCACGCTGTTCCTGTGCGAAGGGCTGCTGATCTACCTGGACCAGCCCACGCTGATCGGACTGCTGAGCGGGCTGGCCGCCTGCGCGGCCCCCGGCAGCCGGCTGGCCGCCAGCCTCGCCATCCACGCCGAGGACCGGAACACGGCCGAGGTGGTGGCGGCCGCCAACGCCCGCCGCCGGGCCGGCGAGACCGAGCCGTGGCGGACGATCCTGCCCCGCGACGAACAGCTCGCCCTGCTGACCCAGGCCGGCTGGCAGCCCGAGCGGGTACTCGACGCGGCCGAGCTGGAGGATTCGGCTCCGCCCGGCCGGACCCTGCTGGTGGAGGCCGGCCCGGCCGCGGGTTAGCCAGGCCTGCCGCGAGTAGGTCACCCCTCCGGCGACCCGGCCGTTTTGTCAGACCCTGGTGGCATCATTCGAATATGGATTCGATCGACGTCGCCCCTTGGGACCGCGTGCTGGCCGACCTGGCCGGTATCGGTTCTGACTCCGCTGACGCCTTAGGCCTGCTGGTCCAGGTCCGTCAGGTGGCGGTGTTCGCTGACCAGGTACTCGGGCAGCTGGCCCGGCTGGTGGGGGTCGTGGACGCGTCCGGCGCCTACGCCGAGGCGGGTTATTCGTCGGCGGCGGCCTTCCTGCGGCACGGCTGCGGCCGTTCGCCCGGAAGAGCCGGGGAACTGGTGGCGACCGGCCGGGCGCTGCGCCGCCAGCTGGCCACCGGGACCGCCCTGACGGCGGGCCGGATCTCGTTCGATGCCGCCAATGTGATCTGCCGCGCGGTCAGCCAGATCGATGACGAGGTGGTCGCCGGCGCGGCCGAGCAGGACATGCTGGCCGCGGCCACCATCGGCCTGCCCGGTTCCCGGTGCGCCGCCGAAGCGACCGGGACTGCCGGTGCCGATCCCAGCCCGGCCGTCGAGCCGCCCACCGAGCCGGACAGTGCACCCGGCTGGCGACGGCCGGGGTTGGATCCGCGGGAGTTGCGGCGGCTGGGTGAGGACCTGACCTACCGGGCCGACCCGGACGCGGTCGAGGAACGGCAGAAAAAACGGTTCGAACGGCGGTACCTGTCCTTCGGCCTGACCCTGGACGGGGCCGGGACGATCAGCGGGGCCTGCAGCGACGGCCTGTCAACCGAGATCATCAAGACCG
>JAFAYQ010000057.1 GCA_019240215.1 Actinomycetota bacterium | reverse complement strand
CGCTCACCGGCGCGCACCAGCGCGATCCCCACCAGGATGAACGCGCCGCCCAGGAACTGGATGGGCGTGGGCAGCTGGCCCAGCGCCAGCCAGGCGAACAAGATCGCGAACAGCACTTCGGTCATCCCGATGAACGAGGCCAGCTTGGCTCCCAGCCGCCGGGCCGCCCCGATCCCGGCCACGTAGGCGATGACCGCCGCGATCAGCGACAGCCCGAGCACCGGCACGATCCAGCTGACCCGGGCCCCCAGCAGGCTCACGTCGGCGCTGGTCGCGTGCAGCGGCAGCGCCCCCGAGAATCCCAGCACCGCCAGTGCCACCGCCCCCACGCACATCCCGCCCCAGGCCATCGCGATCGGCGGCAGCGGTTCGGCCGGCTCCCCAGCCGGCGTGCGGGCCGGCGCCGCCGACGAGACCACGAAGTAGACGGCCAGCCCGCAGGCGGCCAGCAGCCCCCACATCACCCCGATCGGGTTCACGTGGGTGGCGCCGGTCAGGTTGAGCACCATCACCAGCCCGGCGACGGCCGCCACGGCGCCCGCTACCGTGAGCCCGCGCGGCCGTTCACCGTGCCGCAGCCACACCCAGCCGACCACGAACACCGAGCCCAGGTACTCCAGCAGCAGGGCCACGCCGACCGGGATGCTCTGCAGCGCGTTGAAGTAGAACAGCTGGCAGCCCGCCACCGCGATCAGCCCGTACAGGGCGACCCGGCCCGCGTCGCGCCGCAGCAGCGCCCACCGTCCCCGCAGCGAGATCAGCGCCGGGATGGTCAGGATCAGCGCCGACAGCGAGATCCGGACGGTCACCGCCGCCGCTGGGCTCCAGCCCGCCCGGATCAGCCCGTCCGCGAACGTCCCCGACGTCCCGAACGTCCCGGCCGACAGCACCGCCAGGCCCAGGCCCGCGCCCGCGAACCCGGACCCGCGCTGCTTGCGCACCACCGCCACCGCTGACACCGCCCCTCGTCGCCCAACAACCACGAGCGACGCTAGCCAGCGCCCTGTCAGCAGTCAAGGTGATTTTTACTCATGACACCTGCCGTTCACGCATAACACGACAGGGGCTGTCCTCCGTTGAAATTGACCATGTCCGCCAGCGCCCCCCGCAGGTCCACCACGTCGACCGCCCCCAGGTCCGCGTACGCCCGGTGCAGGTTGCCCACGATCCGCTCCCGGTCCAGCCACCCGTCGTACTCGCCGAGGTCGGTCTGCCGGGCCAGCTCCAGCGGCGACAGCCCCGCGTCGATCCCTTTCTGGGCGGTGGCCAGCACGAACCGCAGGTAGCCGACCACGGTGGCGATCAGGTCGCGGTCGCAGGGGGCCCCGTGGCCGGGCACGATGACCCGGGCCGGGAACGGCGCCACCACCGACTCCAGCACCTCGATCGCGCCGCGCACCGACCCCATCAGCAGGAAGGGAGTGCCCCCGTTGAACAGCAGGTCGCCGCAGAACAGGACCTCCTGCTCGGGCAGCCAGACCAGGCTGTCGTTGGAGGTGTGGGCGGCCTGGCCGACGTAGCTGACCTCGACCGGGTACTCGTCCGACCACAGCCGCACCCGGTCGGTGAACGTCAGGTTGGGCGGCGTCACCGCCACCGCGCCCCACTCGACCGGCTCCCAGATCCCGGTGTTGCCGGGGAACCCGTACTCGATCAGCTCGGTCCGGCAGTTCTCGTGGCCGATGATCGTGGCCGGCTTGAACACGAAGTTGCCGTAGGTGTGGTCGCCGTGGTGATGGGTGTTGATCAGCACCGACACCGGGGCCGGGGTCACGCTGGCGATCCGTTCCCGGTAGGCCCGGGTCCGGCGTTCGGTCGAGCAGGCGTCGACGCTGATCACCGACTCCCGCCCGGCGACGAAGCCGGTGTTGTTGATGTACCAGGTCCCGTCCGGCTGGATGTAGGCGAACACCCGGTCCGCCACCTCGATCAGCTCGGCCGGCCCCAGCTCCGGATGCTCGTGCCTGCTGGAACTCATGAAGGCAGCTTCTCAAACCGGGGCCGCTACACCGGGGCCGGGACCCAGAGGCCCGACTCCGGGGGAGTGCGGTGCCAGAGCGCGAACAGGTCCTCGCCCGGCCCGGCCGTGCCCCAGCGGTCCGCGTACTCCGGTGAGGCCGGCCAGACCCGCGGCACCCAGGCGTCCTCGTCGGCGATCCGCTCCAGCGCGGTGGTGTACTCGACCACGAAGTTGTCCGGCCCGGCGAAGTAGGAGTACACGTTGTCGCCGGAGCTGTGCCGCCCCGGCCCCCACAGCGGCGCGTGCCCGTGCCGGACCATCCGGCCGGTGCCGCGCATGTACTCGTCGATGTCCCGCATCTCGAACGACACGTGGTTGAGGCCGGCCACCGGCCCGGCCGCGATGGCCAGGCTGTGGTGGTCGGCCGAGCAGCGCAGGAACGCCATCCGGTCCTCCAGCCAGTCCGACAGCCGCAGCCCGAAGTAGCGCTCGTAGAAGGCGACCAGGCCGGGCGCGTCGGGGGAGTTGATCACCACGTGGCTGAGCTTGCGGGGGACCGACTCGCCCGCCTCGATCTCCCGGAACGGCTTGGCGGCGACGTCGGCCGACACCTCCACCAGCCGCCCGTCCGGGTCGAAGAACCGGAACCCGTAGCCGCCGCCCGGCAGTTGCAGGGTGCCCGGTTCGGCCGCGATCCGCACCCCGTCCGACCCGAGCCGGGCGGCCAGCCCGTCCACCGCCGCCCGGTCCGGGGCCCCGAACGCGATCAGGTCGGTGCGCCGCTCGCCGGCCTGGCGGACCCGCGCCACGTACGGCTCGGGGCTGCCGACCGCGCCCAGGAACACCACGTCCCCGTCCCGGCCGACCTCGTACAGGCCCCAGATGCCCTGGTAGAACGCGACCGTGGCGGCCAGGTCGGCGGTCGCCAGCGCCACGTAACGGACGTGGGTGATCGGCGAGCGCCGGGCCACCTCGGAGGCGGGTACCGGGGCGGGCGCGATCGCCGGCGGCAGCGGCGGCCCCGGCCACGGTGGCGGCGGGACGGCGGCGGCCAGGCCAGCCGGGTCGAACGAGGTTGCAGTCACCGGATGCTCCCCTTTTCAATAAAATCCCTGCCAATAGCCACTTGAGCCACAGCAGCCTCACTGACCGCACAAGCCTCACAAGCCTCAGGCGGGCTGATTCAAGATCGCTTCGACCTGGTGGCTCTGTTCCACCAGGTGGTCGCGCATGCCCTGGACGGACTGGTCGTAGTTGCCGGCGTTGATGCTCATCTCGGCCTGCAGGATGCCGCGGGAGGCGTCCTGCACCAGCCGCGCCCGCGGGAACCGCCGCTGCTCGAACGCGCGCAGCCGTTCCTCCAGCGACCCGCCCGCGTCCAGGCCGTCGGCCAGCACCAGGCCGTCCTCGAGCGCCATGCCCGCCCCCTGGGTCAGGTGCGGCGCGCAGGCGTGGGCGGCGTCGCCGAGGATCCCGACCCGGCCGGAGAACCACGGCAGCGGCAGCAGTACGTCCGAGATCGGGCTGTACACGATGTCGTCGGCAGGTTGCAGGGCCTCGCGGACCTCGCCCGGCAGCGCCCCGAACGGCGCCATCCGCTCCTTGAGGACCGACGCGAACTCCTCCGGACGGTGGCTGACCCCCTGCGGATCGGGCGTGACCACGAACATGTACATGGTGGTCGCACTGAGCGGGATGAACCCGGCCTTGACCCCGAGCGCCTGGTAGACCCGGACCCCGTCCACGTAGCCGGGCCGCGGCAGCGTCACCCGGAACACCCCGAAGCCCGAGTACACCGCGTCGTGCTCGGGCCCGAACACGGTCCGGCGGGTGGCCGACTTGATCCCGTCGAACGCGGCCACCAGGTCGTAGGACTCGCGCCGTCCGTCGGTGAACTCCACATCGACGGCGTGGCCGCGGTCGGTGAACCGCTCCATCGTCGTGCCGTAGCTGATCTTCACGTCGTGCCGCTCGGCCCCGCCGATGAGGATCTTATGCAGGTTGAGGCGCGACAGCGCGGTGTTGGCGGGCACGTCGCCACCCATGACGCTGGGCACGTGCACGATCAGCTCGCCATCGGCGGCGTAGAAGTCGGTGTGGTCGTACTGGCAGCCGACCGCCATGATCTCGTCGAGCACGCCCATCGCCCGCAGCGCCCGCAGGCTGTTGGCCGGCTGGTTGATGCCGACCCCGTAGACCGACAGCTGCGGCTTGATCTCGACCACGTCGACCGCGAACCCGCGCTGGCGCAGCGCGATCGCCGCCCCCAGCCCGCCGATGCCCGCGCCCACGACCAGAACCTTCATGACGCAGTGCTCATTACTGGCCTCATTACGGGCCTCCCATGCCCCGGCGCATGTCCTTAATCCAGGACGGTAAGCCGCGAGCCGAACGGGCGACAGCGCCAATCTGCGATGCTCATCATCGACGGCGTCGATATATATTTTTAAAGGGGATGATGGTGGCGTGGACGTGCCCGACAGCGTGCGGCGGATGGACCTCAACTTGGTCGTGCCGCTGAACGCGCTGCTGGAGCAACGGCACGTGACCCGGGCGGCCGAGTCGGTCGGCATCGGCCAGTCGGCCATGAGCGCGGCCCTGGCACGGCTGCGGCGCCTGTTCGATGACCCGCTGCTGGTCCGCAACGGCCGGGTGCACGAGCTCACCCCGCTCGGCCAGTCGCTCGTCGAGCCGGTCCACGGCGTGCTGACCAGCCTCGACCAGCTGCTGGCGACCAGCCCGCACTTCGACCCGGCCACCGACACCCGCACGTTCACGGTGGTGGCCAGCGACTACGTGACCCTGATCCTGCTCCGCCCGCTGCTGGAGCGCCTCTACGCCGAGGCGCCGGGCGTCGCCGTCAACGTGGTCCCGGTGTCGACCGCCACCGAGGTGTCGCTCGAACGGGCCCAGGTCGACCTGGTCATCATGCCGCGCGAGATCGCCTCGGCCGGCATGCGGCAGATGCCGCAGCGCCCGCTGTTCACCGACCGCTACGTGGCCGCCGTCTGGAACCAGCACCGCGAGGTGGGCGACACGCTCAGCCGCGAGCAGCTCACCCAGCTCCGGTACGTGAAGTACAACGCGACCACCGGCGGCGCCGCCTTCGTCGACATCCAGCTCGCCCAGCTCGGCCTCGAGCCGCGGGTGGCGCTGTCCACCCTCAGCTTCACGCTGGTGCCGTGGCTGCTGCCCGGCACCTCGCTGTTCGCGTTCGTGCACGAGCGGCTGGTCAGCAGCACCCCGGTCCGCCGCGAGCTGCGGGTGCTGGAGCCGCCGGTGCCGCTGCACCCGATCGCCGAGACGATGTTCTGGCACCCGGTGTTCCACAACGACCCGGCCCACCACTGGCTGCGCGAGTGCGTCACCACCCTGGCCGCCAACCTCTGACCATCGACGACGTCGATAGCCGTCATCGACCGGATCCCATTCCGGTGTTCACCTCGGCTGCCTAGGATCGTGATCATGGCTGCCGCTCCTTACGCGCTGGGCCGGTTCCGCGCCCACACCGACTTCGGGCCCCGGGCCGACGACTTCACCGGCGTGGTGGCCGGCGACGAGGTCGCCCCGCTGGCCACCCTGCTCCCGGCCGCCCCCGACCTCGACGCCCTGCTGGCCGACTGGCCCGCCCTCCTCAAGCTGCTGGGGGACGCGGTCGACGAGGCCCGGGCCGGTCAGCGCTGGGCCGATCTGGTCCGGCCAGTCAGCGACTTCACCCGGCTGGCGCCGCTGCGGCCCGGCCAGATCTTCCAGAGCGGCGCCAACTACAAAACCCACGTGGTCCAGCTGATGACGGCGGCGGCCGCCGAGCAAGGCGACGACGACCCGGACGCCACCCACCTTCAGGCCACCGCGCTGATGGAGGAACGGGCCGCCCACGGCATCCCGTACGTGTTCATCGGCCTGGCCTCGGCCATCTGCGGTCCCGACGATCACGTGCTGCTGCCCGACATCGGCACCCAGCACGACTGGGAGCTGGAGCTGGGCGTGGTCATCGGCGTCGAGGCCTACCGGGTGGAGGCCGCCGACGCACTCCGCCACGTGGCCGGCTACGTGATCGCCAACGACCTCACCACCCGCGACCGGGTGTTCCGGCCGGACATGCCCGGCCTCGGCACCGACTGGCTGGCGGGCAAGAACTCGCCCACGTTCCTGCCGCTCGGCCCCTGGCTGGTGCCCGCGCCGTTCGTGCCCGACCCGGCCGGCCTGCGGGTCACCCTCAAGCTCAACGGCCAGACCATGCAGGACGAGACGACCGCCGACATGATCTTCGGCGTGCCCGAGCTGATCGCCCACGTCTCCGCGATCACCCCGCTGCGGCCCGGTGACCTGCTGCTGACCGGCTCGCCGGCCGGCAACGGCGCCCACTACGGCCGCTACCTGCAGCCCGGCGACGTCATGGAGTCCACCATCACCGGCGCCGAGGCCGCCTTCGGCACCCAGCACAACCGGTGCGTGCAGCCGTGACCCCCGTCATCGACGTGCACGCGCACCTCGACGTCCCCGCCATCGCCGGCCTGGTCGAGGGCCGGCCCGGGCTGGCGGCCGAGCAGGCCGAGCAGTTCGCCACGTTCGGCCCCGGGTCGATCAAGCGCAACATCGAGCTGATGCAGACCAGCTACCGGCCGCTGCTGGACGACCTGGACGCGCGCCTGGCCCAGATGGATGCGGGCCGGGTCGACATCCATGCGCTCAGCGTGGTGCCGACGCTGTACCACTACTGGGCCGACGCGCCGCTGGCCAACGACATCGTGGCCGCCGCCAACGAGCGGATCGCCCGCACCGTCGCTCAGCGGCCCGACCGCCTGACCGGCCTGGCCACGGTCGCCCTTCAGCACCCGGAGCTGGCCGCCGACCAGCTGCGCATGGCCCACCGCCAGCTCGGCCTGCGCGGGGCCGAGATCTCCACCACGGTGGCCGGCCGGGACCTGTCCGACCCGGACCTGGACCCGTTCTGGGCGGCCGCCGAGCAGCTCGGCTCGTTCATCTTCATCCACCCCTGGGGCTGCAGCCTGGGATCGCGGCTGGCCCCGGCCTACCTGGGCAACATCGTCGGCCAGCCCGCCGAGACCACCGTGGCCCTGCACCACCTGGTGTTCGGGGGAGTGCTGGACAGATTTCCTGGCCTGCGCGTCTGCGCCGCCCACGGCGGCGGCTACTTCCCGCACTACCTGGCCCGGGCCGACCACGCCTACCAGGTCCGCCCCGAGTCCCGCACGATGGCCCGCCCGCCCAGCGCCTACCTCGACACCCTGTACTTCGACTCGCTCGTCTACACCGACGACGCCCTGTCCCGCCTCCTCTCGGTGGCCGGCCCCGGCCACGTCCTCCTGGGCACCGACTACCCCTTCGACATGGGCGTCACCGACCCCGTCGACCGCATCGAGTCCCTGAAGCTCCCGCCCCCCGACCGCGACGCGATCGTGGGCGGCACCGCCGCCCGCCTGCTCGGTGTCTGATCGCTGGCTCTGACCACGGCCCGGCCGGCCGGCGTACAGTCGGGGCCGTGCGCGAGATACCGGTCGAGGAAGTGCCCGAGGAGATCGCGGCCGTGGCCGAGGCCGCCGCCCGGGGCGAGGTCGTCTACCTGACCCGGGACGGTGAGCGGCTGGCGGCGATCGTCCCGCCCGGTTACGCGATCGAGCTCGAGGACCTGTCCCCGGACGAGGTGCTCGAACTGCTCGACGAAATGGCCGCCGACCAGCCGGAAGGCTAGCCGGACCGGCCCGGACCAAGCCGTACGGCGGCTGGGGCCGAATGTCCGGGCGTGAGCGAAGACGACGGCCCGGCGGCCGGCGGGCCGGCCGATGACCCTGAGTATCTGAACAAGCTCATCGCGGCCGCGGCCCGCCGGGAGGACCAGGCCTTTGATCAGGTTTTCCGGCATCTCTCCGTTCCCGTCCACCGCCTGGCGCTGACGATCGTCGGCGACGCGGCCCAGGCCGAGGAGATCGCCCAGGAAGTCCTGACCGAGATCTGGCGTACCGCCGGCCGGTTCGACCCCGGGAAGGGCAGCGCGATGGCGTGGGCCCTGATGATCGCCCGCCGCCGCGCCATCGACCGGGTCCGTTCGGCCGCCGCCGACGCCCGGCGCGAGCAGCGGACGGCGGGGTTCGCGGTGCCGTGGGACCAGGTCAGCGAGGCCGTGGAGGACGGCCTGGACCGGGAGACCCTCCGCCGGAGCCTGGACGGCCTGAACGATCCGCAGTGGGCGGCCATCAAGCTGGTGTTCATCGACGGTCACACGGTCGCCGTGGCCGCCCTGATCCTGGATATCCCGCCCGGGACGGTCAAGAGCCGGATCCGGTCGGCGCTGATCAGCCTCCGGCGCGGCATGGGCGCGGACCCGTGAAGAGCCGCTGCCGAAACGTTATCGATCCGCTCAATCCCGGTCGTGATCGGCTCCGAATACCAACGACTGGGTTGATCTGAGCACCGCTTTCCGGGCCTCGCAGCGAACACAATTACTTTCCGATACTTTTCGGTCACGCTTCGTACCTGGATTCTCCAGGCGGCCGGCCCAGTCGAATGTTCCCTCCGCACGGGTTCGTCCGGTGTATCGGCATCGGCAGCGGCCCGTGCGGGCTGTTGCTTCGCGACTGAAGGAATCGTTCATGACTTACGAAGACCCGGAAAACGGCCTGGCCGCATCCGCCGCGAAGGCGGGTCTGTCCCGCCGTGGCCTGATGCGCCGCGCGGGCGGCATCGGCATCGTCGGCGTGACGGCCGGCCTGCTCATTGACACCACCGCGGCCTCGGCCGCGACCACCGGCACCACCGCCGCCAGCGCCCCATCCGCGGGGCACACAGCGGCGACGGCCAGCACTCCGCTGGTCGCGCACGTGCACGACGCCAAGACCGGCGAAGTGGACCTCTTCACCGGCGAGCGGCACGTGCGGGTGCACGACCCGGCCCTGGCCCGCGCCCTGGCTCAGGCCGCGGCCACCGGCCGCTGACCATCCGCCCATCCAGACGACAATTGAGGTCCACGCCATGTCATCGCACAAGGAAGCGCCGGGCATCGTCAACGATGCCGCGGCCGACAACACCGATGTGTACGCGTTCGTGTCGCCGGACAAGCCGGACACGGTCACGCTGATCGCGAACTTCGTCCCGCTGGAGGACCCCGACGGCGGGCCCAACTTCTTCGAGTTCGGCGACGACGTGCTCTACGAGATCCACGTCAGCAACTCGGGCACCGCCCGCGCCGACATCACCTACCAGTTCCGCTTCCGCACCGAGGTGCGGGACGAGAACACGTTCCTCTACAACACCGGGCCGATCACCTCGCTGAACAGCGCCAACTGGAACCGGCGCCAGTTCTACTCGGTGGTCCGGGTGGACAAGAGCGGCAGCCACACCCAGGTCGGCTGGGCTCCGTGCCCGCCGTGCAACATCGGCCCCGGCTCCACCCCGGACTACGCGGACCTGGCCAACGCCGCGGTCACCAGCATCGGGCGGGGCGGCAAGGTGTTCGCCGGGCAGCGGGCCGAAGGTTTCTACGTCGATCTCGGGGCCATCTTCGACCTCGGCGACCTGCGGCCAGTCCAGGAGCTGAACGCCTTCAACAAGATGCCGGCCGCACCGGGCATCAACTCCACCCTGGCCAAGAACATCCACTCGATCGTTCTGCAGCTGCCCAAGAGCGAGTTGTCCAGCCACTACACCAACCCGACGGACCCCCGGGCCACGATCGGGGTCTGGGCCAGCGCCAGCCGGCAGAAGACCCGGCTGTACAACACCCCCCGCCCCGGCGAGGTGACCAACGTCGGCCCGTTCACGCAGGTCTCCCGGCTGGGCAATCCCCTGGTCAACGAGGTCCTGATCCCGCTGGGCAAGAAGGACCTGTTCAACGCGACCCAGCCGCAGGACGACAAGCAGTTCGCCCAGCAGTTCGCTCACCCGGAGCTGTCGTCGCTGCTGCCGGTGCTCTACCCCACGGCGTTCCCGCATCTGGACAAGCTCAACAAGTCGGGCACGCCGCGGGCCGACCTGGAGGCCATCCTGCTCACCGGCATCCCGGCCGGCGTCGTCGCGGGCTTCCAGAACTACACCGGCCCGACCCAGGCCGACATGCTGCGGCTGAACCTGGCCATCCCGCCCACCACCAGCAGTCCGTCCAACCTCGGGCTGATCGGCGGGGACCCGGCCGGCTTCCCCAACGGGCGCCGCGTGTTCGACGACGTCACCACGATCGAGCTCCGGGCGCTGGCCGGGGCGACGTACAAGCTGATCGACAAGAGCTACAAGCCCGATGCGGCCGCCGGGGAGATCACCCCGGGCCTGACGTCCTCCAACACCGACGTCACGGCCGAGAACACCGAGCACTACCTGCCCAGCTTCCCCTACCTGGGCGTCCCGCACGCCGGCTACGACGTCCCGATCGACGACACCCCGGTCAAGGTCAGCAGCTACTAGCGCACGAACCGTTCCGGGTGCCCGCCACGGCCAGGTCGGCGGGCACCCGGAACGGGCCTGACATCAGAGGACAAAGAACGATGACCGAGCGATCAGCTCATGCCACCCAGGCGGCCGTGGTTCTCGACATCGGCGGGGACATCGGGGCGCTGGTGCTGTACACCGGGGTCGAGGACGACGCGGCCGAGATCGACATCAGCCCCGGTACCGACCCGGCCGCACCGCGCAGTCACAACCAGGTCCACCCCCGGCGCGCCCCGGCCGGCACCGTCTACAGCGCCGTCTACCCGGCCCTGGCCGCGGGAACGTACACCATCTGGCGGGACGAGCACACGCCGGAAGCCACGGTCACCATCCGCGGTGGCCAGGTCACCCAGCACCGCCTGTCGGCCCCGCTCGGACCCCGGCCCCACTCTCACCACCACGAGCAGCCCCACCCGCACGGGTAGCACCCGGACCCGGCCGGCTCGGACTCCGCGCGGTCAGCGGCCGCCCGCGGTGAACAGCGCGACCACGTCATCGATGAGGCCGTCGGCCTGTCCGGCCCCGGGCTGGCCCGGGGTGACGATCCCGGCGATGCCCCGGGCGGTGGCCATGAACAGCAGGCGGAGCCGCTCGGGATCACCGGCCGGGAGCTGGCCGGTCCGCTGCCCCTCGCTGATCAGCTCACCCACGGTGATGAACAGCCGCCCGGCCCCGGCCGCCAGTTCCTCGTCCCCGCCTGCGATCTTGGCCGCGAACATCAGCTCCATCAGGGCCGGGTCGGTGGTCGCGAACCGCACGTAGGCCACGCCGGTCGCCCGCAGCCGGGCCCGGAAGTCCGGGCCCGCGGCCGTGACGGCGGCCGCCACCTCGTCGGCCAGCCGGGCGAAGCCGGCCCCGGCCAGCGCGTCCAGCAGCGCCTGGCGGTCGGCGAAATGACGGCGCGGGGCCGCGTGGCTGACGCCGGCCTGCCGGGCCAGGTCGCGCAGCGACAGCTGCTCGGCGCCCTGCTCGCGCAGCGTGCGCTCGGCCTCGGCCAGCAGCGCGTCCCGCAGGTGGCCGTGATGGTAGGGGCGCTCGGTCATCCGCCGACTCTACCAGTAATGTTGTCGTTGACATCATAGTAGTCAATGCCTACATTGTTTCACATGACTACTTTTCATGGTGTGGACCTGCCTGACCGGTCCGGACGGACCGCGATCGTGACCGGGGCCAGCAGCGGCATCGGCCGCTCGGTGGCCCAGGCGCTGGCCGGGGCCGGCGCCCACGTGGTGCTGGCCGTGCGGGACCTGGCCAAGGGCCGGGCGGTGGCGGCCGCCATCGGGGGCCGGACCGAAGTGCGGGCGCTGGACCTGGCCCGGCTGGACTCGGTGCGGTCGTTCGCGGCCGCCTGGGACGGCCCGATCGACCTGCTGATCAACAACGCGGGGGTGTCGGAGCAGACCCTGACCCGCACCGCCGACGGCTTCGAAGCCGACTTCGGCGTCAACCACCTGGGTCACTTCGCCCTCACCAACCTGCTGCTGGAGCAGATCACCGGCCGGGTGGTGACCGTGGCCTCGCAGGCCGAACGGATGGCCCGGCTGGACCTCGACGACCTCAACTGGACCGCCCGGCCCTTTCAGCGGTCCCGCGCCTACAACGACTCCAAGCTGGCTAACCTGCTGTTCAGCGCCGAGCTCCAGCGCCGTCTGACCGCGTCGGGCTCCCCGGTCAAGGCCATCGCCGCGCACCCGGGCCTGGTCAACACGGCCATCTATCAGCACGACGGCCCCCGCGGTCTGGCTGATTTCGCCTGGGCGCCGCTGCTCCGCCTGGTGGCCCAGGACGCCGACCACGGCGCGCTGCCGGTCCTGTTCGCGGCGACCGCCGACGTCCCCGGCGACAGCTTCGCCGGGCCCCGGCACCTCGCCCACATGCGCGGCGGCTTCCAGCTGATCGGCCGGTCGGCGGCCGCGTCCGATCCCGCCCTGGCCGGCCGCCTGTGGATCGTCTCCGAGCAGCTGACCGGCGTCCGCTCGGCGCTCGCCCCGGCCGCCCGGCCCTAGTCCAGGCGGAGCACGGTCTCCTCGATCTCGGCCTGCCGGGCCCGGGCGAAGTCCCGGTTGGTGCCGATGATCCGGAACCCGGCCTTCTCCAGCACCCGCAGCGACCCGAGGTTGTCGCTGGCCGCCCGGGCGTGCACCGGCCGCGCGGTCACCTCCTGCAGCAGCAGGGCCAGCGCCCGGCTGGCCACCCCCTGGCCCCAGGCGTCCCGGTCCACGCCGTAGGTCACCTCCAGCTCGCCGTCCCGCTCGAACGCGGCCACGTGCCCCACCAGCGCGCCGTCCCGGGTGACGGCCCGCATGGTCACGTCGGGCGCGGCCCGGACCCGGGCCATGTGGGCGTCGAAGTGCGCCCGGTCGCCCGGGTCCTCGGGCGTGAACGCGGCCATCCACACCCCCTCGGGGTCCCGCATCTGCTCGAAAATCCCGTCCAGGTCCTCGTCCCGGACCTCCCGCAGCGTGATCTCGGCCATGGGTCCATCCTCCCAGCCGCCAGTGACAGCCGGACCGGTCACCGGCGGGTCACTCGCGGGCCAGCGCGCCGCCCAGCAGGCTCTGGCGCAGGAACGCGAACGCCCGTGCCTCGCTGGTCCGGCCGTGCTCGTAGAACCGCAGCCACAGCACCGTCCGCAGATGCTGCGCCAGCTCAGCCGCTCCGGCTATCGGCCGCACGGTGCCGTCGGCCAGCCCCGGCCGCAGCAGCTCGGCCAGCGTGTCCAGCCGCTGCTGGGTGGCCACGAAGTACCGGTGCACCGGGCTGGCCGTCTCCTCGCGGCCGTACCAGCCGAGCGCCACGATCCGCGACTCGGCCCGGAAGTGCCGGCTGGCGTGCGCGAACACCCAGGTGATCGCCAGCACCCGCGCGGCCAGCGCGGCTGGGCCGCCCGGATCGGCCGCCAGCACCGCGGCGAACGCCTCGTCCAGCCGGTCCGCGTAGCCGTCGACGATCGTCTGCAGCAGCGCTTCCTTGGAGTCCACCCGCCGGTACAAGGTGGCCATGCCGATTCCGGCCGCCCCGGCGATGTCGCGGATCGTGGTCGCCTCGTAGCCCCGCCGCGCGAACTCGCGGCGGGCGGCGGCCAGGATCGCCCCGGTGACGTCGTCCGCGGCCCCGGGGCCGCCCCCGCCCCGGCCGCTGACCCCCCAGGTGGCCGTCACCTCGAGCGCGGTCCGGTAGGCGGCCGATCGGTCCAGTTCGGTGAACGACGGCGGCTCGGTCAGCAACCCGTGCAGGAGCAGGTCGCACAGCTGACCCGCCAGTCGCCCGGCGTCCCCGGCCGGGTAGTACAGCGGCGCGTAGGCCGTCACCCGCTGCACCGTGAACCGCAGCAGCCCGAGGTCGGCGACGGGGGAGTGGCCGGCCAGGGCCTGCACCGCGGTGCGCCAGGCCCGGTCCAGGGCCGGTGAGCGGAACTGGATCGCGGCCACCAGCCGGCCGGTCGCCACGCTCGGCGCCTCGTAAGCGCTGAGCCGGACCGCGGCCGGGTGCGCGAACGCCAGCCCGGCCACCTCGGCGGCCAGCCGTCGCAGCAGCGCCCCGGGATCGCCGCTCGGCTCCGTTAGCTCCGCCGGTTCCAGCGCTTCGGCCGACCCCAGCGGCCCCGCTCGCCCCGCCGGCCCCGCGCCTCCCGCCGAGCGCCCGGCGGCCGCCGCCCCCAGCCCGGCCAGCGCCTGGCTGTAACGGTTCAGCAGGTCGACCGCGATGTCTTCCTTCGACGCGAAGTGGTGGTACAGGCTGCCGGGCAGGATCCCGGCCGCCTCGGCGATGTCGCTGATCGTGGTGGCCGCGTAGCCCCGCCGCTCGAACAGCCCGGCCGCCGTCTGCCGGATGTCCTCCGTCCGCGCCCCGGCCCCGCTCGTCCCGGTTCCGGTCCCGCCCACCAGCCGGGCCACCCCGGCGGCCCCGGCCCCGTCGGCCGGGTCCGCCGGCTGCGCCGGGAGCGATGAGGCCATAGCCCCGAGTATGACCCGCCCGGCCCCCGCCCGGCCCCTTCCCGCCCCCCGATTCCTTTTTCTGAATGAACCAAATTTCTGTTCCGGCATCTTTACTAGCCACCGCGCCGTGGGTACCGTGCGAACGAGAGCTGATAACAAACATTTGATTTCAGGAGGCAACGATGGCCGAGGCTGAGATCGAGATCAACGGCGGGATCGTGGTCTACGAGCTGATCGGGCCGGACGACGGCGAGAACGTGGTGATCACGCCGGGCGGCCGGTTCAGCAAGGACTACGGCGGCGTCCACGAGCTGGCCAACGCGCTGGCGGACGGCGGCAAGCGGGTGCTGCTGTGGGACCGGCCGAACTGCGGCCGCTCCGATATCCAGGTCTACGGCCAGTCCGAATCGCACATGCGGGCCGAGACCCTCGGCCTGATGTGCCAGCAGCTGGGCATCGAGAAGATCGTCGCCACCGGCGGGTCCGGCGGCGCCCGCGACACGATCGTGTTCACGCTGATGTTCCCCGAGCTGGTCACCCGGATGGCGGTGTGGAGCATCGTCGGCGGCAACTACAGCGTGATGTCGCTGGCCGGGGTCTACATCCTGAACGAGCTGCGCGCGATCCGGTCCGGCGGCATCGAGGCCGTCATGCAACTGCAGGGCGGCGCGGGCAGCTGGTCGGATCTGGTCGCCGTCAACCCCCGCAACAAGGATCGGCTGCTGGCCATCGGCCCGGAGAAGTTCGAGGCGGTCATGACCACCTGGCTGGAGGCGTTCACGCCCAAGCCGACCGAGCCGATCCCCGGGGTGCCCGACTCCGAGTTCGCCAAGATCAAGGTGCCCACCCTGATCGTCCGCGGCGGCGAGAAGGACTACGACCACCCCAAGCGCACCTCGCTCGACGTCGCCAGCCTGATCAAGGACTCCCGGCTGATCGAGCCACCGTGGCCCGAGGACGCCTGGGAGCAGGCGGCCAAGGCGACCGCGGCGGGCACCGGCTGGCTGTTCGACCCCTGGGTCCAGGCCGCGCCGGCGCTGCTCGACTTCATGGCGGGCAAGCCCGGCGGCGTGGCCACGTTCGCGGGCCAGTGACGATGACCGCTGACCAGCCGCTCATCGACGCCAGCGTGCACGTGTTCTTCAAGTCGCCGCGTGACCTGGTCGACCACCTGCGCGAACCGTTCTCCAGCCGTGGCTACCCCGACCCCGACGTGGCCTGGTTCGCCCCGCCCGGACCGCGCTACGCGCCGGGCACCGAGGGACCGGACGGCGCCCACCCCGGCTCGGACCCCGAGCTGACCGGGCGCGCCATCTTCGACCAGAACGGCTTTGACCTGGCCATCCTGCACCCGATGTCGGTGGCCGGCATCCTGCCCGACTGGCATCTCGGGTCGGCCATCTTCGCCGCCACCAACCAGATGCTGGTGGACCGGTGGCTGGACTCCGGTACCTACGCCGACCGGTTCCGCGGCACGATCCGGGTCAACCCCAACGACATCGAGGGGGCCGTCAAGGAGATCAAGCGCTGGCAGGACCACCCCAAGATGGTGCAGATCGGCCTGCCCATGCAGACCCAGGAGCCGTACGGGCGGCCCAAGTACAAGCCGATCTGGCGGGCCGCCTGCGACGCCGGCCTGCCGGTCGCGGTCCACATCGAGATGGGGGTGGGCATCACCCACCCGCCGACTCCGTCCGGCATCACCCGGACCTACTCCCACCACGCCAGCTACCAGCCGATGACCTACGTCTGGCACCTGCTGAACATGATCCCCGAAGGCGTGTTCGAGGAGTTCGGCGACCTCAAGGTGGTGTGGGCCGACGGCGCCGCCGACATGGTCACCCCGTTCATCTGGCGGATGGACACGTTCGGCCGCCCGCACCTCGAGCAGACCCCGTGGGCGCCGGAAATGCCCAGCTCCTACCTGCCCGAGCACGTGTACTTCGTGCACAGCCGGATGGACGGGCCGGGCGACGCGCCCTACGCGGGTGAGTGGCTGACGATGACCGGCAAGGAGGACATGCTCCTGTTCGGCTCCAGCTACCCCGACTGGCAGCTCGTCACCCCCGGTGACCTGCCCCCGGCCTGGTCGCCCGGCCAGCGAGCCAAGGTGCTCGGCGGCAACGCGGCCCGGCTCTACCGACTCGGCACCCCCGTACCGGCATCAACTGGGTGAGAGGTTCCACCATGACCATCGAAATCACTGAGCGACGTCAGCAGAGCACCGAGCAGATCCCCGTCCGCGTGGTCGACAGCGACGTCCACCCGACCCCCAAGCGCGGCGAGCTCGAAGAGTTCATCCCCGAGCCCCACCGGCAGCTGTTCAAGCTGCGCGGTAAGGGGGCGGGCGGCCAGAACTACTACGACGCGCCCGACTACGCCAACGCCTACGCGATGCGGACCGACACCTTCCCCGGCGACGGCAACTTCGCCGGTTCCAGCCCCGAGCTGATGTTCCGCCAGGTCATCATGGAGGGCGGCAGCGACCTCATCATCCTCGGGCCGCTCAACGGCACCGGGCAGACCGACGAAGAGGCGCACGCGCTGTCGGTCGCCACCAACTTGTGGCAGGACAGCTGCTGGCTGGACTCGGAGCACAACTGGCACCAGCGCTACCGCGGCTCGATCGCGGCCGCCATCCAGATGCCGCACGAGGCGGCCCGCGAGATCGAGCACTGGGCCGGCCACCCGCTGATGTCGCAGGTGCTGATCTACGCCGAACCCCGGCCCGCCTGGGGTCACCCCAAGTACGACCCGATCTGGGCCGCCGCGACCCGCCACCACCTGCCGGTCGCCTGCCACCTGGGCCGCGGCCAGCACAACGAGCTGCCGATGTCACCGGTCGGATTCATGACCTACAACCACGACCTGATGGTGTCGTACTCGATGCTGGCCGCCAACCAGGTCATGAGCCTGATCTTCGACGGCGTCTTCGACCGGTTCCCGGCCCTGCAGATCGTGCTGATCGAGCACGCCTTCAACTGGATCCTGCCGCTGATGTGGCGGATGGACGCGATGTATGAGGCCCGGGGCCCGGAGAACGGGCTCAAGCGCAAGCCGTCCGAGTACGTCAAGGACCACATCTGGTTCACCACCCAGCCGCTGGACTACCCCGAGGACAAGCTCGAGCTGACCAAGGCGATGGAGTGGATGGAGGGCGACAAGATCCTGCTGTTCTCCTCGGACTACCCGCACTGGACCTACGACGACCCGCAGTGGGTGGCCAAGCACATCCCGGCCGCCATGCGCGAGCAGATCATGTTCGGCAACGGCATCGACGTGTTCAACCTGCCGTCGTCGGTGCCGGCCCTGCCCGGTCAGAAGCGGGCGTTCTGACGTGCAGGCCGTCGTCTTCACCAGCGAGGCCCGGGTCGCGCTGGCCGACCGGCCCGAGCCGGTCGCGGGCGACGGCGAGGTCCTGATCAAGGTCGGTGCCGTGGGCATCTGCGGCACCGACCTGCACGCCCCGGTCAAGCCGGAGATGTTCACGCCGGGGGTGGTGCTCGGCCACGAGTTCGCCGGCACCGTGGCCCGCCCGGCCGCCGGCCCCCTGTCCGACGGCCAGCCGGTGGTGGTCAACCCGATCGCGCTGTCCTGCGGGCGTTGCCAGGCCTGCCGTCGCGGATTCACCAACCAGTGCCTGACCGCGTTGGCGGGGTGCAGTGGGGTGGCCCGCGACGGCGGTATGGCCCAGTTCGCGGTCGCCGATCAGCGGTCGGTTCATGAAATCCCTGAAAATGTCGCACTGCGCGAGGCCGCCTGGACCGAGCCGCTGGCCGTCGCCCTGCGCGCTCTGGGCCTGGGCGGGGTGCGGGCGGCGAGCACGGTGGCGGTCCTCGGGGCCGGCGCCATCGGCCAGCTCATCCTCCAGCTCGCGCTCAACGCCGGCGCCGGCGAGACCGTCGTGATCGAGCCCTCCCGCCTGCGCCGCGACGTCGCCGTCGCGTGCGGCGCGGCCCAGGCGGTGTCACCGGCCGAGGTGCCCAGGCTCGACCGGGCTTACGACGTGGTCTTCGACTGCACCGGCGCCGCCGACGCCTTCGCCATCTCGCTGGCCCTGGTCGCCCCGGGCGGCCGCGTCGTCGTCCTCGGCTCCTACCCGTCGCCGATCAGCCTGGGTCACGTCCCGGCCGAGGCGTCGGTCGTGTTCAGCTCGGTCTACCGCGACGACCAGGAGTTCGCCGCCGCCCTCCGCCTGCTGGCCCGCGGCCTGATCGACACCCGCCCGCTGACCACCGCGATCATGCCGCTGCCGGAGTACGAGAAGGCGTTCGCCTCGCTCCTGGACCCCGAGCAGGCGGTCAAGGTCTTCCTCGACCCGGTGGGCCAGTCTTGACCCCCGAGTGGTAGTTGGCAGGCCTTAATTCGGTGCCAGCTTCCAGAGGTTAAACTCGAAAAAGATGTGTGACCTGTGTGCAGGTGTCGCGCTGCTATGCCAGATTTCTGGCTGAAGCTTCTAAAACTTCGTTGCGGCCAGCAAAAAGATCAGTGACAGGGTTCCCCTAGGTCATTGCTGAGTGTAATAATTCGCATAGCTGCTTTGGATACAGCACGTGTGGGGGGAGCCGCATGGGCGCTAGGTGGGCGTTTTTAACGCCGGATATTGTTAGAAGTCAAACGTGGCGAAAATTTTCGCCAAATGGTCGTCGTGCCAAATGGGCGGGCTTGTGTCGGTCGTCGCGAGCTGTCATTTGGGCAAGTGACGCATGAGTGCGCTCCTAGACGAATAATCGCTATGGCAAGCGCCGCAATTGCTGCTGCCATCCCTGCGAATCGTCCGAAGAGGATGAGCTCATCTCGCTAGCTTTCTCCTTACTGTACGTCTCTTCAGTACGCGTTCTGGCTGCTCTAGGCGATTCTAGTGGCGCCAGAGGTGTTGGTTGCCGTTACGATAACTGGGCTGAGGGGGTAATCAGAGCTGGCTTTTCCGGGCATTGTATTTCTGTAGTGTTATTAAAATCCAGCAAACAAGATAGTTTTGAGGATGCCATGAGTTTCAAAGAAGGCATGCGTAAGGCTTGGGATACGCTCAATGACGCAGCGGAGGCTCTCGCTAAGTCGCAGCAAGCCGAGCGGGAAGCCAGTCGCCTGCTGGGTATGAGCGAGCCAGTCGCGCGGCGCGAACTGAAAAGTTTGTCTCAAACGCTCGATTCTGACGTGTGGCAACTGATGATTAACCAGTTCGATACAATTGCCAAGGAGGACTCCGGCAGGCGGGCAGATGTAGCGGCTAGGCTTGCTGAATACGCTGAGGAGTTGTAAGCCCCACTTCTGCGGAATCCAGTACCAGCCGAGCGCCCTGCCAATTGGCAGGGCGCTCGATAAGCGTGCAGTTATAGCCCGGGATGCCCTTCTGGTCGGCCGGTGACCGGCGACGGGTGCCGCGGCTGGTAGATCGGGAACTCGGTGCCGTCCGGCAGCCGGATCGCGGCCAGCAGGCCCCAGCCCTGGTCCGCCACCTCGCGGGCGACCTCGACCCCCTTGGCCCGCAGATCGGCCAGCGTGGCCTCGATGTCGTCGCACATCAGGTACAGCTCGTGCTTGGGCGGCCCGTCGGCCGGGTGCACCGCCAACTCGGCGGGCGGCAGCGCGAAGATCAGCCAGCCGCCGCCCGCGTCGACCGAGTCCAGCCCGAGCACGTCGTTCAGGAACGCCCGCACCTTTTCGGCGTCGGGCGAGAATATGATCGCGTGAACCCCGGTAATCACAGCGCTAGCTAATCACGGCGCCAGCGTGGCCCGCCGGCCCCGGGCCGCTGGGCCATCATGAGCCTATGGAGACCGCTACCCGGAAGCTGCACCGGCTGACGTCCTACGAGACCGGCCGGGAGTGGGACGTGGCCATCGACGATCCGGCCGTGGTCCAGGGCCTGGAGACCAACGACATGGACCGGCTGCCCTGGTTCACCAAGCGCTACCCCGAGGGGCTGCCCCGGATCGCGCTGCCCCGCGCGCTGCCGACGACGCTGACTCCGGCCCTGGCCGTGCTGTCGGGGATGGCCAGGGTCAGGGTGGCCGAAGCTCCCCCCGCGGTGCTCGACCTGGCCCAGCTGGCCCGGCTGCTGTTCTTGTCGGCCGGGGTGATGCGGACGATGGACCGGCCCTGGGGCGTGCACCCCTTCCGGGCGGCCGGGTCGGCCGGCGGCCGGTTCCCGCTCGAGCTCTACGTGGCGATCCCGGCCGGCGGGCCGCTGCCGGCCGGGGTGCACTGGTATGACCCCTGGGACCACGCGCTGGTCCAGGTCGGGCCCCCGCCCGCGGCCGGCGGCCCGGTCATCGTCGTCACCGGCGTCCCCTGGCGGACCGGCTGGCGCTACCGCGAACGCGGCTACCGGCACATCTACTGGGACGCCGGCACGATGCTGGCCCAGCTGCTGGCGCTGGCCGACTCGGCCGGGCTGACGGCCGGGCTCTACTCCGGGTTCCCCGACGAGCCGGTGGCCGCCCTGGTCGGGGCCGATCTGGTCCACGAGTTCCCGGTCGCCCTGGTCAGCCTGAGCCCGGCCGCCCCCGCGGTCGAGCCCGGCGGCCCGGCCCAGACCGGCCCGGTGGACGCCGCCCCGTTGGAGTTCCCGCTGGTCACCGCCGCCCAGGCGGCCGGCCAGAGCGACCGGCTGGGGCCGCCGTGGCCTCGCGGCGGCCGGGTCGAGGTGCCGGTGCTGGCGTCGCCCCCGATGGAAGACGTCATCACCACCCGGGGTTCCCAGCGGCGGATGGACGCCCGCCGCGGCCTGCCGCTGGACCTGCTGCGGACCAGCATGGCGGTGGCCGTCCGCGGCCTCGACGTCCCGCACTGGGTGGTGGTCCACGACGTGCCGGGCCTGCCGCCCGGCCTGTACCGCTGGCCCGACCTGGCCGCCCCGATCCGGGCGGGTGAGCTGCGCGACGAGCTGTTCCGGGTGTGCCTGGGCCAGGCGCTGGGCCGCGACGCCGCCTTCGTGGCCATCGCCGCCGCCGACCTGGCCCCCGTCAGCGACGCCGGCTACCGGGCCGCCCAGCTGGCGTCCGGGCTGGCCGAGGGCCGCCTGCACCTGGCCGCCTACGCGCTCGGGGCCAGCGCCTCGGGCATGACGTTCCTCGACAGCGAGGTGCCCGCGCTGCTCGGCGAGCGGCTCGACGGCCTGCTGTTCACCTGCGTCGGCGTCCCGCTCTACCGCTCGGCGCCGGGCGGTGCCCCCGGCGCTCCCGCCACCGTCCGCCGGGTCACCCCGATCCTCGGCTGAGCCCGGAGCCCCGCGGCCCGGTCAGCTGGCGGGCTGCCAGAGCCGGAACGTCACGCCCTGGTCGTCCACGCAGTCGGCCAGCAGCCCGTAAGGCTGCCGCAGGGGCGTGCCCGCCTGGCCGCCGGCCGTACGGACCCGCTCGATCGCGGCCACCAGATCATCGACCCGGAACGACAGCTGCACCTCCGGGGCCGCCCCCCGCGACGAAAGGATGCCCAGTCCCGGCGTGGTCTCGCCGGTCCGCCAGGCGTTCGGGTGGCCCTCGGTGAACGGTACCTGCAGCACCGCCGCGTAGAACTCCATCGTCCGCCGCGGCTCCCGGGCCGTGATCGTGACGTTCCCGACGTCACCCTGGCGCGCCCGGGTGCGGCTGGGGGCCCGGCCGAGCAGGATCCAGCGGTGCCCGAACGGGTCGACGATCACCGCCCGGCGGCCGTAGGGCTGGTCGGCCGGCTCTCGCTCGACCGTGGCCCCGTTACCCCGGGCCCGCGCGGTGGTCGCGTCGACGTCGTCGACCTCCAGGTGCAGTGAGGAGCTGAACGTGGCGGGCGCCTCCGGCGTCGGCGCCGCCGGTGCCCGCACCGGCACGTCGGGCCACAGGTCCGACGGCTCGGAGAACATCAGCACGCCGTCGCCCAGGCCCAGTTCGGCGTGGCCGATGGTGCCGTCGGCGTTGACGATCGGCTCGCCCCGCCGCTCGGCCCCGAGCACGTCGGCGTACCAGTCCAGCGCCCGCCGGGCGTCGGACACCACGATGTAGGGGGTCAAGGTGGGCGGCCAGGCCGGCTGGCGCCGGGCCCCGGCCCCGCCGGCCGGCTGGTGCACGGTCGTCTGAGACATGGTTCCTCCTGAGTAGGCGAAGACTTCCCGGATCAGCCGCGCCCGCAGGTCCGCGGCGAAGGCGGGATCGGGTGCGGCGGGCGTCACGGGCTCGCGCAGCTCGTCGAACGGATCGCTCATCGCGAGCCCTCCTCTCCCTCGTAGCAGCGGCGGAACGCGGCCCGGGCCCGCACCAGCAGCGCCTCGGTGGCGTGCACGGTCCGGTCCAGATGAGCGGCCACCTCCGGCACCGGCAACCCGTCCAGATAGCGCAGGGTGAGCGCCGCCCGGTGGTGGGCGCCCAGCCGCCCGAGCACCTCGCGGGCCCGGATCCGGTCCACGACCGTCTCCCACGGATCCTCGGCCGGCTCCCAGTCCGGCTCCGTGGCCAGTAGTTGCCGCCCGCGCTGTTCCCGCGCGACCCGCCGCCAGTGGTCGGCCAGCTTGTGCCGCGCCACCCCGATCAGCCAGGGCACCGACGGCGCGGGCGTCCCCGGCTGCCGCGCCGCGTGCACGGCCGCCAGGAACGACTCGGCCGTGAGTTCCTCGGCCAGCCCGACGTCGCCGCACCGGCCCAGCAGATAGCCGTACACGTGCGGCAATGCCTCGTCGTACAGCTCCAGCAGTCCGGCCGCGGGGTCGGGCCGCACCTTCGGGTGCGTCACACCCTCATAGTCGTCCGGCCACCCGCTGCTCCGACGGGGGCCTGCCCAACTTTCTCCCGGCGACCCCACCTCGTTCACCTGGCCGTACGGATGAGGCCAGTGGCAGTGTGGCTGAGGCCGGACCGCTGCGCGACAATAGGTCCGTGGGATATCCACCCGAGCCCGGGTCCTACGGCTACCCGCCCTACGGGCCGCCCCGGCGCCGCCGTGGCCGCCACGCGCTCTCGCACACGGCCGTGGCCATTCTCGCCGCGGTGGCCGCGGTCCTGATCACGCTGCAGGTCACCAACAACGGGAGCGGGACCGGCAACGTGCCCGGAGCCGGGGCGGTGCCCGCGCCCGCCTCGTCGGCCGCCTCCCCGGCCGGCAACGCCGGCACCGCGGCCGTCCGCCAGGCGGTGGACAAGGTCGGGCCGGGCGTGGTCCTGATCAACAGCACCCTCCAGTACAGCTCGGAGGCGGCCGCGGGCACCGGCATGGTCATCAACGCGAACGGCCTGGTGCTGACCAACAACCACGTCATCGCGGGCGCGACCAAGATCACGGCCAAACTGTCGGCGACCGGCCGCACCTACCCGGCCACCGTGGTCGGCTACGACAAGACCGGGGACGTGGCCCTGCTCCAGCTACAGGGCGCCTCCGGCCTGCCGACGGTCCCGCTCGGCAACTCCGCGGCCGTGAAAACCGGCGACGCGCTGGTGGCGCTGGGCAACGCCCAGGGTCAGGGCAGCGTGGTCGCGGTGGCCGGTCAGGTCACCGCGCTCAACCAGACCATCACCGCCTCCGACGAGGGCGGCACCACCAGCACCGAGACCCTGCACGGCATGATCCAGACCAACGCCGACATCGTGCCGGGCGACTCCGGCGGCCCCCTGACCAGTTCGGCCAGCCAGGTCATCGGCATGGACACCGCCGCCGACAGCGTCAGCCAGGGCGCGCAGCAGCAGACCGCGGCCGGGTTCGCGATCCCGATCAACACCGCCCTGTCGGTCGCCCGCCAGATCGCCGCGGGCCGGGCCAGCTCGACGATCTGGATCGGCTATCCGCCGTTCGTCGGCATCCTCATCGGCTCCAGCACCAGCGGCAGCCCGCAGCAGCAGGCCCAGCAGCAGCAACAGCAGAACGGCTTCGGCGACGGGACCGGCGGCTTCGGCGGCTACAACGGCTTTGGCGGCGGCTCGAACTCCAGCCCCCAGTGCTACACCAGCAACACCGGCCTGACCGTGCCGGCCACGATCGCCCCGGTCAGCTCGGGCACGCTGATCGACGGCGTGATCTGCGGCAGCCCGGCCGCGGCGGCCGGGATCACCGGCGGCTCGGTGATCACCTCGGTCAACGGCCAGCAGGCCGGCTCGCCGGCCAACCTGACCGGCATCCTGGCCCGCTTCCGGCCCGGCGACACGGTCTCGGTGACCTGGGTCAGCCCGGCCGGCCAGCAGTCGACCAGCCAGATCCGCCTGGCCCAGGGCCCGCCCCAGTAGCCGCGCGCACCCGCCGGTTACCGGCTCAGCTCCAGCTTGCTGGCCAGCTCGTCCAGCAGCCCGGGCAGGTCCGCGGCCGACGCCACCCCGCCGAACACGTAACCGTCGGGCCGGATCACCGCCGCCGCATAACCGGCCGCCGCCAGCCACGGCTGGTAACGTCCGTCCAGGTCGGCCACGGTCTCGATCCGGCCGGCCGTCCCCGGTAGCTCGGTGCCCGGCGGCACCACCCGCACCAGGTGCGCGCCCAGGCTGCTGAGCAGCGCACGCTGACCGTCG
>JAFAYQ010000071.1 GCA_019240215.1 Actinomycetota bacterium | reverse complement strand
CGAGCGGATCAAGATCTCCGAGCTGTTCCTCACCGAGGCGCTCGACCGGGTGCCGGCCGACACCGCCCGCCCCGGTGACATCGCCGCCCCCGCCGCCATCCCCGACATCATGATCGGCGAGACGCTGGCCGACCTCGACAACCCGGTGGCGCTGCCGCTGATCTCCGTCGACGAGCCGGCGATCTCGATGACCATCGGCACCAACACCTCGCCGCTCGCGGGCCGCGGACCCACCAAGGGCACCAAGGTCACCGCGCGCCTGGTCAAGGACCGGCTCGACCGCGAGCTGGTCGGCAACGTCTCGCTCAAGGTGCTGCCGACAGAGCGCCCCGACACCTGGGAGGTGCAGGGCCGCGGTGAGCTGGCGCTGGCCATCCTGGTCGAGACCATGCGCCGGGAGCACTACGAGCTGACCGTCGGCCGTCCCCAGGTCGTCACCCGCGAGGTCGACGGCAAGGTCCACGAGCCGGTCGAGCGGCTGGCGGTCGACGTGCCCGAGGAGTACCTGGGCGCCGTCACCCAGCTGCTGGCCGTGCGCAAGGGCCGGATGGAGTCGATGACCAACCACGGCACCGGCTGGGTCCGGCTCGACTTCGTGGTGCCGTCGCGCGGCCTGATCGGCTTCCGCACCCAGTTCCTGTCCGACACCCGTGGCACCGGCATCGCCCACCACGTGTTCGAGGGCTACGAGCCGTGGTCCGGTGACCTGCGCGTCCGTCCGTCCGGCTCGCTGGTGGCCGACCGGACCGGCGCCTCGGCCGCCTACGCGATGTTCAGCCTGCAGGACCGCGGCTCGCTGTTCGTCTCGCCCGGTACCGAGGTCTACGAGGGCATGATCGTCGGCGAGAACTCCCGGTCCGACGAGATGGACGTCAACATCTGCCGCGAGCGCAAGGTGACCAACGTCCGCCAGTCCACCGCCGACGAGCTGGAGCGCCTGGTCCCGCCGCGGCTGCTCAGCCTCGAGCAGGCGCTCGAGTTCTGTGCCGACGACGAGTGCGTCGAGGTGACCCCCTCGGCCGTTCGCCTGCGCAAGGTCATCCTCGACGCCAAGGAGCGCGGCCGGGTCCGCGGGCGCAAGGCCCGCGGTTCCCAGGAGCAGTGACTCACCCGTCCGCCCTTTCAATATCGATCGACGCGACCCCGGCCAATGGGCCGGGGTCGTACGCGTACAGCCAGGCCGTCGCCTTCTCGTAGAACCGCGGGAACATCACCGGCATGATCAGGTTCCGCAGGCGGGCGGCCACCGGCCCGGCCACCTTGGCGTCCCGGTTCGCGGCGGCGGTCCTGGCCATCTTGGCCACCCGGTCACGGCGCCGCTGGTCGTAGCCGGCCAGCGCCCCGGCCACCGAGCCGACCCGCTGCAGCTCCCGGGCCAGCACGATGGCGTCCTCGATGGCCATCGAGGCCCCCTGCCCGGAACCGACCGGATGAGCCGCGTCGCCGACCAGCACGGTCCGGTCGTCGTGCCAGCGCGGCACCGGCTTCAGCACATGCATGCTGGTCACCCCGTGCACGGTCCCGGCCGCCCGCAGGATGCTGGCCGCTCGTTCCTCGGCCTGGTAGAGCTCGGCCAGCCGGTCCAGGTCGGCCGCCCCCGCCGCTGCGGGCTCTGGTGACGACACCTGAGCCGACCACCAGACCGAGCCGTCCGCCACCGGCAGCCAGATGAACGCCCCGTGCCGCCCGTAGATCATGTTCCACGACCCCGGTTCCAGCCCCAGCCCCGGCGAGACCCCGGACACGCTGTACTGCCCGGCGTACGCCGGCTCGGGCGCGCCCGGATCGAGGAACCGCCGGGTCGCCGACCAGATCCCGTCCGCCCCCACCACCACATCGGCCCCGGCGGTCGCGGCCGCCAGCTCGCCGCGGTCCAGCCGCTGCCCGGTGACGATCTCCGCCCCCGCCCGCCGGGCCTCGGCCCGCAGCACGCGCACCAGGTCCGCGCGCATCAGCGTCACGCTGATCATCGGATCCGCCCCGGTCCGCCCGCGCGGCACGTCACCCAGCAGCTTGCCGTTCCCGGCCCACATCCGCTGCCGCGGCACCGCGAACCCCGCCGCCCGCACCGCCTCGAGCGCGCCCAGCACCTCGAGCCCGCGCAACCCGTTGGCCGCCAGGCTCAGGAACGACCCGACCGGCCCGGCCGGGTCCTCCCACGCCTCGTAGACGGTGACCTGCACACCCGTCTTGGCCAGCGCCACCGCCGAGGCCGCGCCGGCCACGCCGCCGCCTACCACTGCTGCTCGCATCACACACCCCCGTCCCGGCGCGTCTGACGCCGTTCTCTCCGCCCGGCCGCCGAGCCGAGCCCGTCTCGCTCGATACCGCGCCCGGCTCGTCCAAGTCGGCGCCGCCTGTCCCGTCCGCGCTGATTTCCCGTGACCGGCCAGCACCTCGCCGTACTCCGGTTCCCGCTTCGGTACCGCCCCGCTCATCGCTGTCCGGCCGCTTTCTGAATTAAAATTCACTGAAGATAAATTCGGCGAACGTAGTTTCAGTATGATGTGGCTGACGCGGACCGGTCAAGCAGTTTCAGACCGGCCTGATAACAGCAAGAAAGCTCTGAACGACCTGATCGAGAGTGATACAGCAAGAACCGTGCCGTGCGAGCCGGGCGAGCCGGGCGGCTGTCGGGACAGAGAGGGTGAGCGGTGGGCGTTCGCAAGGAAAAGGCAGCCGGGACCGAGGCAGCCCTCAAGGACGCCGCCCGCCAGCTGTTCGTCGAGCGCGGCTACCTGAACACCAAGATCACCGACATCACCCGGGCCGCCGGGCGGTCGACCGGGTCGTTCTACGAGCACTTCCCGAGCAAGGAAGCCCTGCTCGACGCCCTGATGAACGACCTGCGGGACCAGGCCAGCCAGGAGCTGCGCGGCCAGTCCCACCCGGCCCACCCGGCCGATCACGACCTGGCCGATCGCGAGCAGTTGCGGGCCCACCTGGCGGCCGCCTGGCGCACGATGCGCGACAACCTGCCGGTGGTGCTGGCCACCCACGAGGCCACGGTCGCGGCCGGACCGGCCTCCGGGCAGGCCTGGCAGGAGCTGGCCACCGGCACCGAGATGCTCCGCGACCACCTGGAGCAGGCCCACCGGCGCGGCCAGCCGCTACCCGGTGACCCCGAACTGGTCGCCGCCGCGATGGGCGCGATGCTCTCGTCGCTGGCCTACGCCCTGCTCCCGGCGGGCGCGGGCGGCGGCCCGGCCCGCTGGTCCGACGACCAGATCCTCGACACCGTCACCAGCCTCCTGCTCACCGGCCTGCGCGGCTAGGACTCCAGCTTGGCCAGTGCCTCCCGGGCCTCGTCCAGCAGCGGCGGCGGCAGCGTCTGGGACAGCACGTGCCGCAGTGCCTTGGCGTAGGCAACGTCGTAAGCCTGGTCGGCCGCGACCGCCACGTCCGGCGTCACCCCCGTACCTTCCCAGTTCGTCCCGGTCACCGGGTTGATCGACCGGGCGAACGGCACTGCCACGGCCAGGGTGGCCGAGATCGGGGTGCCCCGGCTCGGGTGGGCGCCGCCGCCGGTGGTCTCCCCGATCACCTCGGCCCGGCCCTGGGCCTGCAGCGAGTAGGCGAAGTCCTCGCCTCCCGAGAACGTCCGCGCGCTGGTCAGCAGGTACACCGGCCGGTCCAGATACCGCTGGCCGGGCACGCTCGCCAGCGTCCAGAACTGGCGGGTCTCCCCGGTGGCGGCGTTGAAGATGTCGTTCAGGTGGGTCTGGTCGTCGGGGAACAGGTAGCTCAGCCAGAAGACCACCCCGGGCGGGGCGCCGCCGCCGTTGTGGCGCAGGTCGATGATGAGCGCGCAGGTCCCGGCGACCAGTTCCATGGCGGCGGCGATGGCCGGGGCGGCCTCGTCCGGGTGGGCCACGCCGTGCAGGTCCAGGTAGCCGACGTTGCCGTCGAGCTGTTCGACCCGGTGGATGCCGAAGTTGTGCGGGCGCAGCCAGTCCGGCCACGGCGGCCGCCCGTGGAAGCCGGGCCGGCCCGGCCGTCCACCCCCCGGTTCCCGGGCCGGGTGATAACGGACCCGCAGGTGCTTGTCACGACACACCTCATACAGGTCGCCGGTCAGCTTCGCCGCCAGCGCCTCATCGTCCAGCCCGTCGTAGTCACCGGCCGCCAGGTGCGCCCGCAGCGCCGCCGCCGCCTCCTGCCCCCGCTCCGGGAACACATATCCCGAGGTGACCAGCTGCCCCACCAGCGCCACCACCTCGCTGGCGGGCAACGGCGCGGCCGTCAGTTCCGGGTCGTCGGGCATCGTGATCCGCGGCACCGCGGTCGCCTCGTCGCCCGGCGCCTCGACGGTGAACTCCAGTAGCCGGGCGTCCGGCACCCGCAGCGACAGCTCCCGCCGCAGCCGCCGCATCCCGGTCTCGTGGGCCTGCGCCCAGTCGTCCAGTCGCTGCTGCGGGTCGCCGCCGGGCGGGCCGGCCGGGCCCACGAACACCCGGATCAGCAGGTCACCGGGCTCCAGGGCGGGGTCCTCACGGTCCTGGACCAGCGTCACCCGCTGCACCGCGCCGGCCGGGAAGCGGGCGCAGATCTCGTCGTTGATACGCCGCTCGAAGTGGGCGGCTTCGGCCTCATTCATGGCGCCTCCCGGTGGTTCGCGGCCCAGATTAACCCCGGCCCGGCCGCCCCATGAAACTATTTCTGGCGTGGCAGACGTCGGCCAGGCTGAGCTGCTCGAAGCCGCCCGCCAGGGCCTGATCCTGGACGGCACCGACCCGGGCGCGGACCCCGACGCGTCCGGGGACCCCAACGTGCCCGCGGGCCGCCGCCCGGTCGACGCGGCCCTGCTGCGGCAGTGCTGCCTGCAGTTCCGGGACCAGATCGACCCGCGCGGGCTGCGGCTGCGACGGGTCACGGTCCGCGGCCCGGTCGACCTGGCCGGGCTGACCGTGCCGTTCCCGGTCCGGTTCGACGACTGCGAGTTCGACGCCCCGGTGCACGTGGAGGGGGCCAAGCTGCGGGAACTGACGCTGACCGGCTGCCCCCGGGTGCCCGGCCTGCTCGGCAACGGCCTGCGGCTGCGCGGCGACCTCGACCTGTCCGGCTCCACCGTCAGCGGCGCCCACCGGACCAGCGCCAGCCTCGGCAAACGGGCCGCGATCTGGCTGTGCGAGGCGCGCATCGGCGGCCGGCTGCTGTGCCTGGACACCACGATCCGGGCCGAGGGGGAGCGGGCCCTGCAGGCCGACCGGATGCGGGTCGGCGGCCCGATCCGGCTGCTGCACAGCTTCGCCTCCTACGGCGAGGTCCGGCTGACCGGCGCCCACATCGGCGGGTCGCTCGACATCATCGGCGGGCGGATCGAGGTGCCGGGCGGGCTCGCGCTCGACCTGGGTGACGCGGTCATCGGCGGCAACCTGTTCATCGTGGACGGCGGCGGTCACCGGCCGGCGATCCGCGGCCGGGTCGACATCGGCAGCGCCAGCATCTCCGGGCAGTTCCTGTTCCGCAACGCGACGCTGGAGGGCTCGGACAGCATGCCCGCCGACCGCGGGCACGCGGGGACCCGGGTCTCCGGCACCGCCATGTCGGCCTTCCGGCTGACGGTCGGGGCCGAGGTCGCGCTGGAGGGCAGCTGCGAGGTGACCGGCGGCCTGGACCTGTCCATGAGCGACCTCAGCTCGCTGTCGGTCGGCCGCCAGTGCACGCTGAAGGCGGGCGGCCGGACCGCGCTCGACCTCAGCAACGCCGAGCTGCGGTCCACGCTGATGATGAGCGGGGTCAGCGTGGCGGGCACGATCCGGCTCGGCGGGGCCCGCATCCACGGTCAGCTGACCCTGACCGACAGCCGGCTCAGCCAGCCCGAACGCTCCTCGCTGATCGCCGCCCGGGGGGTCACCGTCGACGGCGACGTGGAGCTCCAGGGCCTGCGCGGCGACGGCGGCAACCTGCGGTTCAGCAACGCCACCCTGGGCAGCGTGGTCGCGGTCGGCGCCGAGCTCGACAACCCCCGCGGGGTGACGATGAGCCTGCACCAGGCCACCGCCCGCGGCTCGGTCGTGCTCGCCCGCGGCTTCCGGTCCAACGGCCTGGTCCTGCTCAGCCGGGCCACCATGACCGGGCGCCTGGAGTGCGACGGGGGCACGTTCGACTGCCCCGGCCCGGTCAGCCGCAACGCCCACGGCCACGCCATCGAGGCGATCTCGCTGCACGCCCAGGGGGGCATGGACCTGGGCTGGGTCCGGGCCGGGCCGAGCGTGGACTTCACCAACGCCAGCACCACATTCCTGGCCGACAACCCGGCCCGCTGGCCGCCGGCGATCCTGATCTCCGGCTTCACCTACGAGCGGTTCGAACGCCCCCGCAGCAACGCGGGCGGCCGGACCTGGGACCACGCGGCCCGGGCGGACTGGCTGGCCCGCCAGGTCGACTACGACGCCGGTCCCTACGAACAGGCCGCCCGGGTGTTCCGCGAGCACGGTTACACCAGCGCGGCCGAGACCATCCTGATCGCCCAGCGGTCCCAGGCCCGGCAGCTGATCACCGGCCCGGCCGCCCGGCTGCGCCGGACCCTGGACCGGCTGTTCGGGGCGAGCGTGGCCTACGGCTACCGGCCCGGCCGGGTGCTGTGGCTCCTGGTCGTGCTGCTCGGCCTGGTCATCGCCTCGCTGGTGACCCCGGCCACCCAGGCCACCCTGCGCGCGACCACCTCCGACGGCGCCGTCTACACCACCCGCGGCCCGCTGATCGGCGTCAGCCCCGGCACCGAAGGCCCGGCCCCCGGCGCCGCCACCCGCCCGGACGCCTGCGGGGGTGGCGAGGTCCGCTGCTTCAGCCCGGTCCTGTACGCCATCGACACGGTCGTCCCGCTGGTCAGCCTGGACCAGCGCAACACCTGGTACCCGGACCCCCACGTCCCCGACGGCACGTTCATGGACTGGTGGCTGAACGCCGCCACCATCCTCGGCTGGCTGCTGTCCACGATCTTCGCCCTGTCGCTGGCCCGCCTGGCCCGCTCCTTCTCCTGACCGGAATTACGCCGCACCAGCCGCGTGACACGCGCCCTTCTCAACCCCTGAGTCACACCCGCCACTGAAGCCTCAGCACCAGCGGGTGGGCTTCCGATTGGTGAAGCCTTTTAGGCAGCATCTGTCCAAAAGTCTTCACGAATCCGCTGCTAACCTCCGGTTGCGTCCCACCCGTCACCGGCGCATCAACGGCACCAACCCGCGCAGCCGCACTGGCCCCGCTGACCTCCCGAGTCACACCCGGCTGCCCTGTCTGCTGCGGGTGCTCCAGCCCGGATCGAGCGCGAGCTGGGCGCGGACGTGACCGGGCAGATCTTCGCCGGCAACCCCGCGCGCGTTCGCGGCCGCCTGGCTCACTTAGCGGCGACCACCGTCTGCACGATCGGGCCGGCCAGCCGCTGCCAGCGCGGGTCGCGCAGCCCGGCCGCCGCCAGCAGCCGGTTCGCCCGCCCCCGGGTCCGGGCCTTGCCGCCCCGGCTGCCGAGCAGCGTCGGCGCCAGCAGCACCGAGAACAGGTCGCTGAGCACCAGGTGGCCGCCCGGCCCCAGCACCCGGGCGCACTCGGCCAGCCCGGCCCGCTGGTCGGCCCAGTGGTCGAACGAGGTCGTGCTGATCACCAGGTCAACCGACCCGTCCGGCAGCGGCAGCTGCTCGGCGATGCCCTCCAGGAACCGCACCCGGTCGTCGCCGCCGCCCGCCGCCCGGGCCACCCGCACCATCCCCGGGGCGGCGTCCACCCCGGTCAGCTGCTTCGCGTCCGGCAACGCGGCCGCCAGCCGCCACACCGCGTATCCGGTCCCCGACCCGACGTCGAGCACCCGGGCGGGGGCCGGGGCGACGGTCAGCGCGACCTGGATGGCCCGGTCGGCGAAGTCCCGGTGCAGCTGCCCGAGCCGCCCGGCCTCGTAGCCGTCGGCCCGGTCGCTGAACGCCTGTACGTCCCGCTCGTATGGCACAGTCGCCAGCCTGGCACAGTCGGCCCCGGAATGCCCCCGCCCCCGTCGCTCGGTTAGCCTGCCAGCACCAGCGTGTCCGCCGATCCTGGAGGCCTCTCATGTCAGAGCCCGGCGAGCCCCGTCCCCGCGACCACGCCCTCGAGCGCGAGCTGGAGTCCCTGCGCGAGCAGGAGAAGGAAGGCCACGCCACCCCCAAGGAGCAGGCCCGGGCCGAGCAGCTGGAACGCCGCCTGCACAAGGACCAGGACGACGCCGAGCTGGCCGAGCAGCGGCAGGAAGACCGCGACATCGCCCGCGAGGACGCCGAGTACCGCCACCGCCACCGGCACTGAGCGCGGGACCTGGCCGGGCGGATCGACCAACGTCGTCAACATCACCGTCCAGGACAGCCACGGGGGATACGCCTGGCATCTGGGCTGACCAGTGCCGCGGCTGGTAACTTGCCGGGGTGGCCGTGACCGAGCACGACGTGGTGATCGCCGGGGGCGGCCCGACCGGGCTGATGCTGGCGGCCGAGCTGACGCTGGCCGGTGCCGACGTGGTGGTGGCCGAGCGCCGGTCCAGCACCGAGCTGGTGGGTACCCGGGCGCGCGGGCTGCACGCGCGCACGATCGAGGTGCTCGATCAGCGCGGTGTCGCCGACCGGTTCCTGGCGGCCGGGCAGCCGGCCCAGATCGTCAGCTTCGGCGGGATCCGGCTCGACATCAGCGACTTCCCGGCCCGGCACCCGTACGGGCTGGCGCTGGTCCAGACCCGGTTCGAGCAGATCCTGGCGGGCTGGGCCGGCGAGCTGGGGGTGCGGGTCCAGCGCGGCCGCGAGGTGGCCAGCTTCACCCAGGACGCCGCGGGCGTGGACGTCAAGCTGGCCGACGGCCAGACCTGGCGGGCCGGTTACCTGGTCGGCTGCGACGGCGGCCGCAGCCTGGTCCGCAAGGCGGCCGGGATCGAGTTCCCGGGCTGGGAGGCGACCACCAGCTCGCTGATCGCCGAGGCGGAGATGAGCGAGCGGCCCGAGTTCGGCATCCGCCGCGACGAGCAGGGCACCCAGGCCATCGGCCCGCTCGACGGCGGCGACCGGGTCGGGGTGGTGGTCAGCGAACCGTATACCGGGCCCCAGCCCGAGCCGGCCCTCGATGACGTCCGCCGGGCGCTGGTCCGGGTGTGGGGCACCGACTTCGGGGTGCACCGCCCGACCTGGATGTCGCGGTTCACCGACGCCACCCGGCAGGCGGCGCGCTACCGCCGGGGCCGGGTGCTGCTGGCCGGCGACGCCGCCCACGTGCATTACCCGGTCGGCGGCCAGGGCCTCAACCTCGGGATCCAGGACGCGGTCAACCTGGGCTGGAAGCTGGCCGCGGTGGCGGCCGGGTCGGCGCCGCCGGCCCTGCTCGACAGCTACCACGACGAACGGCACCCGGTCACCGCCCAGGTGCTGCGGACGGTCCGGGCGGCCACCGTGTTCAGCCGCTCGGACGACCGGGTGGACGCCCTCCGCGACACGCTGTCCGGGCTGCTCAGCCTGGACGAGCCGCGCCGGCGGCTGGCCGGGGAGCTGTCCGGCCTCGACATCCGCTACGACCTCGGCCCCGGGCACCCGCTGGTGGGACGGCGGATGCCCGACCTCGACCTGGAGACCGCGAGCGGCCCGATCCGGGCCTACACCCTGCTCCACCCGGCCCGCCCGGTCCTGCTCAGCCTGGGCGGACCCAGCCCGACCCACCAGCATGACCGCCGGGTCCAGTTCGCCGAGGCCCGCTACGCCGGCCGCTGGCTGCTCCCGGTGCTCGGGGAGGTCAGCGCCCCGGCCGCCGTGCTGGTCCGGCCGGACGGCTACGTCGACTGGGCCGGCGACCTGGCCGACCCCGCGCTGACGGCCGCGCTGACCAGGTGGTTCGGGGCCTAGGCGAGGTAGATGGCGCTGCCCAGGCCGACCACCAGGCAGTAGATGGCGAACGGGGTCAGCGTGCGCGAGTGGTCCGACAGGTAGCGGACCAGGAACCGCAGCGCCAGGAACGCGCCGATGCCGGAGATGATGCTGCCCGCCAGCACCTGGCCGCGGATGCCGGCCCCGTCCGGGCCCATCAGGTCGGGCAGCTTGAGCGCCCCGGCCGCGAAGATGACCGGCGCCGACAGCAGGAACGAGAACCGGGCGGCGTCCTGCCGGGGCAGGCCGCGGAACATGCCGCCGATCATCACGATGCCGTCGCGGCTGATGCCCGGCAGCAGGGCCAGGATCTGCAGGCTGCCCAGGAAGATGGCCCGCCCGTAGCCGAGCTTGACCAGCCGCCGGTCGGCCTCGACGCCCTCGTCGGCCTCCTGCTGCTTGAGTGCCCGCTGGCCCTGGGCCGGCGCCGAAGGCCGGGCCCCGGCCGGCTGAGCCGTACGCTGCGGCTGGTTCCAGGGGCCCTGGTCCTCATACCAGCCATCGTCCATATACGGCTGCTGCGGCTGGGGCCGCGGCGGCTGGGGCCGCGGCGGGCGGCCACCCCGCGGGTCGTCCCAGCGCGGGTTGTCGATGCGCGTCTCGTCGGGCCCGGGCGCCCGGTAGGTCGGGATGTCCACCCGGGTCTCGTCGTACCCCGGACCGCCGTACGGCTGTCCCGGGTACGGCTGTCCCGGGTTCTGCCGGCCCTGGTACTGCTGGTCCGCGTACTCCGGCCCGCCGTAGCCCTGGCTCTCGTAAGCGTCGTAATCGCCGTAGTCCGGGTCGTCGGCCACCCCTTCGGCCGCCGCCACCTGGCGCCGCCGCAGCCGTTCGCCGCCGAACAGGATCACCCCGTTGACGGTCAGGAACACCGCGGTGACGACCGGCTTGGCGAACGTCTTCTGCACGGTGTGCTGGAGCAGCGCCCCGACGATGCCGACCGGGATCGTGCCCAGGATGATCATCCAGGCCAGGCGCTGGTCGACGGTCTCGATCCGCCGGTCGCGGATCGAGGTCAGGAACCCGCCGATGATCCGTATCCAGTCCCGCCAGAAGTAGATGATCATGGCGATCGCGGTGGCCACGTGCAGGCCGACGATGAACGCCAGGTAGGGCGAGTTCGGGGCGGTGACGCTCAGGTCCTGCGCCCAGCTTCCGCCGACCAGGGCCGGGATGAGCACGCTGTGGCCGAGGCTGGACACCGGGAACAGCTCGGTGACTCCCTGGAACAGCCCGACGACCAGCGCCTCGGTGTAGGTCAGATGGTGGATCACAAGCCAGCCTCAAAGACGGAAAACGGATTTGTGGTATCACCCGCCACATCTGCCGCGTCTCATCCCACCGAGGCCGCGAGGCGAGGGCACGACCACCCTACCCGCGCCCGCCCGCGGCCACCGGGAGGCCCGCCAACCGCGCATGATCGCGCACACCCCCCGTCCGAATGGTGAAATAATGTTGCCTTGAGTCCATTTTGTGGGGAATCGATCGGGAGTTCTGGGTGATCATTGGCCCTTTTCGGCGTGTCCTGGTGCTGACGGCGGCCGCCGCCGTCCCGCTCGCCGTCGCCACCACCGCTGCCACCCCCGCCGGCGCCGCCACCCCGGACTGGCAGGTCGCGGCCACCGTGTCCGCTCCGGACGCCCCGATCGTCAGCATGACCGGCCTTGACGCCAGCGGGGCGGCCAACGCCTGGGCGGCCAGCTCCAGACCCCCGACATCTCCGGGCGCGGCGTCATCCTCCAGTACGGGGCCTGAAACCCCGTCGGAAGCCGAAAGGGCTCGGCCACCCGCGGATGGCCGAGCCCTTTCAGGTTTTCCCTACTTCATCGCCGTGTTCGGCACCTCGGGGGTGTCCTTCGGGGCCGGGCGGCGGCCGATCTTGGACCCGAGCCAGACCAGCGGGTCGTACTTGCGGCCGACCACGCGCTCCTTCATCGGGATGAGCGCGTTGTCAGTGATCTTGATGTGCTCGGGGCAGACCTCGGTGCAGCACTTGGTGATGTTGCAGTAGCCGAGCCCGAAGTCGTCCTGGGCGATCTCCCGGCGGTCGGCCTCGTCGGCCGGGTGCATCTCCAGCTCGGCCACCCGCATCAGGAAGCGGGGCCCGGCGAACGGGGCCTCGTTCTCGGGGTGGTCGCGGACGACGTGGCAGGTGTTCTGGCACAGGTAGCACTCGATGCACTTGCGGAACTCCTGCGACCGCTGCACGTCGACCTGCTGCATCCGGAACTCGCCCGGCTTGATCGACGGGTCGGGGGAGAACGACGGCACCTGCCGGGCCTTGGCGTAGTTGAACGACACGTCGGTGACCAGGTCCCGGATGACCGGGAAGGTGCGCAGCGGCGTGATCGTCAGCGTCTCGGCCGGCTCGAAGATCGACATCCGGGTCATGCAGGCCAGCCGCGGCCGGCCGTTGATCTCCATCGAGCACGAGCCGCACTTACCGGCCTTGCAGTTCCAGCGGATGGCCAGGTCGCCGGTCTGGGTCGCCTGCAGCCGGTGCAGGATGTCCAGCACGACCTCGCCCTCGTTGACCTCGACCTGGTAGTCGGTCAGGCCACCGTCGCCCGCGTCACCCCGCCAGACCTTCAGATTCGCCTGGTATGCCATTACTTCGACTCTTCCTTCTGCTCGGTCGTCCCGGGGTCAGCGGCGACCGCCTCGGCCGGAAGCTCCGCTTCAGTCAGGTACTTCTTCAGCTCCGAGCGCTCGAACAGCTCGAGCAGGTCCGGCCGGAGCGACACCACCGGCTGGCGCCACAGGGCCACGTTCTCGCCCGACTGGGAGAGCATCAGGTTGACCTTGCGCCACTCGGGCGACATCTCCGGGTAGTCGTCCCGGGTGTGCCCGCCCCGCGACTCCTGCCGCTCCAGCGCCGCCATCGCCACGCACTCGGCCACCAGCAGCATGTTGCGCAGGTCGAGGGCGAGGTGCCAGCCCGGGTTGTAGCCGCGGCCGCCCTCCGCGCTGACGTGCGCGACCCGCTGCTTGTACTTGTCCAGCTCCTTGAGCGCGGTGGTCATCTCCGACTCCCGCCGGATGAGGCCGACCAGGTCGTTCATGGTCTGCTGGAGGTCGGAGTGGACCGCGTACGGGTTCTCCCCGCCGGACCGCTCGAGCGGCGCGACGGCCTCGGCCGCCGCCGCCTCCAGCTCGGCGGCCGGGACCTCGACCGGCCCGTCAAGGGAGTCCAGGTACTCGATCGCGCCCAGCCCGGCCCGGCGGCCGAACACCAGCAGGTCGGACAGCGAGTTGCCGCCCAGCCGGTTCGACCCGTGGAACCCGCCCGCGACCTCACCGGCCGCGAACAGGCCCGGCACCTTGGTGGCGGCCGTGTCCGGGTCGACCTCGACCCCGCCCATCACGTAGTGGCAGGTCGGGCCGACCTCCATCGGCTCCTTGGTGATGTCCACGTCGGCCAGTTCCTTGAACTGGTGGTGCATGGACGGCAGCCGCCGCATGATCTCGGCGGCCGGCATCCGGGTCGACACGTCCAGGAACACACCGCCGTGGGGTGACCCGCGGCCCGCCTTGATCTCGGAGTTGATCGACCGGGCGACCTCGTCCCGGGGCAGCAGCTCCGGCGGGCGCCGGTTGTTGTCCGGGTCGGTGTACCAGCCGTCCGCCTCTTCCTCGGTCTCCGCGTACTGCGCCCGGAACACGTCTGGCACGTAGTCGAACATGAAGCGCTTGCCTTCGGAGTTGCGCAGCACGCCGCCGTCACCGCGGACCGACTCGGTGACGAGGATGCCGCGCACCGACGGCGGCCAGATCATGCCGGTGGGGTGGAACTGGACGAACTCCATGTTCATCAGCGAGGCGCCGGCGAGCAGAGCCAGCGCGTGCCCGTCGCCGCTGTACTCCCAGGAGTTCGACGTGACCTTGAACGTCCGCCCGATGCCGCCGGTGGCCAGGATGACCGTCGGCGCCTCGAACAGCACGAACCGCCCGGTGTCGCGGATATACCCGAAGGCGCCGGCGATCCGCCCGGACGGGTCCTTCAGCAGCCGCGTGATCGTCGTCTCCGCGAACACCCGGATCATCGCATCGGGGTCCCCGAGCTCAACAGCGTCCGACTGCTGCAACGCGACAACGCGCTGCTGCAGCGTCCGGATCATCTCGAGCCCGGTGCGGTCGCCGACGTGCGCCAGCCGCGGGTATTCGTGCCCGCCGAAGTTCCGCTGCGAGATCTTGCCGTCCGGTGTCCTGTCGAACAGCGCGCCGTACG
>JAFAYQ010000013.1 GCA_019240215.1 Actinomycetota bacterium | reverse complement strand
CGCGCCGACGGCCCCCACGCCGGCCGCCGCGGCGTCGGCGTCGAGCTGGTTCCGCAGCCGCCGTCCGTCCGGCCCCGTCACCGCTGGTCACCGCCCGGGGCCAGCGGCGCCGCGGCCGGGCGGGAACGGCTTCGGGCCGCCCGGCCGCTGGGCTGACCAGCAGCACGCCGCGCAGATCCTCACCGATCCGGTCCGCGCCGACCGCACGGTGGCCGGGATGCCGGTGCGGGTCCCGCGGGCCAATCTCCTCCGCGGCTCCGCGGACGCGGGCCAGCGGCCGGCCAGCGGCGGTCCCACCCGTCCGGGCGCTGGACCCGGGACGCCGCCGTTGACCGCCCCGGCCGCGGCCCGATCACCCCAGCGGCCGCCCGAGCGGTCGCCCGAGCGGTCGCCCGAAAAGGCCCGCAGCCTGCTGAGCGGATTCCAGCGTGGCGCGGGCCGGGCCGCCCAGCGGGCTCCCGCGCCCGGAGAAGGAGCAGACCATTGAACCGCGTCTACCGCCCGGATCTCGGCTGGCTGGTCACCGACTTCGCCGACCGCGTCGCCGATGTCGCGCACGCGGCCGTGATATCAGCCGACGGGGTGCCGCTGGCGCTGTCGGACGGCATCCCCGGCGACTCGGCCGAATACTTCGCCGCCATCACGTCGGGGCTGGTCAGCCTGATGGATGGCGCCGCCCGGATCTTCCAGGCGGGCCTGCCGACCCGGGCCCTGGTCGAGATGGAAGCGGGGCTGATGCTGGTCAAGGCGATCAGCGACGGCTCCAGCCTGACCGTCCTGGCGGCGCGGGAAGCCGATGCCGAGCTGGTTTCCTATGAGATGACGCTCCTGGTTGAGGCGGTCGGCGAGGTGCTGACGCCGGCCGCCCGCGCCCAGCCGGGTGTCTGAGCCATGGACGGGATTGCAAACGTGTGCATGAATGAGGGCATGGCGGACAGCAGGCTGACGGCCGCGATCGGCCACTGGGCTCCCCGGTTCACGGCCGGGGGCGTCGACGCGGGCGATTTCAGCCGCATCACCTCGGCCCTGACCAGCTGGGACGACTGGTGCGGGCAGTGGTGCCGGGCCGCCGCCGAGCACGAGCAGCTCGGTACCCGCGCCCTGGCCGAGGACCGGACCCGGTCCGCGGGTGGCCACCTGGCCATGGCCGCGGTCTACTACCACTTCGCCAAGTTCCTGTTCGTGCAGGACATGACCCAGCTGCGGGCCGCCCACCAGGCGGCCGTCCGGTGCCTGGACACGGCGCTGCCGTACCTCGACCCGCCCGGCGCCCGGCTGGAGATCCCGTTCGCGGGCGCGACCATCGCCGCCGTGCTGCGCGTGCCACCCGGCCCCGGCCCGCACCCGGCGGTGGTGCTGATTCCCGGGCTGGACTCCGCCAAGGAGGAGTTCGGCCGGGTCGAGCAGGCGTTCCTCGACCGGGGGGTGGCCACGCTGTCGGTCGACGGGCCCGGCCAGGGTGAGGCCGAGTACGACCTGCCGATCCGGCCGGACTGGGAGGTGCCGGGCGCGGCCATCCTCGACGCGCTGGCCGCCCAGCCCGGCATCGACCCGGACCGGCTCGGCCTCTGGGGGGTGAGCCTCGGTGGCTACTACGCACCCCGGCTGGCCAGCGGGGATCCCCGCGTCCGGGCCTGCGTCGCCCTGTGCGGGCCGTACTGCCTGGGCGAGCTGTGGGACCAGCTCCCGCAGCTGACCCGGGAGGCGTTCATCGTGCGCTCCGGCGCCCGCGACGAGCAGGACGCCATCCGCCGGGCCCGGGAACTGACCCTCGACGGCCGGACGGCCGCCCTGACCCGGCCGCTGCTGATCGTGGCGGGCCAGCAGGACCGCATCTTCCCCTGGCAGGACGCGGTCCGGCTGCGCGACGGCGTGCCCGGGCCAGCCGAGCTGCTGCTGCTCGAAGACGGTAATCACGGCTGCGCCAACGTCAGCTACCGCCACCGCCCCTACGCCGCCGATTGGATGGCCCGCCAGCTGGCCGCCTGAGGTCGCCGCCGACCAGTCGATCGCCCGCCGCCGCGGTGCCAGAAATCTGGAAGTCGGCGCTGCGGGCGGTCCTGAGCGCCCCGGGTCGGTACGCTGGGCGCGGTACCTGGGGGAATCACAGGAAGCGCGGGCACCGATGAACGATTGGCCGCAGGGCTGGTACCGGGACGAACCCGGCTCCGGCCGGCCGGCCCAGCCGCAGCAGGGCGGATGGGGGCCGTCCCAGCCGCAGCAAGGCGGCGGGTGGGGCCCCTCTCAGCCGTCCCGCGGCGCGGGCCGGGACGAGCGTGACGCCTGGCCGTCGCAGCCGCCGGCCCGGCCCGGCGCGCCGTCCCGAGAGCCGTACCCGCCGCGGACGGGCGGGCGCCGCCGGCGGTTCTGGGGGCAGCCGGGCCGTCACGGGCGGCGGATCGCGCTGATCATCGTCGTCGTGCTGGTCGTGATCATCGCGGCCGTGGCCGGGTCCTACGTCTGGCTCGACGGCAAGCTGGTCCGGTCGGTGGCGCTGCCCGCCACCACCGCGACCTCGGCCGGGGAGAACTGGCTGATCGCGGGCTCCGACACCCGCGCCGGGCTGTCCCGGCGGCAGGCCGACGACCTGCACGTCGGGTTCGACCAGGGCAGCCTCAACTCCGACTCGCTGATGCTGCTGCACATGGGCGGCCCCCAGCCGGTGCTGATCAGCATCCCCCGCGACTCCTACGTGCCGATCCCCGGCCACGGCTACAACAAGATCAACGCCGCCCTCGGCTACGGCGGCCCGACCCTGCTCATCCAGACCGTGGAGAACGTCACCGGCCTCAAGATCAGCCACTACATGGGCATCGGGTTCGAGGGCCTGGTCGACGTGACCAACAAGATCGGCGGGGTCTACATCTGCCTGCCGTCGGCCGTCCAGGACAGCTACTCGGGGGTCAACCTCAAGGCCGGCTGCCAGAACCTGAACGGCACCCAGGCGCTGGCGTTCGTCCGTGACCGGCATTCGTTCGCCACCGGCGACCTGCAGCGGATCCAGGACCAGCGGGCGTTCCTCAAGGCCCTGCTGAACAAGGCGGCCAGCCCCAGCGTGGTGCTCAACCCATTCAAGGCGCTGCCGTTCGGCTCCTCGGCCGCCAGCTCGATCGCGGTCGACCAGGGCACCCACCTCGACGACCTGCTGCGGGCCGGCCTGGCGCTGAAGAACCCGCAGACCGGCACGGTGCCGATCGCCAACGCGGCCTACCCGACCTCGGCCGGTGAAGCGGTGGAGTGGAACCAGTCGGAAGCCACTCAGTTGTTCAACGCGCTCAAGAACAACCAGGCGGTCCCGGCCAGCCTGCTCAGCGGCACCCAGACCGGCTGACCCGCCCGCTCCGGCGGCCCGGGCCGCCCGGCGGCGACCCGGGCCGCCCGGCGGCGGCCCGGGCCGCTGAGACTGGCCGCCCGCCGGCCCTCTCGCACCTCCCGGGAGCGCCGCAGCCCGCCGTCCAGCCGGTAGCTATGCACGTTTTCATCCGCATTTGCGAATTTTGAAAACGTTCCACCATGGCGACGTTTGCGGGCATGCAACCTTGACACCCGGGCACATCAGGCTCAGTGTGTCTGTATCGCCTGCTCAAGTTTGAGCGCTGAGCGCTCATTTGAGCCGACGAAGAAGGGTGCGGGAAACCGGGACGTAGCGGCCTGACGACGGGAAGCGACGATGACTCGACGACGAGACACGCGAACCGGGGGAACGATCAGCCGGCGGGCCTTCCTGGCTGGATCAGCCGGGGGTGCCGCCCTGGCCCTGGCGGGCTGCGCGACCGGGACCGACCAGCTGTTCTCGGGGGGCGGCTCCGGCACCCGGATCACGGTCGCGATCGTGTCCAACTCACAGATGGAAGACGCGATCAGCCTGTCCTACCTGTTCGAGCAGGAGCACCCCGGCATCCACCCCGACTTCGTGTCGCTGCCCGAGAACGAGGCGCGAGCCAAGATCACCGCCGACGTTTCCACCCAGGGCGGCGAGTTCGACGTGGTGATGATCAGCAACTACGAGACGCCGATGTGGTCGGCCAACGGGTGGCTGGCCAACCTGCAGCCGTACATCAACGCCACCCCCGGCTACGACGCCCAGGATTTCCTGCCCCAGCTCCGGGCCACGCTGTCGCACCAGGGTGACCTCTACTCGGTGCCGTTCTACGGCGAGTCGTCGTTCCTGATGTACCGCAAGGACCTGATGGCCAAGTACGGCATCACGATGCCGGACAAGCCGACCTGGAAACAGGTCGACCAGATCGCCGAGACCATCCACAGCAAGGGCCTGGTCGGCATCTGCATGCGCGGCGACCCGGGCTGGGGGGAGAACCTGGCCCCGATGGACACGGTGATCAACTCCTACGGCGGCCGCTGGTTCGACCCTCAGTGGCAGGCCCAGCTGACCAGCAGCGAGGTCACCCACGCGGTCAGCGACTACGTGTCCCTGGTGCAGAAGTACGGCGAGCCGGGCGCGCCCGCGGCCGGCTTCTCCGAGTGCGCGACCCTGTACAGCCAGGGCGACGCGGCCATGTGGTACGACGCCACCTCGGCGGTGAGCACGATCGAGGACCCGGCCAGCAGCAAGGTGGCGGGCAAGAACGGCTACGCCTGGGCCCCGACCCAGGACGGCCGCCCGTCCGGCTGGCTCTACACCTGGTCGCTGGCCATCCCCAAGACCTGCCAGCACAAGCAGGCGGCCTGGGACTTCATCTCCTGGATGACGTCCAAGAGCTACATCAAGACGGTGGGGGAGAAGCTCGGCTGGTCACACGTGCCGCCCGGCAGCCGGTTCTCCAGCTACCAGATCCCGCAGTACAAGAAGCTGTCGTCGGTCTACGGCCCGCTCACCCTGCAGTCGATCAACGCGACCAACTCGGCCCACCCGTGCCTGCAGCCGGTGCCCTACACCGGCGTCCAGTTCCTCGACATCCCCGAGTTCCAGGACCTCGGGACCAACGTCAGCGAGCAGTTCAGCGCGGCCATCGCCGGCTCCCAGTCGGTGCCGAGCGCGCTGTCCCAGGCTCAGAAGTACGCCCAGGCCGTCGGCCAGACCTACCGGAAGTGAGGCACGAATGACCGCGATCGCTCCCCCGGTAGCCGGGGCCCACCGGATACGGGCCCGCTCCGATGAACGGCGCCGCGGCTGGGTGCGGCGGGCTCCGCTGCTGCCGGCCCTGGTGTTCACGATCATCATCACCCAGCTGCCGTTCCTGGTCACGCTCTACTACTCGCTGGAGTCGTGGAGCCTGGTGCGGCCCGGCTCCCAGCACTTCGTCGGGTTCGCCAACTACGCCCAGGTGTTCGAGGACAGCCAGTTCCGCACCACCGCGCTGAACACCGTGATCATGACGGTCGGCACCGTGCTCATCGCCATGGTCCTCGGCGTGCTGCTGGCGCTGCTGCTGGACCGCAAGTTCCTCGGCCGCGGGGTGGTCCGCACGCTGCTGATCACGCCGTTCCTGATCATGCCGGTCGGGGCCGCGCTGCTGTGGAAGACCACGATGTTCGACCCCACGTTCGGCATCGTCAACTACATCTTCCGGCCGTTCGGCATCGGCAAGTTCGACTGGGTGGGCAGCTTCCCGCTCGGCTCGGTCATGATCGAGATGATCTGGCAGTGGACGCCGTTCATGATGCTGCTGGTGCTGGCGGGCCTGCAGAGCCAGCCCAAGGACATCCTCGAGGCGGCCAGCTGCGACGGCGCCCGGCCGTTCGCCATCTTCCGTGAGCTGACCCTGCCGCACCTGCGCCGCTACATCGAGCTGGGCGTCGTGCTGGGCGCGATCTACGTGGTCAACGACTTCGACGCGGTCTACATGATGACCCAGGGCGGCCCCGGTATCTCCAGCGCCAACCTGCCCTTCTACATCTACCAGCGGGCGTTCCTGGGCTTCCAGGTCGGCCAGGCGGCCGCCATGGGCGTGGTGGTCGTGGTGGCCACCATCATCGTCGCGACGTTCGCGTTGCGGCTGATCTTCACCTCGTTCTCCGGCACCGAACAGGCGGCATGATGACCAGCGCAGACGTAGCCGTGCCGGCCGCCCAGACCGCCGAGCCGGCCCTGTACACCGGTAAGCGCGCCAAGCGCCGGAGCAACAGCCTGACCTGGGGCATCGTCGGCTGGGTGGTCGGGATCATCTTCTTCTTCCCGGTGCTGTGGATGGTGCTGACTTCGTTCAAGACCGAGGCCGAGGCGTACACGAACACGCCCCACATCGTCTTCTCGCCGACGCTGTCGCAGTACAAGGCGGTGTTCTCCAGCGGGCTGTGGCCCTACGTGGCCAACTCCGCGTTCGCCACCATCGTCTCCACCATCCTGGTGCTGGTCCTGGCCACGCCCTGCGCGTTCGCGCTGTCGCTGCGGCCGGTCAAGAAGACCCGCGACGTGCTGTTCTTCTTCATCAGCACCAAAATGCTGCCGGTGGTGGCGGCGATCATCCCGATCTACATCGCCGCCCGCGACCTGCACCTGCTCGACAACATCTTCACCCTGGTCATCCTCTACACGGCCATGAACCTGCCGATCGCGGTGTGGATGATGCGGTCGTTCTTCCTCGAGGTGCCGGGCGAGCTGCTGGAGGCGGCCGAGATGGACGGCGCCCCGCTGCGCCGGACGGTGGTCGAGGTGATCCTGCCGATCGTCGCCCCGGGGCTGGCGGCGACGGCGCTGATCTGCTGCATCTTCTCCTGGAACGAGTTCTTCTTCGCGGTCAACATCACCGCCACCCAGGCCGCCACCGTGCCGGTGTTCCTGGTCGGCTTCATCTCCTCCGAGGGCCTGTACTTCGCCCAGCTGGCGGCGGCCGCCACCGTGGCCACGCTGCCGGTGGTGCTGGCCGGCTGGATCGCCCAGCGCCAGCTCGTCCGCGGACTTTCCTTTGGGGCTATCAAGTGAACACGGGAGCACACCATGGCTGAGGTCACCTACGACGGCGCGACCTGCATCTACCCGGGTGCCGAGCGGCCCGCGGTGAACGCGCTCAACCTGCCCATCGAGGACGGCGAGTTCGTGGTCATGGTCGGCCCGTCCGGCTGCGGCAAGACGACCGCGCTGCGGATGCTGGCCGGCCTGGAGGAGATCGACGACGGCTCGATCCGCATCGACGGCAAGGACATGGTCGGGGTGCCGTCCCGCGACCGGGACATCGCCATGGTGTTCCAGAACTACGCCCTCTACCCGAGCAAGACGGTCGGCGAGAACATGGGCTTCGCGCTCAAGATGCAGGGGATCGACAAGGACGAACGGGCCCGCCGGGTGCGGGAGGCGGCCAAACTGCTCGACCTGGAGGAGTTCCTCGACCGCAAGCCGCGCAACCTGTCCGGCGGCCAGCGCCAGCGGGTCGCCATGGGCCGGGCCATCGTCCGCGAGCCCAAGGTGTTCTGCATGGACGAGCCGCTGTCGAACCTGGACGCCCAGCTGCGGGTGTCGACCCGCACCCAGATCGCCGAGCTCCAGCGCCGCCTGCACGTCACCACCGTCTACGTCACCCACGACCAGGTCGAGGCGATGACGATGGGGGACCGGGTGGCGGTGATGCGGCTCGGCCAGCTCCAGCAGTTCGCCTCGCCGACCGACCTGTACGACCGGCCGGCCAACGTGTTCGTGGCCTCGTTCATCGGCTCACCGGCCATGAACCGGTTCGACGGCACGCTGACCGAGGACGGGATCCGGCTCGGCCAGGCCCTGATCCGCCCGTCCAGCAAGCAGCTCCAGGAGGCCCGCGGCCACGACCAGCTGGTGGTCGGCATCCGCCCCGAGCACGTCGCGGTCAGCGTCAGTGGCGACCTGACCGTCAAGGTCGCGCTGGTCGAGGACCTGGGCAGCGACTCCTACATCTACGGCAGCCTGGCCGACGAGCCCGACAGCAACATCATCGTCCGCAGCGGCCGCGACCACCCCCGCCCGGGGGAGGTCATCAAGGTCAGCGTGGACACCAGCCATCTGCACCTGTTCGACGCGGGTACCGGCGAGCGGGTCGGCGACTGAGCGCGGCGACCGGACTGACGGCGGCACTGGAGCGGCGACGGCTTCCACGATGGGGGGTTATCGGAAAGCCGCCGCCGCACAGACAGTATGCCCTGCTTGCCCGGGGCTGCGCCTGTTGGTGATCGTACCGGGCAGCCAGCCGACGGTGATGAAGGCAACATCCGGCCCGGGCGGGCCACGTGCTAAGCATTAACGATGATGCAACTGCAGGCGGACGATCCGGAGGCGGACTGGACCAGCCCCGGTGTCTATGACGTGGGGGCGGGCGTTTACCGGATCCCGCTGCCGCTGCCCCAGGACGGGCTGCGGGCGGTCAACGTGTACGCGGTCCGCGACGGCGACGGGCTGACCCTGGTCGACTCCGGGTGGGCGATCACCGAGGCCCGCGACCTGCTCGAGCAGGCGGTCAAGCTGCTCGACGCGAGCCTGGCGGGGGTGCGCCGGTTCCTGGTCACCCACGCCCACCGCGACCACTACACGCTGGCGGTGACGCTCCGCCGCGAGTTCGGCCTGCGGATCAGCCTGGGGGAGGGCGAGGCCCAGACGCTGCGGAACATCCGCGATCCGGCCATCCCCGGCTGGCAGCCGATGGCCACCCAGCTGCGGCGGGGCGGCGCCCTCGAGCTGGCCGACCGGGTCGGCCGGGCGCCCGGCGTCGACAAGACCGAGTGGGAAGACCCGGACGAGTGGCTGCGGGCGCCGCAGGAGATCCCGTTCGCCGACGGCAGCTGGCAGGTGCACGAGACCCCCGGGCACACCCGCGGGCACGTGGTGTTCGTGGACGCGGCCCGCGACGTGATGTTCGCCGGTGACCACGTGCTGCCGCGGATCACCCCCTCGATCGGCTTCGAGCAGAACCTGGCCGAGTACCCGCTGCGTGACTACCTGGACTCGCTGCGGCTGGTCCGGGCGCTGCCGGACCGGCGGCTGCTGCCCGCCCACGGCCCGGTCGCGCCGAGCGTGCACCACCGGGTGGACGAGCTGATCGAGCACCACGACACCCGGCTGACCCAGATCGACGAGACCGTCGAGGCCGGCGCCAGCACCGCGTTCGAGTCCGCCACCCGGCTGCTGTGGACCCGCCGCGGCCGCCGGTTCGATGAACTGGACGTGCTGTCGCAGTGCCTGGCGGTGACCGAGACCCTGGCCCACCTGGACGTCCTGATGCTGACCGGGCGGCTGCGGCGGTCCGAGGCCGACGGCGTGCGGCACTACGTCCGGGCCTGACCATGACCGTGCCCACGCTGTCCCGGCGGCAGGCGGCCGGCGCCCCCAGCGCCCGCGGCCTGCTGCTGACCCTGCTCGGTGAGTTCGTCCTGCCCGGGGACACCGCCGGGAACGGGACGGCGTGGACGTCGGCCGTGCTCGCCACCTTCGGGCGGCTCGGCATCGAGGAGAAGACCACCCGGCAGGCGCTGATGCGGACGGCCGCCGCGGGCTGGCTGGAGGCCGAGAAGCTCGGCCGCCGCACCCGCTGGCGGCTGACCGGGTCGGCCCGCCAGATGCTGACCGACGGGGCCCGCCGGATCTACTCGTTCACCGGCCCCGACCCGGACTGGGACGGCCATTGGCTGCTGATCGCGGCCCGGATCCCGGAAAGTGACCGGCGCGCCCGGCACGTAGTCCGGACCCGGCTCAGCTGGGCCGGCTTCGGGTCGCTGGGGCCCGGGCTGTGGATCAGCCCCCACCCGGACCGGACCAGCGAAGCGGTCGGAGTGCTGCGCGAGGCCGGCATCGCCGACGACGCCCACGTGTTCACCGCCCGCCGGTCGGGGCTCGGGGACGAGCGGGTGATGGTGGCCACCGCCTGGGACCTGACCGCCATCGAGGAGCAGTACGAGCAGTTCATCGAGGAGTTCCGGCCGCAGGCGCCCGAGGACGTGCTCGGCCGCCAGATCGAGCTGGTGCACGCCTGGCGCCGGTTCCCGGCCCTCGACCCGGCCCTGCCCCGGGAGCTGCTGCCGGGCCGCTGGAGCGGGCTGGAAGCGGCCCGGCTGTTCAGCGAGCGGCACCGGCAGTGGTCGGCCGCGGCCGGCCAGGAGTGGCAGCGCCTCAACGACATCGGCTGAACCAGCCGCTGAGCCGAGCCGGTCAACTGGGGCGGTAGGGCCCTTGCGGGCGCGGGGGCCAACAGGTTACGAATAGGTCTCAGCTGCCCATCCGGGGACGGACGATGCTGACCAACAACGAAGTTCCAGCGCCGCTGTTCGCCCCGCCATGCGTGACGATCGCCGCTGACGAGGGCGGCCGCCTGGTGTTGCGGTCGGCCGAGCCGCTCGGCCGCTACCCGCGGACCGTGCTCGACAGCGTGCGGGCCTGGGCCCGGGTCGACCCCGGCCGGGTGCTGGTGGCCGAGCGCGAGGGGGCCGCGGACTGGCGGATCTGCCGCTACGGCAACGCGGTGGCGGCGGCCGACAGCATCGGGCAGGCGCTGCTCGACCGGGGCCTGGGCCCGGCCCGGCCGCTGCTGGTGCTGTCCGGCAACAGCATCGATCACCTGATGATGACGCTGGGGGCGATGAGCGCCGGCATCCCGGTCGCGCCGGTCAGCGCCGCCTATTCGCTGCAGAGCCACGATCACGCCCGCCTCCGGCTGATCGCCGACCTGACCGATCCCGGCGCCGTATTCGCGGATAATGCTGAACGGTACGGCGCCGCGCTGGACGCGGTGCAGGCCAGCCGGCCGGGCGGCCAGGCCGAGCGGCCGGTGATCGTCAGCGCCGGCTACCGGCCGGGCGCCGAATCGCTGGGTCACCTGCTCGCCACCGCGCCGGGGCCGGCCCTGGCGGCGGCGTCGGCCGCGATCGAGGCCGACAGCGTGGCCAAGATCCTGTTCACCTCGGGGTCGACCGGCGCCCCCAAGGGGGTGCTCAACACCCACCGGATGCTGGCCGCCAACCAGCAGATGATGCGGCAGGTGTGGCCGTTCCTGGCGGCCGAGCCGCCGGTCATCATGGACTGGCTGCCGTGGAGCCACACGTTCGGCGGCAACCACAACCTGAACATGGTGCTGAGCAACGGCGGCACCATGTACATCGACTCCGGGCGGCCGGCCCCCGCGCTGTTCGGGCAGACCGTCCGGAACCTGGCCGACGTGCCGCCGACCGTCTACTTCAACGTGCCGGCTGGCTACGCGCAGCTGGTGCCGGCGCTGGAGGCCGACCCCGCCTTCGCCCAGCGGTTCTTCTGCCGTCTGCGGCTGATGTTCAACGCGGCGGCGGCGCTGCCGGCCGGGCTGCGCGACCGGCTGGGGGAGCTGGCGGTCCGCGCGGCCGGTCACCCGGTCCCGGTCACCGGGTCGTGGGGCGCGACCGAGACCGGCCCGGCCGTGACCACCGCCCACTTCCCGTTCACCGACGCCCGCTGCATCGGCGCGGTGCTGCCGGGGGCCGAGGTCAAGCTGGTCCCGGCCGAGGAGGCGTACGAGATCCGGGTCCGCGGCCCGATGGTGACCCCCGGGTACCTGGGCCGCCCGGACCTGACCGCGGCCGCGTTCGACGACGACGGGTTCTACCGGTCCGGCGACGCGGTCGACCTGGCCGACCCGGCCGACCCCGAAGCCGGGCTGGTGTTCCGTGGCCGCCTGGCCGAGGACTTCAAGCTCACCAGCGGTACCTTCGTCCGGGTCGGGGCGGTCCGCACCGCGTTGCTGACGGCCGCCCCGCTGCTGGCCGACGCGGTCATCGCCGGCCAGGACCGGGCCTACGCCTGCGCGCTGGCCTGGCTCAACCCGGCCCAGGCGGACGGGCGGCCGGCCGATCAGCTCCGGCAGGAGCTGGCGGCCGCGCTGGCCCGTCACAACGCGGCGGCCGGGTCGGCCGCCCGCATCGAGCGGCTGGTGCTGCTGGGAGATCCGGCCGACCTGGACGCGGGCGAGATCACCGACAAGGGGTACGTCAACCAGCGGCAGGTGCTGCGGCGCCGGGCCGGGCTGGTCGAGCGGCTGTTCACCGAGCCGCCGCCCGCCGACGTCATCGTGGCCGCCCCGGCCCTGGCAGAAAATGCTACGGAGTCTTGACGAAACGACTCGCGATCGTAGAACATGGAGTGACCGACTCCCGCAGAGGACGATCATGACCTCACCGCTGGTCGACTTCCGGACCGACCCCGCCCGCTACCGGCACTGGCGGCTGGCCTTCGACGGCCCCGTAGCCACGCTGACCATGGACGTGGACGAGCAGGCGGCCCTGGTGCCGGGCTACGAGCTCAAGCTCAACTCCTACGACCTCGGGGTCGACATCGAGCTGTACGACGCGGTCCAGCGCCTGCGGTTCGAGCACCCCGAGGTGCGGACGGTGGTGGTGACCAGCGGCAAGGACAAGATCTTCTGCGCCGGGGCCAACATCCGGATGCTGGCCGCCTCCCCGCACCCGTGGAAGGTGAACTTCTGCAAGTTCACCAACGAGACCCGCAACGGCATCGAGGACGCCACCGCCAGCTCCGGCCAGACCTGGCTGGCCGCGATCAACGGCACCGCGTCGGGCGGCGGCTACGAGCTGGCCCTGGCCTGCGACCACCTGATGCTGATCGACGACCGGTCGTCGGCCGTGTCGCTGCCCGAGCTGCCGCTGCTGGGCGTGCTGCCCGGCACCGGCGGACTGACCCGGGTGGTGGACAAGCGGCACGTGCGCCGGGACCGGGCCGACTACTTCTCCACCCGGGCCGAGGGGATCGGCGGGCGCAAGGCGGTCCAGTGGCGGCTGGTCGACGAGGTGGTGCCCCGGGCCAAGTGGGACGAGGCGGTCGCGGCCCGGGCCGCCGGCCTGGCCGAGCATTCAAACCGCCCGGCCGGCGCAGAGGGGGCCGGGATCGAGCTGACCCCGCTGGACAAGACCCGGACGGGCGAGGAGATCGCCTACCGCTACGTGACCGCCAAGCTGGACCGGGAGCGGGCGGTGGCCGAGATCACCGTGCGCGGCCCCGGCGCCGACGCGCCCGCCGACCTGGCCGGCCTGCACGAGCAGGGCGCGGACTTCTGGACCCTGGCCATGACCCGGGAGCTGGACGACCTCATCCTCGACCTGCGCACCAACGAGCTGGAACTCGGCACCTGGGTCCTGCGCACCGAGGGCCAACGACAGCAGGTGCTGTCATACGACCGGCTGCTGCTCGACCACGCCGACGACTGGCTGGCCACCGAGATCGTGCTCTACCTCAAGCGCACGCTCAAGCGGCTCGACGTGACCAGCCGCAGCCTGCTGGCCCTGATCGAGCCGGGCAGCTGCTTCGCCGGCTCGCTGCTCGAGCTGGCGCTGGCCGCCGACCGCTCGTTCCAGCTGGCCGGGGTGTTCGAGGAGATCGACCCCGAGGCCGACCCGGCCGCGATCACGGTCGGGCCGATGAACCGGGGCCCGCTGCCGATGAGCAACGGCCTGACCCGGCTGCAGACCCGCTTCCTGGGCGACGAGCAGGCCCTGGCCGAGGTCGAGAAGCGGGCCGGGGACGCGCTGGCGGCCGAGGACGCCGAGGAGCTGGGGCTGGTCACGTTCGCCCCCGACGACATCGACTGGGACGAGGAGGTCCGCATCGCCGTCGAGGAGCGGGCCAGCTTCAGCCCGGACGCCCTGACCGGCCTGGAGGCGAACTACCGGTTCGCCGGGCCGGAGACCCTGGAGACCAAGATCTTCGGCCGGCTGACCGCCTGGCAGAACTGGATCTTCTACCGGCCCAACGCCTCCGGCCCGGACGGCGCGCTGCGCCGCTACGGCACCGGTCAGCGGGCCGACTTCGACCGAAAGCGAGTCTGACCATGACAGCGCCCGACTACACCGAGAAGATCCCCAACAACGTCGAGCTGCGCGAGGACCGGCGGCTGCAGCGGGCGCTGGAGTCCTGGCAGCCGAACTTCCTCAACTGGTGGGAGTCGATGGGCCCGACGCTGCCGACCCAGGACGTCTACCTGCGGACCGCGGTCAACGTCGGCCGCGAGGGCTGGGCCCACTTCGGGCACGTGGCCATGAAGGACTACCGCTGGGGCATCTTCCTGGCCGACCGGGCCCAGGACCGCCGCATCGCGTTCGGGCAGCACCAGGGCGAGCCCGCCTGGCAGAAGGTGCCGGGGGAGTACCGCGCCGACCTGCAGCGGCTGCTGGTCATCCAGGGGGACACCGAGCCCGCCAGCGTCGAGCAGCAGCGCAACCTGGGCGCGACCGCGCCCTCCCTGTACGACCTGCGCAACCTGTTCCAGGTCAACGTGGAGGAGGGCCGCCACCTGTGGGCCATGGTCTACCTGCTGCACGCCTACTTCGGCCGCGAGGGCCGGGAGGAGGCCGAGGAGCTGCTGCACCGCAACTCCGGCAGCGAGGACTCGCCCCGCATCCTCGGCGCGTTCAACGAGGAGACCCCCGACTGGCTGTCGTTCTACATGTTCACCTACTTCACCGACCGGGACGGCAAGTACCAGCTCGGCACGCTCAAGGAGTCGGCCTTCGACCCGCTCAGCCGCACCTGTGAGTTCATGCTCAAGGAGGAGGCCCACCACATGATGGTGGGCACCACTGGGGTGGACCGGGTGGTCAGCCGGACCGCGCAGGTCATGGTCGAGAACGACACCGACGACGTGGCCGCCCTCGGCGTCGTCCCGCTGCCGGTCATCCAGAAGTACCTGAACTTCCACTACTCGGTGTCCCTGGACCTGTTCGGCGGCGAGACCTCCACCAACGTCGCCAACTACTACACCGCCGGGCTGAAGGGCCGCTGGCTGGAGGAACGCCGCAAGGACGACCACCTGCTGACCGACGACTCCATCATGGTGGACGCCCTCATCGACGGGGACATCTCACAGACCGAGGTCGCCGCCCTGACCGGGCTCAACACCGACCTGCGCCGGGAGTACATCGCCGACTGCTCCGGCGGCGTCAAGCGGTGGAACCGGATCCTCGAAGAGGCGGGCCTGCCGCAGCGGCTCTACCTGCCGCACGTGGCGTTCAACCGCCGCGTCGGCGCGTTCGCCGCCATCGAGGCATCTCCCACGGGCGAGAAGCTGACCGCTTCCGAATGGGAAGCCCGCAAGGGACAATGGCTCCCAACCGACACCGACAAGACATTCGTCCGTTCCCTGATGCAGCCGGTGCACCAGCGCGGCAAGATCGCCGCCTGGGTCGCACCCCCGCGCAACGGGATCAACGGCCAGCCGTTCGACTACGACTACGTGCACCTGGCCTAGGCCAGGCCCGAACCGGGGGCGCAGCATGGCGGAGCTGTTCAATGCGTGTGAGTACCTGCTCGACCGGCGGCTCGCCGCCGGGGACGGCGGCCGGCTGGCGCTGACCGGCCCCGTCGGCGACCTCAGCTACGCCGACCTCTGGGACCGGGTCCGCCGGACCGCGGCGGGCCTGCGGGCGGCCGGGGTCCAGCCGGAGCAGCGGATCCTGATGGTGATGGCGGACTCGCCGCATTTCGCGGTGGTCTACCTCGCCGCGATGCGGGTGGGTGCGGTCCCGGTGCCGGTCTCGACGATGCTCCGCGCCGACGGCATCGCCGAGCTGCTGCGCGACTCGCGGGCCCGGTTCCTCGCCGTCAGCAGCGAGTTCGCCGCCGTTGCGGAGCCGGCCGCGGCGGCGGCGCCGGAACTGGCCGGGATCATGACGGATATGCCGGGGGCGCGGCCCCCGGCTTCGGTGCCGGTTCATCTGCTGGATGAGCTGGCCGCCGCCGCACCGGACGACT
>JAFAYQ010000018.1 GCA_019240215.1 Actinomycetota bacterium | reverse complement strand
GCCGGTGACGGCGGCGGGCTGCTCGATCGCGTCGAACCGGGCGCCCGGGCGGCTGACCACGAACAGCGCGATGTCGGCGCTGGGGCGGACCAGCTCGACGGTGACGATCGAGTCGATGCCGCCACCGAACGGGACCAGCGCGCGCCGTGGGGAGTCTGGGGCTGATGGGGTGGCTGTGGCTAGTGGGGCCGCGGAGGTTGGCTGGGCTGGCTGGGCTGGTGGGGCGGGCGGGGCCTCGGGGGCGTCGATGCGGAGGCCGGACAGGTCGAGGTGGTTGCGGTAGGCGAACTCGCCCAGGCCTTCGAGGTAGAACCCGAGCAGGAACGACCGCTCGCGGCGGGTCAGCGCCAGGTCGCCGGTGGAGATGACCGGCGGGGCCGCGGTCTTGTAGTACGAGACGCCGGCCAGCAGGAACACCCAGCGGGCGGCGGCCGCGGTGGCCGGGCGGTCCCAGTCGGCGCCCGGGCGGAACGTGATGCGCTCGCTGAAGCGGCGCCCGTCCACGCTGTAGTTACAGGTCAGCTCGCCGGTGGCGGGGTCTGCCGAGTAGGACTCGTAGCGAAACTCCTGGCCCCGGGGCGCCTGCGGGCCGGATGCCGTGGAGACGGCCTGAATGCTCATCGGGATTCCTTCCGGTCCAGCCGGGCGATGGCCGCGAACCGGCCGCAGGGCTGTTCGGCGCGATGGCTGAAGAACGGTGAGGGGGGCGGGCCGGTGGGGACGTCGGTGACGTGGATGTTCTCATCGGGAACGCCGGCGTCGCGCAAAACCATCCGGTTGGCGGCCCACAGGCCGAAGCGCCACTGGCCGGGACTGACCGGCTCCAGCACCGCGTCCGCCCGAGCGCCGAACGCCTCGCGGGCGGCGTCGGCCACCTCGGCGCTGACCTGGTAGGGGAAGGCGGCCGGGCCGACGCCGGCCACGATGTCGGCCGGGTGGGCGCCCAGCGATTCCATGGCCGCGACGGCCGACGCGGCCGCCCGGGCGACCGTGCCCCGCCAGCCCGCGTGGGCGCAGGCCAGCACCTGGGCGCGCCGGTCGTAGAGCACGATCGGCACGCAGTCGGCCGCCAGCACCGCCAGCACCGGGCCCGGGTCGGCGGTGACCAGCACGTCGGCGCCGGGGATGGCGTCGACCGCGACCACCGTGCCGCTGCCCCGGTCGGCCGGACCGACGATCTGGGCCACGTTGCCGTGCACCTGGGCCGCGAACACGAAGTCGTCGAGGTCGGCGCCGAGGGCGGCGGCCGCCCGGCGGCGGTTGGCCAGCACGTGTTCGGGGTCGTCGCCGACGTTGAGGCTGAGGTTCAGCGACCCGTAGGCCCCGCCGGAAACCCCGCCCGCCCGGGTGGTGACCACGGCGGTCAGCGGGAATGCGTCAAAGACCGGCCAGGTCAGCACGTCGAGCCCGCGTACCTGGCGGAACACGGAAGAACTGGTCTCGGGCACGGTCATCGCGAGCCGATATTAGCGAAAAGGAGGCACTGAACCGGCCAGGTTCTCGGCTTCCCGCAGAACCCGCAGCAGGTTGCCGCCCGCCAGGGCCGCGCAGTCGTCCTCGGTCCAGCCGCGGCCCAGCAGCTCGGCGAACAGGGCCGGATAGCAGGACACGTCGGCCAGGCCGGCGGGCATCCCGACCGACCCGTCGTAGTCGCCCCCGATCCCCACGTGCGCCAGTCCCGCCACCGCCCTGACGTGCTCGATGTGGTCGGCCACCTGAGCCAGGGTGGCCTCCGGCACCGGGTGGGCGCGCTCGTATTCGGGGGCCACCGTGTCCCAGACCCCCATGTCCCGGCGGTCCAGGCCGCGCCGTTCGAGCTCGGCCAGCAGGCCGAACTGCCACTGGGCACACTCGGGCGAAACGAAGAACGGGACGAAGGTGACCATGCACACGCCCCCGTTGCCGGCCAGCTGGCGCAGCACGTCGTCGGGGACGTTGCGCGGGTGGTCGCACAGGGCCCGGGCCGAGGAGTGCGAGAAGATGACCGGCCCTTCGGCCACCGCCAGCGCGTCGCGCATGGTCGAGGTGGCCACGTGCGACAGGTCGACCAGCATCCCCAGCCGCTGCATCTCGCGGACCACCTCGCGGCCGAAGTCGGTCAGCCCACCCGCCTGGGGCTCGTCGGTGGCCGCGTCGGCCCAGCCCACGTTGTTGTTGTGGGTGAGCGTCAGGTAGCGGACGCCGAGGGCGTACAGGGACCGCAGCACCCCGAGCGAGCCGTTGATCGAGTGGCCGCCCTCGGCCCCCAGCAGCGAGGCGACCTTGCCCGCGGCGAACACCCGCTCGACGTCGGCGGCGGTCAGCGCCGGCTCGAGCCGGTCCGGGTAGGCCTCGATCATCCGCTGGGCGATGTCGATCTGCTCCAGCACCGCGGTCACAGCCGCGTCCCCGGTCAGGGTGGCGGGCACATAGACCGACCAGAACTGAGCCCCCACTCCCCCGGCCGCCAGCCGTGGCAGGTCGGTCTGGGTCTGCGGCACCGGTTCCGCCAGCCGGGCCCGGACCGGGTCACCGCCGAACTCATCCCGGATGGCCCACGGCAGGTCGTTGTGGCCGTCGATCAGCGGGTGGCGGCTCAGCAGCTCGCGGGCGGGGGTCTCTGTCATCGCTTCACCCTAGCCACAGCAGGAACAGACGGGCTGACAAGGATGCCGGGCACGTTCATAATGCCCGCAAGACACCCAAGTGTGACATTTGCGGATCTTCCGGCGCTGGGCCAGTTGAAATAGCACTGGGAGCGAGCACATGCCCAGGTGGTGAAGAGCGGACAATGACGACGCCCTACGACACAAGGCCCTGGCTGCGTTACTACCCCGCAGGGGTGCCAGCCGGGGCCGACTTCCCGGATGCCCCGCTGACCAGCGTGCTGGACGACTCGGCGGCGCGCTACCCGCGCCGGACGGCGCTGGTGTTCCTGGGCCGCAAGGTCAGTTACCAGGACCTGGCCGAGCAGGTCGACCGGTTCGCGGACGCGCTGCGCGGCCTCGGCGTGCACCACGGCGACCGGGTGGCGACCGTGCTGCCGAACTGCCCGCAGGCGGTCATCGCGTTCTTCGGCACGCTGCGGCGGGGCGCGGTCATCGTGCAGAACAACCCGCTGTACACCACCGCCGAGCTGCACGCCCAGCTGGCCGACAGCGGGGCCAAGGTGGTGGTGGTGTTCGACCGGGCCTACGAGACGGTGGCGGCCGCGCTGCCGGGCACCAACGTCGAGCACGTCATCGTCACCTCGCTGACCGAGTACCTGCCGGCCGCCAAGCGGCTGGCGCTGCGGCTGCCGCTGCGCCAGGCACGCGCGAAGCGGGCCGAGCTGACCGCCGACCTGCCGCCCGACCTGGACGACTACCCGCTGCGGTTCGCCGAGGTGATGGCGGACGCACGCCCCCGTCCCATCCCGGTCCAGATCAACCCGGCCCGCGACCTGGCCGCGCTGCAGTACACCGGCGGCACCACCGGCACCCCCAAGGGGGCGATGCTGACCCACGCCAACCTGCTGGCCAACGCCCACCAGACCGCCGCCTGGGACCCCGGCTACGTGCCCGGCCAGGAGGTCACGCTGGCGGTGCTGCCGCTGTTCCACGTGTTCGGGCTGACGCTCGGGCTGACCACGACCATGCTGATCGGCGGCACCGTCGTACTGGTGCCCAAGTTCGACCTGGACCTGGTGCTGGCCGAGATCAAGGACAACCGGCCGACGATCCTGCCCGGGGTACCGCCCATCTACCAGCAGATCGCCGAGTCGCCGGCGGCCGGCTCGGCCCACCTGGACTCCATCCGGACCTGCGTGTCGGGGGCGATGAAGCTGCGCCGGGAGACCGTGGACAGCTTCCGCCGGGCGACCGGGGCCCAGGTCGTGCAGGGCTACGGGATGACCGAGACCGCGCCGGTGCTGATGGCCAACCCGCTGAACGGGAACGCCCGGCACGTCTCGGTCGGGGTGCCGATGCCGGGCACCATGGCCCGCATCGTCAGCGAGACCGACCCCAGCCAGGTGCTCGAGGTCGGGCAGGCGGGCGAGCTGCTGGTGCACGGGCCGCAGGTGTTCGCCGGCTACTGGAACCAGCCCCGGGAGACGGCCGAGGTGCTGTCCAACGGCTGGCTGCGGACCGGCGACATCGCGATGATGAGCCCCGACGGCTTCTTCACGCTGATCGACCGCAAGCGCGACGTGGTCATCCTGGACGGCCTCAACGTCTACCCGTCCGAGGTCGAGGAGGTGCTGAACTCCCACCCGGGGGTGAAGGAGAGCGCGGTGATCGGCGTGCCGGACACCAGACGGGGCGAGCGGGTGGCGGCCTACGTGGTGCTGGTGCCGGGGCTCGCCCCCAGCCGGGATGAGCTGCTGCGGTACTGCGCGGAGCGGCTGGCGGCCTACAAGGTGCCCAGCGAAATCACTGCGCGTGACGACCTGCCGCACAACATGATCGGCAAGGTGCTGCGCCGGGTCCTGCGCGATGAAGCGGCGGCCCAGTACTCAGCCTATTGAGTACGCTCATGTACTTGTGAGGTCCGTGCAGCTCGAAGGGGCCGTCAACGTGCGCGACCTCGGCGGTCAGCGCACCGCTGACGGGCGCCTGACCGCGCGCGGGCGGGTGTTCAGGGGCGACGCGCTCAGCCGCCTGACGTCGGTCGATATGGCTACCGTGGGTAGCATCGGGCTGCGCACGGTCGTGGACTTCCGGCTGCCGGGCGAGGTGCTGGTCAACGGCGAGGACCGGCTGCCGCCGGGCGCAATCGGGGTCAGCCTGCCGGTCCCGGGGGCCGAGGTCGGGGCGTTCTCGGACCTGATCGCCAGCGGCGACCACGGGCGCCAGCAGGCCGAGCTGGGGCAGGGCCGGGCCGCCGAGCTGATGGTCCGGGTGCACCGCGGGTTCGTGGCCACCGGGCGCCAGCGCGACGGCTTCGGGATCGAGCTGCGGATGATGGCCGACACCGGACGGGGCCTGCCGCTGCTGTTCCACTGCACCAGCGGCAAGAACCGGACCGGCTGGATGACCGCGATCGTGCTGACCACGCTGGGCGTCCCGCACCAGAGCGTGGTCGAGGACTACCTGCTGTCCAACCAGGTCTACCAGGCCCGGTACTTCAAGCTCGGCAACGACCTGCCAAGACCGGCATGATGCGCGAGCCCGGCCTGCTACGTCCGATCCTGGAACTGAACGCCGGCTACCTGGAGGCCGCGTTCGACGAGGTCGGCCGGCGATTCGGGACGTTTTCAGAATTTCTCAATGACGGGCTGGGCATGGACCCGCCGTCGCTCGGCCAGCTCCGGGAGGCACTGCTCAGCTGAGCCCCCCGGAACCGGTCGCGCTACTTGCGCCGGCCGGGGCTGAGCTTGTTCAGCCGCCACCAGGTGATCACCACGAACACGATCGACAGCACGACCATGCCGCCGATGTCGGTCAGCCAGGTGCCGGCCTGGTGGTCCCACAGCGAGTTGATTGACGTCGAACCACGTAGCAGCAGGTGGTTGAGGTCGGCGGTGGAGGCGACCGCGGCGTACCCCCAGCGGCCGGGGATCAGCCAGGACACCTCGTTGATGCCGGCCCCGCCGACCGGGAACACGCCGCCGCTCAGCATGATCTGGATGAAGATGATCAGCACCAGGAACGGGGTGGCCTGGTTGATGGTCTTGACCAGGGCGGACGTCATCAGTCCGAGGCTCATCGAGGCGACCGCGAACACCGCCATCGCGATCAGCAGCTCGGCGAACGGCAGGTGGGTGAGCAGCGCACCCTCGGGAGGCAGCGGCCTTAGCCCGAGGCCGATGCCGGTCACGATCAGCGCCTGCACGATCGAGACGACGCCCAGCACCACCAGCTTGGACCAGAGGTAAGCGCCGGACGACAGCCCGGCCGCCCGTTCTCGGATGTAGATATTTCGTTCCCGGAGCAACTCGAAGATCGAGCCGATCGTGCTGGACAGGCTCACCCCGACCACCAGCATGATCAGCGTCGTCTCGGCGCTGGCGCCGCGCAGGCCGGTACTGCCGGCCACCAGGTAGATCAGGCCGCCGAGGATGAACGGCATCAGCACCGCCGACAGCACGTAGGCCCGGTCGGAGGCCAGGACCCGCAGGTAGCGACGGCACAGCGTGCTGAACTGGTGGAAGCCGCCGCCGCGGGTCGGGGCCTGGGTGCCGGCCGCCTTGGGGCCGCTGCTGACGGCGGGGACGTTCTGGGGGCGGGTGACGTACTCCTCGTGCGCCCGGGACGCCTTGAACTCGGCCGCCCAGTCGCGGTCGGGCTGGCGGTCGAAGATCTGGAACACGTCGGCCCAGTCCGACTCGCCGAAGTACTCCAGCCCTTCTTCGGGCGGGCCGAAGAACGCGACCCGGCCCCCAGGCACCAGGACCAGCAGCCGGTCACAGGCACCCAGGTTGGCCACCGAGTGGGTGACCACGATGACCGTGCGCCCATCGTGGGCCAGGTCACGCATCTGCTCCATAACCGATTTGTCCAGGCCCGGATCCAAACCGGAGGTCGGCTCGTCCAGGAACAGCACCGACGGCTTGGTCAGCAGTTCCAGGGCGACGTTGACTCGTTTGAGCTGGCCGCCGGAGAGCCGGTCGGCCCGGGTGTCGGCGTGCTTGGTCAGCGCCAGTTCGCTCATCACCTCGTTCACCCGGGCGTCCCGTTCCCGGGCGTTGATGTCCGGCGGGAACCGCAGCTCGGCGCCGTACTGCAGCGCCCGCCGGGTGGTCAGCTGGGTGTGCATCACGCTGTCCTGCGGGACCAGGCCGATCCGGGTTCGCAGCTCCGCGTAGTTCTGGTAGAGGTCGCGGTTGTCGTACAGCACCACCCCGCGGTCGGCCGGGCGCATGCCGGTCAGCGCGCCGAGCAGGGTGGACTTGCCGGCGCCGCTGGGGCCGATGACGCCGACCAGCGACCGTTCGCCCAGCGGGAAGCTCACATGGTTCAGCAGAATCTTGCCGCCGGACACCTCGACCACCAGATCCTGCGCGACCAGCGAAACGTCGCCGGAGTCGATGTATTCGCGCAGTGTCCCGTCGGTGAGCCGGAAAGTGGCGTTGCCGATCCCGACGATGTCTTTCTCGGTAAGTGTCGCAGACGTAACACGCTGCCCATTGACAAATGTGCCGTTGTGGCTGCCCAGATCAACTATCTCGTACGTCGTTTCACCCGTGCGGCGCAATTCCGCATGGTGGCCGGAGATCGTCAGGTCGGAAAGGACGATGTCATTGTCGGGGGTCCGGCCGATACGCATCCGTTTGGTGGGCAGCGGCAGCACCGCGGTCGGGCGCCGGTCGACGCTGAGCCGGAAATCCTGGCCCGGACCCTGGGCGGCGGGCGGCCGGTCGCGGCCCGCTGGGCCAGCGGGACGACCGGGACCGCCGGGACCGCCGGGACCGGCCGGGCTCGGGGTGAAGGCGGGACGGCCGTTACGTTCCGGCCGGCCGGAACGGTCACTCCGGTCCGGGGCCTGCGGGGGCCGGGGCCGGGCGGCCGGGACATCGGCCCGCGGCGTCCAGCGGGCCTTCGGCCGGTCGTCACTGACTGCCGGCCGGCCGTTACCAACTACCGGCCTGACCTCGGGTGTTGCCGGCCGCTCGGGTGCGGGCGGCGGACCAGGGGTGACCCCGCGGGCGGGGGTGGCCGGACGGTCAGGGGCGGCCGGACGGTCCGGCGCCGGGGGTGGCCCGCCGGGGGCCGGGTGGTCGATGACCACGGTGCCCGCGTCCAGCGTCGAGCCCGACACCTGGGTGGCCGGGTGCGGCGGCTCGCCCCCCGGTTCGCAGCGCAGCACCGGACCGTCGTCCGGGTTGCCGAGGCGAACTACGCAATCGACACCAATGGTGATGCGGCGCACGCGACGGGCGTCGACAAATATCCCGTTTGTGCTTCCTACATCCTCGAGTATCCAAGTGTCCTGTTCATGCCGGAAGACGGCATGGGCCCACGACACGCGGGCATCATCAAACACGATGTCGGAAGCCGGATCCCGGCCCAGTCGGTAGTCGGTACCCGCCTGCAATCTGTGGTCAGATTGACGGGTACGTACCACCAAGACCGGGCCAGCCCCCGCCGGTCCGGAACGCAGCGACGACATGCCTTCAGAGTGTAGATGGCACGTGCATAAAGGGGAATAACCTGCACCTATTTCTTGAATAGCTCGTTATTTACATTAAACTTCGTCCCGCCCCCTGACAGTGGAGCTGGTCCCCATGAGCGATGATCCGACCCGGCCGCTGCGACCGGGCTGGCCGAGCCAGCCAGACCCCCGTGGCCACGCCGGTGGACGCGGTGGCTACGGGAACGATCGGGGTAACCAGAGTGGCTGGAGTTCCCCCGGAGACCAGCGCGACCAGGGCGGTTGGGGTGCTCCCGTTGGCCAGGGAGGCCAGAGCGGCTACGGCGGCCAGCGGGGTCAACGTGACTACGGTGACCAGAGAGGTTACAGCGGCCAGGGTGACCAAGGTGGCTACGGCGGCCAGGCCGGCTACGACGGCCAAGGGGACTGGAGTGGCCGCGGTAGCGGACCTGGTGGACGGGCGGCGCGGCCGCGGCGGCGGCACCGGGGGCTGACCATCACCGCCGTGGTGGTGCTGATCCTGGTCGTCCTGGCGGTGGTGGCCGACCGGGTGGCGGCCGCGATCGCCGACAACGTGGCGGCCAGCCAGATCAAGTCGGCCGGCTTCCCGGTCAAGCCCAAGGTCGACATCGAGGGCTTCCCGTTCCTGACCCAGCTGGCCGCCCGCGACTTCCACAAGGTGAACATCTCCGCCAGCAACGTCAAGGAGGGCCCGCTCACGATCGCCAGCGTCAACGCGACCGGGCAGGGCGTCCGCCTGACCTCGAGCTTCAACGGCGCCACGGTCGACCAGATCAACGGGACGGCGCTGATCACGTTCGCCGGGCTGGACAGCGCGGCCGGGCTCAGCGACGGCATCACACTGTCGAACGGCGGCAACAACGAGCTGAAGGCCAACGTCGACCTGGGCTTCATCAGCGGCACCGCGCTGGCCCAGGTGACCCGGGCCAACTCGCACCAGATCGAGGTCAAGATCGTCAACGCGGGCCCGATCCCGCTGTCGGCCCTCGGCAACGCCAGCGACTTCAAGATCAGCCTGCCCAGCCTGCCCGCGGGCATGACCATTCAGAACGTCAGCGTCACCGGCCAGGGCGTGCTGATCTCGATCTCCGGTTCACACACCTCGTTCGGCTCGTAGCGGCCCGGCCGGGGCGGCGGTCAGACGCGGCGGAACTCCAGGATGCGCTGCGGTAGCTGGCGGCCGGGGCTGGTGACCGGCACCTCGCGGCCGAACGAGTAACCGGCCCGGCCCAGCAGGTGAGTGAACTCCTCGCGGGTGCGTTCGCCGCCCGCCTCGACCGTCATCATCAAGATGTCCATCAGGTAGGACAGCGACGGTTCGGCCGGGGTCGGCAGCAGGTACTCGATGACCAGCAGGCCGCCGCCCGGGTGGCTGGCCCGGTAGCAGTTGCGGGCGATCGCCAGCGCGATCTCGTCGTCCCAGTCGTGCAGCACGTGGCAGAGCACGTGCAGGTCACCGTCGGGCACCTCGGTCATGAAGTTGCCGGTGACGACCTCGGCCCGGTCCTCAACCCCGGCCGCGGCCAGCACCGCGGGCGCCGCCGCGAGCGCCTCGGCGCGGTCGAACAGGACACCGCGGGCGCCCGGCACCGCTTGCAGCAGGTAGGACAGCAGGATGCCGCGGCTGCCGCCCACGTCGACGATCCGCTGGCCGGGCGGCGGTGCATAGCCGGCCGCCCGCAGGCAGCCGGCCAGCGTGGCCGCCTGCCGGGCCATCGCACCGGCGAACCGCGCGGCGGCGTCGGGGTGGTCCCGGGCATAGTCCCACATCAGCTGGGGGTCGGCGGGTGTCCCGGTCCGCACCAGATCGGCCAGGTTGCCCAGCGCGCTCCAGAGCGGCGGGAGCACGAACCCGATGGCCGAGTCGCGCAGCGAACCGGGCACGCCGGTGCGCAGCCGGTCGGACAGGGGCGTGGCCGAGAACGTCCCGTCCGGATTCACCCGGACCACGCCGAACGTGGTGGCCGCGCGCAGCAACCGGGTCAGCGGCACGACGGGCAGCCCGAGCGCGGCGGCCAGCTCAGCTGGGGGCCGGCCGGCCTGCCCCAGCTCGTCCGGCACGCCCAGCTGGGCCAGCGCGCTGACCACCTGCGTGGACATGAACCCGCCGAGCAGGAGCGCCAGCCGCCGGCCGGCCGCGTCGCCGGGATCGTCGATGGAGGTGTCGAACATCGACACCGGCTCCGGCCACGGGTGGGGTTCGCCGGGGGCGTTGGTGTCGGTGGCCATCCGTGGTCCTCCTGGTGCGCTGCACCCGGTGAGACGGGTTCGATGATGAGCACATCACGGGCCACCGGCGCCAGCAAGGCCCGGGCCGGACCCGTCCGCGGCTCGTAACCAGCCGCCCTTCTGGGGCGGAACGGACGTAAGTAGGGTGAAGGTCCCCGGCGCCGAGGAGTGATCATGCCGCATCCCGCCGATGGCCGAAACCGGTTCGCGCAGGGGTTGTTCGCGCCGCTGCCCGGGCGTTACGACCGGCTCGAGGCGGTGCTGTCGCTGGGCCAGAACGGGCGCTGGCGCCGGGCCATGGTCGACCGGGTCGCGGGCCCGGGCGGGGACGCCGGCGAGGCCGGGACGCTGGTGCTGGACGTGGCGTCGGGGACGGCCGGGGTGGCGCTGCAGCTGGCCGGCCGGACCGGGGCCCGGGTGATCGGGGTCGACCTGACCGAGCCGATGCTGCGGGAGGGCCAGACCCGGGTGGCGGCGGCCGGCCTGGCCCCGCGGATCGCGCTGGTCAACGGCCGGGCCGAGCAGCTGCCGTTCCCGGACGCCAGCTTCGACGCGCTGACGTTCACCTACCTGCTCCGCTACGTGGACGACCCGCAGGCCACGCTGGCCGAGCTGGCCCGGGTGGTCAAGCCGGGCGGGGTCATGGCCAGCCTGGAATTCTGCGTGCCGCCGGGCCCGCTGTGGCGGGCGGCCTGGGAGGTCTACACCCGGGCGATCCTGCCGGCCGGCGGCCTGCTGCTGGGCGGTGGGCCGTGGCTACGGGTGGGGCGGTTCCTGGGCCCCGACATCACCGGCCATTACCGCCGTTATCCGATCCCGTGGACGGTCGGGGCCTGGGAGCGGGCCGGGTTCACCGGGGTCGGGACCCGGCTGATGAGCCTGGGCGGCGGGCTGGTCATGTGGGGCCAGCGAGGTGCCTGAGCCAGCCAGCACTGAGCCAGCCAGCACTGAGGCCGGGGATGCGGCGGGGCGGCCGGCGTACTACGCGGCCCGGCCCGGGCGCTGGCGGGACTGGTGGACGCTGCTGCACCCGCCCTACACCGCCTGGCACCTGTCCTACGTGGTGATCGGGGCGGCGCTGGCGCCGCGGGTCTCGCTCGGCCACCTGCTGTACGCGGTGGCGGCGTTCTTCCTGGCCGTGGGGGTGGCCGCGCACGCGCTGGACGAGCTGCACGGGCGGCCGCTGCGGACCTCGATCCCGGGCTGGGCGCTGATCGCGGCGACCGTGGTCAGCCTGGCCGGGGCGGTCGGGCTCGGGGTGTACGGGATCACCCAGACCGGCTGGATCCTGCTGCCGTTCATGGTGGCGGGCCCGGTGCTGGTGGTGGCCTACAACGCCGAGCTGTTCGGCGGGATCATCCACAACGACCTCGGCTTCGCGGCCGCCTGGGGCGCGTTCCCGGCCCTCACCGGCTACGCCGCCCAGGACGGCACGCTGGGGCTGGCGGCGGCGGGCGGCGCGGCGGCGGCGCTGGCGCTGTCGATCGCGCAGCGGCGGCTGAGCACGCCGGCCCGGTCGCTGCGGCGGCGGACGGCCCGCGTCGAGGGCACGATCGCGCTGGCCGACGGCACCGTCAGCCCGATCGGGGCGGAGGTGATCCTGGCCCCGCTGGAAGGGGCGCTGCGGGCGATGTCGTGGGGGCTGATCCTGCTGGCGGCCGCGCTGGCCGTCGCCCGGCTGGCCTGAATGGCCAGACCGTCGACCTTTCAGAAATTTGTCCGGGGCAGCCCCTGGTCACTCCCGGTCACTACGTGTAATCTCGCAATTCCGGCATGGGTGCTGTGCTGCATTTTTCGGCTGGCCGCAGTGCGGTACCGGCGTCGGGGGGAATTAAGCGGGCGAAAGGTATTCATCGAGCCTAAAGACGCGTACGCGTATCTGCTGCCGGCCGGGCAACGTTGGCTCATAATTGGGCTAAGACAGCCCGGGTAATGGGTATCAGTGCAGGAGCGGTGATCGGGGCCATTGTGGCTGGCGGGCACGGAGGGCCTGCTGACATGCTCGACGCCGACGGGTGAGACGCCGACAGGAGAGCACCACGTGACAACCGGCATGACGGTCGACAGCAGCGCGCCACCGCAGAGCGCGTCGGTGCGGACCATCATTCTCGGTATCGACCATTCCGGTCGGATTGTTCAGCATGACCGGCAGGCGCCGGCGGTATTGGGGCGCCCGGCCGAGAAGCTGCTCGGCGCCAGCCTCAGCGATCTGGTCATCGACCCCAGCCCGGCCGAGAACGGCGACTCCAACGGGGTCGTCCCGCCGCCCGCCTCCGCGGGCGACAACGTGGTGCAGTCGCTGCTCGACGCGCTCAAGGCCGACCGCGAGGGCACCGGCATGCTGTCGATCCGCACCGAGAGCGGCGACAACCTGGACGCGATCGTCACCGTGCACCCGATGAAGGCGGGCGACGCCAACGTGGCCGCGCTGGCCCTGCTGCGCATCCCCTCGCCGGTCGCCCCCCGGTTCGTGGACCCCGCCCTGATGCGGCAGACGCTGCTGGACGGCACGTTCAAGCGGATCGGCGACAGCCTCGACTTCGACCACGTGGCCCGCGAGCTGATCACCACGCTGGTGCCGCACTTCTGCAACTCCGGCGGCGTCGCGGTGCTGGAGAGCCTGATCGGGGACGACGAGTTCCCCTCGCACGGACTGGAGGGGACCGAGCCGCTGCGGCGGCTGGCGGTCGCCAACGACGCCGAGGACCCGGCCTGGGAGGCCACCTTCCCGATCGGCGAGATCCTCCGTTACCCCAAGGGCTCGCCCTACGTGCGCTGCCTGGACACCGGCAAGCCGGTGCTGGAGAACCGCATCCCGGCCGCCGACGCGGAGAAGCTGGCCGATATGTGGCAGCGCCCGCCGGTGGCCGGGCTGCTGACCGACACTTCGATGCTGCTGCTGCCACTGATCGCGCAGGGCACCACGCTCGGTTTCTTCGTCTGCGTGCGCAAGCCCGGCTACCGGGCGTTTGACGCCTACGACCAGGAAATCGGGATGGACTTCGCGTCCCGGGCGGCGATGTTCATCGACAACGCCCGCCGCTACAACCGCGAGCACGCGACCGCGCTGACCCTGCAGCGCAGCATGCTGCCGACCGGGCTTTCGGCCCCCTCCTCGGTCGACGTCCGCCACCGCTACCTGCCCGGCAGCAAGCTGATCGAGGTCGGCGGCGACTGGTACGAGTCGATCGCGCTGCCCGGTGCCCGGGTCGCGCTGGTGGTCGGGGACGTGGCCGGGCACGGGGTGCGGGCGGCGGTGACGATGGGGCGGCTGCGGACCGCCATCCACACGCTGGCCCGGCTGGAGCTGCCCCCGGCCGAGTCACTGCAGCAGCTCGACGAGCTCATGCACACCCTCGGCGAGCGCGAACCGCACTTCGCCACCTGCACCTACGCGATCTTCGACGCGGTCAGCGGCACCTGCGAGGTGGCGGTGGCCGGCCACCTGCCGCCGCTGCTGGTCCAGCCCGACGGCAGCAACGAGTACCTGGACGTGTCGCCCGCGCCGCCGCTCGGCGTCGGCGAGGGCCCGATCGAGAGCAAGCAGTTCACCGTCGAGGACGGCAGCCTGTTCGTGCTCTACACCGACGGGTTGGTGGAGAACCGCACCCGGGACATCGACGACGGCCTCGGGCGGCTGCAGAAGATCTTCAGCGATAGCCCGGCCGAGCGGTCGCTGGAAGACCTGTGCAAGGCGATGCTGGACGGCGTCTACGCCGACCACCAGCGCGACGACATCGCGGTGCTGCTGGCCCGGCTGTCGCGGATCCCGGCCGACCACCACGCCACCTGGACGCTGGGCCGCGAGCTGACCTCGGTCGGCCAGGCCCGGTCGCTGATCCGGGAGCCGATGGAGCGGTGGGGGCTGGAAGACATGATCCCCATCACCGAGCTGCTGGTCTCCGAGCTGGTGACCAACGCGCTGCGCTATTCCCCCGGTGCAGTGACCCTGCGCATCGTCCGCGAGGGCGCCCTGGTCTGCGAGGTCGGCGACAACTCGGCCGCCCTCCCCCGGCTGCGCCAGGCCGGCCGCGACGACGAGAACGGCCGCGGCCTGCAGGTCGTCAGCCAGTTCGCGTCCCGCTGGGGCGCCCGCCGGACCCGGACCGGCAAGGTCGTCTGGTGTGAGCAGCCGCTGCCGGGGCCCGAAGGCGAGCCGCACGTCCTGCCGTTGCACTGAGCCGACCGGGGAGATCGGGTGGAGTACGACGTGAGCCTGGTCGAGGCGGAGCCCCGCCCGACCGCGGTGGTGACCGCCACCACGACCTGGCCGCAGTTCCCGGCGTTGTGGGGGCAGCTCCTGGGTGAGGTCTGGGCCAGCCTGCACGCGGCCGGCGTCGACCGCGGCTGCCGCAACATCATGCTCTATCTCGACGACGTGCCCAACGTGGAGGTCGGGGTGCTGTTCGACCGGCCCGTTACGCTCGCCGGCCGGGTGGTGAGATCGGCGCTGCCGGCCGGGACCGCGGCGATGACCGTCCATCGCGGCCCGTTCGGGGACGTGGGAGCGGGCCATGAAGCGGTGCGGAGCTGGTGCAGCGCCCATGGACGGCAGCCAGCCGGCGTCCGCTGGGAGATCTACGGTCCCCACCACGACGATCCCGCCCAGCAGTGGACCGAGGTCTACTGGCTGCTCCGCTGAGGGCTGGCTGGCTTGCGGCCCCAGGCGAGGAACGTCAGGTGGGGCATCACCACGGTGTCGGGGTCGGCCAGGTGGCGGCGGACCGCGCGGTCGAGCGCGTCGAGCTCGGCCTGATCGGCCAGGCCCAGGCGAACGATCGTGGGGTGCAGGCCGCGGACCAGGTCGGGGGCGATCATCCGGCGGGAGTCACCGGGCGGGCACACCCGGGCCCGGGCCTCGAGGCCGACGTCGCGCAGGCCGGCCTGCCGGTACAGCTCGGCCAGGCGGCGGCCGATCAGCTGGTCGGCGCCGTGGCGGCCGGCCGCGGCGTAGAACAGTTCCCAGATCCGGGTGTAGGCCGGATGGGCCGGGTAACACAGGGCGCCACTGGCCAGGTCCGGCTCCAGGCCGGCGACCCAGCCGCCGGGCCGGGCCAGCCGCACCATCTCGGTCACCACCTCGGCCGGATCGGGCAGGTTGATCAGCAGGGTGCGGGCGTGCACCAGGTCGAATGATGCTGCGGCCAGGCCGGTGCGGCGGGCATCAGCCGCCACGATCTGCACCCCGCGCAGTCCCCGCTGGGCGATGAACTGCCGGGCCAGGGCGACGTGGTGCCGGTCCGCGTCCAGCCCGGTGACCTGCCCGCCCGGTGCGACCCGCTCGGACAGCAGGTCGAGGACGCCGCGGGGGCCGCAGCCGAGGTCGATCGCGTGCTGGCCGGCCCGGAGGCCGACCCGGTCGAGCAGGGCGGCGCTGTCGGGCCCCAGCTCCTCGGACTGGCGCTGAAGCCGCGCGGTCTCCCCCGGGTCGCGGCCGAGCGCGTAGACGTCCGTCGCCGACGGCGGCGCGGTGGTGGTCAGATCAGCCCCCATGTCACTGCGCTCCCCCGTCAGTTCCGAGCCAGGACGGGCTCCGGGCGGGCGGACCAGGCACCGAAACCGGGGGCCACGCTCGCGACCTCACCGCAGCGGGGACAGGCGGCCGCGTCGCCGTCGAACGAGAAGCAGCAACCGCAAAAGCAGGCAACTTTGGTCATGACTGGGTACCTTCCTTCTCTCTTTTCCTCTCGCCCTTGCGCGCCTCTGCGCGCGGTTCGACCATCCCCGTACGCCATGTGACCGGGCGTGTGAGAGCGGCGGGAACGAAATTTTTATGCGGTCCGGCTGGTCACACACGGCTTCACACGGTCGGGGGGCATCGTCGGCGGTACCGGAATCCGAGATGGAAGGAGCACGACAATGCCGCTGGTCACGGTGAAGTGCATCGAGGGAGTCTTCACGCAGGCGCAGAAGAAGGAGATGATCAGTAAGCTCACCGACACCATGGTCGAAATCGAGGGCGAGAACCTCCGGCCCGTCACCTGGGTCCTCGTGGAGGAGGTGCAGAGTGGTGACTGGGGTATCGCGGGCAACGGCCTCACCACGGCCGACGTGCACGCGCTGCAGGGGCAACCGGCCGCGGCCACCACGGGCTGAGCCCCGCCTCCGATGACTCTCCGGGTACGGCTGCTCGGGCGTCCGCACATTGAAGGCGGCGCCCGGCAGCCTGGCCCGGAACCGCGGGGGCAGAAGTCGTGGGCGCTGCTGGCCCGGGTGGTCCTGGCCGAACGGCCACTGACCAGGAGCGAGCTGGCGGCCGAGCTGTTCGCCGAGGCCGATGACCCGCTCGGGGCGCTGCGCTGGGGCCTGGCTGACCTGCGCCGCTGCGGTCAGGATCCGAAACTGTTGCGGGGCGATCCGGTCAGCCTGACCGACGTATCGCTGTGGGTTGACGTGGCGGCGCTGTGGGATGGTTCGCTGCCCGCCGCCGAGATCGGCGGGACCCTGCTGGAGGGGGTGGAGCCGCGCCGCTGCCCGGCCTTCAGCGTCTGGCTGATGCTGGCCCGCGGCCGCTGCGCGGCCCGGTCGCTGGAGGAACTGCGCCGGGCAACGCTGGGCCTGCTGAGCGTGGGTGACGCCGAGGCCGCGATCGAACCGGCCGGGCGCGCGGCCGGGCTGGATCCGCTCGACGAGAACGCGCAGGAGCTGTTCCTGCGCACGCTGGTGGCGGCCGGTCATCCCGCCCGGGCGGCCGTGCACCTGTCGCGGTGCGAGGCGCTGTTCGCCCGTGAGGGCCTGACGTGCTCGCCGGCCCTGCGGTCGGCGGCGCTGGCCGCCAGCCCCGCTTCGCCGACCGGGCTGCGGGCCGCCGTGGTGGCCCGGTCGCTGCTGCGGGCCGGGAAGGCAGCCATCGACGCCGGCTCGGCCGACGCCGGAATCGAGACGCTGCGGCGCGCGGCCGGCTCCGCCGAGCGTGCCCGTGATCCGCTGGTGCTGGCCGAGGTGCTGGCGGCCCTGGGGTCGGCCCTGGTGCACGCCGTTCGCGGTTTCGACGGTGAAGGGGCGGTGGTGCTGAACCAGGCGCTGACGGCCGCCCGGTCCGCCGACAGCCAGCGGCTGGCGGCCGAGATCCTGCGCGAGCTGGCGTTCGTCGACGTGCAGGCCGGGCGGCACGCATCGGCGGCCCGCGCCCTGCGCGAGGCGTCAGCGCAGGCCGAGACGACCGGTGACCTGGCCCTGACGGCCAGGGTGCTGGCGATCCACGGCATGAACGAGGCCGACCAGGGCCGACACGACACCGCGGTGCGGCTACTGGCCTACTCCGCGCAGACCGCGGCGGCGGCCGCCAGCCCCCGGCAGGAGGCCTGGTCGACCGGGGTCATGGCCCGCTCGCTGCTGCTCACCGGGCAGCTGGACGAGGCCCGGGCGGCCGCCGAGCGCAGCATCGACCTCTGCGACCGGGAACGCTGGAACGCGTTCGTGCCCTGGTCCCAGGCGTTCCGGGCCCACTGCCTGGCCGCAGCCGGGCGCGGGGCCGAGGCCCGCGACGACGCCGAGAACGCGTACACGCTGGCCTGCCAGCTGGGCGACCCCTGCTGGGAGGGGATGGCCGGGCGCGCCCTGGCCCTGCTGGCGCTGCAGGCGGGCGACGGGCCGGCCGCCACCGAATGGATCACCGACGCCCGGCGCCGCTGCGACCGGCTGTCCGACCGCTACGTCTGGGTGTCCGGGTTCGTCGCCCTCGGGCAGCTGGAGATCGCCGCCCGCCAGCAACGAGACCTGGTCGTGCCGCTGGCGCGCCGCCTCTACCGGGACGCAATGCGGATGGACCTGCCCGAATTCACCGCCTGGGCGGTGATCTACCAGGCCGAAGCGGGTGACCAGGCCACCCGGCCGCTGGTCCAAACCCTCGCCGCCAGCATCGTCAACCCCGAACTGCGGGCCCGGGCGGCCGCCCTGGCCGACCCCGGCTGAGACGGGCGAGCCAGGGGTGGCCCGGGTGGAGGCGCGCTACTCGACGGTGACGCTCTTGGCCAGGTTGCGGGGCTTGTCGATGTCGCGGCCGAGCTTGGCGGCGGTGTGGTACGCGAACATCTGGAGCGGGATCGTGAGCAGGATCGGGTCCAGCTCGGGGGTGTTGTGAGGCACCTTGATGACCGCGTCGGCCAGGTCAGCCGGGAGGTCGCCGCTGGTGACGGCGATGACCGGGCCGCCCCGGGCCTTGATCTGCTCGATGGTGGAGATGTTCTTGGCGAACAGCTCGTCGTCGGGGACCAGCACCACGCTGGGCATGCTCGCGTCGATCAGCGCCAGCGGGCCGTGCTTGAGCTCGGAGGCCTGGTAGGCCTCGGCGTGCACGTAGGAGATCTCCTTGAGCTTCTGGGCGCCCTCGCGGGCGACCGGCCAGGCCCGCACCCGGCCGATGTAGAACATGTGGTCGGCGCCGGCGAACTGGCCGGCGATCGTGGCGATGTTGTCCTCCTGGGCGAGGATCTGCTCGATCTGGCCGGGCAGCGCCCGCAGGCCGTCCACCAGCCGGGCACCTTCGGCCGCGGACATGTCCCGGACCCGGCCGAGCAGCACCCCGAGCAGCGCGAACGAGGCCGCCATGTTGGTCAGCGCCTTGGTCGAGGCGACCGCGATCTCCGGGCCGGCGTGCAGGAACACGCCGCGGCCGCACTCGCGGGCGATGGCGCTGCCGACCACGTTGACCGCGCCCAGCACCTGGCCGCCCTTGCGCTTGAGTTCCTGCACGGCCATCAGCGTGTCCAGCGTCTCGCCGGACTGGCTGATCGCGATGTACAGGGTGTCAGGGTCGACGACCGGATTGCGGTAGCGGAACTCCGAGGCGGGCTCGGCGTCGGCCGGCACCCGGGCCAGCTCCTCGACCAGGACCGCGCCCATCTGGCCGGCGTAGTAGGCCGAACCACAGCCCAGGAACTTGACCCGGCGGACCGAGCGCAGCTCGCGGGGGTCAAGGTTGATGCCGCCCAGCCGGGCGGTGGCGAACCGGTCCTCCAGGCGCCCGCGCAGGACCCGGCGCAGCGCCTCGGGCTGCTCGTGGATCTCCTTGCGCATGTAGTCCTCGTAGGCGCCGAGCTCGTAGTCGCCGTCGTCGGCCTCGACGGTGGTCGGCTCCTTGCTGGTCCGCTGGTTGTCCAGGGTGCGGGTCTGGTAGCCGTTGGCGCGGACGGTGGCCACCTCACCGTCGTCGAGGTAGACGACCTGCTGGGTGTGGCGGACGAGGGCGGCGACGTCGGAGGCGACGAACATCTCGCTCTCGCCGAGGCCGAGCACGATGGGGCTGCCGTTGCGGGCCACCACCAGCTCGTCGGGGTGGCGGACGTCGATGACGAGCAGGCCGTAGGTGCCCTCGACCCGGCTCAGGGTCCGGCAGACGGCGTCCTCCAGCGACCCGCCGCCGGTCCGCAGCTCACCCGCGATCAGGTGGGCCAGCGCCTCGGTGTCAGTGTCGGAGACGAGATTGACACCGGCGGTGGTCAGCTGGGCCCGCAGCTGTTCGGCGTTTTCGATGATGCCGTTGTGCACGACCGCGATGTGGCCCTCGGCGTCCAGGTGCGGGTGGGCGTTGATCTCGTTCGGCTCGCCGTGGGTGGCCCAGCGGGTGTGGCCGACACCCACGTTGGACTTGATCTTGTCGTTGACCCGGTCGCGCAGGTCCTGGACGCGGCCCGCGGTCTTGGTGACCTGCAGCTTCCCCCGGTACACGACCGCGATGCCGGCGGAGTCGTAGCCCCGGTACTCCAGCCGGTGCAGGCCTTCCAGCAATACCGGCATCGCCTCGCGGCGGCCGATGTATCCGACGATCCCGCACATGGCGCGTCTCCCTCCGGGGGCCCGTAGGCCGGTGTGTCAGCCGTAGACAATGCGGCGGAGCTGGCGCTCGGTCATCGCCGGCGCCCCGAACCGCCGCGAGGCGATCTCGTCGGCCAGCGCCGACCAGATCTGGGCGTTCTTGAGCTGCCGGAGCCTCAGCTCATGGTGGCGGCGGCGCACGTAGTCCTCGACGGTCTCGTCGAAGTAGGCGACCACGTCGGCGATCACCCGCGTCGCGGTGGCCGGGGACATCCCGGTCGTGGCGATCACGTGACGGACGAGGTCGGGCTCCGCCACCGGCAGAGGGTCCGGCATGGCTCCAATGTGCCAGTGAGGCTCGGTCTACGGCAACTTTCCTGCCCGTTTCCGGGCACAGAAACTCGATTTACCACCAAATGCGTGATGCCCGGCCCCTCAATCGGGGCCGGGCATCAACGGTCTCAGCGTCAGCGATCAGAGCTGAGTGTGGTCTTCTGCACCTGGAGCAGGAACTCCGCGTTGCTCTTGGTCTCCTTCATCCGCTCCATCAGCAGCTCGAGCGCCTGCTGGGGGTCGAGGGCGTGCAGCACCCGGCGGAGCTGCCAGATGATCTTCAGCTCATCCGGCGCCATCAGGATCTCCTCCTTACGGGTGCTGGAGGCGTCCACGTCGACCGCCGGGAACAGCCGCTTGTCGGCCAGCTCGCGCCGCAGCCGGAGCTCCATGTTGCCGGTGCCCTTGAACTCCTCGAAGATGACCTCGTCCATCCGCGAGCCGGTCTCGATCAGCGCGGTGGCCAGGATCGTCAGCGAGCCGCCGTTCTCGATGTTGCGGGCGGCCCCGAAGAACCGCTTGGGCGGGTACAGCGCGGTCGAGTCGACACCGCCGGACAGGATGCGCCCGCTGGCCGGGGCGGCCTGGTTGTAGGCACGGCCCAGCCGGGTGATCGAGTCGAGCAGCACCACCACGTCGTGGCCCATTTCGACCAGGCGCTTGGCCCGCTCGATGGCCAGCTCGGCGACGGTGGTGTGGTCGTCGGCCGGGTGGTCGAAGGTGGAGTGGATCACCTCACCCTTGACCGTGCGCTGCATGTCGGTGACTTCCTCGGGACGCTCGTCGACGAGGACGACCATGAGGTGGCACTCGGGGTTGTTCTTGGTGATCGCGTTGGCGATGGCCTGCAGGATCATCGTCTTACCGGCCTTGGGCGGCGACACGATCAGGCCACGCTGGCCCTTGCCGATCGGGCAGATCAGGTCCATGATCCGGGTGGTCATGATGCCGGGCTCGGTCTCCAGCCGGAGGCGGTCCTGCGGGTACAGCGGGACCAGCTTGTTGAACTCGACCCGGCCCTTGGACTCATCGGGGTCGAGGCCGTTGACCTTGTCCAGCCGGACCAGGGCGTTGAACTTCTCGCGGCGCTCGCCGTCACGCGGCTGGCGCACGGCGCCCTCGATGACGTCGCCCTTGCGGAGGCCGTACCGGCGGACCTGGGACAGCGACACGTAGACGTCGTTTGGCCCGGGCAGGTAGCCGGTGGTGCGGACGAAGGCGTAGTTGTCCAGCACGTCGAGGATGCCGGCGATCGGGATCAGCACATCGTCTTCGCTGATCGTCGGCTCGGACTCACCGGCCTGGCCCCGCTCGCGGCGCCGGTTGCGGTTGCGGAACCGGTCCCGGCTGCGACGGCGGCCACTGCCGTCGTCGTCGTAGCCGTCGTCGCCACCGGATGCGGCGACCGGCTGGCGGTCGCGGTCCCGGCCACCGTCACGGTCGCGGCCGTTGTCACGGTCCCGGCCACCGTCGCGGCCACCGCTGTCGCGGTTGCTGTCGCGGCCGGTGCCGTCCCGCCCGTTGTCACGGGCGCTGTCACGCGCGTTGTCGCGGCCACCGTCGCGGCCGTTGCTGTCACGCCCGTTGCTGTCACGGCCGTTGCTGTCGCGGTTGCGGGACTGCTGCCCGTCCCGGCCCCCGTCACGACCGCCGTCGCGGCTGTTGTTGCGGCGGCGGCGCTCACCGCGCGGGCCGTCGGTGCCCGGCTGGCTGTCGCGCGCGCCCTCGCTGGTCTCGGGCGCGGGCGGGGAGGCCGGCGCACCCTGGGTGACCTGCGCCTGCGCGGCCTGGGCGGGGGCGGCGGGGGCGGCCTGCGGGCCGCCGTCAGCGGCAGCCGGCTGGTCGAAGCTGAGCTGCTGGCCACTGCCCGCGCGGCCCGACCGGGCGCCGTTACGGCTGCCCCGGGCGCTCCGGGGGCTGGTCTCGGTGGCGGTCGGTGACTCCATGGCGTCCTGCCCGGACGGGCGAACCGCGTCGGCTCCCGCAGACGCGGACCGCGGGGCGGTAACTTCGCTGGCCGCGACGCTGGCGGGCGGCTGCGCGGCGCGAGCGGGCGCCACGGCGCCGCCTCCGCCCTGCTTCTCCTGGATGGCCGCGATCAGCTGGCTCTTGCGCATCCGCCCCGTGCCGGCGATCCCCATCTGCTGCGCCACCTGCTGCAGCTCGGGAAGCAACAGGGAGGAAAGACCGGTCCCCTGGCGGCGGCGTCCCTTGGCGGGAGAGCCCTCAGGCCCGGCGTTCCCCGAGGCCGCCGGACTACCGAGGGGGGTTTCCCCAGGCGCAGTCGCTGCGCCGTTGGGGAAGTCGGTGGTGTCGCTCACTAATGGTCCTTCCATGACGATCCTCGGCCGGTCCTACGGCCGATCGACCGGGCCCGGCAGTGCGTCGGTACCCAGGCGTAGATTCGCGATTCCCTTATATGCGTCATTGCCCTGGCGCTGGGATCTTCCTCCATGAGATGTGCGTGCGCCCGCAGCCGAACGAAACAAGCTGCCAACCCGCCGCCGCCCTGGATCGGGCCGGGAGCGGAAATCTGCTGACGCAATGCCGGGGGGCCACTGCCTGACCGCGGCCACGCCGCCCGGCTGCTCAGGAAGGCCTGATGGGCCGGAACCGTTGACCTGATCACAAATGGCTGATGAGCACCTGTCCCACAATGGGGCACCTGGTGCGTCACCAAGCCTAACACCCCGAGAGCCCACCGCATTCCCTCACCGGTATCCGTGTCGCGGAGTAAGACAACCAGCACACGCTCATATTGGAAGCGCCCGTCACCGGGCGGTGGACGTCCCCAGGCGTGATCACGGCGATGTGCCGCCTTGTGGGACTGTGCCGCCTTCTGAACCCGGTGTTACGGATTGGATGCTAGCGCCTTGCCGATCCACGTCAAGAGCGCTTATGTCCCAGCCAATACCCATATCGCGCAAAGTTGAATCCAGCGCATCCTGGCTGGCCAGGAAGGCGAGCACCGACGGGCCGGCCCCGGACACGACCGCGGGCACCCCGGCGGCCCGCAGCCGCCCGACCAGGCCGGCCGTCTCCGGCATGACCGCGGCCCGGTAAGGCTGGTGCAGCCGGTCCTCGGTCGCGGCCAGCAGCGTGCCCAGCCGGACGTCGAGATCGCGGCCGAAGTCGCTGGTGAGGGCGGCGATCAGCAGCGCGCTGCGGCCGGCGTTGGCGGCGGCGTCCGCGTGCGGCACAACGTCCGGCAGCACCCCGCGGGCGTGCTCGGTGGACAAAGGCTCGGGCGCGATGAACACGGCAGGGACGATAGCGGGCAGCGGTGACAGTTTGACCGCGCGCGGGCCGTCGGCCCCGGTCCAGGCGACCGTGAGCCCGCCCAGCAGGCAGGCGGCCACGTTGTCGGGGTGGCCCTCGAACTCGGCCGCCAGCGCCAGCACGGCCGCGTCCGGCAGCCGGGCCTCACCGTCCTCGGTCAGCGCGCGGGCGGCCAGCACCCCGGACACGATGGCGGCGGCCGACGAGCCCAGGCCGCGGCCGTGCGGGATCTGGTTCCGGCAGCGCAGCGCCAGCCCCGGCGGCTGGCCGTCGAGGATCTTGAACGTCGCCCGCATGGCCCGGACGACCAGGTGCGCCTCGCCCGCGTCGGCGGTGCCGGCCCCTTCACCGCTCACCCCGATCGACAGCCCGCCCGGCTCGATCCAGGCCTCGATCACGTCGTGCAGGCTGAGCGCGAGACCGAGGCAGTCGAACCCGGGCCCGAGGTTGGCGCTGGTGGCCGGGACCTGGACCCGCACTTTGCGAGTGAAGGCGGGACCGTTCACGCGAGCCCGAGGGCGGCGGCCGCCGCGCCGGAGTCGGCCGAGATGGTGGCGGGCGACGGGGCGCCCGACAGCGCCCAGTCGGGGTCCTTGAGGCCGTTGCCGGTGATCGTGCAGACCACCCGCGACCCGGCCGGGATCAGGCCGGCGGCGCGCGACTGCAGCAGGCCGGCCACGCTGGCCGAGGAGGCCAGCTCGCCGAACACCGCCTCGTCGCGAGCCAGGATCCGGTAGGCGGCCAGGATCTCCCGGTCGGTCACCGAGTGGATCACGCCGCCGGACTCGTCCCGGGCGTGCTCGGCCAGCCGCCAGGAGGCCGGGTTGCCGATGCGGATCGCGGTGGCGATCGTCTGCGGCTGGCGGACCGGCTCGCCGTTCACGATCGGGGCCGCCCCGCTGGCCTGGAAGCCGAACATCTTCGGTAGCTGGGTGGACCGGCCGTCCCGCCGGTACTCCTGGTAGCCCATCCAGTAGGCGGTGATGTTGCCGGCGTTGCCGACCGGCAGGCAGTGCACGTCGGGGGCGTCGCCGAGCGCGTCGACGATCTCGAACGCGGCCGTCTTCTGGCCCTGGATGCGGTCCGGGTTGACCGAGTTGACCAGGGCGACCGGATACTCGGCCGACAGCTTGCGGGCGACCTCCAGGCAGTCGTCGAAGCTGCCACTGACCTGGAGCAGCTTGGCCCCGTGGACCAGCGCCTGGGCGAGCTTGCCGATGGCGATCTTGCCCTGCGGGACCAGCACCGCGCAGGTCATGCCGGCCCGGGAGGCGTAGGCGGCGGCGCTGGCGCTCGTGTTGCCGGTCGACGCGCAGATCACCGCCTGGGCCCCGCGGCCGGCGGCCGCGCTGATCGCCACCGTCATGCCCCGGTCCTTGAACGAGCCGGTGGGGTTCAGACCCTCTACTTTGAGGAAAACGTCACAGCCGGTACGCGCCGACAGCACCGGCGCGGGCAGCAACGGGGTGCCCCCCTCGAACAGGGTGACCACCGGGGTCGTCTCGTCGACCGGGAGGCGGTCGCGGTACTCGGCCACCACGCCCCGCCACGCGCGGCCGGTGGGGCTGCCGAGGCTGGGGGTGCTGGTGTGACTGGTGTGATCAGCAGTTGTGTCAGGGCTGGTCATGGGGAACCTTCCTCACCTTCGACCCGCATCACGCTGGCCACGGCGCGGACCGCGTCGAGAGACTCCAGTTCGCTGACCGTGGCGGCCAGCGCCGCGTCCCGGGCCTGGTGGGACACGATGATCAGCTGCGCGTCGTCCCCGCGGGCTTCCTGGCGGGCGGCGCGGATGGACACGTCATGGCGGGCGAAGGCGTCGGCCACCCGGGCCAGCACCCCGGGCCGGTCGGCGACGTCGATGGAGACGTGGTAGCGGGTCAGCGTCTCCCCCATCGGCATCACCGGCAGGCCGGCGTAGGTGGTGGCGTCCGGCCCGCGGGTGCCGGCCAGCCGGTTGCGGGCCACCGCGACCAGGTCGCCGAGGACCGCGCTGGCGGTCGGGGTGCCGCCCGCGCCGGCGCCGTAGAACATCAGCCGGCCGGCCGACTCGGCCTCCACGAACACCGCGTTGTAGGCCCCGCCGACCGCGGCCAGCGGGTGCGAGCGCGGGATCATGGCCGGGTGCACCCGGACCGAGACGCCGTCGGCGGTCCGGTCGCAGATCGCCAGCAGCTTGACCACGCAGCCGAGCGCCCGCGCGCTGGACATGTCGGCCGTGGTGACGCCGGTGATGCCTTCCCGGTGCACGTCGGCCGCGACCACGGCGGTGTGGAAGGCCAGCCCGGCCAGGATCGCAGCCTTGGCGGCGGCGTCGAACCCCTCGACGTCGGCGGTCGGGTCGGCCTCGGCGTAGCCCATCGACTGGGCCTCCTCGAGCGCCTCGGCGAAGCCGGCCCCGGAGGTGTCCATCCGGTCGAGGATGTAGTTGGTGGTGCCGTTGACGATGCCCAGCACCCGGCGGACGGTGTCGCCCGCCAGCGACTCGCGCAGCGGGCGCAGCAGCGGGATCGCGCCGGCCACGGCCGCCTCGTAGTACAGGTCGACGCCGTGCTCGCGGGCGGCTCCGTGCAGTTCGGCGCCGTCCTCGGCCAGCAGCGCCTTGTTGGCGGTGACGACCGACTTGCCCGCCTTCATGGCCGACAGCAGCAGCGACCGGGCCGGCTCGATGCCGCCGATCACCTCGACCACGATGTCGATGTCGGGCCGGGTGGCCAGCTCCATCGCGTCGGCGGTGAGCAGCGAGCGGTCGACGGCCGGGTCCCGCGGGGCCTGCGGGCGGCGGACCGCGATGCCGGCCAGCTCCAGCCGGGCGCCGATGCGGACGGCCAGGTCGTCGCCCTGCTCGGTCAGCAGCCGGGCCACCTGGGTGCCGACCGAGCCGCAGCCCAGCAGCGCGACTTTGAGGGTTTTGATTTCTTCGGTCACGTGCCTATCCCACGTCCAGCCGCAGCAGGTCGTCCAGGGTCTCCCGGCGGACGATGACCCGGGCCGCCCCGTCCCGGACCGCGACGGTGGCGGGCCGGGGCACGTGGTTGTAGTTGCTGGAGATCGACCGGCAGTAGGCACCGGTCGCGGCCACCGCGATCAGGTCGCCGGGCGCCAGGTCGGACGGCAGGTAGGCGTGGCGGACGACGATGTCGCCGCTCTCGCAGTGCTTGCCCACCACCCGGGACAGCATCGGCGGGGCGTCGGACGCGCGCGAGGCCAGCGCGCAGGTGTAGCTGGCGTCGTACAGCGCGGTGCGGATGTTGTCGCTCATGCCCCCGTCCACGCTCACGTAGGTGCGCAGCCCGTCCACGTCCTTGATGGTCCCGACCTGGTAGATCGTAATCGTGCCGGGCCCGGCGATGCCGCGCCCGGGCTCGACCGTGAGCCGCGGCCGGGCCAGCCCGGCCGCCTGGCACTGGCGGTCGACGATGTCGCGGATGCTCTGGGCCAGCAGCTTGACCTCGGGCGCCTGGTCCTCGTCGGTGTAGGCGATGCCGAACCCGCCGCCCAGGTCGAGCTCGTCGATCTCGACGCCGTGCTCGTCGGCGATCCGGACGGCCAGCCCGACCACCCGGTGCGCGGCCACCTCGAAGCCGGCGGTGTCGAAGATCTGCGAGCCAATGTGCGAGTGCAGCCCGGCGAACTCGAGCTGGGGCAGCGCGAGGACCCGCCGCACCGCCTCGTCGGCGGCGCCGGAGGCCAGCGAGAAGCCGAACTTCTGGTCGTCGTGCGCGGTCGCCATGAACTCGTGCGTGTGCGCCTCGACGCCGGTCGTCACCCGGACCAGCACCCGCGGCCGGGCGCCGGCCTGCTCGGCGTAGTACGCGAGCCGCGCGATCTCCTCGTAGGAGTCCACGACGACGTGCCCGATGCCCGCGGCGACGGCCCGGGCGAGTTCGGCGGGGAGCTTGTTGTTGCCGTGCATCGTGATCATGGCCGGGTCGACCCCGGCGGACAGCGCGGTCTCGAGCTCGCCGCCAGTGCAGACGTCGACGCCGAGGCCCTCTTCCGTGACCCAGCGGAGCACCGCGCGCGAGCAGAACGCCTTCGACGCGTAAAAGACCTGCGCGTCGGGCCCGAACGCTTCGCTGTACTCCCGGCAGCGGTCCCGCACGTCCTGCTCGTCCATGACGAAGACCGGCGTGCCGAACTCCCCCGCCAGGTCGCGGACGTCCACGCCGCCGAGCGTCAGCACGCCGTCGCGCCGCTGGGCGCTGTGCGGCCAGATCGCCGGGTGCAGCGCGTTCAGGTCGGCGGGCGGCGCCGGCGGGTGGTCGGCGGGCAGCACGTCCGCGTGGCGCGGCCCGGCCGGGTGGGCGACACGGCTCATCAGTCTCGTTCTCCGTTTTTCACAGCCGTTCGGGCGCGCCGACCCCGAGCAGCCCAAGCCCGGCGGCGAGACCGGCCTGCGCCGCCCTGGCCAGGGCAGGCTTGTCACTTCCGGGAGCTCGGGCGCCTCCCCGGCGGCCGGGGGAACTCAGCGCGCCGATGCTGACGCTGGCCAGTTCCTCCAGGTACCGGGCGAACTCGTCGGGCCGGCCACGGCGCGCCGCGGTGGCGACCCGTTCCGGGAGCCAGGAC